>JAADHN010000091.1:0-28722 GCA_013151865.1 Kiritimatiellota bacterium
CCCCTCGAGCGGCGGCGGCCCCGCCGCGGCAACAGTCCGCCCCTCCGGCAACGGCCCCGCCGCCGCCGGCCCCCCGACAGCAGGCGGAGCCGCCGGACATGCCGCCGTTCGAAGCGCCCGCAGGGGATGCCGAGGACGACATTCCGTTCTGAGAGATCGGTGCAGACAGTATATGTGACCGTTTCATAAAAACAGACCGACTGTTGACAAGATCGCCCGAAACCCATGGTCGGACCGGTCCGGGAGTCAGGGTGCTCGCTTGTCGCCATCGAGAAGACCCGCCGGCGGGTCGAAGCTCCGAACAATTGCCATAACCGAAAACGAAGGAGTGGCGCCCTATGAGTACGGCTACTGCCAAAGCCATCAAGAAAAAGCGACGGAAGCTGCTGCGCAAAAAAGTGTGCCGGCTGTGCGAGAGTCGCATCAATTTCATCGATTTCAAGGATGTGGAACTGTTGCGTAAGCATCAGACCGAGAAAGGCCGCATCCTGCCTCGTCGCATTACGGGGACTTGTTTCAAACACCAGAAGATGCTCGCGCGGGCCATCAAGCGGGCGCGTAACCTGGCGTTGGTGCCGTAACTTGCTGCGGGTGCGGAGGTCGCACGCCTGCCCCGGGCGTCCGTCCGTCGCGGAGAACGATCCAGGTCGATCCCGACGGTCCCCCGTGGCACCCCTTGCTTTTTTCCGGATGCATGTGCGCGCCCGGGTTTGCCGCTGATGAGCGGGCGGCCCCGGGATCGCCCGCCAGAGAGGGAGAGTGAAGAATGCCCGTTGAATTGGTTCTTCTCGAAGACGTCAAGGACCTCGGACAGTTGGGCGACCGCGTACGGGTCGCCGATGGTTACGCCCGCAATTACCTGGTGCCCAAGAAATTGGCCGCTCCGCTGACGCCTACAGTCCTGCAACAGCTTGAAGCCCGTAAGTTGAGACTTCAAAAGGAATACGAGGAACGGGTCGCGGTGGCCCGCGCCATGGCCGACAAACTCAGCCGGCAGTCGCTGACGATCGCCGTCCAAGCCGACGAAGAAGATAAACTGTACGGTTCGGTCGGGCCCCAGCAGATTGTGCAGGCCTTGGCGGAAGAAGGCATCGAGGTGGAACGGCACGCCGTTCAGCTCGAAGAGCCGATCCGCGAACTGGGGGTTTACAGCGTACAACTGCGTCTTCACCCCGAAATCGAGTCCACCGTCAAGGTTTGGGTGGTCCGGGCCTGAAATCCGGCTCGGCTCCGAGGCCCCCCGGCCCCGGGCCGGAGGCAACATCCCTGGGCGCCCCGCCGCGATCGGCGAGTCGCCTTTTTCCTTTCAGTCGTTGCGCGCGTTCGGCATGCGAGCGGCCGCGTCCGCCGCGACGTTCGCGCCACAAACCGACAGGGAGCAGCAGCTCAACCATGGCTCAGGCTGACTATTCGCAGACTTCAGATCGGTCGGCGGCGCTACGCGGAAGTACTCCCTCGCCGCTGCTCGTCGGCGATCGGCCCTTGCCCCACAACGAGGATGCCGAGATCGCCGTCCTCGGTTCGATGCTTTTGGATCCGGAGAATGCTATCGACGCGGCCGTGGCCCGGCTCAATTTTCCGGGCAGTTTCTTCCATCCCGGACACCAGACCATCTTCGACACTCTGGTCGAGTTGTGCGCCGACCGTCGCAAAAGCGGCATCGACCTGCTTTCCCTTTCGGATGCACTCGACCGTCGGGGGCGTCTCGAGGAAATCGGCGGTGCAAGCTACCTGGCCCGCATCCTGAACAGTGTGCCCAGCGCCGCCAACGTGGACAAGTATGTCGATATCGTCTATGACGATGCCGTCCTCCGCCGGATCATCGCGTCCGGCGCCGATATCGTGGGCCAGTGTTTCGACCGGGAGCGCTCGGTCAAAGAATTGCTGGATGCGTTCGAGGAAGAGATCCTTGGCATTTCGGAGCTTCACGCCGCCTCCGCCGCCGTGCCCGTGGGCGAGGTCATCCTCAAGGCAATCGATCTGCTCGACAAACTCCGCCAGAAAGATCCCTCGGTCATGGGACTTTCGAGTGGGTTCCCGGACTTGGATGCGCTCATTACCGGTTTTCGACCGGGCGAGATGATCGTGCTGGCCGCACGCCCCTCCATCGGAAAGACGGCCCTGGCCCTGAACGTGGCCTGCAACATCGCAATGAACGACAACCCGACGGCCGTGGGGATCTTCAGCCTCGAAATGGGGACGGAACTGCTGGTCCTCCGCCTGCTCTGCACTTTGGCACGGGTCAGCTTGGGCGACATTCGCGATGGGGCCATCTCCCAAGCGCGCTGGCAGGGCATTACGCAACAGGGTGAACGACTCAAGAAAGCCCCTATCTACATCGACGACGCAGGCACACTGGACATCGACGACCTCCGACACCGGGCCCGGCAGATGTGGCGGAAACACGACGTGCGGATGATTATCGTGGACTACCTGCAGTTGGTTCGCCCCGTGTCGTCGAACCGGAATTCCACACGTGAAAACGAAGTCTCCCAAATCTCCGCTCGGCTCAAAGCTCTGGCCAAAGAACTGAACATCCCGGTCCTCGTGCTGGCTCAGCTTAACCGGCAGGCGTCTCAACCGGGGCAGCGGCCCCGGCTCTCCCACTTGCGCGAGTCCGGCGCCATCGAGCAAGACGCCGATATCGTGGCTCTGCTCCACCGGGACAGGGACGTGGAAACCGACCAAGGGGTCCATATCGACGAGGGAATGGACGCCGAGCTGATCATCGCCAAGAATCGCAACGGCCCCACCGGACTCGTTCCCCTGACGTTCATCCCGGCCTGGACCCGGTTCGAGAGCCGCGCCCGTGTCCACAATTCAGACGTGCCCGACCCTGGAATGTGAGGAATACGCTCGCACAGGCGTAATCTCTCAGGCCCGGGGCTCGCGACTCAAGGCATCCAGGGCCAGCATCAACGCCTGAGTCCCGGAGCGCCCGTGTCCCCGGGCTTTGACCGCCACGTACAATTGATGCGCCAGCGCCAGACCGGGCAGCGCCAGGTTCAATGCCGCGGCCTCCTTGAGCGCAATCCCCATGTCTTTGATGAAGTGTTCGACAAAGAAGCCCGGATCGTAGTCTCCGGCCGCGATTCGCGGCCCAAGGTTGTTGATGGACCAGGAGCCGGCCGCCCCCGTGCCGATGATGTCGATCACGGCCTGCTGTCCCAAGCCGACCCGGGCCGCGTACAGCAAGGATTCGCACGTCCCGATCATGGTGCTTGCGATCAGAATCTGGTTGCACATCTTGGTGTGTTGACCCGCTCCGGAAGGCCCCATGTAGGCGATGTTGTCTCCCAACAGCCTGAAGAGCGGCAGTACGTCTTCGAACGCGTCCCGGTCCCCGCCGACCATAATGGCCAGCGTGCCTTTCCGCGCGCCCACGTCGCCCCCGGACACCGGGGCGTCCAGGCTGCGTATGCCTTTTTCCGCGGCCGCGCGCGCGATCTTCCCGGCCAGCCGCGGTTCGCTGGTGGTCATGTCCACGACGGTACGGCAGGGACTGCCGGCCGCCGCCAGCACGCCGTCGGGACCGAGGTACACTTCTTCCACATCGCGCGGGAACCCCACGATGGAGAACACGATTTCCGAGCGACCGGCCACCCGGGCCGGCGAGTCGCACCAGGTCGCCCCGGCCTCGAGCAGGGCCGCGGCTTTTGTGCGGGTCCGACTGTAGACGGCCAGTTCATGTCCCGCCGCCTGCAGGTGGGCGGCCATCGGTCCGCCCATGACTCCCGTACCGATCCAACCGATCTTCATTTTGCTGCCTCCGATGAAAACGTCGAACGGCGCCGTGTCGGTTCCTCGCTCGTCGCGGGTCAGCCCTGGACGAGTTCGCGGAAATTCTGTCCGGCCAAGGCCTGTTCATACGCCTCGAGATGAAGGGCCATCGCCTTACCCACCCGATCGCCGGTGCGGGTCAGGACGGCTTTCGTCACAGGGTCGATCTCGCCCCGGAAAGCGACCGCCACGTCTCGGAGCGTGAGTCGTTCCGGCGGGCGCGCCGGGACATAACCGTCAAGGGCCTCTTCCCCGGCGGTCGACAGAAACACCCCCTTCTCCACCAGGGAATGGACCACACTCGACATCAGACGGGTCGGGATGCCGTGATCTCGGGCGAACGCCTCCGAGGACCACGGGCCGCCCGCGTGCAGATAATGGCGGCATAAGTGGTATGTCGCCAGGAATCCCAGCGCTTCACGCGTGGCGAACGACGCGTTTTCCGCGGTGCGTTCGAGCATGTAGGTCTCGTGGTTCTGCACCGCAAAAGCCACCTCGCCGCCAAACAGCACGATCACCCAGCTCAGGTATAGCCAGGCCAGGAAGATCGGGATCGCCGCGAACGTCCCGTAAATGGCGTTGTACTTCGCCAAGCCGATCTGACCATGGATGTAGAGGAGTTGGGCCGCGAACCAGAGCCCACCCCCGCAGACGCCTCCCGCCAGCGCCGGAAAAAGTTTCACCCGAGTGTTCGGCATAAAAATGTACAGGAAGGAAAACCCGGTCAGAAGCACTGCAAGGCCGGCCAGGCTGATGAGTTTCCGGTAGACCCAAAACAACGACCCCATGTGCGCCTGCAGGGTGGCGACGATTCGGCCGCTCGACAGTACCGTGGTCAGACTCGTTGCCGCCAGGAGTAGAAACGGGACCACGAAAAGGACGCTCAGGTAATCCGCAAACTTGCGCTGCAAAGACCGCGATTCGTGTACGCCCCAAATGCTGTTGAAGGTCATTTCAACCCGGCCCATGACCTTGATTACCGTCCAGATCAGCAGCAGCGATCCCACTACGCCCAGCTTACTGAAGTCCGTTGCGTCCACGGTGTTGAATACTTTCACAATGGCCTGCTGAAGTTGGGGGGGCAGGTCCGCCAACTTGCTTTTCGGAACGACTTCGATATGGGACAGGGCGTCGGACGTGGCCATGTCTCTCTTTTTGGGAACGTCCCGGGCCGCCCGCGCTTCGTCTGTCCTTGCAGCGCTTGTCCGGGCCGTGGTCCGCCGCAACCCGATGTTTTGCATGATGGTTTCCTGGACTCCGAGTCCTTTCGAAGCGGAGAAGGTCAGGGCCAGGAGCGGTACGAGGGACATGAGAGTGATGTAGGTCAGCGCCGAGGCCTGCAGCCCGCAGTTGTCGGCCACGAATCCCTTGCCGACGAGAATCAGAATGCGAAGCAACGAGATCCCGAATTTCCTCATGCGCGGCAGGGCCGCGAGATCCATGTCCCAAAGTTCGTCTCGCGAGAACTTGCGGAAATCCTGCCAGGTTTCGGCGAGTGCGCCCATCCCTTTGCGCGGCTTCTTTGCGCCCGACCTTCGATCGTCGTCCTGCCCGTCCATGGCGTTTTGTCCTCTCTTGCTTGTCGTCGACCCGCGCTGGGTTGCAAGTGCGCCCCACAGGAATACCGGGCGTCGCGGAACGGTCCGAACGAGACTGGGACGCGGCATCGCCTGTGCTTCGCGACATCCCGAGACGGCCTGTATGTGCGCATGGGATCGGCGCCAACATATCCCGCCGGCCCGCATCCCGCCATCTGTCCCCGGCACGCTGCCGGCGAACCGGATGAGGGCATTCTTCGGCTGCGGCCTTGACGCAGGGGATCGGACAAGTGAAAGTGTTGCCATACGGGGTCGCGCCCGTCTTTGCCGCGGGACGCCGAGTGCGCCCCGTGCCGGCCGTTGCCGAGACGCTCCGAAGACAACCATCGTCCCGGCCGTTCGGTCCCACAGACCGGGGGGACCCGCTCTTGGCAACCGGTGGGAGCCTAACGCCCTGAAAACGAGCGGCGAACGTCCGTTCCGTGGACGTTCGCCGCCGCACCTGTGGTTCCCATCCACCGAGCGGCCTGGATCCGGTTCGGACAGCCAGCCAGAGGAGGTTCGACATGCAACGCAGTAATGCGGTTTCCCGGTTCGCAGCCGGTCTGATCGTCGTTTCGGTCTGCGGACTCCGCAGCTCGGCCCAGCAGCTTCGTTTCGAGGCAGAAGACTACAGTACTCCGAAAGATGCCTGGGTCCGGGATCGGTTTGCGCCGGACAAGTGGAACCTGTGGAGCACCGACCGGGATGCCAAGAAAAAATGGTCCGGCGGGGTCGTGCTGCAGAGCCCGCCGGTAAAAGCCGACCGCCAATCTCCGGCCGAAGGCGCCCCGCCGCTCCACACCCGCCTGACCGGTATTCCGGCCGGCGCCTACAATGTGTCTTTGAAAAGCGGGCGCGTCTTGGCCGTTTCGCTCGACGGTCGCACCTGGAAGCGCTACACGGGCGGGGCCCTGGCTGTTGCTCTTCGCATCGACGATGGGACGTTCGACCTGTGGGTCGACGATCGCTATGCCATGCCGGAGCCCAAACAGCGAGGGTCGGCGTACTATGACTGTGTGCTGCTTGATCGTGTCGCTTCAGTGGCGGATGGGATCCAAAACCCCGGCTTCGAGGAAGTCGCCGGGGAGGTCCCCAGCGCGTGGGAATTCTGGTCGCGTGACCGGGGCGGACGCCTCCGGATCGCGACGGACCGTCCGCATTCGGGGCAGCGTTGCGCTCGGCTCGTCTACGAGGGTTCGCGGGATTGGGCGCTCAATGCCTCTCCTCGGTTTGCAGTCCGGCCGGGGGAGGAACTCTGCGCCCGCCTCTGGGTCCGGGGTGCATCCGCTTCTCCGGTCACACTGGCCGTCGTGGGATTGTCGGGCGGGCGTGTCGCGGCGTGGAACGTCGGCCGGACGACCCGGACCCTCACGGCCGAATGGAAAGAACTCAAGGCTTACGCCGTGGTTCCGGAGGACGTAGACCAGGTTTACGTCCGTCTTGTGGGCCGCGGTCGCACGGACCTGCTGGCGGACGACGCCGCTCTACGGCACGAAAAAATGGTGTTTCCCAAACGGCCCCACCCCAGGGGTTGGGCAACGGCGCGGACCGAAGAACGGGTCGGTCGCGGCGTCGTGGCTCTGCGAACTCCGCAGGGGGTCTACATCGGCTGGCGCCTGCTCAAGTCCGACGCGGCGGACGTCGCGTTCGACGTATATCGCCGGACCAACGGTCGTCCCGAACGCCGCCTGAACCCGGCCCCGGTCCGACAGACCACCGATTTCATCGATGCCGACCCGCCGCCGGAGCCGGCGAAAGTGGTCTACAGCGTCCGACCCGCGGGTGGCGCGGGCGGACCGAGCGGCAGGGCCGTGCCGATACCGGCCGCCGAAACGCCCTACATACGAATCCCGCTCAAGGACCCGGACGAAACGTTCCAGAAAGTCGGGATCGCCGACCTGGACGGCGACGGGCAATACGATTACGTCATCAAGCAACCCAACACGAACGTGGATCCTTGGAGTAAAGTCTGGTACGCTTCGAAAGAACCGTACAAGATCGAAGCCTATCGGCACGACGGCGTCTTTCTCTGGCGTCGGGACCTGGGCTGGGCCATCGAGACCGGCATCTGGTATTCGCCGATGATCGTGTTCGATCTGGATGGCGACGGGCGCGCCGAGGTCATGGTCAAAGTGGGCGAGGGCGACCCCCGGGCCCCGGACGGAAAGGTCGCTTCCGGTCCAGAATGGTTGGCTGTGTGGGACGGAATGACCGGCAAGGAATTGGCCCGTGTACCGTGGCCTTCACGGGAGGGGTTTGGGAGCTACAATCATGCTTCGCGCAATCAGCTGGCCGTGGCGTACCTGGACGGCAAGACGCCTTGTGTGCTGGCGTTGCGCGGGACGTACGGGCGCATGAAGGTGGAGGCATGGCAGTTCCACAACGGCAAACTCGAGGCCCTTTGGAAATACGACAATGAGCCGTATGGGGCCCGGTACTGGGGGCAGGGCGCCCATTTTACGCTCGCCGCAGATCTGGATCGGGACGGGCGCGACGAAATCGTGCTCGGCAGCGCCGTGCTCGACGACAATGGTGTGCCGCTGTGGAGTACCGGCAGAGGGCATCCAGATCATGTCTATCTGGGCGATATCGACCCCGGGTACCCGGGCTGGGAAGTGAACTACGGCATGGAAACCGCCCAGCGCAGGGGCGGTATCGGCCTGCTCGAAGCCGGCAGCGGGAACCCCATTTGGGCCATGGAAGATCCCAATCGGCATGTTCACGGCAAGGGAATGTGCGCCGATATCGACCCGCTGCGTCCCGGACTCGAATGCTACGGCGCCGACGCCGACGGTCACAAGCGAACGGATCGTCGGTGGCTGTTCGCTGCGGATGGGACTCTCTTGCGCCGCGGACGGGATTGTCCGTGGGGTTTCAGTGTGCGAACGGCTTTCTGGGACGCGGACCTGCAGAAGGAAATCGTCTCGGGTCGGATCATGGACTATCAGGGCCAGGCCCCGTGGGACCGGATCGAGGGTCGGATCGTACTCATTGCCGACGTCCTCGGGGATTGGCGTGAGGAGATTGTGGCCACTGTGCCCGGCGAGATGCGGATCTACACGACCGCAATCCCGGCCATGGATCGACGGACCTGCCTCATGCAGGACCGGATCTATCGGATGGATACGGCGATGAACGCCATGGGGTATGCGCAGCCGCCCATGTTGTCCTATTGCCCCGAGGATCGCTCGCCGAACCTGAACCTCACCTGTCTCGGGCCCGAGGATGATGCCCGAGCGGTCCAGTGTCGTGTGGTGGTCTCGGCCCCGCGCACACCGAAAATTCGGGTGAACGGGGTGCTCGAGCTGCTGCCTCCTGCGGGCGTGGAGGTCGTGCCGAACAAGTTCTCCGTGAACGTTCGTCCGGGAGGCCGGATGGTCCGAACCGCTGCGATTCATGCCCGGGGCGTCCGTTCCACCCCCGGCATCCTCCGGGCCCGATTGAAGCTCGCCGACGGCGCAGAGCTGAGGGCCGCCGCACCGTTCCGCCTCCCGAGCGACTTGCTCCGAGTCGGCATCATTCGACAAGCCGAGGATTTCACGGTTGAGAACGGCGGAAACGTCCACATCCGCACGGACAAGCCGGGCGTCGCGGGAAAGGCCTTATCGCATTGGGACGATGCCGGGCACGCTCTCTCATGGAAAGTGCAAACCCCGGCCGGGCGCTATTCGCTCGTATTCCGATATGCCGCGCCCCACACGGCTCGGCGTCGCTTATTACTGGACGGGAAGGAGGTCGGAACTTGTGCGTTCCCGTCCTCCGGCGGGTATGGCGACAACGCGGCCGAATGGGACCATGTCGTGTTCACCCGGAACGGGCGAACCGTCGAATTCGTCCTGAAGCGCGGCGAGCACACACTGAAGCTCGTGAATACGGACGGCCGTGGCCTCAACCTGGACTATCTTGCCTTTGTCCCGATTCCCGTCAAGAAGCCTTGATCCCCTCCCCGGGGCCGGACTGTTCGGTGGGCGGGCGGCAGCACGGGCTCGGGGCGCCGCAATGCGATCTCGCCCGGGGTCACATCGGCACGCCAAGCCAGGACCTCGACCCCGGCCGTCCCGGCTTCGGTCAGGGCCGCCGCATACGCGGGGTCGATTTCAGCGGCCGGGCGAAAACCACGGCCGTCGGAACGTTGGATCACGAAAAGCATCACGCTCCGTGCGCCCTCTCGCACCATGAGAGTCAGCTCCCGAAGGTGCTTGCGCCCGCGGGCCGTGGGGGCGTCCGGGAAACAATAGGCGCCGTCGTCTCCGATCAGGGTGACGTTCTTCACTTCGACGAAGCACCGGTCGGGCAGCGAAGCGGTCGTCGGCCGTTCCAGCAACAGGTCGATCCGACTGGCGAGCCCGTAGGGCACTTCCCGCCGGCACAGGGCGTAGCCGGCCAGGGAGGGGACCCGGCCCGCCGCCACGGCCTCGGCGGCGAGGCGGTTGGCCAAGTGCGTATTGATTCCAATCCAGCAACGGCCGTTATGCACCATCTGCCAAGTGTAACGCGTCTTGCGGCGCGGCGACGGCGGGTGTTCGGTCAGGCGCACCTCCCAGCCCGGTGCGGCGCATTGGAGCATGCTGCCGGAATTGGGACAGTGCGCCTGGACGATACGACCGTCCTCGAGCCGGACGTCGGCCAGGAACCGTTTGTAGCGGCGCAGCAGTACGCCGGGGACGAGCGGTTGGGAGAATTTCACGACTCACTGCTCGTCTCGAAATAATCCGGAACGCACGCCAATCCACAGGCGCAGGAACATTTTCCGGACCGTTCCGAGACGCTCCGTATACCTGTTCGGAGGCGTGCCCGGAGGACGACACGGGGACGTCCTCCCCGGGGAGACCTTGGGGGGACCGGCCGGATCAGTATCGCTCGAGGAAGGCCACGCCGCGGCGGACCGAGTCGATCACGCCCTTGCCGCTCTCGTCCTCGATGGCGTACCATCCGTCGTATCCGGTTTCTTTGAGGAGCGCGATGTACTCGTCCCACGGCACCTCTCCACTGCCCACGGTTACGCTCCCCTTGCCGCCGTCCTTGGCGTGGGTGTGAACGATATAGTCGCGCAGGACGCGCACCGAGTGCAACACCCCGAAGCGTCGAATATTGGCCGGATCGAAGTTGACGCGGAGTCCGGGACTGTCCACCGTTTCAAGGAGATCGCGCAGGGCTTCGGGGCTTTCGGCCCCGGTTTCGAGGGCCAGGCACGCACCCACGGCGGCGCCGTGTCGGGCGATTTCGCTCATGGACTGCACCAGAATGCCCCAGCGCGGGTCGTCGTGATCCTCGGGGATTTCTCCCACGTGGCCGGTGATGATCGGGGCCTCGAAGTCCACGCTCAGCTCGAGTGCCTTTTTGGTGCGGGTCACGCGTCCTTCCAGCCCGTCCGTCACATTGAAAGGCGGCATGTGTGCGCACAGGGCGGTGATGGTCAGGCCCATGTCGCCAATCCGCTTCCGGACGTCGTTGCGGGCTTGGCGTCCCACCAGGTTGTCCGGATCCAAGACACCGCCGGCCACCCACGGCTGAACACCCTTGACCCCGACCTCGGCGGCCGTCTTCAGGTTTTTGTCCAGTGCCGCCATGTCCGGGGTTTGCCCGAACGACCACAACGCCACGCCGATCTTGAGACTGCCCATAGTCCTTTTCTCCTTTCATGTCTGCCTGAGAACAGTACTGGTGCCGCTTGTTGCATCTCCGGGCGAGGAGCGGGTGAACGTGCAGGCGGAACCGCTCCCCGTGCCGTCATTTCTTGTCCTCTGCCCGCCACGGTCCGATCGCAATCTCGCCTTTCCCTTCTCTGCTATCGGCGGAGTTCGAAGCGGATGCGGACCTGCATTCGGGTCGGCGTCGGCTCTCCGTTCTTCCGTCCGGGCTCGAACCGCCAGCGCGCGACCGCCGCAGTTGCGGCCCGGACAAAAGTCTCTTTCGGTTGAGCCGCCACAGTCTGGATGTCCGCCACAGAACCGTCGCGCAGCACCGTGAAGCGTACATCCACGAACCCCTCGATGCGGCGGAGACGGGCTTGGTAGGGATAGACCGGCGGCACTTGAACCACCGGGCGAGGAGGGCGATCGACCTCGTTGCTGCCGAAAACGGTCTTGGCCGGGACCGCTGCGGCGGCCCCGGCCGCCGGCGCGGCGGGACGTACCTGAAAGTCCAAATCGAAATCGCCGACGGGCATGGACGGACCCAAAGCCAAGTTGGCCGGCAGACGGAGGCGGGGACGGACCGGTTCCCGCCGGGGCCGGAGTTTCGGGGCCGGGAGCTTCGGGCGAACCACGACCGCTTTCGGCCGGGGCCGGGGGGGGCGCGGGAGCTGAACCCGAGGCGGCGCGGGCGGTTTCCAAGTCGTTGCGTCCACTTCGCGAATCTTCAGTATGTTTTGCGGCGCAGGAGAAAGCAACTCGGACAACGGCAACACCAGGAACAAGAGCAGTGTGAATACCAGGGCTGCCAGAGTGAGCAAAACGTCGGCGCCGTGCGACCGGGTCGGGGGATACTCCGCCGCCGCGGGGAAAGACTGTCGGGTGTGCTCCATCAGCGGCGCCTCGCGGCCAAGCTCACTTTTGTCGCACCGGCCAGCCGGCACTCGTCCATGACACGGACCGCCAGCCCGGTTCGGGAAGTGGCGTCCGCCAGAATGATGACGGGCAGGTCGCGCTCCCGCAGAAGACGGGCCACCACGCCGCGGACCCCGTTGATGCCGATTTGACGGCCGCCGTACATGACCTCCCCGCTCTCGGTGAGGGCCAATAGAATGCTGTTTTTCTCGAGGGTTCGGGCGCTCGCGGCCCTCGGGCGTTGTACCGTAACGCCCGTCTCTTGAACAAAAACCGTCGTGACCATGAAGAAGATCAACAGCAGAAAAACCATGTCGATCAGCGGCGACAGGTTGATATCGACGCTCTCGCTCGTTTCAATGTTGATTTGGGCCAGGGGCCTCATGGCGTCCTCCGGTCGGTTCATCGGAGAGGCGATGACCGAGCGCCTCGGAGTTGTCCGGACGATTCTGCGCGGACCGTGAATTCGCCTCTGCTTCGGATTGTCTCGAGTCGAGGGGCCCCGAGACGGTCAGACATCCCGGGTCCGAACCCGACGGCTGAGGTCGAGCAGCTTCTTCATGACTGAATAATGGTCGAAACAGACCTGTGCTACGCCGAAACTGTCGTGTAGTTCGCCGTAGAGAGCGTAGAGTTCATCATAGACGCGTCGGTTTTCGGGAATCGGTTCGTAGGCCTCTTCCCGGTAGGTGCAGATCGCCTGCTGAGCTTCCTCGGTTGTCGCGTATCCTCCCGCCGCCGGACCGGCGGCTACCGCCGCCATGATGCCGGCCCCGAGCGCACAGGTTTGCGACGACGCCGAGACCGTCATCCTTCGGCCCAGGACATCGGCATATATCTGCATGAAGAGCGGGTTCTTCTCGGCAATGCCTCCGCAGTTGATCACCTCGCGGACCGGTACGCCGTACTCTTCGATCCGGTCCAGGATGCGGCGGGCGCCGAACGCGGTGGCTTCGATCAGGGCCCGGTAGATGTCGGCGCGGTCGGTGTGTAGTGTGCAGCCGACGAGCAGTCCGGACAGGCGTGCGTCCACCAAGATCGTCCGGTTGCCGTTGTTCCAGTCCAGCGCCAGAAGCCCGCTCTCGCCCGGTTTCAAACGTGCAGCTCGGTCCGTGAGTTCCGCGTGCAGATTCGGTTCGCCCTCGCAAACCTCGGTGACGAACCAGTTGAAAATATCTCCGACTGCCGACTGTCCGGCCTCGATCCCGTAATACCCCGGCAGCACAGAGCCTTTGACAATGCCGCATACCCCGGGAATGTCCGGCAGGTCGGCGTCGTCCCGGGCCACCAGGATATCGCAGGTCGAGGTGCCCAGGATCTTGACCATGCGGCCCTCGGCTATGCCGGCGCCTACGCCGCCGAGATGGGCGTCGAAGGCGCCTACGGCCACCACGATCCCTTCCGGCAGGCCCAGTTTGTCCGCGAACTCGGCGCAGAGGCGTCCGGCCGCGACGCTGGCCGGCCAGGCCCGGTGGCTGAGGCGGGCGCGCAGTGCCCCCATGCGGGGATCGAGTCGAGCCAGGAATTCGGCGTCCGGATAACCGCCCCAATCGTCGCAGTACATGGCCTTGTGCCCGGCCGCACAGATGCTGCGCCGCACCTTTTCCGGGTCCCGGATCCCGGCCAGCACCGCTGGGATAAAGTCGGCGAACTCCAGCCAGGTGTGCGCGGCCTCGAACACGGCCGGATCCACCTCGAGGCAGTGCCAGATTTTCGAGAAAAACCACTCGGACGAATACGCGCCGCCGCACTTGGCCAGGAATTGGGGCCGGTGTGTTCGCGCCAACGCGGTGATGCGCTCGGCCTCGCCCATGGCGGAATGGTCCTTCCACATCCAGGCCATGGCGTTGAGGTTGCCCGCAAACTCCGGAAGTGCGGCCAGGGGAGTGAGGTCGACCGTGACCGGGATCGGGGTCGAACCGGTAGTGTCGACCCCGATCCCGATGACCCGCGCGGGAGCAAACCCCGGCCGCCCGGCCGCCTGGCGCAGGGCTTCCGGAACCACCGCCTCAAGGGCCTGGACGAAATCCAAAGGCGACTGCCGGGCCACGTGCGGGTTGTCCGGGTCCGTGAACACCCCCGCCTCACCGCTCGGGTAATCCCATACGGACACTCCGCATTCCTCGCCGGTCGCCACATCCAGCACCACGCAACGCACCGAGTTGCTGCCGTAATCCAACCCGAGGGTATAGTGTCTGTCAGGCATGATTCACCTCCTGATGGGCGTGCCGCAGTGTTTCGGATATCCCGCTGCCGGGCCCCGGAAGGTTGGGGGGCTTTTCGCCGCCGGTCCTCGCCGAATAGGAGCGGCCGGGGCCCCGTGGGTATGCCCTGGAAAGGCGTATCCTGAAAACTCGCGACGTCCTGAGCTGCCGCAAAACATAGCACACCTTCGGCTTCGCGGCACCCCCGCGGCTCCTCGGTGAGTCCGGCGGCAAGGTAAAGCCGCCGTCGGCGGGTTATGGTATCCCCACGTCCTTTCGCGCGTTCTCGTACTCGTGTTCCTCGCACCGGACCGCACGCGGTCTATGGTAACTGCATGGATCTTTTCGATCACAACCGCGAACGCTTGACCACCAAAGAGCAGCCCCTGGCCGCCCGTATGCGGCCGAGGACCCTCGACGAATTCGTGGGGCAGGACCACATCCTGGCCCCGGGGCGGTTGCTGAGGCGCGCCATTCAGGCAGACCGACTTTCATCGGTCATCTTCTACGGACCGCCGGGTACGGGCAAAACCACCTTGGCCATGGTGATCGCCAACACGACCCGCAGTCATTTCGAAATCCTCAACGCGGTCTTGGCCGGAGTGGCGGACGTCCGCCGGGTCACGGAAGACGCCAAACGCCGCCGAGGCGAGCAGGGGCAACGCACGATCCTGTTCGTCGACGAAGTCCATCGCTGGAACAAGGCCCAGCAGGATGCGCTCCTGCCTTGGGTGGAGAACGGTACCATCCTCCTCGTGGGCGCGACCACCGAGAACCCCTATTTTACGGTCAATCGCGCCCTGGTGAGTCGGAGCCGCATCTTCCAGCTCAAGCCGCTCGAACCGTCCGCCCTCCGCGCCATCGCCCGGGCCGCCCTCAACGACCCGGAGCGCGGGTACGCCAAACTCCGCGTCGAACTGGCCGAAGACGCCCTCGAACACTTGGTCGACGTGGCCAACGGCGATGCGCGCGCCCTGCTCAACGCGCTCGAACTCGCCGTCGAAACCACGCCGCCTCGAGAGACGGACGGCGTCGTCAGGATCGACTTGGCCGTGGCCGAAGAATCGATTCAGCGTCGGGCCGTTTTGTACGACAAAGAGGGCGACTATCACTTCGACACCATCAGCGCCTTCATCAAGTCCCTGCGCGGCTCCGACCCGGACGCCGCCCTGTACTGGATGGCCAAAATGGTCTATGCCGGCGAGGATCCACGCTTCATCTTTCGACGGATGATCATCTTTGCCGGCGAGGATGTGGGGCTGGCCGACCCCAACGCGATGGTCGTCGTCACGGCCGCCGCCGAAGCGTTCGACCGCGTCGGCATGCCGGAAGGACGTTATCACCTCGGTTTCGCCGCGCTCTATCTGGCTACCGCGCCGAAATCGAATTCGGTCATGGCGTTTTTCGACGCTCTGGCCACGGTCGAGAATGAACAGGACAGTGAAGTGCCCTCGCACCTCAGGGACGCCAGTCGCGACCGGAAAGGCTTCGGCCACGGCGAAGGGTACCTCTACCCACACGCCTACCGCGACCACTGGGTCGCACAACAATACCTGCCGGAGGCACTCCAGGGAAAGCTCTTCTATCAACCCGGCAGGCTCGGGTATGAAGCCGGAGTCGCCGATGCGCTGGCCCGGCGTCGTGAAGCTCAATTGGCCGCCGTGCTCGAAGCCGACCGCGGCGCGCCGCCCGAAATCCTGACCAGCGGCCCCACGGACCGCGACCTCGAACAATGGCTGGCCCGCACCATCAGCGGCGTCGGCGAGCAACTCGGCGAATTGCGCGACCGCATCTTCCAGGCTGTGCCCCCGGGACGCCATCGGTTGATCCTCGATCTCGCGGCCCAGACCGGGCTACTCACCTGGGAGGCTGTCCGGCGTACACCGGAAGGCGGGGTCTGGTGCCGGGTCCCGGATCGGCGCGCGGCAGACGTCCTCGAAGCCCAGGCCCGGCAACACGGTCTCGAATTGCAGGCTCCCCATCTCCTTGTCTGCTCTCTGTCTCGCTTGCCGAAACAACTCGAGGTCGAGGGACACGCAGACGTGCGGTTCGATGCCGTGATCGGACGCAACGCCCTTGTCATGGAACCGGACAAAACCCATGTCTTCCGGATCCTGTTCGCCTTACTGCGGCCGGACGGGGTCCTTTCGCTGGCCGAAGTTACACCGCGCCATGGGCAACGCCTGTACCGGTTGATCGAGCCGGGGACCCTCGACGCCGACTTGTTCGCCCGCCTGGCTCGGGCCGAAGAAGCCGTCTATACCGCAACCGAAGATCCCATGGTCAATTGGGATGAGACCGACCTCGCGAACGCCGCCGAACAAGCGGGGTTCGCGGGGCTCGAGTGCCGAACAGAAGAACGCACGATCCAAAAGCTGATTGCCCCCGAACGGGTCGAACAATGGTTCGGAGGCCAGGGGGCGAAGGGGCGACCAACCTATGCGGAACGACTGGCGGCCGAACTCTCGCCCGATGAAGTCGCCAGGGTCCATGCCGTGTACCGACGGCAGCTCGCCGGGCGAACCGTGCCCTGGAAATCGGTCGTCACGTACCTGAAGGCCGTGCGCCCCGGTACGGAGTAAGGCTTGGGCGCCGCGCCGGGCGTATGTGGAAGAAAGCCGGTATCGTCCAGATTCGGACGCGCGCCGAACAGTGAAACGAGGCCGCATCGCCATGAATAACCTGCGCGTACCTCTGACACATCCTCGACCCGACGCCGAGGCGTTTCTGCGGGCCGTGACGACCCCCTGGGAGCCCTCCCGACCCCGGCTGGTCGAGTACATCGTCAACTCCCCGGTCATGCGGCCCATACTCGAAATGATCGGGCGCGAATGGGTTGCCCCGGGGGGCGACCGACGACAGCAGGCGGCGTACCTGGACAATTTCATCGCTTTCTGGCTGCACCTCGGCTACGACTTCGTGCGCCTGGAAATCGCCTTGCCGTTCCCGCGTCCGAACCGCCCCGGCGGCGATCATGGAAGGGCGTACGCGGAAACCGCGCTCGGCCCGGTCGCCACCTGGGAAGATTTCGAGGAATACCCATGGCCGGACCCCGATGCCCTCGACTTTTTTCCTTATGAGTACATTGACAGCCACATGCCCGACGGAATGGGGATGATGGCGTGTCACGGCGGCGGCGTCTTCGAACACCTCAGCGCTTTGATGGGATACGAGCGGCTTTGCGTGGCCCTCTACGAAGACCCGGACCTGGTCGCAGCCGTCAGCACCCGGGTCGGAGAACTGATGGAGCGCTACTACCGGCGTCTCCTCGAACTGGACCGACTCATCGCCGTTTTCCCCGGGGACGACATGGGGTTTCATTCGGCCACGCTGATTTCACCGGAACACCTCGAACGATACACCCTGCCGTGGCACAAGCGGTTTGCCGAGATGACCCACGCCTCCGGACGGCCGTATTTCCTGCACAGTTGCGGAAACGTTCTCGGCATCATGCCCGTCCTCCTCGATCGGGTCCGCATCGACGCCAAACACAGTTTCGAGGACGCCATCATTTCAGCCGCGGATTTCAAGAAACGGTACGGCGATCGAATCGGCATCCTGGGCGGGGTGGACGTGGACAAGCTCACCCGACTCGAAGAATGCGAACTCCGCAAGTATGTTCGCGGCGTCATCGACGCCTGTGCACCCGGCGGTCGGTTCGCGTTGGGGTCGGGCAACAGTATCCCGGACTATGTGCCGGTCGAGAACTATCTCGTGATGCTCGACGAAGCCTTGCGGTGATTCAACACCGACCGTGCAGCCTCCTTCGGCATCCGGGTGAGATGCCCTCGGCAGTTCGGGACCGTCCAGCCCTGGGGGCGTTAAGGCGACGCGACCGGCTTGGAACGGATTCGGGTCGGCGCCTGCGGGCAACCGCACACGGCCCGCGACGATCAACCAGAGGAGGATGAATCATGCTCGAGAATACCGTCCGGAACGGTCTCCTTTTCCTGCTGTGTCTGACCGCGACGTGTCGCGGCGTCAATTTGCTGAAAGATCCGAGCTTCGAAATCCGGGCCGCGGGCGAGACGGGCGCCTGGCGATGGGAGCCGGGTCGGGCCAAGGCGCAGTTGATTGTCGACACGAGCCGGGCTCGGAGCGGAAAAGCATCCGTTTGCCTCAAGAACTCCACACCCCGGGCGCCGCACGTCTACGGACAGCTCAATCAGTCCGTTCAGCTCGAGGTCGGCAAGACGTATACGCTCTCCTGCTATGTGTGGACCGAGGACGGCGGTGCGGTTTGGATCGGCGGCGGCCGCAAATGGCAGTTCCGCTTCCCGTTTCCCAAGAAAACCGAGGGCTGGCAGCGCGTCGCCGGTACGTTCAAAGCCGACGACACGACCTTTGTGGTTCGCATTCTTTCCGAAAGTCCCACTGACGGGGTTTGGGTGGATGACGTTCAGCTCGAACCGGGAGACGCCGCCACAGCGTTCGTCTACGCTCCGCCCTTGCGGCCGGGCGAGTGCCGGCTCCGGGTCAACTCCTTCGAGCCCAACGAGAACCTGGTCCCCAATGCTTCCTTCGAGGTCGTGGATGGAATTCGTCCGAAGTTCTGGATGTGGGACCGCAGGAACACCGATGCCGAATTCATGCTCGATACGTCCGTGACCCACTCCGGGCGGTATTCAGCCAGGTTCACCAACGGCACGGCCTTCTTTCCGCAGGTGTACGCCTGGTTCGGGGTGGTGGGCGGGATCCCGGTGAAACCCGGACGCGTTTACACTCTCTCGGCGTACGTGCGCTCGGCGGACGCGGGCACAGCCTGGATCGGGGGCGGCCAGGATTGGCGCATCCGACTTCACATCCCGGCTACGGCCGGCGAATGGAAACGCATCCAACAGACGTTCCAAACCCGGAAGGACGAGGAGAACTTTCCTTTCATGATCGTGACGGAGAGCCCCACGCCGGGGGTCTGGGTGGACGACATCCGTCTTGAAGAAGGCGCCGAAGCCACGCCGTGCCTGACCGCCGCACAACAGCAGGCCCCACAGATCGAACTCAGTCGCATTCCGCCCGAGATCAACCTCTGGCGCGGTCGACGTGTGAACACCGCGTGGATGCCGGAACTCTACCCACCCACGCGCTTTCTCTTCACGGGCGGCGTGGTCCGGTTTCGGACCGAGGCATGGCTGCCCGGTCCGCCCGCCGAGGTCGCCCTGCGGATCAAGGTCACGGATGCGGCCGGACGCGTTCTGGGCGAGGTCGAGAAACAGGTGCAGACTCGCGGGCGCGGTTTGCGCGGCGACACGGCCCTGCACATCGGCGACACGCCGAACACCGAGATCGCCGCCGAAGCCGTGCTCCTGGCCAAGGGGCGGGTCTTGGCCAGGCAGGTCCGGTCGTTCCACGTGATCACCCCCGCCGGGATTCGCTCCCTGCTCCGGAAGGTCGCGGCCCGGCGCGACAGTCTGCGACCCCTCACCAAGCAGCTTGAAGCCAAGGGCGGGGGCGCCTACAGCCGCGTGACATTGACCGTTCTCGACAACTTCATTCCATGGGTCGAGCAGGATGTCCGGAGCGACTTGGCCGACCGGGCCTGGGCCCAGGCCGTGACGCTCGACCAAATGGCCGAACGCGAACTCCGCAGGACGCGGGACATCCTCGCGGGCAAGGCGAATTTTCTTGTCGTCCCAAGGTATCGGACCGGGCCGGTCCGCATCGACGGCCCGTCTTTCATCGCGACCCGTGAGTTCCCGGACGGACGGACCGAGCAAGGCCCGGTCTTTTTCGTCGGCTACGGCCATTTTTCCCAAGTCCGAAACGATATCGAAAAGTTCCCCGGTTACGGCTGCAACCTGATCCAGATCGAGTTCGGACCGCGTAGTGTCCTGCCCACCGAAAACACCGTCAGCACCACGGCCATCGACGACTTCCTCAAAGTCTGCGACCGGGCGGCCAAAGCCAATGTCGGGGTCAACCTGCTGCTGAGTCCGCACTATTTCCCGAACTGGGCCACCGACAAATGGCCGTGGCTGAAGGACTGCCGCGGCGGCTTCTTCCGGTACTGTGTGCACGCGCCCGAAGCGCGGGCCGTGCTCGAAAAGTCGTTCCGTACCGTTATTCCTCGGATCAAGGGGACGCCGGCCCTGCACAGCCTGTGCCTGAGCAACGAACCCATCTGCACCGACCTGACCAAATGCCGCGTCTCGAAAAAGACCTGGCCCGAGTGGCTGCGGACCCGGCACGGGCGGATCGACAAATTGAACGCTATCTGGGGCACTCACTACAAGCGATTCGAGGACATCCCGGTCCCGCCGCCCAAGTTCACGCCCGGCCCGAACATCTACGACTTCGTATTGTTCAACCAGGAAACCTTCGCCGGCTTTCACGAGTGGATGGCGGATGCGATCCACGCCATGGCCCCGGCTGTGCCCGTACACGCCAAGATCATGATGAGCGCGCATTTCGGGCGCAGCTTGCACGGCGCCTGGAGCGTCTCTCCGGAACTCTTTGGAGAATTGAGCCAGATTAACGGCAACGACTGCTGTTGCTGGTATCGCCGTCGGGGCGAATGGGCCAACGGCGGGCCGCAAGAGGCCATGGCCTACGATTTCCAGCGGAGCATGGCGGACAAGCCGGTCTTCAACTCGGAGAATCACATCATTCTCGACCGCGATCACGGTTTTGTTCCGCCGGAGCATGTCTACACGGCCCTGTGGCAGGGGGCGTTGCACGGGCAGAGCGCCACGACGATCTGGGTTTGGGGAAGGACCAACTCACACACGAGCGACTTTGCCGGGAGCATTCTGCACCGGCCGGCCTGTGTGGCGGCCGTGGGTCGCGCCTGCCTGGACCTCAACCGCCTGGCCCATGAAATGACCGCGTTTCAGCGTCAAGCGCCTCGGCTCGTTTTTCTTTGGTCCCTGGCGTCCGTTGTCCAAGGCGACGAGCATGTCCAGGCCCTCGGCAAGGCCTGGCGTGCCGCGGATTGCCTGGGGGTGCCGTTGGGCCTGGTCACCGAGCGCAGGCTGAAGCGGTTTGCAAGCGGGGCCGCGGTGCGCCCCCTCGACAGCGCACGCGTGGTCGTTGCAGCCGGGGTGACGCATCTCTCCGACGCCGTCCTTGCCGGCCTGCGCCGGTTCGAGAAGAACGGCGGGCGCGTCGTTACGCTCGGCGACTGCTTCGGCGGAGACGAGTACGGGCGTGTGCGCAAACCGAAACCGATCCTGGGAACGGCGCTGAACGCGACCCCCGACGACAGTGCCGGCCTGTTTGCGGAGTTCGCACGGCGGTTGGCGGAGTGGGGCATCATGCCCGCGGTCCGGGTGCTCGGGGCCGACAGACGTCCCGTGTTCGGCATCGAACCGCGCAGCGTCGGCTCCCGGGGCCGACTGCTCGCGAATCTCTGCAACTATCTGCGGAGTCCGCAAACCGTGCAGCTCCAGGTTCGCGGCAAGCCGGTGACTCGCGCTCGCAACCTGATTACCGGGGAGACGGTCTCCACACCGCTGGTATTGCGTCCCCTGGTTCCCGTGCTGCTCGATTTGGGCCAGGACGATCGGGCTCCCGCCCGCTTGCCGGGCGAGTGAATGGCTGTGGTGATCGCAACCAGCGTGGGTCCAGAATATTGGATTTCCGTCGCCGCGTGCGGCATCGACGGAATCGGGTTGATTTCAACCGCAGTCCGAACAGAGAACAGTTTGGCGGGCGGCATGAAGTCTGAATACCGAGAATAGGTCTCGTGTCCACGTTCCCGAGGCGTCGGGTTTTGCCATAGCGCACAAATGCGGATACCCGTAGCGCCCTGACCCGCCCGGCTCGGCCGCCCACCATTTTTTCCTTTCCCTCTGCTCAGCCGGAAACTCCGTGCACCGGTCCCGTCCGAAACGGGTTCGCCGGAACTCGGCACACAGACGAACGCTTGGGTCGGGCGCGCCCGGATCGCCCGTGCGTCGATTCCTTGCGCCTTGCGCCGGGCGGGTGCGACGCTATTTTCGTTCCCGCTCGGGGGAGCAACGCCGTTATCGGCAGTCGGACGTCATTCCGAGAGGCGAACACCATGAATTCAACCGTTGCTTGGTTTGTCTTCCTTTTCTCGGTCGGTGTGTTCGGGGCTGCGGAGAACCTGGCGCCCAATCCCGGATTCGAAGGCGGGATTACCGGCACCGGCCAGCCGGAGGGGTGGTGGCGATGGGGCGGGCCCGGGGCGAAGCCGGACGCCAATCTGCAGCGCGACACGGCGAACCCGCACAGCGGCAAGTACTGCGCCAAAGTGTGCGACCGTTCCCCGGACGGGAATTTCTACGCCGCCAGTCGTTATGTGCCTGTCGAGCCGGGGGGCGCGTACGCCTTGTACGTTTGGGCGCGCGGCAAACGGCAGCAGCGGGCCGCGTTGTTCATTGGCGAGTTGGACGCACAAAAGCGGTTCCATCGATCCACGTCGGCGTCCATAACGCTGACGCCCGAGTGGCAAGAATTCTGCCTCCCGGTGTCGTCCCTCCGCGACGACACCCGCTTCGTTCAGCTTTGCCTCGAACCGACCGTCGGTCAGTGGAGCGCCATGGGGTGCGCCTGGTTCGACGACGTCCGATTCGAACAGGTCGACGACCGCCTCGAAAAAGAAGTGCTCGAACCCCGTGGCGACGATTGGTTTCCGTTTCCCATGGATTGGCGCGACGGGGGACCGTCCCCCATCGACGTGACGAAATGTCTGCCTGTGGAGAAAACCGGGACGCATGGTTTCTTGCAGGTGCGCCGCGGACACTTTGTCTTCCAGGACGGCACGCGCGCCCGGTTCTGGGCGACCAACATCCACGCTTCTCGGGGCGCGTTCCCCACTCGCGACCAGGCGGAGACCGCCGCCAGACGGCTGGCGCGGTTGGGGGTGAATATGGTCCGATTGCATTTGCTCGAGTACGAGTCCCCGGGAGGGTTGATCGACGCTTCGGGCGATACCACCGACAAGTTCGATCCCGAGCGCCTCAGGCGTCTCGACTACCTGTTGAGTCGGTTTCACGAGAACGGCATCTATGTCACCATCGACGCCCTGCCCATGTGCGCCCGGGTATTTCGCAAAGGCGACCGGGTCGCCGGTTACGATAAACTCGGACGCGGCGCCGGCGGGATTTCCTATTTCAACTCGAGAATCATCGAACTCGAACACGAATACGCCCGCCGCCTGCTGCTGCATCGCAACCCCTATCGCCAGAACCTGCGCTACGTGGACGACCCCACCATCGCCCTGCTGGAGATGACGAATGAGGGCGCCCCGCTGATTTGGTGGTCGTGGAAACACACCCCGCCGTACAAAGCCGAAGCGCAGCGGCTCTGGAATCAGTGGCTGTTGCAAAACGTCGGTACGCGGGAGCAATTGCGGCGACATTGGACCGTCTCGGGGGGCGCCTGCGGTCTGGGCGACGACGAGGACCCGAGCGCCGGGACCGTGCGGGTTCGGCAGGGCACTCCTGCGCATCCCCTGCGGCGCATGGACTATCAGCGGTTCCTTGCCGAACTGCAGCGGCGGTACTTCGCCGACCAGATGAAGTTCCTGCGGGGGTTGGGCGTCAAGGTCCCCGTTACCGGCACGAACATCATGGCCTCTCCCGCGATGATGAGTTCGTGTACCCCCCTCGATTTCACGGACAACCATGCTTACTGGGACCATCCCCGGGGCGGAAAGGCGTTGTCTTTGACCGACGCTCCCATGATCAAGGCGGACCCGCTCGAGACTCGCGTGCTGCCCGTCCACCTCGCCATGGCAAAAGTCGCGGGCAGACCCGCCGTCGCCACCGAGTGGAACTCATTGTGGCCCAACCGATGGCGTGCCGCGGACACCCTGATGGTTCCCGCGTACGCCATGCTCAACGACCTCGACATCGTGTACGTCTATTCCTACATCGGCGGCTGGGGGATGAAATACGAAGACGCCGGGCCGCGAATCCCGCACCCCTCGGTAATCTACTCCGATCCCGCCCAGCCGGGGTTGTTTCCGGTTTTGGCCCTGATGGTCCGGCGGGGCGACATCCGTCCGGGGCGCAATTTGGTCGAGATGGGACTGAGCGATACCGACACCTACCTCGCCAAGTCCATGTTTACCGCCTTGGGCGACTTCCAGCATTTCGTCCCCCTCCTTTGCCGTTGGCAGAGCCGGCTGTTCGACAAGGCGTACAAGCCCGGCCCCGGCGTCGCGTTGACGGTCAGCAGCGGCTTCTCCGCATCGGGCGACTATGGCGCCGCCAAGCGGCTGTTGTTGTGGTCCGCCCCGAGCGCGGGCCCGGGTGCGCCGAGCAGCGACCCGTTGGAAGCGGCCCGGCGGCTGGCGCCGCTGCTCCGGCGCGTTCCGGAGGGCGCACCGTCGACGGTCGAACTCCGGGGAGAACTCCCGGTCGGCGCGCCTTGCATCCTGCCCATCGCCACGTCGGCATGTCTCGACGCCGGTTCCTTGCCGTCGGGGTGGCAGGCCCGTTTGACCGCGACGATCGGCGCCGGCAAAGCCTGCCTGTTCGCCGACTCGAGTCCCCGGGGCCCCCGGGTCAGTTTGGCGCCCGGCGCCGGGACCGGGTTGAACCTGGCGCCGGACCTTCTCGCCCGTTGGTTTACCGACGCCGGTCGGCGTTGGGGGGTGTTGCGCGGCGATGCAGGCTATCATCCGGACACCGGGGAGTTCGTGTCCGACACCGAGGAGCTTCGCTGGACGCCCGGCCGCGGGCTTTGGATCTGCGCCGCGCCTCGACTGGCAATCGTTGCCGGCTTCCCGCCCGCGGGCAAGCCCGTTGCCGCCGGACCTCTTACCGTGACCGCGGAAACACGATTCGGCGCCTACTCCCTGATCTCTCTGGACGGTGCGTCGCTCACCCGCAGCCGGCGTCTTCTTCTCGCGGCGGTCGGACGTGCGGAGAACACGGGGCAGAAACTGGTCCGCGTGGTTCTGCGCGATCCGGGAAAGGCCCCACGTCCCATGGGGGAGGTCAGACTCGTCGACTACGGAAAGGCGCCTGTATTGGTTCAGGGTTTGACAGCACGGGTCGCCCTGAAGACTCGGACCGGTCCGTGGCGGTGCTGGGCACTGGGGCCTGCCGGCCGTCGCCGCGTTTCCGTCCCCGTAACTTGGAAAGCGGGTGTGTTGCGGCTCGATCTGGGCCCGCGGTGGCAGACGATTTATTACGAATTAACGGCGAGATGAGTGACCAACCGACTTGACGGACAGGCCCGGCATCCACCCGAGACGACGGCATCGCGCGACGGCTTGCCGCCGGACAGGTGGAGACGCGCGGCGAAGAAGGGGTTCGACTCCGGCGTTGTGTGCTGTCTCGGTGGTTCCGACCGGGTCGGAAAAGTTGCCGGGGTCTGCAGATCGGTTGAGGCGGCCGAAACGATTTCGCGGTTCTCGGCCGGCACTCCGGCCGCGTCGTCAACAGCATCCGCCTTGGCGGACGGCGTCGGCGGGGAGCGCGGACGGCCCGACGCCGGCGGCGCAGTCGAACAATCCATAGTGCCGCGAGCGGTCCCCGCGCACCTCGAAATGAGGGGCGAGACGCGTCTCCGTGAGCACGGCCGCCGTGTTGCCGCAAACGGGGGCCCAGCGGCCCGATTCGAAGAAATGGCGTCTGTCCAGCCGAAATCCATGCGGACATTCCGGAATCGTGCCCAGGTAACGCGCTGCTTGACCGTAGTCTTCGCAGCGGTCCTCGAGCGAGGCCAGTTTGAAAGCCCGAATGGTCTTCGAATAAAAACGTGCCAACCCGATTTTTCCGGCGATCTCCGGGTCCGTGACCTCGATCTCCCTGGAACTCACAACCCGATACTCCGTACAGCCCAGTCCGGCCAGCAGTCGTCGGAAATCCTCCTCGTACAGGGCCCCGGCCAGGCATTCGCCGAGCAGGACCGGATCGCCCCGCAAGGCTTCGGGCAGCCGCCGGTCGGCGAAAATGTCGCTGAACAACAGTTCCCCGCCAGGTTTCAGCACCCGCAGGATCTCGCTGAATACGGCCGCCTTGTCCGGGGACAAGTTGATGACGCAATTCGAAATGACCACATCCACGGATTCGTTTTCGATCCCGGCAGACGCGAGATCCTCGATAAAACCATGCCGGAATTCCGCGTTGGGCACGGGAAAACCGAACTGCGCCATTTGCCAGTCCAAGTGCCGACGGGCCACGGCGAGCTGCTCTTCGGTCATGTCCACGCCGAGACTCCGTCCGTTCGGGCCGACCAATTTGGCGGCGAGGTACACGTCTCGGCCGGTGCCGCACCCGAGGTCCAGGACTACCGCGCCTTGCAACACTTGGGGAATCGGTGAACCGCAGCCGTAGAAACGCTCCACGATTTCGGGGTGCAGCGCGGACGCGATCTCGCGGAGGTACGGCGGTACGGCGGCCGCTGTGCAGCAGGCGCTGGTCTTGAGGTCTTGCTTCGAGGCCAACACCTTGCCGTAGTATTCTTTTACCATCGCCATATGCGCCCGTCGCTCTTCGGTCATCGTGTTTCTCCATATCGCTCTCGGTTGCGTTCCGATTCTCTCGAGGTCCCCGACTCGGTCACTCCCGGCACGACGTCTGCCCTTTCGTCAACGCGCCGCCGCATGACGAGCCGCAGCCCGCCGTGCACCCGAAACAATGTTTGTCCGTCACGATACGGCGGCCCGCCAGTTTCGTGAGGTCGGCGCGGGCAATGTGGGCGGGACCGTTCAATTGGACCGGGAGCCCCAGGGCCAGGTTGAAGTCGCAATCGAAAAGCGTGCCGTCCCAGCCGATGTTGACTTGGTGGCGGCACATCAGACCGTCGAGAGTGTCGGCATTGAAGTTCTCCTCGAGCAGGCGGCGATACGTCTCGCCGCCTCCCTGTCGGTCGAGTTCCTGCTGGAACCTGCCCACGGGCATGTTGGTGATGGTCAGCAGCCGTGAGAAGAAAACACCGTATTCATTGCGCAGCACGTCCCGATAATCGGTCTCGAGGGCGGATTGCGGGGGCGGCAGGAACGGACCGCCGGGATTGTAAACCAAGTCGAGGGGCAAACTGTCGGCGTCTCCGTAGCCGACGGCGTTCAGGCGCCGCAGGGCTTCGATCGAGCGCACATGGACTCCGCGTCCTCTTTGCGCCTCCACGTTTTCGACTGTGTAGCACGGCAGCGACGCCACCAGCTCGATTCGATGTTCCCGAAAGAAATCCGGCAGGTCGTCGCAGTCCGGCCCCAAGAGCGCCGTCAGGTTCGTCCGAACCTGGACGCGGTGCTTCAGGCCTCGAAGTTCTCGAATCAGCCGCCGAAAGTAGGGGTTGAGTTCGGGGGCGCCGCCGGTGAGATCAACCCGGTCCGGGGCCAGGGTCCGGCAGCCGGCAAGCACTGCTTCCATGGTTTCCCAGGTCATGGTCTCCGGGCGGTCCGGCCCCGCGCCCACATGGCAATGTCGGCAATTCTGATTGCAGACAAGGCCGAGGTTCACCTGCACCGTCGCCGTATCCACCGCCGTCAGCGGGTATTGGCCCCATTCCCGAAGTTTCAAATCGAATCGGTTCATGGCATCGTCCTTCCTCCTTCCGGCCGCACCTTGTCCCATGCTTCCCGCCTGGCTTGCCCTGTCGGGCCGTCGCGGTTCGGGGCTTCGAGTCCGACACAGATTCGCGGCTCGCCGGCAACCGCCCAGATCCCGGAACGAATCGCCGAGCGGCGACGGGCGTGATTTGTGCGGGAGACTGCCGGCGGGTTCAATCGTCCAGGGCGTCCAGCGCCTCGATCAAGCCGTCCAGATCGTTGTCGGCGCCGCGGTCGCAGCAGGTGCAGGTACAGGTGACCGCCGAAGGCGGCTCGGAGGTGCGCGGCGGACCGCCGGCCCCCGCGATGACGGGATCGTCCGGACAATCGGGGAAGATGATGGCACTTGCCGGGCAGACTCGGGCGCAGGCCGGGCAACCCGGTTTGCAGTTGTCCGGTTGGACCGGGACCACTTCGCCGTCTACCGCCCGCTCGAATACGCCGAACACGCAGAACTCGTAACACTGGCCGCAGCATGTGCAGCGTTTGCGGTCGATGAGCGGATACCAGCGCCGCCGGAGCGGTCGGGCGTCCAGGCGCACGACCCGGGCCGGACTGCCGGTCGCTCCGACCGTGGGAAATGCCTTTGCGAACTCCGCAATCGTGGTGTCGGGGTTCACCCGGCGAGCGCCCTGGAAGTACTTCGCGGCGCCAGGCAAAACCTTGCGCTCCGTCAACAGCGCGTCCACGGCCCGAGGGTGCAGCCGGGACACGATGGAAAAGGCTCGGCGGATTTCAGCCAGTTGTTCCCACAAAGGATCCACGTCGGGCAGGTCGACCAATTCGGGCACGACCCAAACCTCGGCGCCGGCACGGGTCGACAGAGCATCGAGGAGGTCCGCCTCGACCGCAGCCTGTTCTTTCAAGGCCGGGCGTGCGGTCCGTGAAAACAGGATCAAGGGCAGGTTTTCCGGTGCGGCGTCTGCGGCACTCATGCGTTTCTGTGTCCGATCATATCGGGCCGGTCGGGCCTGCCGGGGGGCCGGGCGCGACCTCGGAAGTCTTCGGGCCCGTGTCCGTTCGCCGTGGCCGAGTCAGGTTCGGCTGTCGGGGCGACGGACAACGACCGCGGCGGAAAATCTCGAGAGTATAGCCGGTGAATCGCGAAACGCCATACACCGGAGACCGTAAAGTCATCTTTT
>JAADHN010000091.1:28734-41754 GCA_013151865.1 Kiritimatiellota bacterium
CGACGTTGCTCACCAGACCCGCCGTACATAGATCTTCTCGACCCAGGCCTCGGACTCGCGTACGCGTACGCGATACCAGTGGGTGCGCTCTTCCATGATCCGGACTGCTTCACCCGGTTTGAGGGCGAATTTCGCTTTGTCCGAATCGGCGTTGGGCAGAAGGTGCGGTGCGGCACGCGTGCTCAAAACGACGCCGTGGGCCTCGGGGCGGTAGGTTGTCTGGAGCTGACTCCAGACGGCCAGTGCACAGACGAGCACTCCCACGCAAGCGGCGGCGACCCCGGCGGTTGCCGGACGCCGGCGCAGGCGCTGGGTCCCGGCCCAAACGCACCCGAGGAAAGCCAGGATCGCGGCCAGCAGTCCCCACTCGTCTGGTCTGAGATCGTCCCGCATGTATGCCAGCAGTTCGGCCGGGTTTCGGACCTGTCGCACGGGAGGAAGGCCCAGGCGGGACCGGACAAAATTGAGGTTCTCGATGATCTGACTGTCCCGGGGGGCCAAGCGTCTGGCCTGTTCGTAGAACGCCGCCGCTTCTCCCAATCGGCCGAGGCGGTAGGCGCAGTTTCCCAGGTTGTACAGCAGAGCCGGGTTCGGGGCCCCGGTGCGCCTGAGTCGGCGGTAGATGACCTCGGCCTGCGTGACGTGTCCTTCTTCGTACGCACGGGTCGCGTCTTGGATGCTTGCGCCGGCGGCGGACTTGTCCGGTTTTCCGGCGCGTGCCTCCGGGACGGGCCCGACGACGAACAGGCCCGCTGCGAACAGAAAGAACCCCAGGCGCTTCAGGCGCCGGATGAGTTCCCGCGGGTCGATTCGAGCCGCAGCGTCCGGCATGAAACTGCCCTGCTCGGCCTGGATCAGCATGTCGGCCGCGGTCGGGTCACGCGAGCGCAGGTGCTCGGCCAGGGCGCCCGGAGTCGTACCCGGGGGCAGACCGCACAAAGCCGAGAGATACGGAACGAGTTGCTCGCAGATGACGGCCTCGCACCGACCGTCCGCACAGTTGCGGAGTTCGCGGAGCAGGCGCGACCGTTTTGCCAGGGCCTCCCGTCTACGGCGATAGGTCTCGCTGCCGCTGAGCCGTTCCCGGTGCACCGCCAGTCCCAGGCATCCGAAATAGAATAGCGCTCCCAACAAGACGAGCGCCAAGCTCGGGGCCGCCGTATTTCGCCAGAGCGGACGGCGCACATACGGGCCCAGCTTGGTCTTGATGTAGAAGATGTCCGTGGCCGCGTGTCGTTCCGGGGTCGATTGCGTACTCTTCGGTGTCGGCCGGCCTGAATCGGCGACCACACCCTGCGGCGCGGCGGCGACCGGCGCCGGCTTGACTTTCAGAGGGAGGACGAACCGGCATGGCTCATATTCTCCTTTTTCCGGGTTGAAGGTCGAGAAGACCAACGGCGCCAAGACGGCGTCCGGCTCGAGCGGGACCAACGCCCAGGTGAGGGTCGCCGACGACGTTGCCCCGGTCGTCTCCTTTTTTACTTCCGGTTCATGGGTCCGGAACCCCGGCATGTCCAGTTTCGGCGGCGTCAAGGCATCCAGGCCGCCCGTGCCGCCGATCCTGAGTTCGAGCGTCAGCGGTTCTCCGACCCGGACCGAGGCGGCGTCCGTTCGCAGCGCCAGGCGCCAATCGCCTACCAGCCCCAGGAAAACGCCCGCCGCCTTCGGCACGGGCGGAAGCGGTGCAACGGATACCGCGGGAATTTTGAACGTGAGCGTCCTGGGGATCAAGCGGTTTCGTCCGAATGGAAAGAATGGGTCGTCGAAAAGACTGAAGGGATCGAGCGGGTCGGCGCGACGGCGGGAGGAGCGTTGACGTGGCGCCACGAGACGCACCTGCACGGATCCCGAACCGGTGAGCTTTCCTTCACATAGAGGCGTGATTCGGCACACGAACGGAATGACGGTGAACGGCAGGCCGTTGCGGATTTCCCGCTGTTGCCGCGGCACGAGGAATTTCGAGTTTTGGCGGTTCTGCGCCGAGTAATCACGAAACGAAGCGTTTTCGATTTCGATGTTTGGATAAGAAAGATCTTGGAACAACCGCTCGTAGGCGTAGACCCGGATTTCGAGGCGCACTTCCTGCCCCACATAGATTCGGTCCGGCGGCGATGGGCCGGGTCCCAGCCGAACCTGGACAAAAGCCAAATCCCCGAGTCGGACCTGGCGCGACCCCGGAGTCTGGACCTTGGCCTGCTTCACCTCGCACGTAACCCGGGGCGTCATCGACCGTTGGCCTTTGACCGTGACCGGCATGGGAGGAAACACCAGTTTCCCCGGGGCCGTGGCCCGGAACAGGTATTCCGCCGTGCCCGTGAAACTCCGGCGGAAGTTCTTGATCTCAATGGATTGGCCGGTCCTGGGGCCGCCCAGCCATTGGACGTTGGGCAAGCGGGGCAGACGTTCCAGTTTCGGGATCGCTTTGTCGGAGGTGATCACGAATCGGGCGGTCTCTCCCACCATCAGCGGGTTGGGCCGAATTTGTACGTCCAGTCGTGCCAGCGCACCCCAGGCCGCGAGTCCCAAACACAGGAACGCCCGACGACCGGCGTGCGCCGCCCGAACCCGAGCGGCGACGGTCTCGGAGACGGATCGAACCCGAGGCAAGAAGATTTGCCGGATGCACTCCATCACCAATTCTTCTCCACCGGACGCAGTTTCGAGTTTCTCAACTGCTGTTCGAGCAAGGCCTTTCGCAAGTCTTCCTCCTTTTCCTGCATCTTCTGCAGGATGGCCGCCGCTTGGGCCGGGTTCACGGCTTTGGCGTCCTTTTCCTGTTCTCCCTCACCCTGCTTCTTGTCTTTCTGGGCCTGGAGTTGTTTCGTCAGGTCTTTGGGGACCTCGGTTTTCTTCTTCCCCTCCTGCTTCCCACCGGACTTTTGCTGTTGCTTCCCGTCTTGCCGGCTCCCCTTCTTCTTTTTCTCTTGTTCGGCGTCTTTCCCCGACTGTTTCTGCGGTGGTTCTCCGCCGAGAAGGCGGGCGGCGCTGTCGAGGCGTTTCTTGGCCTCGGCCCGTTCGCGGCGCCGCGATTCTTCGGTGCGCGGGGCCTGTTGGGACTTGGCCTGCGCCTCGAGGGCCTTCTCGAGTTCCTCGCGCGCCTTTTTTACCTTTTCTGCCGCCTGCTTCTGCTTCAATTGCTCGAGGGTGTCTTCAAGTTCTTGGGCGGCGTCGCGTGCCGCGGCCGTCTTCCGGGCGGCCTTTTCGGTTTTTTGCCGGGCTTTCTGTGGATCGCTTTCCGCATTGGCTTCTTTTTGTCGGGCCTGTGCCTGTCGGGTCTTTTCCAGTGCGTCCCGGCGCATTTTTTTCAGTTTTTCGGCCATCTTCTTGATTTTCTCGGCCAATTCCCGATCGCGGGCGAGTACTTCGAGGTTGTTGCCGATGTCCGCATTGCCGGGATCGCGCCGCAAGGCTTCACGGTACATGTCTCGGGCCGCATCGAGTTTTTTGATCGCTTCGTCCGGTTTCGTTCCGACGAGCTGCCGGGCCTGGACATGTCGGAGTACGCCCAGGTTCCAATAGGCCGCGGTGAGTACGATGGGTTGGGCGTGCGCCAGGGCGATGGCTTTCTGGTACTCGTTTTCGGCCTCTTCCGGCCGGCCGGCGCGCTGGTACAGGTATCCAAGGTTGCAGTGCAGTCGCGCCTTGTGCTCGGACGGGGCGCGTTCGAGTTCTTTGCGGGTTTGCTCGATATCCTTGGCCAATTGGGCCGCTTCCGCCTGACGTCGCAGGGCCTCGCGTTGCTCGGGCGTCAACTTTCCGGTTGCGCCGGGGCCGGTCGGCGGCGGTCGGCCCGGGGGCGGGGCGGTCTTCCCGGAATCGCCGGCGGGCGGAAGGATCGTGAAAGGCATGACCGGGCCCGCCGGGGGTGAGGCCCGGGACGGTCCCGTCTCCGCCGGTTTCGTCGTCGTCGGGGGGGCGCTTGCACCGACGCCGTTCGCGCTCCCGAGAAGGCCTGCGCACAGCACCGCGGCCGCGCTCCCCCGGGTAAGCGAGCGCGTCGTCTCGTTGCCGGACGTACCGGGCGCCCCGCGCCGCTCGCCCAGGAACAGACGCAGCAGGAAACAGAGGATGCCCAGAAACAGCGGCGCCTGGTACCGTTCGATGGGGCGTTGTCCGGAAGTACTTTTGCGGCCCTCCGGCACCAGGCTGCGCACCCGGCGCAAGACCGGCTTCAGGTTGGGGGTCATTGTGGTGCCGCGGACGTAGATTCCCCGGGTCTTTTCCGACAGCTCGCGCAACCCGGCCTCGTTGAGGCGGGTTCGCACGATCTTGCCGCTTTTGTCCCGCAAGAACGTGTTGTCCGGCAACTGGACCACAGCGCCTTTGGCCGGATCTCCGAGTCCGACGATGAACAGGGGAATGCCTGCTTCGACCAGTGAGTCGACCTCCTCTTTCGAGTCGCCCTGGAGTTCTTCGCCGTCCGTGATCAGGATGACGGCCTGGTGGCCGCTTTCCGCACCTTTGAATGCCCGTCGGGCCACGCGCAAGGCGTCCGCCAGATTGGTGCCGCCGGCCGGAATGGTCTTGGTATCCAGCAGATCGAGGAATTGGAAAAACGTGTTCCGATCCTGCGTCAACGGACACTCGAGAAAAGCCGTTCCGGCAAAGGCGATCAATCCGAACCGGTCGCCGGGGCATTTCTCGATAAGCTGGCGGACCCACCATTTGGCGAATTCGAGTCGAGACGGTGCGACGTCCCGGGCCAGCATGCTCCGGGAGCAGTCCATGGCTACCAGTACGTCCCGGGAGCGTTTCGGAGTGCGCACCAGGCGGTTTCCCCACCAAGGCCGGGCCGCCGCCAGGGCTGTGAAGATCATCCCGGCCGCGAACAGCGCCGTGCGCCACCGGCGTTTCACCGGATCGACGCTCGAGGTCAGGCGGTCCGTGAGCACCGGGCCGACGAACGCTTCGAGACGGCGCCGGCGCCGGCGCCGCGCAAATCGCAGCGCCAAGACCACAACCACCGATGCTCCGGCCACAGCCAGGAACAATCCGATTCCTGCATTCAAGAAATTCATGACGCCGTCTGTCCGAGGCGCGTCCGGAGAGTCACGGCACGACCGAACGCGACCGCTCCGGCACGGTGCGGTTTGAGGAGGGCGGACATCTTGTCCTTCCCGGATCGAGGGCGGTCCAGTCAGTCGGGCGACCGAGGGCGAACAGGTATTTCGAACTCGAGGAATCAGTGTGGTCGCATGGGGGCTCGCTCGAGTCGGCCTGTGCTCCGCCGCGGTTCCGGCTGCCACTGCAACTGCACCAAAAAGTAGACGCAAGTCCCGGACGAAAGTTCCATCCTCGACCGGACGGCGGCCCCTTTGCACCGATTCGTTGCCCACGGCAGGGAACTGCGGATCACGGACGATCCTGCGGCGTTCGGAGGGAGGTGCGAGCCGGAAAAGGGGTCGGGGATGGCCGCGGTACCGATCAGCCCACGGCGAGACCGGGTTCCGGCTTCCGGTGGGCGCGAGGCGGTCGCACGAAGTAGCGGCGTCCTTTCGAGTCGGTCCGGATGCCTTCCCGAAAGAGAACTGCTCGGGATGCGGCTGCGGCGATGTTCTGTACCAAATGCAGTCGGTTTTCGGGGAGACAGTCCTTGGATTGCGCCGGCGCCGCCACGGTGACGGTCAGATCGTCCTGGACCCACAGCAGGCCCCATCCATCGGCCAGTTCTTCGGACTGGACCGTGCCTGCGGGAACGGCCAGATAGAGCAGGTCGGCCAGGGCCGCGCTGCGGATCCGTTCGAATTTGGTCCCATGATAGAGGGCGTGTTCCGCCTTGTCGATCTGGCGCTTGAGCCGGTGATACTCGCGGTCCCGGGTGTCCTCGTAGCGCCATTCCGCCATTTCCTCGAACAGGCTGCCGTCGGCCCTCAAGTGGGGTTCGCGTTCGCGAATTCGGTTCTCGACCTCGACCAACCGCGCTTTGTATTCCCGGAGTTTGGGCAGGATTTCGAGCGCCCGGGCGCAGTCCGGCCAACATTCGTCCCGCTGCAGATGACATTCCACAATCACCGTCCGGGTCGGTTCGAGGATCTGCCGGGGACCGTGCGCGTGCGGGTTCCGCACCGACCTGTTCCAAAATGCGGCTACGTCCGCCCGGATTCGAGAGATTCGGGTGACCACGTCAACAGCGCAGGCCGCCGGGGGGCTGTCGGCAAAGAACCATCGGACGACGGCGCGTCGAAGCTGGCGCCGGTTCGCGCGCAAGCGCCGCCGTTGCTCGGCCTCGCGGCGGTTGGGGAAATCCAGGTCGAAAAAAAGTTGTTCAGGCATGATGTTCTCCTGGGGCGATCCCGCGTCCGGCGTCGAGACCGGTGCAGACCGCCAGCGCTTCGACGACCCCCTCGACCCCCGGCGCGGCGGCCACGTAACCCCCGGCCTGTCGAACGGTCGCCTTGATTCGCTCCGAGGCATTGGCCACGCAGGCCGGGAACCCGGCCGCGCGTCCGTCCAGCATACTGGCGTCGTTGGGGCCGTCCCCCACGGCAAAGGCCTCGGCCGGGTCGGCCCCGAGGTCTCGGAGCAGGCGGAGCACCGCTTCGCCCTTGGTCCCCGCGGCGGGTGCGGCGTACATCTCGCGCCCCCATCGGAAGATCAGGGCACTGTCCGGGGACCGACTCACGCCACGCAAAAACTCTTCCGCGCTGCGAGCGTCTTCTTCCGAGCCGAACCGAAACCACAGGTCCACGGCTTCAGGCGCCAGTTCTTCGGCGTCCGGGAAGCGTTCCCGCAGTCGCGCCGTCCAATCCGCGAGTCGTTTCCGGAATCGGCGCCGCCATGTCGCCCGCCGGCGGTCGACCGTGAAATTCCACCAGACAAACGGGAAAAACCCGCCTCCCGACCTGCGTCGAAAAATCTTGGCGTCCTCCGTGACGAAATAGTCCGGCGTCAGGCCGTCTACCAGCAGACGCGTCAGCACTGTCCCCATGGAGCGCACCGACCGACCCGTGATGATCGCCCAGCGCGTGCCGCAACCGCCGCGGAGCTTCTGGAGCAGCAACCGAAACCGAAAAAAATCTTCCGCAACGTCCGCGTCGCTCAGCAGAGTGCCGTCGAGATCGGTTGCCACCAAGCGGATACGATTCATGACAAACCGGGCCTTCCGGCAGACGGAGTACAGATTGAAGAACTATTGCCGAAAACTATACTAGTGTCTGCACGAAAAACCATTCCCCGATTCGGCCCCTGACAGGCGTGCCTCTCAGCGTCGCCCGCAGATCTCCCCGTCCCGCTGACGTTTCGGCCCGGACCGGCGAGCAGGAAACAGTCGAGATGCCCATCCGTTTCTACAATTCTCTCTCCCGCAGCATCGAGGAATTCAATCCCATCCGGCCCGGCCGGGTCGGAATGTACACCTGCGGCCCTACGGTCTACAACTACGCCCACATCGGGAATTACCGGGCCTACATGTTCGAAGACCTCCTGCGTCGGACCCTCAAGTTTTGCGGGTTCGAGGTCCGTCAGGTCATGAACTTGACCGATGTGGACGACAAGACCATCCGAGGATCTCGCGAGGCGGGTCTGCCCCTGGACGAGTACACCCGCAAGTACAAGGACGCCTTTTTCGAAGACATCGGGGTGCTGCGGATCGAACCGGCGGAGGTCTATCCCGAAGCCACCCGGCACATCGATGAAATGATCGGACTTGTCGAGGCGCTCCTGACCGCCGGCGTGGCCTATCGGGCCGACGACGGCTCGGTCTATTTCTCCATCTCCCGTTTCCCCCGCTACGGTCAATTGGCGAGGATCGCCCTTGATCCCGAGCGGCAGGTCGCCCGAGTCCGACACGACGAATACGCCAAGGAATCCATTGCGGACTTCGCACTCTGGAAGGCCTGGGACGAAGCCGACGGCGACGTGGCTTGGGAGAGCCCGTGGGGTCGGGGACGACCGGGCTGGCACATCGAGTGTTCCGCCATGAGCATGCGCTACCTGGGCAAGAGCTTCGACATTCATACCGGGGGTGTGGATAATCTGTTTCCGCATCACGAAGACGAGATCGCCCAAAGCGAAGCCGCCACCGGCCGCAAATTCGTCAACTACTGGCTCCATTGCGCCCACCTCATGGTCGACGGACGGAAAATGTCCAAGTCTCTGGGCAACTTCTACACGCTCCGGGACGTCCTCGACCGAGGCTTTTCCGGTCGAGAGGTCCGGTGGGAGCTGCTGCGTACCCACTATCGCCAGACGCTCAATTTTACCTTTCAAGGACTCCGCGACGCCCGGGTTTCGTTGAACCGACTGGACGAATTCGTGACCCGGCTGAAGGAGGCTGCCGTCGAACCGAACGCCGGCCGGGACGCCGTTGAAGAACGCTGCCGAAATGCCGCGGCCGCTTTCCTCGCCGGTTTGGAGGACGACCTGAACATTTCGGCGGCCCTGGCAGCCCTGTTTGATCTCGTCCGGGACGTCAATCGCATGATCGATGCCGGCGAATGTCGCGGAAATGCCGCGGAGACCGTCCTCGGGCGGCTTCGGGACATGGATCGCGTGCTCGGGGTGCTCGATGTGGATCGCAGCGAGACCGTCCCCGGGGAAATCCAGGCGCTGGTCGACGAGCGGCAGGCCGCGCGCAAGGCCCGGGACTACGCCCGCGCCGATGCGATCCGGGACGAGTTGACCGCCAAAGGATGGACCATCGAGGACACGCCCAAGGGGCCCCGTGTGAAACGCGCGTGACTTTTCCGGCATCGTTGGGACACATCGCTGAACGCTGAACCGCGCACGGTCCCGCTCTTGTCCGGCAGCGGTGTTGATTCTGCCTTTTGCCGGGGTTTCGAGGCGGCACAAGGAGTGGAACCATGAGCCTGAGTGCACGCGTTCCCGGTTGCATGGCTGTTTCTGCTTGGCGCGAGTTTCTTTCGTCTCTCCCGTGATCGCAGGATCGTTCTGGGCGCCCTCGATCCAGATGGCACGTTCCGCTTGACGTGTTGCGGGGGGCGTTGGCAGATGATCACTGCGCGTCAACTGTTCCCGCGCCCGACAGGAAGGACAAGAAAAAACGGCGTTCGGCTTTACAGGCCCCAGGGATTGAAATCGCCGAGTTTCGGGAAACAGGACAGTCGTGTGACCGGCAAAAGGCCGGCGGAGACCGAATCGTCGTGCAGACCCGGTGCTTGACGTCGTCGAAACCACACGGTATGTTCGCATCGGTGGCGTCCGGGTGATTCGTCGCCTTGACGTACAAGGTGCCGGGGAATGTTGCAGAGGCTGCGAGTTCGCCGGCGCACCAAGTCATTTCGAGAGGATCAGTAAGTCCGACACCCTTGACTATGCAGGAATCGGGCGACGCGCCGGGCGGCCCTGTACGCCGTCGGCGAATTTCCGGAGAACAGGTTTCTCGGGTCGCCTCCCGAGCGATGTCGATCACCACGCAACGCCCCGGAGCGAGGATCGGCCGGCAGGCGTCGGCGAATCGTTCGGACGATCCTCAGGCGCACCGCAAACCCGTGAGTGAGGTTAACATGCTTCGACTGGCTCAAGTCCTCGACACCAAACATCGAGCGCGGAAAACTGTCACCGTTTCTCCCGACACCACGGTCCGAGAGGCCATGGCCGCGTTTTGCGAGAAAAAGGTCGGTGCTCTTCTGGTGGTGGATGCGCAGGACCGGCTTGTGGGGATTGTGACGCATCGGGACATCCTGCGCCAATGCTACGAGCACCTGGACAATTTGGACACGCTCCGGGTCGGAGACTTCATGGAGAAGGACGTGATTGTCGGCCATGTGGATGATCGCACCACCGACGTCCTCGCGCTCGTGTCGGCCCGGCACATCCGCCATCTGCCGGTCGTCGACGGGGAACGTATCGCCGGCATTCTTTCCGTTGGCGACATTCTCAGGGCGCTCTACCAGGAAAACGAAATCAAAGTCCGTCGGCTGAGCGATCACTTGGGAGGGACATACGGCCTCCGCGTCTATTGATCCCGCGTCTCCGATGCCGGCCCGGGACCCGGCTGTCCGCCCCGTCGGCGGACGGGGCGGGAGCTGTTCTTCCACGTCACTGGCGGTGACGCACACGGCGCCGCATCGCCACCGGTCTCGGCCCGCCTCCCCCGCAACGCGTACCCGGCACACTCCCTGGAGCGCCATGATTCCCATCCGCGACGACAATCCCACCCGCCGTCCGGCCATTACGGTCGCGGTCCTGATGTTGGTGAACCTGACGGCGTTCCTTTATGAATTGAGTCTTCCTCCCGCTCTCCTCAAACCCTTCGTGTTCACGTACGGCTTGGTTCCCGTCGAATTCTGGCGCCTGCCGGACACATTGTCGGTACGCATCGTCCTGTGGCGCCTGACTCCCCTGATCACCTATCAGTTTCTGCACGGCGGCTGGTTTCATTTTCTCGGCAATATGTGGGTATTGTGGATCTTCGGAGACAACATCGAAGATCGCCTGGGACACATCAGGTTTCTGCTGTTCTACCTGTTCTGCGGCGCCACGGGCGCCCTGGTCCACGCCGGGATTCACCCGGGATCGCCTCTGCCGACCATTGGGGCCAGCGGGGCCATCGCCGGCGTCATGGGGGCGTACTTCATGTTGTTTCCGGCTGCCTGGATCACGGTTCTCGTCCCGATCCTGTTCTTTCCCTTGCTGCTGAGAATCCCCGCATTCGTGTTCCTGCTTTTCTGGATCCTCCTCCAGTTCGTGGGCGCCTACGGCGCGCCCGGCATGACCGGGGGGATCGCGTTTTGGGCGCACGTGGCCGGTTTCCTCACGGGCATGTTCTGTATCCGTCGCTGGACCCGGGGCCGCCGTATGCGGGTTCGGGTGGGACCGTGATTCGGTCTCTCGCAACCACCCGGTGACCGAGATCCATCCTCCCGCTTCCGGCAACACAAGGTTTGCCCCGTGCCGTCCGACACGGCTGCAACCTCTCCACCCCCGGGACTGTTCATGCGCCGATTCATCCGTGGGCATCTCACTCCGTGCCGTCCCGCCACGATTCCCACATCAGCAACGTCCAGAGGTAATACTCGTTCGCCTTGCGCCGTTGCTCGTGGTCGCGGATCAGTCGTTGAACGAACTCGACTTGAAAGAGCCCCTCGCGTTGCAGGCGTTCCGGGGCAAGCAGGTCATGCAACATTTCGTTCAGCGGTCCACGCAGCCACTCGCCCACGGGCGCGCCGAACCCCTGTTTGGGCCGTTCCCACAATTCCGTCGGCACGTACTTGCCGAGCAACAGGCGCAGCGGCTTTTTGCGGTCCCCCGGCCGTCCGACCAGGGCGGCGGCGGGCAGGCCCAGGGCCCAATCCACCAGCCCGGCCTCGAGCAACGGCACGCGCACTTCGAGCGCACTTTGCATGCTGGCCCGGTCCACTTTCACCAGAATATCGCCGGGAAGGTACGAATAGAGATCCAAACGCGGCCCCCAGAGCAGCGGATCGATGCCGTCCCGCCGACAACGCTGCGCCGCGGCCGGCAACGGGGTCCGATCAAGGTCGAACGCCCCACCGCGCAGTTGCTCGAATTTGATGAGGTGGAAAATCCCGCCGAACAGCAGTGCGAACTCCGCAAACCCGCGATAATAGCTCAACCCCCGGGCTTTCTCGCGAAACCACCGGGGCGCCGAGGGGAGCGAGAGCACTCGCCCGGCCGTGCGGCGGAACAGACGTAATGCCGGATGCATCAGGGCGAACCGGCGGTAGTGCTCGTACCGATTGTAGCCCCAAAAAAGTTCGTCGCCGGCATCGCCGGACAGGGCCACGGTGAAATTCTTTTTCGCTTCCCGGCAGAGCAGCAACGTCGGCACGGCCGATGAGTCGGCGTACGGCTCGCCGTACACCCCGGGGATGCGTGGAACGATCTCCAGCGCCTCGCGGGCGCCGCAATGAACCGTGGTGTGCGATGTCCGCAGGAACTGCGCGATTCTCTCCGCATGACGCGATTCGTCGTATGCCGCGAAATCGAACGAAACCGTGAACGTCTGCAATCCCGGTCGCTGCCGCGCAGCCACGGCCGTGATGAGAGAAGAATCGATCCCGCCGCTCAAGAAGCAGCCCAGAGGCACATCCGAGACCAGGTGCGACGCCACGGCCCGGTTCAGATGTTCATCCAGTTGTTCGGCGGCCTCCGCTGCGGTTGTCGGCCCCGTCGTCGCGTTCCCCGTGGCTTCCAGCGGGTCCCAGTACAGGGTCTCAGCAAGCGTTGCGGACTCCGCACGAAAGAGCAGCAGGCGCCCCGGGGAAAGTTTTCGCACTCCCTCGTAGATGCTGTACGGGTCGGGGACATAACCGAAGGTGAAGTAGGCGTCTCGGGCAACAGCGGAGACCGACGGCCTCTCGTCGAGCAGTTCGAGCAGGGCCGGCAGTTCCGAAGCGAACGCCAGTCGGGCTCCCGGCGCCCGGGTGTAATACAGCGGCTTTTGGCCGAGTCGGTCCCGGGCCAGCAGCAGGGCGCGCCGTCCGGCGTCCCATACGGCCAGAGCAAACATGCCGTGAAGCCGTTCGACCACGTCCTCACCCCACTCTTCCCAACCGTGCACCACCACTTCACTGTCGCTGTTCGAGCGGAAAACATGGCCCTTGCCTTCGAGTTCGCTGCGGAGTTCGCGAAAATTGTACACTTCGCCGTTGATCGTCGCCTGGACCGAGCCGTCTTCGTTCGGCAGCGGCTGATTGGCCGCCGGCGACAGGTCGATGATCGAGAGCCGGGCGTGACCGAGGACCGCGGCGGGACCCGCAAAGAAACCGACAGCGTCCGGACCGCGATGCCGTAGTCGGCTCACCGCGCGTTCGACCCGGAGTCGGGCGCCGGGCCGGACGCCGGCCAAGTCAATTATACCTGCGATGCCGCACATAAGAGCGTTTCCTCAACAACCGGCCTGGATGGGTCAGCCGGGTCCCGGGGAATTCCCGGCGGTCGAATACAGTTCTTCCAGGACTTCCGCTACGTGCCCGACAGCGTGTCGGTCCCGGACCCGAGCCGCGGCGGCCCGGCCCCAGGCGGCGCGTTGCTCCGGCGTGGCGTGAACCGCGGCGGTCAGACCGCGGGCGACGGCCTCGGCGGTCGTGCCCTGGG
>JAADHN010000115.1 GCA_013151865.1 Kiritimatiellota bacterium
CCCCCCTGACAGACGATGCGAATTTCGCCTATCCGAGAATATGGGACCCTAATCTCATGACCGGCAGCCGTCGTACGAATCATACCGCTCTGTCGCGCCGACGGTTCGCCGCCACCTCCCCCAACGAAACGGAGCCCGTGAGTCGGTTCTTCAAACTTGCACCGGACGGTTACTGCAATACGCTTCGGGCGGGAACCGGCAGCGAGCGGGGAGCTTTCACCTCCCCACGCCCCATCCATTGGCGCTATCCCCGTTGCATCACCAACCGGGAAGCTGCCCGTCTTCATTCTTTTCCGGACTGGTTTCGACTCACTCCACACTACGAAATGGCATGGCTTCAGACAGATCGGCAACGCTGTTCCTCCCCTCTTGGCGCGAGCCTTCGCTTCGCAGATTATCAAAGCATTGGGAGTGTCCCGCAAACGGCCAGAAACGGCGTTACAGCTTGGTTCCCCAGAACTTCTGACGCTCAACATGACCCAGGCATGCCGCCATTTCGGTGTCGAGAGAGCCATACCGACGCGCAAGAGGAGAAACTGACCGATGGCAAGCCGATACGATCAACTTATCGCCGCAGTTTTCCGGTCCCATTACCGAGGGGCGGGAACCAGACAGTTCGAGTTCCAACGAGCCGAAGTGGAAGCCTGCGCCAAGAAGCTTGACATTGTTCTCCCCAAGAACATCGGCGACGTCATTTATTCTTTCCGATACAGAAAACCTCTCCCTTCCGCGATCCGAGAAACGGCCCCCGAGAGACAGCACTGGGTCATCGAGGGCGCGGGTACCGGCCGTTATCGGTTTGTGCTGCGCGCGATGGCCAACATTCTGCCCAGGGAGGATATGCTCGGCATTAGGATTCCAGATGCAACGCCGCAAATCATTGCCGGATACGCCTTGAACGACGAGCAGGCATTGCTTGCCAAACTCCGCTACAACCGCTTAGTGGACATATTTTTGGGACTGACGGCATACTCTCTGCAAAACCATCTGCGAACATCGGTGAAGGGCGTTGGGCAGATAGAAATCGACGAGCTTTACGTCGGCGTGAACAAACACGGGTGCCAGTTTATTATCCCCGTGCAGGCCAAGGGACACGCCGACAAGATTGGCGTCGTTCAGACTTCTCAGGATATTGCTTTCTGCAAACAACGGTATCCCCAATTGATCTGTCGGGCTTTGGCTGCCCAATTCATGGCCAACGAACAGATTGCTCTCTTTGAGCTTGCCATGGGGGGAGGATCTATTAAGGTGATCGAGGAAAAGCACTACGAACTGGTTCCCAAAGACCAAATCTCAGAAGAAGACCTTGCCGCCTATAGTAAACGGAATTAGACGGAGCCCGGCCACGAAAGGCGCGTGGCCGCGCGCCGGTGCGATTTTGGGTGAGATTTCGCTCCCGCCGAGCGGGACCCGGCGATGCTGCCCCTCAGCGGTAATCCCGCTCGGCGGGAGACGGAAACGGCGAAAGATCGTCGGAAAGCGTGCGAATCGCGCGTCCTGGCCCTCTCCCGCCGCGCGGATTCACTGGCGCACCTTCGGGCAGCCCGTCTGTCCCGCTGAGCGATCAGCGGCGGCGCGCAGCAAGTCTTCGGCGACTCTGCGCAGGTCGCCGAAAGCGGGCGGGGCTGGCTCTGGCTTGGCAACGTCCTGATGCAAGCGGGACACGACCCCCGGTTGGCGCCCCGACTTCCGGCAGTGCGGCTCGCCGTGTCGCGTTCTACGGAGGTTTACTGGGATCGGCCTGCCCGCCCAACACTGGGACGCGATACGGCCGGCCCCGAATGGTTGCGCGCCCCACTCATTCCTTGCCCAACCAGACCGGGCTGCTCCAGGCGATCTCGCCGTCTTTCTGAATCACGCGGACGTAGTAATAGCTCCAGCGGTCCCGAATCGGCCGGGCGTCCCGGTACTCGAACTGCACCGACTTCTTGCCGGGACTGCTGCTGTAGATAAACTCGTTGTTCCGGCACACCTCGACACGGTCGATCTCCTGCGGACAGTCCGCGCGGACCGCCACCGTAACCGGTCCGGTCGGAGCCGGGGCCTTTTCGCCCATCAGGCGACCGTTCACCCGTACGTCCAGGAACATTTTCGCCGCGGTCGATCCGAAACAATGCCGGGCGCGAAGCGCGTCGAGAATGGCCCCGCGACTCAGCTTCGGCGCGAACACACAGGCCATGCCGTATCCCCCGCCGTGGTCCGGGCTGGCGATCACGCCGATCACCGTCCCGCGCGCCCACGCGTCTTGGATGAACCAGCCCGCCGGCGTGACGCGCCCCGCCTGTCGCGGCGCACCCTTGTACTCGTAAGACCCCCGGGTCTGAAAAATCTCCGCCACAGGCTGGGCGGTCTCGTCCACGAACTTCCAGTCGGTCGGCACGTTCCCGGTGTCGGCGAGCTGGTGCGGAATGTGAACAAAGTTCGCCTTCAGTTTCCGCAAGTCCTGCCATACCTGTGCCGGCGTTTGGCCGTTGACGGCGTTCCACCAGCGGGGAAAGTACGCGTCCGCGAGAACCAGGTTCCGGTGACCGTAATAGCCGTACGGGTGTTCTTTGTCGTACTTCTCAAACGTGGAGGTCCATTCCTCGGCCAGAAAGGTCAGGAACCGACCGGGGTCGTAGTTGACCCGGGCCATCTTGGCCGTGTAGTTCCAGAGATACGGGTTGATGCTGTACCCGTGGTCCGTGACCGCGGCGAAATCGAGCATGGTCACGTCCCGCATATGCTGATAACTCTCCTCCATGCTCTGATCTCCGCGACGATTGCACGGGGACACGGCCGTGTGCTCATGCAGGTCGCCGTAAAAGAGCGTCAGTTTCCGTCCGTTGTACATGATGCTGCGCCGGGCGGCATCCACGCCGCGCTCGGCGCGGAGCGCGGCCGCCTTGTACACGTCGTCGGGCTCGACGAATTTCTCGAACTCGGGTGCGGCGGCCGGCGGCGCTTTGTCCAGCTCGATTTCCGCCAGGGCAACATCGCTTTTCGAGCCGGTCGAGGCTTTCTCGTCCTTCCAACGGTTCGGAATGTCGTCTTTCTGGCGGACCACTACGGCGCGCGACCCGTCGATCACAATGACCGGGGTCCGATCCATGCCCTTCGCGGAGGACAGCCGCTGCAACGGCGTCCAGGCATTCCCGGTGAATCCGGTCAGGAAAGCGTCCCAACCGCCATGCTGATTCCGGGGTCGCAGGAAAGCCACCCACAATCGGCCGACGGCGTCGAATGCAGCGGCAGCGGCCTCCCCGCCGGCGTAGAGCGCCGACTCCTTCATGCCCACCGGCCCCTCGAGCCCGCCGCCGGGCGTGACGCGCGCCACGAGCAGACGCCGGTACTTGGTGGAAGTGGTGTGATACGTTGTGGAATTCGCATTCTCGTAGATCAGCCAAAAGGCGTCACGATGCGCCAACAGCACGGGATGCCGGTCGAGGGCCGGGGCCCGAGTCAATCGGACCTCGGGGCCCCACCCCCCGCCCACTCCGCGCTTGCGAAAGTAAACATCGTAATTCCCCTGCCGAAAGCCGGTCCAGGCCACGGCCACTTCCCCGCTATCGCGTACGGCGACCGAGGGATCGTAGTTCGACTCGCCGCCGGCGCTGACCCGTTCGGGCGCGGAAACCCGCCCCGTGTCGCGCAGGGCCGCAAGCCAGATCTGGCGGCCGCCCTCGCGGTTGGATTCCCAAGCCACCCAAAGAACGTCCCCGCGGGCACACCCGGCGGGGTTGATATCGATCCCCGGGCCGGCGCCCACCGCCACTCGGCGCCCCGGGCCCTGCACGGAAAGCGGCACGGCGAAAACGTCCCAATCGTCCCGGCCGGTCTCGGCGGCATACAACAGCCAAGCCCGGTTGCCGGCAGATACCAACCTCGGCTTCAGCACGTAGGTCTTGCGGTCTCCCGCGATCCGCCATGCCGCCGCTTTGCCGAGCTTGCCGTCAGGTCCGCGGGTGAATCGGGCCGCTTCCAGGGTATCGTGACCGTCGCGAAAGCTGTTCCAGGCAAGATAAATGTTCCCGTCATCCGTGCGCGCCATGCAGGGCTCATCGTTGAACCCTTCGCCTCGAGTGACCTCGAGCGTCGCGGGCATGGGAGTTTCACGGAGAACGACGTCGTCCAACCACAGTTTGCCGACCGGCGCCCCCACGGCCGACGGCGCAATGAGCTGCAGCTCGAGTACGCCGTCCCGAGTAATGGTGATCGGCGCATTGACGCGCCGCCAGCGTGGAGGCAGCCTCTGCCAGACGCCGGCCATCGAGCGCGTCTTCTGGGTTTCCCCCGGTTTCACGATCCAGAGCACAAATTTGGTCCGGTTCGTGGCGCGGACCCAGGCCTCGAATTCGTAGAGGTTCCCGGCGCGAACCGGCACGCGCTGGACCAACCTGAGAAACTGCTTGGGCTTGGTCACCTCCCCGAACAGACAGCTTTTTCCCGAATGCGCCTGTTTCCGCCCCACGAGCAAACGGTGGCCGGGAGCGAGTTTCCAGCCCACGCTCCCCTGCTCGAACCCGCCGTTCACCAGAACGTTCCGGGGCTTGCCCACCAGGCCGCCCGAGCCGGGGGCCGCGGCCATGGCCCTGCCGGTCGTCCCGAATACCAACAGCGTCAGGAGTGCAACAGACAGGCGCGAATCGCCCGACCGCCGGGGGCGCGGATTGGTCTGTGTCTTCATGGCAAGGGGCTCCCTCGTTACCATCCGTTTCAAACTCGTCTCAGCCATTCCGCCGGGGCTGCCGACATGCTCGCGCATCGGGCAGCGAGGCACATCCAGACAAACAGCAAGCGGCCGTCCCCGGGCCGCCGCCCCGACGACGGCGGTTAAACCGACCTCGGTGCGCCAAGACCCCAGTTGTCGATGATCTCCAACTGAAACGCCTCGAACTCGTGGGCGCGCCGGTCCTCCCGCTCGGGGTTGCAGATCTCCCTCAGGGCCGCCTCGAGTTCGGCCGCCTTCTCCGGCTCCCGGGTCAGGCAATCGTCCAACTCGTCCGGGTCCCGGGCCACGTTGAAAAGCTGATGCGGGGCTGCGGTATTGAACAACAGCTTCCAATCGCCTTTCCGCACCATAAAGGATCCGGAACGGACGCCGTGCCCGTGGTATTCGGCCAGCACCACGCGCTCCGGGTCGTCCTCGGGCAAATCCTGCAACGGCGTCCCGACCGCAGTCGGCGGCGGGTCCGACTCGAAAACGCGATACAGCCCCGCATAAAGATCCAGCAGCGAGACCGGCGTCCGTATCACCCGAGACGCCGGGAAGTCCGGACCGGAAACCACCAGGGGCACGCGAACCGAGTCTTCATACAGGGAACATTTCCACCACATGCCGAATTTACCGAGCATCTCGCCATGGTCTGCGGTGTAGACCACGTTCGTCCGCTCGCGCAGGCCGCGCGCCTCGAGGGCGTCGAGCAGGCGCCCGAGTTGTCGATCCACCCAGGAAACGCAGGCCAGGTAGCCGCGGCGCAGGCCGCGCACCTGAAACTCCGCGAACCGATCAGTCTCGAAATGAGCACGCAAATCCCGGGCAACCGGGTGCCGAGCCGAGGCCGCATCGGGTCCATATTCGGGTAAGTCGGCGCCTTGCGGATACATGTCCCAGAATTCCGACGGGGCAAAGTGGGGAAAGTGCGGGGCGCCGGTATTGATCGCCAGCAACCACGGTTTACCGCATTTCGCGGAGTCCGCACGAAGCCAATCCAAGGCGGCGGCGATGCAGCGCGCGTCGCCGGCGCACGCATTCCGGCGCGGCCCGAACCCGTCGGCCCGTTTCGCCGATCCGCGACGGATGGCCAAAGGCCTCCGCCGATGGTTCACGTCGCCGGGCCAGCGCCGGTCGCCCGGCAGAAGCATCTCGGAAAACCCGAGACGATCGGACGGAGCATATACGTCTGTCTTGCCCACATACACCGTGTGGACGCCTCTTTGCCCGAGGAGACGGCCGTACGAGGGCAGGTCCGACCGCAGTCGGACATTGCAATTGCTGTAGGTCTGAATCTCATGCACGAACCGGCCGGCCATGAAGGCGGACCGGCTGGGGAGACACAGGGGAGAGGGGCAGTAAGCGTTCCGAAAAACGGTCCCCTCCCGCGCCAGGCGCTCCAGCGCGGGCGTACGGATGAACGGATGCCCGTACACACTCGAATAAAACGGGTTGTGCTCGTCTGACATGAAAAGGACAAGATTATTCATGAATCATACGCGTCCCAATTGAACTTGCCCCGATCAATTCACGAACTTCGTGGCGAGAGAGCGTAGCTCATACGGACCCAGGCCATTGCGTCGAGCACCGGGCAAGGCTGTGTTGAAACACCGCCTCGGTCGATGGGAGGCAACAATGTCCTGAAGAAGTGTGAAATGCGTCATTTCCGCAGATGGTTCATGCATGATTCAGGTCAGCAAACGAGCGGGCCGGGACCGACCCCCCGCAGTTCCTGCGGAGAGCTGGCATCATGGGAGGATCCGAGAAGAAAGAGGCACGGACCACGACGCTCAATTGTCCGACACTCGCCAGTGTACTTCCGGCAAATCGCCGATTCAAATCGCCAAACGCCGGCAGGAACGGGTGCGGTCAAGCCGGGCTTTCCGGAAACCGGCGGCCGACCAGGGCTTGCAGCAGGACGCCGCCCACAATCAGCGCCAGTCCCATAACCGACGAGGTCCGAATCTGTTCGCCCACGATGAAGTGGATGAAAACCAGTGAGATGAACGGCGAGAGGTACGCCAAATTGTTGACCGCAGCCGCTCCCCGCGACAAAGTAACCGCGCGTCCCCAGAGCAAGAATGTGAATCCCATTTCGAAACAGCCCACGTACACCGCCGCCCCCACCGACAGCGGGGAACCGCCGCCGCTTTCCGAGGAGAAGGCCGACACCAGGTAAATGTAGCACGTTCCGGCGAGGAAGTTGGTGAGCATGGCCACGGCCGGCTGACGCCGATCCCGGGCGTTGCCCAGCCAGAAAGCGGCCCAAATTACCGCGCTCCCCAGGGCCAGAGCGCAGCCCAAGGGGTCGGAGAACTCGAGCGCACTGAAGTCGCCCCGCACTGAAATCACCACCACACCCATGAAACTCACCAACAGCGGCAGGAGCCGCCGCAGGGGGAGTCGTTGTTTGAGTATCGGTACGGCCAGAAGCGAGAGGACCACCGGCCAGGCATTGTTCAGGGGTTGGGCCTCCTGTGCCGGCAGCCGGCGGTAGGCGTTGAACAGCACAAAATAGTACAAGAACGGGTTCAGCAAGCCGAAAAGTGCCGAGGTACGCCATCCTGCGCTTCCCTGGTGGAAGAACTCCCGCAACTTTCCCTGCAGCACCACGAGCATCAGCAGGACCAGGACCGAGGTCAAGGACGCGATCCGCAGCAAGGCCAGGACCGACAAGTCCCGCAAAGCCAACTTGAAAGCCGAGGCCACCGTCGACCAGAGAAAAGCCGCGGCAATCGCGTAACCCCATGCCCTGCCGGGCGGAGGAGACGGATGTCGGCTTCCCTCGGATTCAAATGAATCTGTCATGAGAGGTCCCGGGTCTCCTTGCGGCGCCTCTGGAGGCAGCGATCTCTCCCGGCGCACCCGCCGGGCGAATTCCAAGACAACCGGCCCGGATGACTCGCGTACCTGGAAGCGAGAGGACGCCGCTCGCACGGGTTCCGGTTGTCGCGTCGACCGCCGAGCCCGGCCGTGCCGATGCATCCCTTCCCTCGGCGGTCGGCGGCAACATTCCGCAGATGTGTGAGGTGCATCGGCGAATTGGATGGACCACAAAGTGATCGGACCCGACTCGTCTACCCTTGGAAGGAGACGGAAACGCGGACCGGAGTCGCGTCGGACCGGCGCAAGGGCATTCCCCTCACACATGGCTGAGATCGGGCCAGTAAAGGGGCAACGGGAAGGCGCGCCGCACGAATTCCGAATCCAGGAACGAGCCGGCAGGCGGGAAGGGTCCGAACAGCAGGCGAGCCATGTCCCGGAGGCCCAGTTTCACGGTTTCCGGCACATCCACGTCAGTGGCTTGGACGTATACTTGCGAACCGTCGCCCCGGCAGACCACCCGCTGCTCGACCTCGGCAATCTCGAGTGCCACGGCGCTTTTCCATCCCCGCAACCGGCGAGTCAGCAGGGACGAGTAGGCCTGGAGGAGGACTTCCAAATCGACGATGCGCACCATCCCCACCGTACCCACGGAAAACCCGGCGGCGTAGCGCAGCAGCAGTCTGTCCAGCTCGTCCTCCGCCTCGACCGGCGCCACGTTGACCTGGGTCCGTCTCCGTGAAACAACATACCGCACCAACCGATCCAGGGCGGACAAGGCGCCCGCGTACTCGACCAGCCGATCGTCGCGCAAGGAAATGTAGGCGAAGCCATCGGCCTCGTTGTCGCACAACCAGACGACCTGCCCCGGCCTCTCCAAGATTCGCGCAAACTCCCCTTCTGTTCGAACCGCCCGGGTCGCCCGCCGACTATAGGCTGCAGCCATCCGTTGCGTGTCGGCCGCCAACCCCCGCCACCGGCGCAATTCAACCACGCTGACCCGGGGGCGCTCGTCGAAGCGCATCATGTTCGCCCCGAGCGATAAACGCCGGACGGCCCCGGCGTTCTCCCACCCGAAGTTCCCGTACCGCAATCGGTCGCCGCCGAGCATGCACACGGCGTAGCGGCGGTGCTCCATGATGGCAATCACGGTCTGCAACAGGGCGCCCATGTAGCCTTTTTTCCGAAACTCCGGGTGAGTGAAGACGTTTCCCAGCCCCGCGGCCGACAATTCGATCTCACCGCCGATGACCATGGGCCGGGGCACAACCTGCACCCCGGCGGCAATCCGGTCTCTCACTTCGGCAATCAGCCATTGCTTCATGCACGAGTCCACGGGCTGAATCGTATCCGGGTAGAGTTCCTCGAAACGCAGATGGGTCGGGTTGCCTTCACAGAAACTGGCGGCGCAACTGGACATGAGTTCCGGAAAGTCCGTGACCTCGGCCGCACGAATTTTCGCCATTTGGTTGCCTCCGTGTTCAGGGCGACGTCACGTGCCGCAAGGCCCGAACCCGCCTTCCCCCGGCCCTTTCTCGTTGGCGCATCCCGGCCCGGCGCCCTATAATCGCAGGTGTTTCGCGAGCCGACGCAGGTGACGGTCGCCGGGAAACCGCCGCAGGGCCTCCCGATACAGAACACGCGCCCGGGCCTTTTCCCCATCGGCAGCCAGCAGGACGATGTAAGTCCGATAGAGTTCCGGGCTCCGCGCCCCGTACTTTTTCAACAAACGCTTGAGTACGCCTCCAAGCTGCCGGCGGGCTTCCGCCACGTCCCGTTCGTCGCCATAAGCGAACTGCCGAGTAATAATCCGGTCCGCCTCGGACCACAGTCGATTCGCGTCTTTGGCCGCCCCATGTTCGTAGATGCGCACCACCGCGTTCTCGATGGCGGCGGCGGCTTCCTTGAATTTCTTGTCGAGGGCGTAACCGTGGGCCAAGTCCACGTAGTTGCCCAAATCGTCCGGGGCCTTTTTGATCCGGGTCAGGTAATAGGCCTCCGTCAGCCCCCTGAGCGTGACATCGACCCGCACCTGCTCCGGAGCGTTTCTCAGGTCAACCGGCCGAGAAACGGACTCGAACCCGGCCAGTCGAAATACCAACGTGCAGGATTCAAGGTCGACGTTCTCGATGGTCAGGGGAGTCAATCCCCGGAACTGACCGTCCAGCAGCACCTTCGCACCGGGCGGTCGTGTCGTGCACACCAGTTTGTGCGGCACGCGCGGTTTCAGGGCGACCTCCAGCACGTTCTGTCGTCGCGCCGAGTCCGCCCGCAGTTCTTTGGACCATTCATGGTAACCGGGATGCGAAACTCGCAGCCGAACGATCCCCTGTCGCGGGAAACGAACCCGGCAGGGCGCCGGCCCCTTCAGTTCGCCGTTCACCCAAACCGTCGCTCCGGGCGGACGGGTCCGGACAATCATTTCGGATCGACCGCAACCGCCGACGACGAGTGCCGCTAGCACGACCGCCCCGAGAAACAGCGGTTGCAGGTTGCCAAGCTCAACGTTTTTTCGCATAAGGCGTTTCCGGCGTTCCCGGACGTTTTTCGAGGACTGCGGCAGGGACGAGCGCCGAGTCGGTCGAGACCCGAACCTGGGCCACCATCATACCGTTGTCCCAGGTCCATAGCCCCAAGTGTCGCCCGGTCAACGGACGTGGATCTTCCCGGTCGGCCACTTTCTTGCCGTCGAGCCAGACCGTGAGTCGGTTTCCGGCCTTGCGGAACTTGATGTAGAACCAGCGATGATGGGTCGAGCCGCTCCGCGGAATCACGGCCCAGGAGGCCCGCGCGAGCACATCGCGACCGCGAACCAGATAAGAACCGGTGTCGTTCCAGCCGCCCAACATGAAGCTGTAGCCACTGTCGATGTTCACGCCGTCGGCGCAGATGACCGCGTTGAGATCGGCGGCATACTCATAACGCCGCCCGCGCGCCATGTCCATCTTGGGCCCGGCGAAGAATTCAAGCGTCACGTTCTCGCCGTGCAGCCGTTTGTTCCAGATACAGGCAGGCCCGCCGCGTTTGACCCCGGCAAAAAACGACCAGCGCGGATCGCATTGCCATCGGTTTGTAACCTCCCAGACTCCCGTCGCAGGGGCCCAGTCGGCAGGGGCTTGTTTGAAAGACCAAGTCCGGACCCCGAGCGCGCCGATGTGGACCGCACGAGCCCACGCCTGACTCGGCGTCCCTCCGAACCGGCCGATCCGCACCAATCCCAGCAGGAACTCCGGCAGCGGCCCCTCCCACACCGGAACTCCGTCGGCGAGGATCACGAGCCGGCCCTGCCGCCGACCGAGTGCAATCCGGGACACCGGGCCGGCAAACTTCTTCTCGCGCCGCGGTTCGCCGGTCACGTCCAGGCTGAGCACGGCGCCCGCTCCCTGGCGGCGGGCCGCCAGCCAGCAGCGCGACGCAACGGTCTCGGGATCGCCGCCGGCCAGCACCAACCCCCAGGTCGCCGCGCCGGCACTGGACGTACCGAGATCCAGGCGTGCGGAAAAGTCGTTCCAGAAATCGGACCGGTGCCAGAAGGCGGTCCGGCCGTCCATTTCCTTGCGGGGCAGCCACTCGGACTCGGGATCGCCCCAGGCCTGCATACTCTCCTCGTGGGCAAACGTCTCGACCCAGTTCTCGATCTCCGGGAGCGGCTGCTGCGGCGAAACTTCCAGCCGGCGAATGCGTAGTCCGGCAGCGCCCTCGGGCGCCGCAAGCCCGCAGGCGCCGGGTCTGAGCACGTGCAACCCGGAAATCCACGCAACGATCCGGTCGTCGACGCAGGCCCAGGCCGCCGCGCCGTCGGCGTGCAGACTCAATTCGGCAGTCGAGGCAAGGTGCGGCAGGGGCACGCTCTTTCGAACGCCGCCGGCGACCCCGGCCTCGCCGATTTCCGCACGGGACCCGCCTCCCCCCGGTGCGGGCGCCACCCGAAAGAAGACGCGGCGTTCTCCGCCCCCCCGCCGAACTTCGAGTTCCAACTTGCCGCGGAGCGTGTTCAGCCCGGCACAGCCGACCCGGAACGCCACACTGTCGAGCAGGGGCACGACCGCGTCCAGCCTGCCGCCCACCGCGCTCAAATCGAGACCGTTCGTCGCCGACGACTGCTCGGCGGCGGCAACCGGACGCAAGAAAAGCGGCCACTCTTTTGCCGCGACGGGAAAACGGAGCGCAAAACCGGTGGAAGGGGCCAGTTCCACATCGTCGAACACGACCCCCCCGCCCCCCTGGCTCCACAGACCGAACCGTCCCCCCAGCAGCGGGACGCTGTCAACGGCTGCCAGCACGGGTACATCGTCGATCCAAACCTGAAGCACCCCCTCGAACTGCCGGACTTTCACTCGGTACCACTGGGCCCGCACGAACCCCATCGGAACTTCCGCGAGGACCGTTTCCGAGGCGCCGCCGGTTTTTACCAATCGAAGACGGCCGCGGGCGCCCTTCTCGGACGGGCCTTCCCAGTCGAGGCGGTAGGCCTGCCCATTGTCGGCATAACAGAGCAGCACCCCGAAGCGGACCGGATCGAGCGGGTGCACCGAGCAGGTCACCTGGTAATTGCGCCAAAACCAGTATCCCACCGTGGCCAAAGCCGATTTGCCCCTGCCCCAAAACGAAAACGCGTTGGCGCTACGAATCGGATTGTCCAAGGCCGAAACGGTCCAGTCTCCGGACACCACCTGCCACTCCCCCAACGCGCCCTCCCCGTGCATGAAATCGTCCGCGAAATAGGGCGGGACCGTTTTTTGAAAACGGACATCGAGCGGCGCGGCGCCGGACGCCGACTCGGGACCCCGCGGCCCACTGAATTGCCAAACCCCGGAACTGAACCGCTCCGCGGGACAGGGCCCAGCCAGGACGCGCTCGTTGCCGCGAAAGACACCCAGCCATCCCGGACTCTTGGCGATATGCAGGACCTCCCCCGATTTCAGCGGACTCCAGCGGTCCGTTCGGGCCAGGATCGCCTCGCGGCCGGCGCCCGAATCCCAGGCAGCCACCGCCTCGGTCCCGTCGATCCGCAATCGCAGGACCCCGGTCTCGCCCTCGAGGCGGAAACGAAGCCGGGAATCGGCCGGCAGCGCCTGTTTCGCCGTGCCGGACCAAATGAATCGAGCCGGGGGCCGGTCCCGTGCTGCAATCGTGATCCACGAGCGGGAGACCGACACCTGTTTGCCGGCACGACGCCAAAGAAGACACAACGTGATCAGTTCGAACACCAGCAGCGCCGCGATCGCGGCGCCGAGGAACAACAGAAGTCGGCCGGTACGCATGGTTCGGTGGTTCTTCCAGTATTGGCCGGAGGAGGACGGTGCTGAACGCGGGCGGTCACCGGAACAACGCCCAAATCTTCAACGTTCCGGACCGCCTCGGTATTGTCCCATTCGAGAAAGTCGCGGATCTCCCGGAAAGCGCCCGGCCAAGGGGCCACGAAGGAATAAGACGGTTGGGAATCGCAGGATCGCAGACCGGCGATCCGGCCGTGAAATCCGATTCGCCGACCGGCAGTTACTTCCTCTTTGCCTGCATCGTCATTGCGAACTCCGCACCGTTCACCAGAGGATGGTCTCGCGAGCAAGCTTACCGTACCTGTCGGGGGGCCGTTCCGCAACCGTCTCCGGTGCAGCGATTCAATCTCTACGTTACGGCGCCCGGCCAGGCATGGACGGATCGACTGTAATTCTCTCGTGAAACCATTATGATGTGACCGGGCACGGCGCCCGCAGGACGCGCTCACATGGGAGGACATCGAATGCGAATCGCGATCTGTTTTCTCGCTCTTGCACTCGTTCCGGTTGTGCCGGCCGCCGAGGACTTCCGTGTACCGTTCATGAAACAGGCGCCCGTGCTGGACGGGCAAGTGAAGCCCGCCGAGTGGTTGAACGCCGTCGGATTCGACGGATTCGCGTGGCAAGGAAAGCTGGAGCGCCGTAAGGTCCGCGCATTCGTCGGTGCGGCCGGAGACCGACTCTGTCTCTATCTGGCCGTTGTCTCGCAATTGCCCGAAAAAGGCAAGCTGCTCACCGCCGTGGACCGCGACACATTGAAGGTAGTATATGATGACTCTATCGAGGTCTGGATCGACCCCACGCCGGGCAGTGAGCACGGCCGGACGTTCCAGATGATCGTCAATTCCGACGGGCGGCGCGGTTGGAAGCTCCACACCCGCGGGAACGTGCCCGAGGACCCCGGCTGGCGCGGCTCCTGGCGCGTAGCCAACGGCTTTCACGACGGGAAATGGCATTGCGAAATCGCAGTACCGATTGCGGAGATCGCACCCGGACGTCGGGCGGACACAGGCGTTTGGGGAATCAACCTGTGCCGGAATTGGAAGCAACCGTGGCAGTTTTCGTCCCTGGGCGGTGGTGCGTATGCCCCCGGGGAGTTGCGCTTCACTTTCGCGCCGGACAATGTGCCCGCCATTCGACATGAGCAACGCGGGGACGGGTTTGCCGGAAACATCGACTCGGTTCTGACACTCCACAATCCGGGGGCTGCACCGCTGGCCCTCCGGGCGGTCCAGCGCCTCGAACGGGATATAATGCCGACCATCGAGGTCAGCCGCGATGTGAGGCTCGCCCCCGGCGAAAAACAGGAGCTGGAACTGAAAACCCGGGATACCAGCACCCAACGATTCAGCCTGCGCCTCCAAATCGATTCCTCGGACGGGAAGCGTACCTATTACGGCCGTACCTGCCGGTGGAAACGCGGGGCCGAGGATTGGCGTTGGACCACGACCGTGAAAGTCCGCCCAACCGTGGATGTGCAGTTTGCCGTCTACCCGTACCGCGACTTGGTGCGGGTGCGGGTGGACACATCCGGACTTCCCAAGGACGCCGAACCGGACCGTGCGGAGGTCGTGGTCCGTCCCAAAGGCGGCAGCCCACTCCGGAGCGTACGACTGGACCGGTTCGTCAACCGCCGGCAGGAGGTGCGGATCCCGATGCCCGCATCGTTGCCGGACGGGACCTACGAAATCGCCGTGCATGTCTTCGGCCGCAACGTGCCGGACGGCGAGGTTGTCAAGTCGTTCGTGCGAAAACATTTTCCATGGGAACACAGTCCGGCGGGCCGCTCGACCCGGGTCTACCCGCCGTTCACGCCCCTGGAGCTTCAGGGAAAGAAAGTCCGGGCCGTTCTGCGCGAGCACACCATGAACGATGACGGTCTATGGGACCAAGTGATTGCGGAGTCCGCACAGACCGGGATTGCCCGTCCCGTCCTGGCCGCGCCCATGCACTACACCGTGACAGCGCAAGGCAAACAGTACCGGTCGGAGCCTGACCCGCTGCGCTTCACACAGGTCGCGGGACATCGCATAACGGCACAGGGCCGCTGGCGCGCCGGTCCGTTGTCCGCGCAGTTCAAGACCACTTGGGATTTCGACGGGACGGTACGAGTGGATCTGACGCTGCTGCCGACCGACGGTCGCACCGTGGACGCCCTGATACTCGAGGTCCCTTTCCGGGACACCGCCGCACCTTTGATTCACGCCATGGGCGACGGCATCCGCAACACCATCTACCGCCGGGTCCCGCCGGGCGACGGCACGGTCTGGAGCGCCAAGGACGTGCAGGTCAACGATTTTCCCCCGGGCTTCTGCACGTACATCTACGTCGGCAGCCCGGTACGCGGCATTTGCTGGTTCACGGACAGCGAACGCGGCTGGCTCCGGGACCGCAAACGCCCGAATCTGGAACTGGTGCGCCGGAACGGCGTGCTCACCCTTCGAGTGCATCTCGTCGACCGTTCTTCCGTATTGCGGAGTCCGCGGACTCTCACGTTCGGGTTGCAGGCCGCACCGGTCAAGCCGCGCCTGAGCCCGTGGCGACACCGCTGGTTCCGGGACAAGTACACTTTGCTGGGGACGGACATCAACTGGTTCGCACTGGGCAATTGCGGGGCGGTGTATCCGGCGCACAAGGACATGTTTCTCTGGGAAATGCTGGCTCGCGGCAATCGCGAACAACTTTCCGGTGCGGACATCGCAAAGACCATCGAACACGGACGAAAGTACTTCGAGCCCTACGGCAAAGAGTACGTCGAACGGTTCATTCGACATGTCCGATACAATCTCCGCGCCCGGTACGGCAAGAAAATGGTTTTCTACTACAACCGCGCCTCGTACCGGGCCGCCCCGGAGTTCCAGGTATTTCAGGACGAATGGGGCCTCACCGACTTCCGCTCGGTCGGTCCCGGGAACAGCGTGAGCGAAATCAAGATCGTCCCGTCCGAGTCCTACATCGATCATGCCCTCTATTGGTATGGCAAGTCATTCGACATCGCCGGAAATCGGGGCGTGTACTGGGACAATTTCTTCTTCGCGGCGTCCTGGAACACGGAAATGACGTATGCGACGCGGACGCCCCGGGGCGAAATCCTGCCCTCGACCGGCATCTGGGGACTCCGCGAACTGGCCAAACGGACGTTTCAAACCATGAACGAGCGTGGAATGACGCCCATTGTCATGGCGCACATGACCTCTACGAGTATTTTGCCCATGCTCTCCTTCTGCACTGTGCAGTACGACTGGGAGTGGAAGTACTCTCAGGGCGACGTCCAATACCGCTTCCCGCGCGAGTACATCCTGCTGGTCACCGACGGCGAACTGGCCGGGACGTGGCCCGTCCTGCTCCACGATCATGGCAAACTCGGGGACGACGTCTGGACCCAGCGCACCTTTGCCGGAGTCTGCCTCGTGCACGAACTCGATCCGCCAGCCAATCGTTGGGGCAAATCGTACGGGGCCGTCTGGAAACCGCTGCTGGCGCCGATCCACACCCTCCTCGACCGGTCGGACCTTGAAGTGTTCCGCTACTGGGACGAACGCCCCCAACCGGTGTCGAGCCAAGACCGGGAGCTGCCCGGCATTGTTTATCTCGCGCCCGGCCGGGAGGCGGTGGTCGTGGTGACCAGTTATGCGGAACAGGAAAAAGCGGTAACCCTAACCGTCGATCCGGAGGCGCTCGGGTTGCAGGCGGGATACACCGTGACCGATGTCGAGACCGACAAATCGCTTGCCGTAAACAAGGACCGCGTCCGGTTCATGCTCAAAAAACACGACCTCCGCGAACTCCGCATTCGGCGGAAAGAGAGGTGACACGCACAGGGACAGCAACATGCGCGGACCTGGACGAAGGCAAAGGAAGCGTGCACGGTCGATCCCGACCGTGTCCGCCTGTGTGTGTCTTTCCTGCAGGCAACTCCGCCCGCGGACCAAGGAACTGTCATGAAACGGACTGCCGCTCGAGTCGCTGAAGCCGTCGTCGTGCTCGCCGTTGCCGGAATCGCAATGGCGGCACGGACTCCTTTGCCGGGAACAGCGCCCGGGCCGGGCTCGGGGAGAACGGCGGCCGACTTGTTCGGCATACCGCCGACCTGGGAGGGGCGCGTCATCTTCTATGCGGGCTTCGAGGGGCGTGATGGGAAACCGGAACTCAACCTTGCAGGGCTCGATGTGCGGGCCGTGCCCCCCACGGGGTCAGACGGGGTCTTCGGTAAGGCCGGTGTGCCGACAAAAGACCGTCGGACACTCATCGTGTCCGGCGCGGCCCTGTCGCCGCACCGCCCCCTGGCCGTGTCATTCTGGTGGGCCGTGCTCGCGCCGGTGGAAAAGAACGGAGGGTTCGGGCTTTGGCATTTGGACGGTGGACGCGGGTTCTGCTCGCTCTTCGCCCGCAGCGGCCCCTGGTGCGGACTTCGCGACACGGCGGCCGTTTTTCAAGTGTACTACCTGCCGGGAATTCACAACGTAAACGGGATCTTCGACCGCCGCGTCCGCGACAGTCTGGACTTGCGTCCCGGCATCTGGCATCACGCGGCCATTGTTTTCACGGCCGCCTCGACTGTCGCCGTGTATGTCGATGGCCGGCGTGTTTTCTCGACGCGCCTCCGCGGTCGGGAGTTCGCGGCAACGGACCGTCTGAACCGAATGACCTTCGGCAGCGGGCATGGCACGCCCGTCGCTCTGGACGATGTCATGGTCTTGAATCGTCCCCTGACCGGGGCGGAGGTTGCCGATTACGTACGCGGCGTCCGGCAGATGCGGACGGCCGGGAATGTGAACCCTCCCGCGCCCTGAACGGGCCGGCCGAGGCAGACGTCGAGGTCGGTCGCAGCAGGTTTTCCGGCCGCCCTTCCATTCACTCCCCGCCGGCACGGCCGGCCCCACCGGTCTCTTGGTGGTTGAGGTAGATGTCGTCCAGGTAATAAACGGTCGGGGCGGTCGCGGTGCTGCTCCAGCCCACCCAGGTGAGGTCCCGAAACTTCGAACTGCCCGTTTTCAACCCCTCGAACCGTTGCACGGCCGCGCCGGGGAGGGTCAGCTCACAAGTCCAGCGCCCGTCCGCGTCGGGGCCGACTCTTGCGGAGACCGCAATACGGAACCATTTCCCGACCGGCAGCGCCACGGGTTGACGTCCGGGCAGCAGCAGCTTGCCGTCTTCGATCCGGAAAGTGGGGCCGACCCGGTAAGGATTGACGTTCCAGCTCCGCCACTCGTGGTACATCTTCACCCCCTTCTCGATGCGCATGGCGAAACGACAGACTGCCGTGCCTTTCGCATAGTTCGGCAGGTAGGCAAAATGCGGGTTGTAGTCGTGCTCATTGCCCGATGCATCCACAATTCTCAGGCTGTGTTTGCCCGCGGCGGCCGTCTCGTCGGTCACGGCGATGGAGGCGCCGTGCTTCTCGGTTTCGAAATGTCCGGCCCGGGCCGGCCGGGCCCCGAGCGGAGTCAGTTCAAAACCGTCGTCCACGGCCAATGGCGGCGGTAGCGGCGGGGGCGGCGCGAACTCGACGGGAGCGAAACGGAAGTCGCGCGCCGTCCGTACCCATTTCGGATCACCGTAGAGTCCGGCCCGAGTGTAGTCGAACGGCTTGAACCCGATTTTCGCCGCGGGAGAACCGGGCTTCAGGCGGAAGTCGTACCCCTCGGCGTCCACGAACATGGGGTCGGCCACAATCGAACCGCGCTCTTTGCCTTTGGCCTGCCATTCCGCCAGAGTGGCGCCGTAGAAGCGGAGCGGCTCGGACCCGGTGCGCCAATAGAGATTGTTCTCGAACACCACGTTGTCGTCGCGGTAGCCGGAGCCGGTGTACAAGGGGCCTTCGCGCCAGTACACGATGTTGCGGCTGAAGCGGAAAGAGATGTGATTCTCTTTGCGCGAACGCTGAATCTGGCCGTCCATACTGAAGGCCAGAATGTTGTTGCGAATGATGTTTTCCTTGCCGTAGTGTTGGTGAAAACAGCCGGTCTTGACATTATAGACCAAGTTGTTCTCCATTAGGATGTTCGAACTTCCTTCGTCGGTGTACAGCCCCCAGCCCCCGCGACCGTAGCGGTCGTATGAGTACACGTCGTGGATCCGGTTGTTGCTGACCGTGGTCCCGGGGGACGGCCCGAGCGTATAGACCCCGCCCATGTCGCTGAGGACGCCCTGGCCGATGTGATGAATGTGGTTGAACTCGATCTTGTTGTGCGTGGCCAGGCTCGGCCGGTACCCCCAAACCCACCCCACCGACACTCCAGTGTAGAACAGGTCACTGATGTCGTTGTGGGTGACTGTATTGTTCCCGCTGTGGCCGATCCAGACCCCGATGGCGCCGTGATGAATGCGGCCGCCGCGGTGCACGATGCAGTTGTCCACCGTGATGTTCCCGGTGCGGACGGCGGGATCGTTCAGATTCACCCCCCAGCCCTCGCCGATCTTGACGCCGCCGCCGCCCAGGTCGTCGAACCAGGTTCGCGTCACCGAACAGTCTCGGCAGCCGCGCCGGAACCACGCGCCGTAAATCCCCACGTGCTTGATCCGGCAGTCCGCGATGTGCACGTCGCGGGCCCCATCGGCCATGATCACCGCCGGAATGGTCACTTCCGCTTGGCCGTCCGCATGTCCGTTCCGCGGCAGGATGTACTGACTGTAGGCAAAACGGAGGCCGCGCAGGGAAATGTATTCCACATAAAGTCCAAGCGCGGGGTCGCCGGCAAACCGCACGAATTCTCCGATCCCGGCGGGGGCAACCACGTCGGCCTCGACCATGTTCTCGCCGGGGCGTGGGATGTAGGCGAGCGTACCGTCGCGGTCGAGGAACCACTCGCCGGGCCGATCGAGTGCGGCTCGGAAATTCTCGAGGTGATACCGCTGGCGCGCGCCCCAGCGACAGAACCCCCACGGAATGGGGTGAGTGACAAACACCAGATTCTGCTTGGGATCTACGGCGGCAAGACGGCTCCGGGAACTCTCCCACGAATGGTAAGCGATCACGGCGACGTCGTTCAACTTGTTTTCGGGAATCGTCAACAATGGGGCGATGTCCGCCCGGCGTGCTTCGAAAGCACGTCCCGAAATCTTCGCCGGTTTGCCCGTGGCAGGGTCGACGGCGTACTCGCGTTTGCCGGCCGTGTAGTAGTAGAACTTGTTCGGCGAACGCGCCCGGATCGCACGTCGACCGTTCACCCAGAGTTGTTCGAAATACCATTTCCCGGCGGCCACATCCGGGATACGCGCCGTCCACACCCCGCCCGGACCTCGAGTCCAACCGGCGATTCGCCGCCCCCCCGAGAACAGGGGCCGGGCTCCCGGCGCCGCCGCGTAGACAATGGGACAACGCGCCGTTCCGCTGTCGTCCGGCGTGAAGACGACGGGCGTCCGGAGCGGGTATTCGCCGTCCGCGACAAGCACCCGAATCGGCTCGGTCAGGATCCCGGCCCGTTTCAGGCGTCGCACGGCGCGGCGGGCGCCGTCGAGCGACGCCAAGGGGCCGTCCGTCCGGGCTGCGTTCGGTTGTTCGAAGCGCCCGCTCCATCGGTCGTCGCCGTTCGGGGCGACGTGCAGCACCACGTCCGCCCCGGCGGCGCCGGCGAACAGGATCAGCAGGAATAGAAAACGCATTCGGCGGTCCGTCGTCTGCTTCATGGAGTGGCCTTTCCCATATTTCACCGGATTGAGTGCGTCTCGTTCCCGGAAAGGGGACGGAGTCGGCGGCCGACTGAGGGCGCGCGACGGCGACGACGCCGCAAGAGGGCAACCCGAGGCGCGCGGCCTTTCGGCACTCGGCTCCGGCGGCGGACACCGATGTTTCGGCATCGCCTCGCTGCCGTCCGCACCCGGACGCCCGAAACACGTGTGTCATGCCGCACCGCAGCTGTGCTCGTGCGTCCCAAACCTGACACTGTAGTCCGCAGCGCCTGCCGTGCAACCCCCGAAGGACTCTGCCGGAAAGGACCTCCGACGGCGTATTCGCCGGGAAGAACGGCCCTGCGTCGCAGCCGGATCGTCGCTCCGGCTACAGTGCTGTCCGGGAGCAGCGGCAGGACTTCGGCGGACGGGCCCGTCCCGACAACTGTAGCCTGTCGCTTTATTATTGTGCGTGTCCCCAGACGGCCTGAAGGGCCGACTTTACCGTAGCCTTGGGCACCGCCCAAGGTTGGTCGGCGCCGTACCGATGTACGCTGAAGGCGCACTTCAACCTACACGTAAGGAATACGTTGAAGCACCCCTTCAGGGTGCATGTTCCGGAAAACCAACACGGCCTGGGGCGTTGCCCCAAGCTATGGTGGCATGGCCCCGTTGGGGCGTTTTTCGCGGAATTCTCGAACAAAGCGACAGGCCCAACAGCCGGGTCACGCGATTCACGCACATCCCATCCCGCGAATCGTATGACCGGGGACATTACGAATTCAAACGGTCGTCTTGAGGCGCTATATTCTTCACGCTCCGAATTCGACGGCACTGAATCCCCGTGCTCTTCGCGGGCGAGGGCGCCGGGAACGGTGCGGTGGTCGCCGGCGCGCTTCAATCCGAACAGCGCCGAGACAGAAGGTCCTTCCATGAGCATTTCGGGTCGAAAGGTCGTCGTGGTGATGCCCGCCTACAACGCGGAGCAGACCCTGCGCGCCACCCTGGAAGACATCCCGGCGGACCTGGTCGATCACACCATCCTGGTGGACGACGCCAGCGCCGACGGCACGGCGCGCCTCTCCCGGGAACTCGGACTGGAAACCATTGTTCACCCCGCCAACCGCGGATACGGCGCCAACCAAAAGACGTGCTACCGGGCCGCGCTGGAACGCGGGGCGGACATCGTGGCCATGCTGCACCCGGATTACCAGTATACCCCGCGCCTGCTGCGGGCCATGTGCTCGATGGTCGCCGAAGCCGATTACGACCTGGTCCTCGGGTCGCGCATCCTCGTGGGCAGCGCCTTGGAAGGGGGGATGCCGCTGTACAAGTACGTCTCGAACCGGTTCCTGACCCTATTCGAAAACCTCTGCCTGGGCTGCAAGCTCTCGGAATACCACACCGGGTACCGGGTGTTCAACCGCCGAATTCTCGAAGCCATCGACTTCGACAAGTTCTCCGACGACTTCATCTTCGACAACCAAATGCTGGCGGAAGCCATTCTCCGCAGTTTTCGGATCGGCGAAATCTCCTGTCCGGCCCGTTATTTCGCCGATGCGTCGTCCATCAGTTTTTCCCGATCCTGCCGTTACGGACTCGGAGTGCTCGGCGTTTCGTTGAACGGCTTGCGCCGGCGTCTCACCCGCCGAACGGCCTCGAACTCTCCCCCCCCGCAAACAGCGGAGCCGAAGGAGGAACCGTCGTGATCATCGATGCACACAACCACCCGGACTGGCACGGTCACAACGCGGACCGGTTCGTGGCCAACATGGACCAATACGGCATCGACCTCACCTGGCTCCTGAGCTGGGAGTGCCCGCCCGATGAATTCGACCCGTCGTACAACCACGTGGTCCCGCCGGTCGGCAGTCCCGCCCCGATCCCGTTCAGTCGTTGTCTGAGTTACAAGGAACGCTTTCCGACCCGGTTCATCCTCGGCTATGCCCCGGACCCGCGCCGACCCGACGCCATCGACCGATTGCACGCCGCCATCGAAATCTACGGGGTTCGCGTGTACGGCGAACTGAAACTGAGGATGATGTACGACAATCCGGACGCCTTGAGAATGTATCGTTTCTGCGGAGAAAAGGGCCTGCCCGTGACCGTTCACATCGATTACGAATTCCCCCGGAACGTGAAATATCCGCGGCCGAGCTATTGGTACGGCGGGGGTATCGGGGCGTTCGAACGTGCGGTCCGCGCCTGCCCGGAAACGGTCTTTCTCGGACACGCGCCGGGGTTCTGGGCCCATATCTCCGGCGACGACAAGTTCGACAAGGAAGCTTACCCCAAAGGCAAGGTGCAGCCCGGCGGCAAGCTCGTCGAAATGCTCCGGGCTTATCCCAATCTTCACTGCGACCTGTCCGCCGGATCGGCCCGCAACGCCCTCAGCCGCGACCCCGAATTCGCCCGTGAGTTCGTGATCGAATTCCAAGACCGACTCTTGTATGCCCGCGATTACTTCGACAATGCGCACCAGGAATTCCTGAACAGTCTCGACCTGCCCGCTGCAGTGCTCGAGAAGATCTATTCCGGCAATGCGCAGCGCCTGGTCCCGGTCGGCTGATTCCGGGGGCCCTCCCACGGAACGGACGAATATGAGACCTTCGCCGTCTCCATTCCAGGAAGAGCCGGCACAAGAACGGAGGCCGAAACCATGACGTCAACCGACAGAAAAGCACGCAGAAACAAGATCATCGAAGTCCTCAACAAGGCCCGGTCCATGGAATTGCAGGCGATTCATCAATACATGAATCAGCACTACAACCTGGACGACCGGGACTACGGCGAGCTGGCGGCCCAGGTCAAGCTCATCGCGATCGACGAAATGCGCCATGCCGAAATGTTCGCCGAGCGGATCAAAGAACTGGGGGGCGAGCCCGCGACAGAACCCGCCGGACCGGTCGCCAAGGGCCAGGAGGTCGCGACCGTTTTTCCGTTCGACGCCGAGCTGGAAGAAGAAACGGTCGAGGTCTACAACGAGTTCCTCCTCATTTGCCGTGAAAACGGCGACAGCATCAGCGTGAAGCTGCTCGAAACCATCATCGAGGAAGAACAGGCCCATTTCAATTACTTCGACAACGTCGCGGACCACATCGGCACGCTGGGATCGGCCTTCCTGGCCCGAATCGCAGGTACGCCCGCCGACACGGGAACTCAAGCGACCGGGTTCGTGGCCCGGCAGGGCGGGGGCTGACACGCCACGCCCCCGGAGGGGGCTATTCGTGCCGAGCGAAAACCACAGCGAGGAAAGTTGGATGAAAGCAGCCCGGCTCACCGGGATTCGCCGAATGGAAATCCGGGACGTCCCGACCCCGAAAATCGAAAAGGACACCGACGTACTGTTGCGGATGACTGCGGTCGGCGTTTGCGGCTCCGACGTCCACTACTATGCCGCCGGGGGGATCGGCAGCCAAAAGGTCGTCTACCCCCACACCGTGGGCCACGAGGGCGCGGCCACGGTCGAAGCGGTCGGACCGGGGGTCACTCGGGTCCGGCCGGGCGACCGGGTCGCCGTCGAACCCGCCGTTTCATGTCACGCCTGCGATCAGTGTCTGTCCGGACGCCCGCACACCTGTCGGGATCTCCGTTTCCTGGCCTGTCCCGGCGAACTCGAGGGGTGCCTCAGCCAGTTCGTCGTCATGCCCGAAGAATGCTGTTACCCCATTCCCGACTCAATGACCTTCGAGCAAGCGGCCCTGTCTGAACCTCTCTCCATCGGACTCTACGCCGTGCGGCAATCAATCCCCATGACCGGCGCACGGATCGCAATTCTCGGTGCCGGTCCCATCGGCTTGAGCGTCATGCTCGCCGCCCTCGCCCAAGGGGCACTGGCAGTATACGTGACGGATCGACTCGATTACCGGTGCGCCTTGGCCGCACAACACGGCGCGGCCTGGACCGGCAATCCGGACACGGCCGACATCGTGGCGGAAATCACACATCGCGAGCCCCTCCTGTTGGACGCCGTATTCGAATGCTGCGGCCGGCAACAGGCAATGGACCAAGCCGTCGAGTTGCTCAAGCCGGGCGGAAAACTGATGCTCATCGGCATTCCCCTGTTCGAACGCTACACCTTCCCCCCGGACATCGCTCGCCGCCGCGAACTTTGTTTCCAAAATGTGCGCCGCCAAAACGGCTGCGTTCAGCCGGCCCTGGATCTGATTGCAAGCGGCCGAATCCAACCCGACTTCATGGTGACGCATCGCTTCCCGCTCGACCGAACTCGGCAAGCTTTCGACCTCGTGGACCGCTACGCGGACGGCGTCGTCAAGGCCATGATCCGATTCCGGGACGCCTGAGGCACGCCGGGCGGCCCGGGACCGACGGACGCCCCGAGCCGGAGCGCCGTACCCACAGACCGTGAGATCAATTTCGCCATGGACCCGTACGACCGACTGCAATGTTTCTGGGGCGACCTGCATTGCCATGTGCGAGAGGTGCGGCGCGACCGTTTCTCGTCCGGAAAACTCGGCGCGGACGGACCGTCCACGCTGGATGAGGCCTATGCCTGGGGCCGTGAAAACTCACGCCTGGACTTCGTCGCCGTCACGGACCACGACACCCACCTCACCGACGCCGAGTGGACCGACACCGTGTCCGCCGCCCGTCGCAATTCGCTCCCCGGTCGTTTTCTGGCGTTTCTCGGATACGAATGGAGCCACGTACCCGACGGACCGTCCGCCGGGTACGGCCATCGGAACGTGATCTATCGCGGCTTCGAAGGCCCCCTGCTCCGTTGCAACCAGCCCAACTCCGATACCGCCCCGAAACTCTGGTGCGAACTCCGCAAACGCGTCCCGCTCACCGATGCGGTCGTAATCCCGCATCACCCGGCCCGGGCCGCGGGAAGCGTGTGGTGGAACATCGATGCACACGATCCCGACCTCGAACGGCTGGTCGAAGTGTACTCGCTTTGGGGCAGTTCCGAGAAACCCGGGCCGCCGTTCGAGATCCATTACCTCGAACAACACAGTCCCACGGGACGCGGCGAGGCGCCGGGACATTTTGTGCAGGACGCACTGGCCCGGGGGCGCCGCTTCGGCTTGGTCGCCGGCAGCGAATCCCATGACGGACGGCCCGGAAACCCCCTTTTCCACGGTCCGCACCGGTGCGGCGCGGCCGTCTGCTACCGGGGCGGTATCCAGGCCGTTTACGCCCCGGAACTCGACCGTGACGCCGTGTTCGACGCCTTCCGCGCCCGCCGGTGTTACGGCGCCACGGGAGTGAAAATCGCGCTGGAATTCACGGTGAACGGACATCTCATGGGCGCGGAAATCGACGCCGTAAAAGAAAGAACTGTGCAGGTGCGCGTCCACGGCACGGACACCCTTGCGGAGATCGCTGTCGTCCGGGACAATCGGGACGTGTTCGCAGTGGCCCCCGACGCGAACACAGCGGAAGTCGAGTGGCGTGACGTGCGGCCGGGCGCCCCATCGGATTGGTATTATGTCCGGGTCACGCAACGGGACGGTAATATGGCGTGGTCGAGTCCCGTGTGGGTGGGATGATCCATTTTTCCTGGCGCCCGCCCTCGAGCCTGCGGCGGACGGCGCCGGTCCTCCCGGTTGGAGTGTCCTGCCCTGGAGCGGAAACGGCTAGCGTCCCACGCCGGCGTCGTTGTTTTCCTTCCGCGATTCCCAAGGCGCCGGCAGTGCCGGCTTCTCCCTCAGAAATCCCAGGCCCGCACGCAACGTTCCATCCTTCGTAAAGAAAGGATGGAAGCCCTCCCCGTTGATGCCGTTACCATCGTAACGATCCCGCCGCGTGGAAACGGCCTTGCCCTCTCGCAAGGCCCATCCCATCCAGCCGAAACCGGCGGCGGCCAGTCGCTCGACGTACAAACGCGCCACGCGTGCACGGACTTCGTCGTCGAGAGCGCCGGGGATGCATTCGTTCACCAGGAGCGGTTTCCCATGACGCTTGACCATCCCTTTGAAACTCCGGATGAGCGTGTCCAGCCCTGCCCTGTCGTGAGCGTACGGATGTCCGCACAGCACGTCGCAGAGCGGGGCGAAGACATGGACATTTCCCCCTGTCATGGTCCCGATGGTAATGGGCTGGCGAACGCCGCACTCTCGAACCGTTCCGGCGATGGCGCTCAACCATTCGAACTCGCGTCGGTCCACGTCCGTGGCCAACGCTCTGGCCTGAGGTTCGTTGCACAGGTCCCATACAAGGATCCGTTCGTCCGTGGCCAGCGGCTGCACCAAGGCCCGAACATAGTCCAGCATCGGCTGCCAGTTTCGGAACAGGTGTTCGGTATAGGTGCCGCCGTAATCCCAGTCGTAGTTGTGCCAGCGGTTGAACAGGCAGGGCATCGTTTTCATGCCGGCCTCGGCGGTCGCGGCCACGGCGTCAAAGAAATGCTCGGCGACCCCGTCCGGGTCAGCCATCCACGCAGAGAACTCGATCCACAGGCGCAGGCAGTTTGCATGGACCCGGGCGGCAAGCGCCACCTCCTCGCGCATCCGGTCCGGCCGATAATCCCACCACGCCTGCTCGATACGGGCCCCCCAGCTCGGCACCACGGAAAAGCCCCGCAACCAACCATAGCTTCGGTAGTTGTGCAACCGTACGTCCGGCGCTGCAGTTGGTGCTGTCATCGCTCCTCCAATCCCCGTCGAGCGTGGGCTTCTTCCGAACCGGCGCCGGATCGCGGCGGCGGACGCAATCGACTCGGCGAGTGCTTGCCCCCAAAGTGTCCCGGGGCCTCGATGGTTTCGGTTCGAATACGCGGCAACCCACGAAAAGGGTGTGTCCCTTTATTGCCCACCCCCCGGGAACACACCGTTCATGGAGACGTTCTCCATTCCTGGATTTGCATTCAACGCATCTGGAGGGCGAGCGTCCCCGCGAGCCGAATAAAGCGCCTGGCCATACAAATGCAACGACTTCCAGCGTCCGGGAGAGGCCGCCCGTTGTCCGGCGCCCCCCGCACCACGGCGTATCCGGGCCCACTATGCAGCAACTGGATGGGGGTGTCAAGGCCGAAAAGAAAGCCGGACCCGAAAACGAAATCGGCGCGACTTTCCTCCGGCCTGGGGTCGACGACTCGAGGCGTCTCCGCCGGGAACACACTGCCCACCATTGACTATTCGACCTGGAGGCGTACCGTATTTCGTTCGCAAACATACACCCGCGGCGGCCCCCGGTCCGTCCGCCTGAGTCAAGGAAACACACATGTCGTACGAGGTCGTTGCCGGTCCTGCGGAGCACGGTTTCAAAATCGAGCACTCGGTGTTTGCACCGTTTTACAATCTCTGGGGGCACACGAGCTGCTTTCTGCGGGAACCGTTCGATCTGGACATCCTCGATACCTGGGCCACGTCCACCAGCGGTTCGCCCGCCGTGGCCACGGGCAGAAGTTTTGCGGGGTTTTTGACCCCCGCGGGCGGGCGCGTCGTCTCCGACGGCAAACGCGTCACCTGCTTCGTACCGAAAAACCAGAAGCTACTGGTGATCGACGGCCTCGATGAATGCGATGCCTGGCGGCTCTACAACGCTCGGGTCGAGGCGCCCGCTCCGCCGGCGCCCCCCGAACAACCGCATTGGCGCCAGCCCGAATACGTCACGTGGGTCGAGCAAAAAGCCGTGGCCGCCGCCAAAGGGCGTTCTCCCCTCAATTGTCTGGACGACGCCTTCGTGCGCCGCTACGCACAGCGCATTCTCGATCTCGGACTGCCCCCGGGAAAGCTCACCATCGACGCCGGTTGGCAGCAGCACCGAACCCCGTTGCAGACCGACGGGTACTGGCGGGTCGATACCGACCTGTTCCCGGACTTTCCCGGACTCTGCCATTGGCTCGAAGACCACGGCTTTGTGCCCGCGCTGTGGTTCGGCCTGCCCCGGGTCCAACCGGGCGGGGCGATCCTCGATGATCGGCCGGAATTGTTCGAGCCGAGCCTGAAACGCTCCGCCGAAGAAAACGCCGACATGACCGGGGCCTTCTACCATGAGCCCTGTCCCGCGTTGGTCGATTTCTACCGCGATGTCTTCCGGCCGTACATCGACATGGGTTTCCGCAAGTTTAAGCTCGACTATTATTACGGCCCGAGACAACGCATGACGGAACTCATTCGCTGCGCGTACGAAGCGATCACCTCCCTGGATCCCACCGTGGAAGTGGAGAGTCATCATCCGGACGTTTTCTTCTCGCGCTGGGTACATGCGGTACGTGCCAACGACGTGCAGGTCCTGCCCGGCTGGGACTGGCAGGGGCTGACGCTGGCGCACTTGCGGGTGTGCGAGCTCTGCGCCCCGGACCGACTCGTCAATCTCGACCATGCCGGCGGCAACGAACCCGGCGTGAACGAACAGGATTTCATCCGACACATTCGCCTGTTCGGGATCTTCCCGGAGTTGCGCGCCTATCCCGTCGTCAGTCTCCTTCCCGACCGTTTTTCGACTCGGGCCGTGGAGGTTTTGCAGGCACATATCGAGAGCGTCCTGCAACGGCCCGGGACCGCCGACGCCTAGCGCGGCGCCGCTGCTCAGGGGCGGACGGGAGGGGGGGGC
>JAADHN010000081.1 GCA_013151865.1 Kiritimatiellota bacterium
GAGTCGAAACCAGTCCGGAAAAGAATGAAGACGGGCAGCTTCCCGGTTGGTGATGCAACGGGGATAGCGCCAATGGATGGGGCGTGGGGAGCATCTGCGGCGTCCGCGCGGTGCGGCGGATAGCGTTATCGAGCCGTACCGGCGAACCTTTTTGCCTTGTTTGCGGATCCCGAAAAACAGGTGCGATCACCGGCGATTTGGAGGTATGTCGGGCTGGCGCCATACCCCCCGTCCCTGCGAGAACGCCGAAGCAGGGGCAGTGTCTGAGTGAAAAGAAAGATAACCGCGTCGCAGTCTCACGTCAACGAACGATCTGCGATCTGCAATTTGCAGGCAATCAACACCCCCGAGGGGCTCGCATTATCGGGAATCCAGGGGACGCTCCGCGGCGGCGGGAGTAATGATTGGAGAGCGAAAGCCGGGAGACACTCCGTGGATTCGCCCGCGTTCCGGCAGTCTTCAAAGGGCCGGTGTCCGGGAGCGAGGCTGGGGAGCTTCCCAGACTGCTTGGAACAGCGCGGTTTCGAACACACCGCCAGCGCCGTGCGCGAGATCCCCGGCCCGGAAACTCAGGCCATGGTCGGTGGTCAGCAGCAGACCGCGGCCCTGCTCCCGATGTGCGGCAAGCACCGGGGCGATTTCGCGGATACAGAATTCTTCGAGTAGCCCGGGCATTTCCTCGAGTGCGAGTGTACGGCGGTGCGCGCCTTGGTCGAAGAGCGCGACTCGCACCACGGCCGCCCTGCCCGAAGGGGGTTCGGGCAGCATTTCGGCCAAGCCGTGCGCTTCCCGTCCGGAGACATGGGTGTAGGGCACGTCCCGGGCCGCCAGTGCGTCGACGGGGTCGGCGGAAAGGCCCAGCAATCGGGTCATTGCCTCCACGGTTTCCGGTGCGGCGTCGAGACGTCGCCAGCGCGTTTCGGCGCGGGCGAAGAAGGTCTCTGGGAGGGCGCGGCGCGTTTGGATCCAGACATCCGGGGGCACGCCGTCCATGACGATCACGGTCCAGGGCCGGTCCAGGTCGACCGATTCGAGGGCCGGGAGGGCCGCCAACCAGTCCGTTGCGTCTCGGGCCAAGCCTTCGATGCATTGTTGCGTTTGTTTCTTGAGCGGATCGGTGGCCCAGGAATCCCGCCATACGTCGGCGGCGGCGATCCGGGCTGCGAGTCGGGCGGGGTGGGCGGCATCGAGGCGGTCGGCGAGCTGCCGGAGGACGGTGAGGCGGCGTTCGACGGCCGCTGCCGTCTTCGGATCGAGGTGGCCGGCCTTTGTCCCGCTGATCGCGGTGGCGGGGGCCCGGCCTTCCAGGACGCGGCGGGCCAGGACGAGCCAGGCGGCCCGGACCGCCTGAGTGTGCAGGGGTTCCAGTCGGATGAAGCGAACCAGTTTTTCAGGGGCGCAGTCCTCGAAATGCGGCGCCAGGGCCGCCGCCGGGAAGTCGGTTTCGAGGGCCGCCGCCGCGGCAATGGGATCGGGAAGTCGGGTCGGGGCCGGCACGAGCCGGGGCAGGGCGTGGCGCCAAAGCAGGGGCCACCAGGACCAGTTCGCCCCGTCGCCCGTTTCAGCCCCGGCGGGATCGAGGACGATCAGGCCGTCTTCGTCGTCGAGATTCCCGAGCCATTTCTCGATTGCCGCGCGCAGTTGCGCGGGCCGCAGTCGGCGGCCGCCGAGTTCTTCGGCCAGATCGCCGAGGCGTCGGCGTTGCACGGGGACCGAGCCGTCCAGGGCGCGCGCGACCTGCTCCGCCGTGCCGCGGTCGAGCAGGGCGACCAAGCGCGCCGGCGCACCACCGTGCTGGGCGTGGAGTTCAGCAAGCAACAGATCGAGGTGTTGTGCGGCTTCGGGCTCCGCTTCCCGCAGGGCGTAAGCCCGGGCCTCGAGCGCCTCGAGTGTCTGCGGACTCCGCAACGCGGCCAGGTATTCTTCGAGGGCGGTCTGGATGGTTGCTTCGGGATCGACCCGCTCCGGTTCGTCGGCCGGTTCGGCGCCGATGCGGAATCCGCAGTCGCACACCGGTCCCCGCAAGAGGGCTTCGGCGAGGTTGCGGCGACAGACTTGGCCGGCGGGCCGGTCCAGTTGCTCGAACAGGCGGTCCAGGCCCGGCGGCGGGGCGAGTTGGGGAATTCGGGCCAGGCGTCGCAGGACTTCGAGGGCGCGCCGGCCCGGCGCGCTCAGTCGCGGCGGTGCGCGCCGGGCGTAGAATTGCTTGTGCGCGTCGGCATACACTCGGGCGTATTCTTCCCGGAAGTGTTCGAACACGGCATTGAGTTGACGGCTGTCATCATCGGCCACGACTCGGTCGGGGTCCCGCAGCAGATTGAGGGCCGTTGCACGGCGTTGGGTCAGTTCGGGTTCCTGTCCGGCCGCGAACTCCACCGCAGGATGGTGCAGGTAATGGTGCACGAAGACAAAAGCGTCCGCACGGTCGACAAGAAACCGCCGCAGTTGTTTGAGATACGGCAGGACCGACGGCGCGAGCCGGGCGGTCTTCCATGCCCGGATGAAACGCCCGAGGCCTTCCCGTGCCGAGTATGAGACCTTGATTTCGTCCGCCAGGGACCGCACGGCCTCGAGCTGTGCCCGAATTTCCCGGATGTCAAACTCGGCAAAAGCGGAGAATTCAGCGATACGGTCGAGCTGTCTGTCGACTTCCTCGGTCAGTTCGCCGGCCTGCTTTTTGAAACGTTGGAGGGCCTGCCACGTCTCGCGCTGCTGCTTGAGCCCGAAGGGCGCCGCGGCGTCAGTCTCGGTCGTTGCGGGCAACAGAAATGTGCATTCCCGGAGGAGTACATCCCGGTCCGCGGGGCCGATGATCTCGCCGGGCGTCACGGCGTCGACGGACTCGATGGCCGTGAGGCGGATGAAATCGAGGGGCACGGCACGGCTGCCGCGCAGCAGAGTCAGGGTCCCGGCGCAGGCCAGTGCGGCGAGGAGGAAATCGGCGGTTTCCCGAGGCAGGCCGAACGGTCCGGTCCGCAAAGCGTGCATTACTTCGGCGAGCGGCGTGGGGCCGGCGGGCCGGAGCAGGGCGTGGAGGAAGGCGGGCAGCGGATGTCCGACCGGATCGGCCGCGGCCACATAGGCGCCGGAGCGGACCTCGACCAGGCCGAGGGGAGCGGCCAACCCTTCGATCAGGCCGGTGAGACCGCGGCGGCGAGCTTGCTGGAGGGAGATCGAGCCGGGCATAACAAATTGTTCGAGCAGGTTTTCGTACAGTCGTACCGAGGGCACGAGACCGCGCGGGGCCACGGAAGCGAACTTGGGATGGCGTTCTTCGAGGATCGCCGCGGCGGCGATTTCGACCAGGCGGTCGAAGCGGCGGACCGTACGCACGGCGTCTTCCACGTGGAGATGCGGGCGGCGGAAGTCCCCGGCGTACGCGGCCTGCAGAGCGGCTTCTCGTGCGGCGGGCGCCAGTCGCTGGAGCAGTTCGCCCAAGGGGGAGATCAAGGGACGGTCGGCGGGATTGGCGGGATTGAGTTCCTCGCGCAATTGCCGTGCCGCGAACCAGCGTCGCAACAGGCCGTCCGTGTCTTCCGGCGGAGGGATTTTCCACATTGCGACCGCCGGGTCGGTTGGTTCGAAAGAGGTGTTCCAAAGAGTCAGGACAAGAGCCAGCTCCACTTCATCGGCCGCAGTGGCGTTTTCGATCCTCCGGCGGACTTCGGGCTCGGCGCCGCGGGGACAGAAGAGCGTCAGGACCTTGCGTTGCGAACTCCGCCACGAAACGGTTCGGGTTGCCCCGCAACTCGGTCGAACCAGTTCCGGACCGGGCCATGACAGGCCCGGCCTCAGCTCTTGGAACGCCGTGGTCAGGGGGCGCGAATCTCCGGGATCGATTTCATCGGCCATTCGCTGGATTCGCGCCTCGAGGGTGTGCCCAACGTCCGCCTGTGCCGCAACTTCGTACACCGCTTCGGCGGCGGGACCTCCGTGCCCGGATTTTTTGACCAGAAAGCGGCTGTTGGCGGCGATGGGCGCCAGCACGGCTTCGGCCACGAATTCCGCGTTGAGTTCCGGCTGTCCCGGTTCGAGCACGCATGAAACCATTTCGACCAGGGCCTGGACCGTCGGTGCAGGGGCGGTGGGATGGATACGGTAGAGGACCAGGATGCGGACCAGGCGTCGTGCCAGAGCGACGTCTTCGGGGTCCTCGAGTCGTTCCGCGGCGACTCGGTCCAGATGGGGGACCACGTGCCGGGGGAAGGCATTGAAATCCGAGAACTGCATGAGGCGGTGCTCGAAGTGGTCGTAGATACTGTCCGGCGCCAGCAGCACGGTGCAGGGACGGTCGAGGACGCCGGGGATGTTGCGCTCGGGGTCCCCGGCGATCTGGGCATGGACAAAGTCCACGATACCGCGATGTTCGGAGAAAAGGTCCCCAAGCCCTTCGAGCAGATCCAGGGTGCGGGGGTGCATGGGGTAAATGTCTCGGAATCGAGCGAAATCGACCGAAAACGAAGGGAACTGTTCGCGGAAGTAGGCATGGATTTTCCGGATGCTGCGGTCGGCGTCGGGCTTATGCTTCACCAGTCGTCGGGAGATCAGGTCGCGGATGTGGAGTGTCGAAAGGGTGAACCGGACCGGGAAGCGATCCTTGATTTTGCGGAACGTGGCTTGGGCGATGTCGCCGGTTCGTTCAATGCTTTCCTGCACTGCGGCGACAATCCACAATGGGTGCGTGCCGGCCAGTTCCCCGAGGAATTGCAGGGTGCGGGCGTCCTCGTTCAATCGCCGGGCGGCGGGCTTGGCCCGGAAGAATTCCGAGAGTTCGTCGACGAGCAGGATGAGACCGTCGAACCCGGCGTTTCGGATCGCCTCGAGGACACGCCGAAATGTTTCGTGTCGATCTTCGAGCAATGCGATTCCGGGTTCGGGCAGTCCCAGTTTTCGCAGAAACGGCACGCCGGCGGTCCAGGCCTGCCGCGGATGGGCTTCGAGCCAATCGGGCAGGTCGCCCGGAGTGACGCCGATGTGTTTTGCGAACTCCGCGCACAGTTTGGGGTCCCGGCAGATTTCGCCGAGGTGGGCCACGAATCCGGTGAGGGGTGAAAGGTGGATCCGTGCGCCGTGGCGAGCCAGGGCCTGTTCGACTTCACCGATCACGATTTGTTCGAGCGGGGTCGATGCCCGGTAATTGACGAGGGAAACGGGCACGGGCAGGAAGCGTTTCCCGCTGTGCTCGAGGCGTGCGAGGCCCTCGTGCCGTGCGGTCATCCCGTCGCTGCCGGGCGCCCGGTCGGCCCAGGCGGCGAGTGCGGCCAGGAAATGCGACTTGCCCGAGCCGAAGTCGCCCTGGAGGAAACAGCCCTGCCCGGTGGTCCGGCTCAGGGCGGCGGTCAAGGCGTCCAAGTGGGCCGCGACTTCGCCGGTGAAAACGAATCCGGCGGTGATTTCCCGGGCGCGGACTCGGCCGTCTTCGAGCCGGATGACGGTTCGGACCGGCGCTAACTCGACCAGGTCGCCGATACGTATTCCGGCAAGTTTCATCGTGTTGAATCCGGGTCGGCATCGGCGGCGTGCGTGGTTTCGAGGGTCCGCTCCACGCGCCGGATCCAGCCGTACAGGTTTTTTTGTTCCGGGCGTTCGGCCAGGAGCCGCTGATAGAACTCGAGGGCGCGTTCGAGCCGTCCGGCCCGGCGGCAGGCCGCGGTATAGGCCGAATGCACGTAATGGTCTTTGGGGTTCTGGCGCAGCAGTTCTTCCATGATCGGGACGGCCTCGAGTTCCCTGCCGTTCTTGGCCAAAGCAAAGGCCTGTCTTCTGCGGAGGCGGGGTGCGTCGGTCTCGTCGGCCACGGTGTTTTCATAGACTTCGATGGCGCGTTCGTCGCGTCCGGCCCGGCGGCAGAGGGACGCGTATATCTCGCGATAGACTGTGGGGCGACTGGGGATGCGGGCCAGTCGGCCCATGCGTTTCAATACGGACGGCAGTCCCTCTTGGGCGATTTCGAGGTCGGCGAGGAGCCAGAGTGCCCGGGGCTGGTCCGGGTCGAAGGCCAGCCAGCGTCGGCAGGCTTCGACGGCTGCTTCGGTCTGTTCGAGTCCGGCCAGGGCATACGCCCGCCACGCGGCCGACTCGCGGGGAGAGAGGTCCCGGCGCTCGAGGCAATCGAGGAGTTCCTGCCAGTGCCCGAGGCGGTTGAGGCAGCGCAGGACGCCGCGCCCGGCGTATTCGCGAAACCGGGAGTGGCGCTCGAGTTCGCGAAAATCCTGGAGGGCGGCTTCGTAGTCGTGGTTGGCGTACAAGGCCTGTGCGCGGGCCCGCAAGGCGAAGGTGTTGTCCGGCTCGATTTCGAGCGCAGTGTCGGCGGCTCGGACAGCTTCACCGGTGCGGTTTGCGCCGGCCAGGGCCAGGGAGAGCTGGGTTTGCCAAAAGGCGTTCGGTCCGGGTGACTCGACAGTTTGCTGTTCCGCAAACGCTGCTGCTTCGGCGTAGGCTTTCCGGCGGAGCATTTCCCGGAACGCATTGTATTCCTGGCGGCTCATGACGGAAATCCATGTTCCGGGCGGTGCGGCCTCCGTCCACTATCGAGTGCGGGCCCGCGCCCCCCGGGAGGTCACTCGACCAGTTTGTTGAGGGCGAATTCGACGATCCCATGGGCGCCTGCCGCCAGCAAGTCGGGGATCATGTCCCGGGCCACGTGCTCGTCGATAACCGTGATGAGAGCGTACCAGCCGGTTTCAGCCAGTTGCGACACCGTGGGGCGTTGCAGTGCGGGGAGCATGTCGAGGACGGCTTGGAGGTTTTCTTCGCGGACGTTCAGCATGATTCCCACGTTTCGCTCGGCCGCGAGCACCGATTTCAGGAGGAGTCCGATCCGTTCGAGCTTGTTTCGTTTGAAGGGATCCTCCCAGGCGTCGTGGTTGGCGATGAGGCGCGTGGTGGTGACGCAAACCGTGTCGACGATCCGTAGTTTGTTGGCGCGCAACGAGGACCCGGTTTCCGTTATTTCGATGATGGCGTCGGCGAGTTTTGGGGGCTTGACTTCCGTGGCGCCCCAACTGAACTCGACGGCGGCATTGACGCCGTGTTCGGCAAGGTAGCGTCGGGCCAGTCCCACCGCCTCGGTGGCAATCCGCTTGCCCTCGAGGTCCTCGGCTTTCCGGATCGGGGAGTCCTCGGGCACGGCCAGGACCCAGCGGACAGGGGCGCGCCCGACCTTGCCGTAGACCAGTTCGGCCACTTCTACGACGTCCGCGCCGCTCTCCAGGATCCAGTCATGTCCGGTGAGTCCGGCATCGAGCACCCCTTCGCCGACGTAGCGGGCCATTTCCTGGGCTCGAATCAGCAGGCACTCGATTTCCGGGTCGTCGATCGTCGGATAATAGGAGCGGGAACTCACCCGGATGCGCCAGCCGGCCTTGCGGAACATTTCGATGGTGGCGTCTTGCAGGCTGCCTTTGGGCAGTCCCAAACGAAGTGTGGACATGGGGGCACCTCACGATTCTCGAGTTGATCCGCTGTTCTGTTTCTCCGAAGGCGAGTCGACGTCGCCGGCGGTCCGACCCGACCTGTCCGCCATAATCCCGCAGGCGCGGGACGAAGGCGGGAGGGTGCGGACGCTTTCGGACGATCTTTCGCCGCTTCCCGTCTCCCGGCGAGCGGGATTATCGCCGAGGGCAGCATCTCCGAATTCCGCTCGGCGGGGACGAAATCTCACCCAAAATCGCTTTCGCGCGCAGCCACGCACCCTTCTTTGTGGCCGGGCTCTCGCCGTGAACTCCATGACTTCATCAGGCTGGGCGGTTCAGGCGCCGTAGACTTCTTCCGGGTCGAAAACGCGGGGCGCCACGATTTCGACACTGTTGTCGGCCACCCGGCGATAAAAACAGGTGCGATACCCGGTGTGACAGGCGGCCCCGCCGACTTGCTCGACCTTGTAGATCACAGCGTCCTCGTCGCAGTCCACCAGGATTTCCTTGATTCTCTGGACGTTTCCCGAGCTTTCGCCCTTTGTCCAGAGCTTTCGGCGCGAGCGGGACCAATAGGTGGCGTTGCCGGTTTCAAGGGTACGGCGCCAGGCTTGTTCGTTAATATAGGCGAGCATGAGCACCTCGCCGGTCTTCCAATCCTGGGCGATGGCCGGGATCAGGCCGTCTGCGGACTTCGCAAAATCAAGTTTCATCATGGCGGTCTTGTCCTGGTTTGCGCGAACGGTCTCAGACGCGTTTTTTTCTGTGGATCGGCCCAGAGGTACGTGTCCCATGGGCGGGAGTAAGGCGCCGCAGCCGCAACGAGCACAGTCCGGCGGGACGTTGGTCGCTGGTGTGTGGGTTGCGTGCACTTGCTCCCGCAAGTCCGAGCGGACTCACGCCGTCAGATACTTTTCCGCTTCGTGCGCGGTGATCACGCCGTAGTTGGCGGCTCCGAGCCAGCCGGACATGATGATGGCGGTGGAACCGGTGTGGAACAGGCCCGGGATCCGGCGGGCGAGATTCATGCTGAAAGGCAATGCATCGAATTTCGTCCCGAACGACGCGCCGTCGACGTGGTGCGTGTAGCGTTCGAAAGTGCGCGGAGTGGCGGCTTCGGTCCAGTCCATGATCCGGCGGATATGGGGCACGTACTTTTCGAAGGCATCCAGGGCTTGCTCGATCAGACGCTTTTTGGCCTGTTCGTAGGCCTGCGGGTCCAAGTTCTGCCAGTCTTGATACCGGGCATTCATGGAGGCGACCACGGCGCTCTGGTCCGAGCCGGGGCGGATGAACGGGTAATAGACCGAGAAGGATCGACTGGTCACCGCTGCACTGCAGATGGCTGCCGCGTCGAACTCGGGGTGCACGCTCGAGAAGATGAGTTCGCCGATGTCGGGCAGTTTTTCGCCCGGTTTAATGCCGATGTAGACCTGGCAACTGCTGTTGCTGACGCGAATGCGGTTGAATTGCTCCAGGAACTCCGGGTCGAAATGATCGTCTCCGACCAGTTCATGGACGGTCTTGACCAAGCTGCCGTTCGAGACCACGGCGCGTGCGGCCACGGTCCGGCCGTTGACAATCACGGCCCGGACCTTTCCTTTTTCGACCAGGATGCGCTCGGCAAGGCAATGGGTCTCGACGTCGACGCCGACGCGTCGGAGTTCGCGGCGCATCATGCTCATCAGGAGGTCCGTTCCGCCCTGGAACGTGTAGACGCCCCGACTCATGAAGTTGCCGAAGACGATGGCATAGCTGACGCCGGGGTCGTTCAGGGTGGAGCCGTTGGCGTAGGTGATCGGTTCCATGAGGAAGCGCCACACGTCCGAGCGGCCGGGAAAGAACCTTTCGAAAAGCCGGCGGGTGCTCAGGGCGTGGTCGTCGTAGAAATTGGTCTCGGCGACCCGTTGGAAGAAGGCGGCCACCGCAGCGGCGGGCACCTTGAACTTCTGGGTGAGGATCCGGGTGAAGTCCTGCCGGTCGAATGTGGTCTCGAGCTGGAACTGCGGGTTGTCGAACCGGATGCTCCGGAGCTGGATGACCCGGTCCGCGAACGCTTTTCCCCAGTACTTCCGAAAGCTCTTCTTCATTCCCACGGGAAAGCCGTGGAGAGCGACGTCGAAGATGTGGTTTCGGCGGCGGAAGAACGCGGCCAGGCCGCCGATCTGCGAGTGCTGTTCGACCAAGAGCACGCTGAGGCCGGCTTCGCCGAGCCGCTTGGCCGCGGTGAGCCCGCCGAGACCGCCCCCGATAACGATGGCGTCGTACTTGTCGCGCATGGAAATCCTGTGTTGCAGTGGGAACCGGCTGCGCCGGAATCTTGAGATCCGTCCGCGGCGGTCGGGGTTTTCCGAGGCGGACCGAAAAGGCGATACTGTACAGCCCGGGGGGGCGGCTTTCCAGCGGGTCGTTCCGCGTCAGGCGCCGTGAGACGACGGGGCGAGAGTGAAGTCCAGGACCAGCGGCAGGTGGTCCGACAGACGGACTTCGTTGAGGACATGGAACCGGCGGACGCGGATTTCCGGGGAATGCAGGATGAAGTCCAGTTCTCGCTTGGGTTTCCAGGACGGAAAGGTGGGGGTGTGGTCGATGTTGGCTGTTTTCAGACCGGTGGTCTGCATGAGTTCGTGCAGCTCGCGATGTCCGCCGAACACGTTGAAATCGCCGGCCAGGATCAAGGGGCCGGCCATGGCGGCGACCAAGTCGGCCAGGGCCGCGATCTGCACCTGTCGGGCCCGCTTGCGGAGTGGGAGGTGGACCAAGAGCACCGTCAGTCCGTTCACGCCGACTTCGAGCACCAGACGTTTGAAGCCGCGGGGCAGATAGTGGTGCGCGATGGTGCCGATCCCTTCCCGTGCCAGGATGGCGTTGGTCTGATGCCGGAGAATGGGGACGTACCGGGGATAGCGGCGGGTCCCGTACTTCGGTGCGTAGTGCGGCCGGGGCAGGTGCTCGAGGGCGCGGGCGATCTCCGCGGCCTGGTTCGTTCGGCGCGTCCGCACTGACCCCACGTCCACCTCGACCAGTCCGATGATATCCGGGGCTTGATCCTCGATGAAGCGGACGATCCGGGCAAAGTGTCGCTCCGAGCTGCGGAGGGTCCTCAGGGGGGTCAGCAGCATCCCCCGGGCACTCTTCGGGGGACGCGCCCCGTACGCAATGTTATAAATCAGCAAGCGCATTGCCGGTGGGGTGGATTTGTATTCGCCGCGTCCGCGGAGCGATTCCGGGCGAAGCACCGTATCGTTTCCCTTGCGGGTTTCCGCCCCGCGGGCGGTGGGGGAGGCACGCAAACCGGGCGGATCGCTCTTGGTCTCGGCGTTACTTGGCGTATTCGACGGCCCGTGTTTCACGAACCACCGTGACTTTGATTTGGCCGGGGTAACGCATTTCTTTCTCGATTCGCGCGGCAATGTCCCGGGCGAGGACGGCCGCGGCGTTTTCGGTGATCTTCTCCGGTTCGATCAAGACGCGGAGTTCGCGTCCCGCCTGGATGGCATAGCACCCTTCGACTCCGTCGAATTCGCGGCCAATGGACTCGAGTTTTTCCAGGCGCCTGAGGTAAAGCTCGGTCGTCTCGGACCGGGCGCCGGGACGGCTGGCGCTGATGGTGTCGCAGATGGCGACCAAGTTGGCGAGCAGCGTGTTTTTCTCGGCCTCTTCGTGGTGTGCGGCCACGGCGTTGACAATGTCCTCCCCCTCGCCGGCGCGCCGCAGAAGGTCTGCCCCGATGGCGGCATGGGACCCTTCGACTTCGTGGTCGACGGCTTTGCCGATGTCGTGAAAGAGACCGGCCCGCCGGGCCTTTTGTTCGTCCAGGTTGAGTTGAGCGGCGATGCTCCCCATCAGGTGGGCGACTTCGATGGAGTGTCGCAGCACGTTTTGCGAGTAGCTGTAGCGGTATTTGAGGCGTCCCAGGAGGTTGACGAGATTGGGACGGACCCCGGTGACGCCGGCCGCATCGACCGCTTCCTTTCCCACCTTGCGGATTTCCTCCTCGATTTCTTTGGTGGCCTTGGCCACCATATCTTCGATTCGCGTCGGATGAATGCGTCCGTCCGCCACCAGGCGCTCCATAGCGACTCGGGCGATTTCGCGGCGGACCGGGTCGAAGCAGGAAATGACCACGGCTTCGGGCGTGTCGTCGATGAGGACACTGACGCCGCAGGCCGCCTCGATGGTGCGGATGTTGCGTCCTTCGCGGCCGATGATGCGGCCTTTCATTTCTTCGTTGGGCAGGGGGATGGTTGCGGTGGTGCGTTCGTAAGCGCAATCGCCGGCGTAGCGTTCCATGGCATTGATCATGGTTTCCTGCGCTTTGCGCTCGAGTTCCTGGGCTGCGTCGTCCTGGAACCGCCGGATCAATGCGCCGCGTTCGGCCTCGAGTTCGTGGGCCAGGCGTTCGAGAAGGAGTTTGCGGGCTTCTTCCCGATCCATTCCCGCCACGCGTTCGAGTTCCTCGATTTCCCGGTGGATGAGTTCATCGAGGCGTTTTTTCTGCTCCGCCTGTTTCTCCTCGCCGTCCCGGAGGGCTTTTTCGCGCTTCTCGATTTCGGTCAGACGAGACTCGAGCAGGTCCGCCTTTCGCTCGATATTGGTTTCCTTGGCCGCGAGTCGTTCCTCGAGCTTCTGAAGTTCCTGCCGGCGCTCCCGTGTGCTCTTCTCGAATTCGTCCCGGGATCGCAGGAGTTCTTCTTTGGCCGCGATCCTCGCTTCCTTGATGATGTCTTCGGCTTCGTGCCGTGCCTTTTCGCTGAGGCGCTCCGCTTCCTGAAAGTCCTTGCGGGTCAGGGCGCCTTTCACGAGAAAGCCGACGGTAATTCCCATCACTCCTGCAACAATCGCGGCTACCACCAACGGTATCATGGTCCGTTTCCTTTCGTGTTCCGTGCCACGACAGCCGAGAAAGAGCGCAACATGTCCGGCGTTCGAAGTTCGGCCTGGAAGGCGAGTGAACGCCGGCAGGTCCTGCAAGGGGTCCACGCGATTGCGGGACACAGGACACAACCAAGTGTCGGGGATCGGGTCCGACGCGGTCCGCGGGGAGTTCGAGGTGGGCGTTCCGTGAACGGATCAGGCGAACCGGGTCTCGGTGCGAGGCGAGAACCGCAGCACTCGGTTGCCGGTGACCAGAACGTCGAGGCGAACATCGTGACGGCAAGTGGGCACTGCGGGCAACAACTGCCACTGGAAAGCCACCCCGATCTTCGGCCCCTTCACACCGGCCAGGAGTCGGTCGTAGTATCCGCCGCCCTGGCCCAAACGGCCCCCGGCGCCGTCGAAGGCGAGTCCGGGTACGATCCATGCCGTCCGGCGGTCCCGGCAGAGGCCCGTCGGGGTCGCGGGAAGGTCGGGGCGTGGCTCACGAATGCCGTAAAAGCCGGGAACTGTCTCTGACTCGAACTCGTGGACCTGAACCATCTCATAGGTTCGGTCCACCGCGCGGAAGCGCGGAAACAACATGCTCTTTCCTTGTCGTTGACATTCTTCGATAATCCTTTTCAGGTTGACTTCCCCCGAAAGTGCGGCGTACAGGGCCACAGCCCGTGCCGTTCGCACCTCGGGCAGTTCCAAGACACGGGCGCAAATCCTCTCGCTCTCCCGCGCCGTTTCATCCGAATCGAGGCGTCTGCGCACAGCTCGCAAGCGTGTTCTGAGTTCTGCCTTGGCCTGCCGCACGTCCGCCGCACTTTCCTCCGACTCGGCGGCGGACCGGTCGTCAGTCGCCGGTTGACGGTTGCCCGCCTCGGCACGGCAGAACGCCGCCCCCCGACCGCGCATGGAATGGGGGGCCGGCCCTGCGCCCCGGCGTTCGATCCTAGCTCGCCCGTACCGTCGGCCGCACCCCGCCGGCACGGCGGGGGGCAAGGGGGATCGCCGGCGCACACAAACGTCGGCCGGCGACGCCGCACGGTCCGTGCAAAAAAGAATGAACAAGACTGGGAGCATGGCCGTGTCCGATCCCCAAACAGCTCCGGACGCACGGCAGGGGCAATCAGGCGAGAAGGGACGATCCCGGAAGTCGCGGGCAGGAAGGAGCCGGTCGTAACGAGGCGGCCCGGGCCCTCTGCAAAGCCCTGAGGCAGGCGACCCCCCTCCATGAGGCGGGACGAATGCCCCCGGGGTGGGGAGGGCCCGAACGCTCCGACCCAAGAAGGTCGGATTTCCGACCAAACAACCACTTGGAGAGAGCGGCGAACCTCCACAGCTTCGCCGATTCCAAGTCTTGAGACAGCTTCTTCCCGGCTCAACGGCCTCCGCCCGGTGCACCGCGCCGGCGCCCTGGTACTCAGGTTGGCTTGGACGCCGAGCCCGCCGAAGTCCGGGTTCGGACCGACGACCTCCGGGGCCTGAGCCGCAAATTTCAGACCCGGGACCGAAAACCTGAGCGATTACCAGGCACTATTTGAAAAAACACTCCTGGAAAACCGGAGTGTTCCCATCAATACCATACCCCGCCGGCCGGGGATTGAAAGTGGACGCCCGAAAAAAGCGCGACGGCGCCCCTTGCCGGGCCGGGCAAATGCGCCGTCGGTCCGGTTGACTTTTGTTCGGCGTCGCGGTATTACTAATCGGCTCGTGACCGCTCGGGCGGGGAGAGCGCGGGTGGGGGAGAGCGGAGAGGCCGGGCGGGGTGGAGGGACAGACCGGAGAGAGGGAGAGATTGGTGACGCGATCCCGGAAAACCCGCTTTGGCGCGCTGCCGTTCGGCCGGGGCCGGCCCCGAAAGCCGGGGCCGGTCATGCGCTTCGCGGTGCGTGTTCTTTTCTGGGGTTGTTTCATACTTGCCGCGCTCGGGTTGATTTGGGGAGGGCTTTGGGGGGTGCGGCAGCTTCTGTTCGTTCGGAATCCGCACTTTACGATCCGGCTCCTGGACATTCGTCTGGGGGGAGGGCTGCAGCGATCGGAGATCGAGCGGCGCCTGCGGGGTGCGGGGATCAAGCTCGGCACGACCAATCTGTTCGCCGTGAGTCCGGCCGACATTCGGGAACGGCTCGAGGCCTATGTCTTGGTGGATCACGTACGGGTGACGCGGCGCCTGCCGGACACGTTGGTCATCGAGGTGTTCGAGCGTGAACCGGTGGCGCAACTCCTGCGTCCGGGCGGCAGGTTGACGGATCGGAACGGCTGGATCCTGCCCGAACGGCCGGACGAAGACCTTCTTACTCTGCCGGTGATCACGGGAATCCGCGACTTGGGACGCGTCCCCACCGGCGCCCGACTGCGCAACGAGTTGTTCCAGGCGGCCCTGCACTTTTTGACTCTGTGCAAGACCGAGAAATACGCGCGTCCACTCGACCCCGTCACCATCCAACTGGACGCGCGTGACCGCACGCTGATTTGCTATCTGCGGGAGAAGGGAACGTTCCTGCCCAATGCAAAGGTGCGCGTGCCTGTGGCGGGAATGGAGGCCGCTCTCAAGCGCGTGGGGCGGATTGTTGCCGCACGAGAGCAGGCCGGGGTGCGGACGAGCTTCATCGACGCCACCTACGAGCGCAACGTCCCGGTTCGACCTCTGCATTGAGCCGCGACGGCCCAACACCTCGACGCGACGTTCCGGCGTCGACTGTATGAGGGGATTGTCCCGGAACCCCTCTCGATGTGGCGGAGCGCGGCTACTGCGTCGAAATCGTCCGGCGGGGGGCCGGTCCCGTCGATTTGCGTTTCACCGGCGGCGGTTCGCCGCGGACGAAAAAACCGCGGTCCTCGGCGGTGAAGGCAAGAACGAACGGTCCGGGGCATTCGGCGGCGGCAAAGAGCCTCCCGGCTTCCTCCCAGTTGACGGCCACGGCACCGAGCCGCCAGTCCCTTCCCTTGAAACGTGCCTCCCACTGCGCTTCGGGGCGCAGATGTTCGGCCAGAACGCGCTCGGCCGGCTGTTTGAATACGGTGGTCCAATAGAAACGAAAGCCCGGGAAATCGAAGAAATCCACGAGTACGACCGTCCGGCTCGCGGCGCCGGTGGCGGCAAGTCGACTGCAAATCTGGGAGAGTGCCGTACTGCCCCGGTAGTACTGCTGCAACAGGTTTTGCGGGTGCCCCCCGGCCAGGACCTGTTTTCGGGTCAACGCGGCGGCGCCTCGTTCCCATCCTGCGCCCAACATCAGGATGACCATGGCCATGAGTCGGGTCTGGTACGCATTGTCGAACAGCGGCATGTTTCTCGCAACGCGGAACAGGGAGAAGGTGAACAGCGGGAAAAAGACAACGAAGACCCGGGGATACGGGGCAGGTCGCCGGACAGCCAGGACCATGGCGATGACCGCCAGCGCCGTCAGGGCCAGGTATCCCGGCGGGGCGCCCTCTGTCCACAGGGGATAGCGGCGGCGCAGGCGCGGAACCAGAAGCATGGCCGGGATGACGACCAGAAACGGTCCGGCGTGGGCGCCGATCGCCAGGAGCAGATTGCCCGCCGCCGCCCAGGTATTCGGCCAGCCTGTGGTTTGACTCAGGGCTCGGAAAAAGCGCTCGCCGAGGGTCAGCCAGTACGCGCAACCCAGCGCCGCGGCCAAGCCCGCAGGCCAATAGCGTCGCACCCGGTCCTTCAGACCCGGGCGCAGCGGGTCCGGGCACGTCAGCAGGAAGAGTAACAATGCCCCCACCACAAGTGCGTTTACGGGGATGACGACCGTCAGCAGGAAGAACGTCGGGACAGTCAAGCGCAGACCCCGATTGCGGCAGCCTTCGGTCAGTTCCATCACGCCGGCCACGGCGATGGTGCCGAGCAGGAGCGAGAGGCTGTAGCCGCGAAGCTGGAACGTAAAAGGCGCGACGACCGGACTCACGGCGGTGAGCAGCGCGGCCAGAAACGCCTGCCGGCGCCCGATCCAGTCCTGCCAGAGGCGGGCCGTCAGGACGACCGTCAAGACCCCGCACGCGATCGACGGCAGGCGCAAGACCCATTCGCTGGAAGAGAAACCGACCAGCCGCACCCACACCCAAAGAAGGGCCGAGAACAGGACGTGATTGTTGGCGACCGGATACACGCGGAACACCCGCCAGAGCGAGTTGGCGCCCTGGGGTCCGACCGCGTAATCGCTGAGGGTGATGACTTCATCGAACCACAGGTCGGCCACAGCCCAGGACAGGATGCGGAGCAGGAAGACCGCGGCCAACCCGAACAGGATCGGCGCGTCTTTCCGCCAAGTCGGCTGCGGGACGGGGGGATCGTGTTCAGGCATGGGGGCGTCCTCGTGCGGTGCTTCCGAATCATGCCGGGCCCGGCATCCGGATCAGTTGGAGGAATTCGTCGCGTGTGGCGGCCGAGCTATGGAAACTGCCGAGAACCGCCGAAGTGACCATGAGCGAATTCTGCTTTTCGACCCCGCGCATCATCATGCAGAGGTGCCGGGCTTCCATGACGACGCCCACGCCCTCGGGGCCGATGGCTTCACGGACCATTCCGGCGATTTGCTGCGTGAGGCGTTCCTGCAGTTGCAGTCGACGGGCGAAACAGTCCACCAGTCTCGCCAGTTTGCTGACGCCGAACACGCGCCCCCGGGGGATGTACCCGATGTGGCATCGTCCGAAAAAAGGGAGCATGTGGTGTTCGCACAGACTGTAGACCTCGATGTCTCGTACAATGACCATGTGGTTACAATCCTCATTGAACACGGCGCTGCGGACGAGTTCCCGCGGGTCTTGCCGATAGCCGGATGTGAGGAATTCCAGGCTGCGGGTGACCCGGGTGGGTGTATCCCGCAGCCCCTCCCGGTTCGGGTCTTCCCCCAACCGGACCAACAGTTGACGAATGAGTTCTTCCATGCCGAGGTCTCTCCTGTGCAGCCGGTCGCGCCGGGCGTCCCGGCCCGAACGTGCCGGTTCAAACGGGCCGGGGGCGTCCGAGCATTTCGTCGAGTTCCGTCAATTCAGCGGCGTTCAGCGCACGCGGGGCGCCGAGCAGTCGTGCGTACAGCGTAAGTCGGGCGGCCGCTTCGAGCACTTCGATTCGGTCGAACGCCTCCAGTAGAGTCGTGCCGAGGGTCAAGGCGCCGTGATTGGCCATGAGGATGCAAACACTCGAGTGGGCGCGGGTCGCCACGGCTTCGGCCAGGGCGCGGCTCCCCATCGGCAGGTAAGGAACGTACGCCGGATCTCCGAGAATGGCGTAGCTTTCGGCCACCAAGTGCGTGCTGATCCGTTCCGTGGAGGCGCAGAAGGCCGAGGTAAAAGGCGGGTGCGCATGGACGACGGCTTTCGCGTCCGACCGGGCCCGATAGACGGCAAGATGCATGCCGATCTCGATGCTTGGGCGCAGGGTCGGGGTCAGGTTGCGCCCGTCCATGTCGAGAACGCCCACGTCTTCGGCACGCAACCGACCTTTGTCGTGCTGGGAGGCCGTGAGCAGGATGTGCCCGTCGTCCAGGCGCAGTGAAATGTTGCCTCCGGACGTGGTCGTCAGTCCCTGCCGGTAAAGCCGGCGCATGAACCGCGCCACCTCGAAGCGTTCCTGCTGATAGCGCATGACTCTCCCCGTGGGTTCGGTTTGGATCGGACGCGGTCCCATGGCCGCCGGCGCTGTGGATCTGTCCGTGCCGCGGCCCGCCGCGGGGCCGGGCCGTGTTGCGTCGCCCACGACCCCGTCCACACGCGAGGGGCCGCAAGAGCCGGCTGGGTTCGGGACTGCCCCGCGAGTCTGCCGTTCGCCGCACCGTTCCCGGCGGTCCCAAGCGGGCATATCCTCAGGGCATGCCTCGGGACGACGGCGTCAGACGGAGCATCCGGTCGCCGCGGAGGTTCCGGAAACAGGCGCGCTTCCGCCCGATCCCGCCGCCGACCGTGGCACCGGCGGGGGCGTCCGACTCGATCCAGAAGTATCGGATTCAAGTCTGTCCGAAGGTGTTACCCGCGGCAAGTCCTTCGTTGAAACCCCGGGTTTCGTCACAGAGGCCCCTGGCGTGCCCGATCAATGCCAAGCGGCCGGTATAGAATAACAGGGCTTCCGTCCCCTGCCAGTAGTCGCACTCGGGATCGTTCCAGGGCCGGTCCGCGGCGTGAGCGAAGCCGGCCGTGCCGTTCGGTCGGGACCGCTCGGACTGCACAGCGGATCACCGCCGCCGGACCCGGCGCACCCAGCGGCGCGGGGTCAGGCGCAAGGGGCGATGGCGCTTCAGGTAGGTCCGTACGGCATCGCGGCTGTTGATGCCGGTATCGCGCAATTCTGCCTGCGGAGTTCGCAAGAGTGCGCGAAGGACCGGAAACCGTCGTCCGGCGCCGGCGACCGTGTAGCTGTTGAATGCCACCGCCAAGCGTTTCTTTTCGTCCAGGGGTTTGCCGAAAGCGTTTCGGATTTCGCGAAGTCGGCCTTCGCTCGAAAAAACGGCTTCGATGCCCCATGCCCCACTGTACGCTCCGGACCCGCGCCAAGCCCATTGCTCTTCGAGCACCTTCCGGAGTTCCGCGGATGTCAGTTGGGCCACGGCCAGACTGTTCTCGTAGGGAACAAGGTCGAACAGATCCTGTTCGGTCACCGGTCCGGCGGGCAGACTCTTCTGGGAGAGTTTCCCGTGGAAAACGATTCTGGCGCCCGTGGCCTCGGCAACGGCACGGCAGATCAGTTCGCTCGTGGCGCAAGTCTCGCCGGGCGTTCCACGGGCGGGCACGGGCGCCGGGAGGCGCACGATCACCGTCCGCGCTGTCTTGCGGGTCCGATCAAGACAATCCTGGACGGCGGCTTTGGCCTGCGGATCCTCCGGTACGTCCGGCCCGGCCTCGATCAGACCCGAGGCGACGTTGACCACACGGTGTTCACGTGTGTCCGCGGTTACCTGCACGGCCCCGAGCCAGGCGCCGTGACAGCCGGATTGCACGTACCACGTTTTGGCTCCCAGCTTCATGCCTTGAAATGTGCGGTGTGTGTGGCCGCCCAGGATCACGTCGATTTCAGGGAACTGCCGCACGATTTCCGCGACTTCATTGATCCTTCGGGGGTCTTTGGAGAGCCAGCCTTGGTGGATTGCCAGCACGATCACGTCCGGATGTTGATCGAGGATGCCGGGCATCACGCGTTTCAGCGCGGTCACGGCCGATTCCACGCGAAAACCGAGGAGGGTCCGGCCCCAGAGCCAGTCGTCCAGGCGCCGGGCCGTGGCGCCGATCACGGCGACCTTCGCACCGGCGGGGGTGAACATGCGCCATGCGGCGAATCGGACCCGGTCCGCATCGACTTGGAGGGTCAGGTTGGCGCACAACACTCGGTCGCGAACGTTCTGGGTCAGTTCGTAGAAACGCCACACACCGAAATCCAGGTCGTGATTGCCGGGAGCCCAGACTTGGTAATTGAGGGTGTGAATCAGGTCGACCCCGACGCGTCCGCGGGTAACGACTCCGGCCAGTGTCCCCTGGCAAGTGTCGCCGCTGTCGATGAGCAGGACCCGGTCCGCTCCCCATTTGCGCCGTTCGCGCCGGATGAGCGTGGCCAAGCGGAGCCAGCCGCCCCCGCCCCCGTCGAGTTGGTCGGTGGAGTCCAGGAAGGTGTGGACGTCCGTGGTGTGCAGCAGCTCGAACGTCACGGTCCGCCCCCGGACCGTTCCCGCTGCGAAGACCGCAAACAGCAGGAGCGTGCGGAGTCGTGCTGCGGCGGGGCGCTTCATAGCCGTACTCCCTGTTCATCGCCTTCTTGGCGTGCCGGTCGTCTGCGGTGTCGGATAAAGCGCCGGGACCGTGTCGGTCCGCGACGGAAGCGAGTCCCGTCTGCGGGCAAGGCCCGGGCAGGGGCTCCCGGTCCTTTCTCTTCAAGCGATGCGCTTCATCTCAATCCCGACAGAATCGGCAGAATCCTTTGACCGGGCATCGTTCGCACCCGGGTTTCCGGGCTTTGCACAGGTAGCGCCCGTGAAAGACGAGCGTATGGCTGAGCCGCACCCACTCTTTGGCGGGGAAAAGCTGCATCAAGTCCTGCTCGATACGCGCCGGGTCCGATTCCCCAGTGAGGCCGAGGCGTTGCGAGACCCGGATGACATGCGTATCCACGACGATCCCGGGAATTCCGAATGCGTTGCCAAGGACGACGTTGGCCGTTTTGCGGCCCACCCCGGGCAAGGAAGTCAATGCCTCGAGGTCGGCGGGGACGCGGTCGTCGAATCGTTCGTGAAGGGCTTGTGCAATGCGTCGGATGCTCTCAGCCTTGCGCCGGAAGAACCCGGTTGAACGGATGTCCTCTTCCAATTCCGACTTTGGCACGGCCAGGTAGTCGTCCGGAGTGCGGTACTTGCGGAAAAGACGGGCGGTCACTCGGTTCACCCGGGCATCGGTGCATTGGGCCGAGAGCACCGTGGCCACGAGCAGTTCAAACGGATTCGAGAAATCGAGTTCGATCCGGGCCGCGGGGTGCTCGGCCCGGAGTCGTGTGTAGATTTCGTGGGCCCTCTGCGGGTCGCGGGTCGTGGCCTCGAGTGCGCTCATCGGCGTTTTCTCCGGAAAAAGGCGGCCACCTCGTCCGTCGGCAGACAATTGAGAACGTCCGCGGGCGTGAGTCCGCCTTTTCGGGCTGTCTTGACCCCGAAAAAGACATCTCCGAGGCCGTTTGGGGAATGCGCATCCGGACAGATCGGGACAGGCACGCCCAGTTCGCGTGCCCGCGCCAGGAGTCGCCAATCGAGATCGAGCCGGTGCGGATTGGCGTTCAGCTCGATGGCGGTCCCCGTTTCCGCGGCGGCCTCCAGCACCCGTTTCATGTCCACGGCGTAGGGTTCCCGGGCCAGAAGAAGTCGGCCGGTGGGATGTCCCAGGATCGTGGTAAACCGATTGCGTACCGCACGCAGGATCCGTTCGGTCATTCGGTCCGCGGGTTGTCCGAAGCTCGAATGGACCGAGGCGATGACGAAGTCGAACCGGGCCAGAAGTTCGTCGTCGTAGTCCAGGCTGCCGTCGGGGAGGATGTCGGATTCGATGCCTTTGAAGATACGGAACGGCGCCAGTTCCCGGTTCAGTGCGTCGATTTCCTCGTGTTGCCGGAGCACGTCATCCGGCTGGAGTCCGTGGGCGTAAAAGGCGTTGCGTGAGTGATCGGTTACGCCGAGATACTTCATCCCGGCGCGCTGGGCCGTTGCGGCCATTTCCGCCAGAGACCCTGCGCCGTCGGACCAGGTGGTGTGCAAATGCAAGACGCCGAGCAGGTCTTTCCGCTGGACGAGATTGTCGAACCGGCGTCCGTGCTCGGCAGCTTCGATCTCGCCCCGGCCTTCCCGGAGTTCGGGGGGGATCGGGGGTAGTCCCAGGGCTGTGTAGACCTCGGCCTCGTTCGGCGTCTCGACTGGGGTGTCGTCCCGTATGAGGCCATCGGGGCCAAGGCGCAATCCCCGGGTCTGCGCGCGCCGGCGGAGCCCCTCGACGTGGGCCTTGCTGCCGGTGCAGAGCACCAGGGCGGCTCCCGCCCGGGCCCGGTCCGCGAAGTGAAGCCGGACCGGTATCCCGGCAAAACGGAACGTGGCCCCGTCCGGGGTGTGTCGAACCGGGCCGATGTCCTTTCGGCTCTCGAGGTGTTCCGTCACCTTGGACGTCGAGGCGCCGGTCGCCAGAACATCCAGACCATTCACTGTTTCGAGAAAGCGTCGGAGTTCCCCGGCCGTTTCGAACCGGGCGTCGCCGTTCCCGACGGACTTCAGCAGGGCGAGCGCACCGTCGGCGGCTTCGAGTGCTTCCGGGAGGCGAAACCGATTTTGGTATCGGCGGCGGGCCCGAATGCCGGCAAGGACTTTGGATTGGAGCTTGTTGCCGAACCCCTTCAGAGCGACAAGTCGATTCTCGATACAAGCGTACTCGAGTTCTCCGAGGGAATGAACGCCCAGGTCTTCGATCAGGGCACGGACCTTGGCCGCGCCGAGGCCGGGGATCAGCAGGAGTTCCCGCACGCTTTCGGGGAACGCGGCCCGGAGTTCGTCCAGGTACGGCAGGCTGCCGGTTTGAAGGAGCGTTTCGAGCTTTCCGGAAATGGCTTTGCCGATGCCCCTGATCTTGCCTGCGCCCGCCTGTTCCACGAATTCGGGCAGGTCCAGTTTTGTGGCCCGGAGTGTGCGGGCCGCCCCGGTGTACGCCCGCACCTTGAACGGGTTCTCGCCTTTCAGCTCCAGCAGTCGGGCGATCTCTTCCAGGCGGACGGCGGCTTCTTTCACGTTCATGGGGATGGTCTCCGCCGAAGTCGGGGACGCACGGTCCCGGCGCCGTGTCGGGGGGTGTCCGGGTCACGCCACGCCGAAAAGGCGTTTGGCGATCTCGGGCGGGAGTGCCTGGTAGCCGCAGGGGACCATGGTGAACACGCCGCGACCGCCGGTGAGTTTGGGGAGCGCCTTGCTGAACCCGAACATTTCCGCCAACGGCACTTCGCAGGCGATCCTCTTGCCGGCGCCGGCCGCGGCCATCTCGTGAATCACGGCCCGACGCGGTTGGAGATAGCCCGTCACTTCACCCACAGCCTCAAGCGGTACGAATACTTCAAGTCGCATCAACGGTTCGAGCACCACGGTCCCGGCCTGAGTGATTGCCTGGTCCACCGCCGCCAGCGCCGCGCCGATCACGGCCGGTTCGGTGGTCTTGTCGGGCGACACGGCCATGTTCGTGATTTCGGCGGCCACATAAATCAGGGGATAGCCGTGCGCGCCACCGGTGCGCAGGCCGTCGGCGAGCGCTTTCTCGGCCGCGGCAATGAATGTTTTGGGGACCGCGAGCTTGCCGGGCAGACATTCGCTGACCTGGAACGTCTGATCGCCCCGCGGCAGCGGCTGGAACGCGACCGAGAGTTCGGCAAACAGCTCGGTGTCCCCGAAAAGCTTGTGAAATGTTCCGGTCACGTGGACCGGGCCGCCGAACGTCTCGCGGTAAGCGACCCGCGGTTCACCCGTCCGGGTCTCGACCTTGAGCTTGTTCAGGTTGATCTCGAGGTGCAGCTCGCCCATGCCGGCCAGCAGGCGCTGACCGGTCTCGGAATCGAACCCGAGTTCCAGGGTCGGATCTTCCCGGCAGAGGAGCTTGAGGGCCTCGTCGAGTCGTTCTTTGTCTCGACTGTAGCGGGGTTCCACGGCCATGGAGATCACCGGGTCGGGGAAGACGATACGCTCGAACTCCACCCGTCGCGCTCTTTCGCAGAGCGTATCTCCGGTTTCGCATCCCCGCGGACCGATTACGCCCACGATGTCGCCGGGCCCGACCTTGGGCAGCGGCTGCGTATTCTTGGCGTAAAGGCGCAGGATTTGTTTTGCCCGGACTTTTTGCCGGGTCCGGGCATTGACGAGGGTAGCCCCCTCTTTCAGCGTACCGGCATAGGTCCGCACATACAGCAGGTCCGCACTGCCCCCGGCGACGAGCTTGAAAATCAGTCCGCCGAAGGGGGCGGACGGGTCCGGGGCGATCATGATCGCGTCCCCGTTGTCGCCGGAGTGGGCCCGCACTGCGCCCACGTCGCCGGGCGACGGCAGGTAGTCGATCACCGCGTCCATCAACGGCTGAATACCGATCCGTTTCTTGGCGGTCCCGACCAGGATCGGGACCAGGCGGCCGGCCCGCGTCTGCTCGCGAATGACGCGCACCAGGAGGGCGGGGGCGATTTCCTCACCTTCGAGAAAGGCCGCGGCAATTTCGTCGGACTCGTCGGCGAGGCGCTCGATCATCTGTTCTCGCAAGTGGTTCGCCGCGTCTTCGATTTCGGACGGGACCGGTTCGGAAAGCACCTCTTCCCGGTGCTCGCCGGCAAACGCCAGCACTCGCCAGTGCACCAAGTCCACCAGGCGCTCGAACTCCTGTTCGGCGCCGATGGGCATCTGCACGGGCAGGCCGCAGTCGCCGAACTTCTCGTTGATCTCGTTCAACACGCGCTCGAACGACGCGCCGATCCGATCCAGTTTGTTGATAAAGGCGATCTTGGCCACATTGTATTTCTCGGCCTGACGCCAGACTTTTTCACTTTGAGCTTCGACCCCTTCCACCGCACTGAAGATCACTACGGCGCCGTCGATGACCCGGAGCGAGCGCTCGACTTCCGCAGTGAAATCGATGTGCCCCGGCGTATCGATCAGGTGGATGAGATGGTCGGCCCAGGGGAATGTGGCGGCGGCTGCCGTGATGGTGATCCCGCGCTCGCGTTCTTCCGGCAGGTAGTCCATGACCGTGGTGCCGTCGTCGATGTTGCCGAACCGATGCGTGCGTCCCGAGTAGAAAAGCATGCCTTCGGTCGTGGTGGTCTTGCCGGCGTCGATGTGGGCGATGATTCCCACGTTGCGAATGGCGTCGAGTTCCTGCATGGGCCGAGCTTTCGTGTCATTTGGCCGGTGGGACGTTGCCCGCAACACTCGGAAACACAGAGGCAACGGGCTCTCGGTCGAGTGAGAGTGAGTGTGTACCGTATCCTCACCGGCGGTCGGACACAAGTACGCGGGCGGGAGATCGGCTGGCGGAGTCGGCGCAGGCCCGGCCGGATCGCGTGCGGGGTGTTGGTCGGGACGTTATAGTGGGACAAGTCCCGGCGCGGCGGACGCACGCTTCCAGCGGCCCTGCCGGGGCAGGAGGTTTCGGTGTGGAGGTCGGGTTCGGTGACGGGAGTGCTGTCGGCAATGGAAATCTCGGCTTGCCGCGTTCGGGTCCAAGGGCGTGTGACGGGCGTGGGATTCCGCTTTTCCGCGCTTCGTGAGGCGGGTCGGATCGGGGGGCTGGCCGGGTACGTGCGCAATGTCGATCCTCGTACCGTGGAATGTGTGGTCCAGGGAGACCCGGAACGGGTGGCGGCCATGGCGGCCTGGCTCCACCGGGGGCCGCCGAGCGCCGTGGTTCTGAACGTCCAGGTGAACGACCTGCCGGTGTCGCCCGACCTGCCGCCGTTTCGTATCGTGTATTGAGCCTGGAGATTGCGATCCGCGGCCGGCGTCTGCTCGACCTCTTTCAACGGGGAGGTGCGCTGCGACTGCAATACCCCGGGATGCAGACGAATTCTCCGGCCCTGCAAAACATTCCCCGGGTCATCCCGGGACGCCCTGCATGAAGCGGCAGTGGGCGGATTCGTGATGCAATCGTGCCGGAGATGTGGTATTGTTCGACCGCGTTGCGCGTCGGGTCGGCGTCGTCCGGAGTACGATCTTGCTGTCAGGCGAGCAAGCTGTATCCGCTGGTTTGCCTGGGGCAATCCCCGGACAAGATGGACCTCGAAGTGCTGTTCATCGTGATTGGCCGTCACCGTCGAGGGGGCCCATTCTCCAATCGGTTCGAGTACCACCGTGAGGACGGTCGTTGCTGCTGCGATTCCCGTTCCTCCCGCACGAATTCGGGGCGCGCTGATCGTGTTTTCAAGTCTCCCGCAGAACCGGGATCGGACCGGAAAGGCGGCCTCTCGAAGGAGGGTTGCCGCGGCCTTCGAGGTCGGTCGGGCCGAAGTGCAGGCCCTGTTCCGGGAACGCGGCGGACGTCGTGCCTGGGGCGCGTTCGTAGTGGGGTCGCCCGTCTTCAATGTTGGGGCGGGCTTGATCTTGGGCGTGGTGCTGTTTGCGGTCTCGGCCAGAGTCACCGTGCCCGGGTTCGTCCGGCTTCTGAACGGGTTGGAGGCCTGGCGCCGGCATGTGCCCCCTGCGCTGGCCCCGCTCAGCGCCGCCTTGCGCCGTCTGGACGCCGGCCCCGGCGTGTTCCAGGATCACCCGGTCGAGTTTCTGCTCTGCGCCACCGTCATGTTGGCGGCGGGCCTGTTGTTGGCGATCCTGTTCCGTGCCGCCTTGGTCCGGTGTTTCGGACTCTCCGACCGGTCGGGGACGCTGTGGCGACCCGTCGCCTGGTGTCGGGATGCCGGCCGTCTCTTCGGGCTTTGGGAGCACTGGGCCGGGGGCCGTGGTTCCCTGCGGCGCAAGACGGTCACCGGGAGTCAGCTCCTGTTGCTTCGCGCCGCGGTCAAGACGGTGTGCGATGCCATCCGACTCACTGTGTTCGGCTGGGTACTGGTCGCCACGGACTACGGACTTCATGCCCTGGTCATGCTCGTGGTCATGTTGCTGGACAGTTTTTCGGGGCTCGGGCTCGAGATCATGATCCAACGCGACGGCGACGATGTGATCGAGCGGTTGCCCACTTACTGGAGCATTCAGTTGTTGCGCGGCTGCGCGCTGTTCGGCCTCGCGTGGGTCGCCGCTCCGCTGGTGGCCGGCTTTTATGCCGCGGAACTGGCCGAAACACGGTATTCGGCGGAATACTTCATTTGGCTGACCCGGGGCGTGGCCGTGGTCTTCTTGCTGCGGGGCGCCGCCGGGTTCGGACGGGAACTTCGGCAGCGGGAGATGGATTTCCGCGCCGTGATACAGTGGGACATTCTGGCCCATGTCCTCTCCCTGGCCGTCGGCTTGGTCGTCCTGTTCTGGATGCGCAACGTGCTCGCACTCGCCGCGTTTTTCGTGGCGAGCGCGCTCGGCCGGTTCGTGGTGTCTTATACGCTGCATCCGTGGCGGCCGCAGCCGGCGTGGAACGGCTCGGTGGCGCGCCAAGTCTTCATCTTCGCCTCGAGCATCGTGGGGATTACCGTGCTGAATTCCGTGGCCGGGCGGGTCGATCACGCCACGGTGGGCAAACTGTTGGGCATGGCTGCACTGGGTTTCTACGGCAGGGCCTACGCGCTGGCCGCCATGCCCAGTCACAACTTTACCAACATCATTGCGCCGATCATGCTGCCCGCTTTGCGGACCGTGCGCGGGGACCTTGGACGCTTCAGGAGAGCGTTTCTCAAGGCCCTGGCGGTCTACGCGGTCGGCGCCGTGGTCATGGCGGCGGTCTTCGCAGTGGCGGCGCAGCCTTTGGTCAAGTATGTTTTCGGTCAGAATGGATATTGGCTGCCACTGCTGCCGCCCCTGTATATCCTGCTGTTTTTCGGCATATCGAGGGCGGTTGGGTCTTTGACCCCGGCGGCGCTGTTTGTCCTGAACAGGCCTTGGCTCGTGACCCTTTGCACCGCGGTTTGGGCCGTGGGGGTTTGCGCCGGCGTGGTTCCGTTGACCCGGCGCTTCGGGCTGCCGGGCACGGCCTGGACAGTGGTCGTTTCCTCGTTCCTCTCGAACGGCTTGGCCGTGTTTTTCGTCATGCGCCTCACACGGCCCGTCCCGGGCAAGAAGACGGATTGAGGCTGTCGGTGGCTTGAAACTTTTTCGAGAATGTGCGGTCGAATTCGGTGGCCCGGCCGAGAGCCGAGGAGAGGGCCGTGGAGGCGCCGCCGGAGATACCCAGATGTTTCGCGGAGAGGCCGGATAGTCCGTGACCGGGCGTCCTCTTGCTCCGTGACAGTCCGAGGATCGGGATGACGGAGGGAGTCGAATGAAGAATTTCGAGTGGCACGACGATCTGGACACCGGCATCGAACTCATCGATGACCAGCACAAGCAGTACGGGCGATTTGCAAACGCATTCTTCAAGCTCTGCTACAATGACCGGGACCCGCGGCCGGAACTGCGGAAGGCCTTCGACTTCCTCCACGCCTACGCGCGGGAGCATCTGACCACCGAAGAAGCCTTGATGGAGGAATACGACTACCCACAGCGCGCCGCCCACTTGGAACGACACGATTATCTGCGGAAATGGATCGACGACACCCACGAACGGCTCAAAGAGACGAAACAGCTCTCGGGCGATTTTCTCATGAAAATCAATTACGTGCTCGTCGAGTGGTTTCAGGAGCACATCCGCGGCATGGATCATCGCCTGACCAGGTACCTCCGCCAGGTTGCCGCGGAACGCAACGACTCGAAGTTGCTCCGCATGATCAAGGGTATTTTCTCTGTCGGCGACGACGTTCGGAAAAAGTGACCGCATTCTCTGCGGCCTTGTGGATGCACCTTGCTGGGCCTGTCGCTTTATTCGAGAATTGCGTGAAAAACGCCCCAACAGGGCAATGCCACCGTAGTCTGGGGCGACGCCCCAGGCCGTGTTGGGTTTCCGGAACATGCACCCTGAAGGGATGCTTCAACGTATTCCTTACGTGTAGGTTGAAGTACGCCTTCAGCGTACATCGGTACGGCGCCGGCCAACCTTGGGCGTTGCCCAAGGCTACGGTAAAGTCGGCCCTTCAGGGGCCGTCTGAGGACACGCACAATAATAAAGCGACAGGCCTTTCTGTCGGTACTGCGGTGTCGTGCTGACGGGTTTCTCGAGTGGGGCCGGTCTCGAATTGAAGGCGACCTCCGGTGGTTACGCCTTCGTGATTGTTTTTGCCCGTGCCGCTTTTGGACTTCGCGCCTGCCGTGGCCTCCCCTTCTTTCGATCCCGGGCGCGGACCGGAGGCCGTACGTCCCGACTTGCTTTGCCGACCCGGGTCGCTTCTCGCGCGCCGTCCGACCCGAGACGCCGTCCGATCCAAGCGCCCCAATCGCGATGGAGCGCCTGCCGGGGGCCGCGTCGTGAGACTCTGCGTGCGCTCGAGCACTTGACACGTCTGGGGGGCACGGATAAATTATGGTCCGTTTTGGATCGGGAGTGTCCGGAAACGGGTCATCAATCCCGACGGCTTTGCGTTTTTCCGCTCTGCGGAGTTTGCGCGATCTCTCCGAGCAGACTTGTCCTTGCGTCCCCATCGTCTAGAGGCCTAGGACACCGGGTTCTCATCCCGGCAACAGGGGTTCGAATCCCCTTGGGGATGCCATTTTCTTTTCCGAGTCGCGGCGGTTTGGGGTTGTCTTCCGGGCGTCGGGGGGCGTGGAAGCCATTGAGCGGAGGTCGATCGGCATCGGACCGGTGACCAATCGGGCGCTCCGGGAACGCGGTATCGAGTCCGGGGTCGAGGCCGAGCCGCGTACGGCGGGGGCCCCTGCCCGAACCCGTTCGGGAGTGGGGAGTGCGTCAGACGTCGTCCGCGCTCCAGCGGAAACCGTCGCAACCGGCGATCACCTCGGCCCCGGTGAGCCTGCGAACGCTCTCGGCCATGGCCTCCGCCGCACCCTCTCCGCCGGGGAAGTCTTCGACCACGAAATGCTTGAGCACCACCTCTCGTACGGCGGCGTCGTTCACCAGTGCGGCCACGCGCTCGGGCGTCATGTGCCACCCGCCCCACGGCTTGTCCCCGAGGAACGCAGACGTACCGGAGCACTCGCAGACCAGGAGGTCGGCGTTCCGGTAGAACTCGGCGAAACGCGGGTCCGGCTCCGTATCGCTGGTGATCCCGATGCGTCGTCCGGGCAGATCGATTCGGTAGTTGAGATTGTGGAGGCCGGCGTGCGAACTCCGCAAGACGGAGATTTCGACATTGCCCCACGCGGCAATCGTCCCCTCCGCGGCGAGGGTCCGGACAGTCCATTCAAGCCCGTCGAGGCTCTTGCCGTGCGCGACTCGGCTGCCGATGTCCCGTGCATACGCCGCGCGAACCGCGTGTTCGAGGAATTCACCGGTCCCCGGCGGGCCGTACACCGGCAGCGGCCCGGCCCGGCCGTTGTTCCAGGAGAGCAGCACCAGGTAGGGTAGGTCGCAGACGTGGTCGAAGTGCAAGTGCGTGAGGAATACGTGTGAGACCGATTCGGCGGCAAAGCCGAGCCGGGCGAGATTGCCTACCGTGCACCGCCCGCAATCGAACAGCAGCCGTCGGCCGTCGGGTAGTTCGAGAAGCTGTCCCGGCCCGCCCCGCGCCGGGTTTGCGCGGACCGCCCCGGTACCGATCAAGGTCAGGCTGAGCGACATAGCATTCTTTCCTGTTGCGGTTCGCGAGTCGGCTATCCGGAGGGCGCGACGGCGTCTCGGCGCTGCGATCCCGCCCTTGCACCGACGACTTTCCGATACTCGGTCGTTACGAGTGCATGGCCCGGATGTACGTCCACGGTCGTGTACGAACCCTCCTCCGGGTCGCTGCCCTCGACCATGGCCCTCATGGTGTAGTAATGGATCCCGTTGACGGCATGATAACCGCCCGGATGATGATGCCCCTGGAACACGGCCGACACGCGCTTAGAGGCTTCCAGGACCTTGCGGAGTTCCGGGGCGTTCGTGACGTAAACGTCCCCTTCCCCGTCGTAGAGTTGGTGGCTGAAAACGATAACCGGCGCGTGGCCGGCGGCCAAGTCCGCAGCGAGCCATTCGAGTTCGGCTGCGGGTATGTTGGCGTCTGTCCAATCGAACCCGCCGTGGTCGTAGTGGGCGCCGTCGGCGTGGTAGTTGTTGTCGAGCACCACGAAATGGAGACCGCCCATGTCGAACGAATAGAACGTGCGGTCTGCCGGGATGCCGGAGTTGCGGATCGCCGCCAGGTACTGTTGCTTGGAAATGCTGTCGAAATCGTGATTGCCGGGCACATGGTAGCGCGGTCCGGGGAACCTGCGGAATTCGTGTTCGATTGTTTCCAGGAAGGTCAGGGTCTGTTTTTCCTGGGGCGGTTTGCCCTGGTCCTTGAAGTCCCCCAATTCGATCAGGAATTGGACCTTGTGCTCTGCCATGCGTTCCACGCACTCGGCCAGTTTTGCCTTGGATCTGCGGCCGACCCGGGTATCGAGTGGTCCGGCGTCGGCGTAATGGAGGTCGGTCACCATGCCGAACCGGAATGAGGCCGGCGTCTGCGACGCGGCCGGCGGCCCGGGGGGCGGCATTGCGGCAGTGTGCCGGGTGAAGGCGCCGCCGGCCTCGAGGACATCGCGGTGGTGCACTTGCCATCGGTTCGAGGCGGTTGTTTCCGGGGCAGGGCCGTTTTTGCTCGAGGGCTCGGTCATGGTCGCGGTCTCCGTGGCATTCACCGACGGCAAGGAAGGTCGTGGGGGAAGGTTATTTTCGGGTTGGGTGCGCAGTGTTCGACCAAGTAGACGGATTCGCCCATCAGCTCGACGGCCCGCGCGTCGTCCGTGACGCCCACTGCCTCGGTCGCAAGGCGGCGGTAGGCCGTTTCGATCAATTCCCGGCGGAACACCTGCGGTGTCTCCGCGGCCCAGAGCATGGTGCGGTCCGGCGTATCGAGGACTCGGCCCCGAGGGTCGGCGACCTTGATGGTGTCGGTGACGCGCCGGGCGGCCACGCCGCTACCCCGCCTGCGGGCCGACTCGATGCACCTGACCAGGAGTTCGAGCGGGGTGTACGGGCGGGCGGCGTCTTGGATGGCGGCGATTTCCACGGCCTCCGGCAGGGCCGCCAATCCGCGTGCGACGCTCTGCGGTCGGGTGTCTCCACCCAAAACGATCCGGACCGCCGGCGGCAGGTCGAACCGGGTCATTTCCCGGCGAAAAGCGGGTTCGAATTCGGCACGGACCACCAGCACCACATTTTCCGGCGGGAGTATGGGGAGCAGGTTTCGCAGGCAATGGCAGAAGACCGGGAGGCCGTCCAGATCGGCGAGCAGTTTGTTGCGGCGATCGCCGAACCGGCGCCCGCATCCCGCGGCCGCGACCACCAGGCCGGTATCGGGGATTACTCGGACCATATTACGGCCCTCGTCGGTCGCCGGAGAATCGTGTTTTTTCCCGGCGGCTCGTTGTTTACGGGGTAGTCGGCATTGAAGTGTAATCCGCGACTTTCCCGGCGCGCCATGGCGGAATCGATGATCATTTCGGCCACCGATGCCAAGTTGCGCAGCTCGATGAGGTCGGCGGTCACGAGGAAATCCCAGTAGTATTTCTCGATTTCTTTCCGGATCAGGCGGATCCGGTTTTTGGCGCGTTCGAGGCGTTTGTTGGTCCGCACAATGCCCACATAATCCCACATGAACCGGCGGATTTCATCCCAGTTGTGGGTGATGACGATCTGCTCGTCGGAGTCCACAGCGTCGCCGGAGTGCCAGTCGGGGATATCGTCCGGGGCCACGGGCGGCGGGGTATGCCGGTGGGTGGCGCTGTGTTCGACAGCGTTATGGGCGGTGACCATGGCTTCGAGCAGGCTGTTGCTTGCCAGGCGGTTGGCCCCATGCAGACCCGTGCACGCGACTTCGCCGAGCGCGTAGAGGTTCCGGACCGTGGTGGCGCCGTCCACGCCGGTGCGTACGCCGCCGCAGCAATAGTGCGCGGCCGGCACCACGGGAATCAGGTCCCGGGCCATGTCGATCCCGAACCCGGCCAGACGGGCGAAGATATTCGGGAAACGTCGTTCGAGAAAACTGCGATCCTGATGCCGAATGTCCAGCCAAGCGCATGGTTGTCCGGTTCGTTTGAGTTCGTGGTCGATGGCGCGGGCCACCACGTCCCGCGGCGCCAGGGCGCCGAGTTCGTGGTATTGGTCCATGAACTCGACATACTCGCCGCGGCGGCGGACTTTGAGCTTGGCGCCTTCGCCGCGCACGGCTTCGCTGATGAGGAAGTTTTTGGCTCCGGGGTGATAAAGGCAAGTGGGATGGAACTGGAAGAATTCCATGTCGGCGATTTCGGCGTAGGCGCGAAAGGCCATGGCGACGCCGTCGCCCGTGGCCACATCCGGATTGCTCGTGAAGAAATAGACCTTTCCGGTCCCGCCGGTAGCCAGGAACGTGAACCGGCTGATGAACGTTCTGATCCGGTCCGTGCGACGGTTGAGCACGTAGGCGCCGAGGCAATGGTTTTCTCCCTGCCACGCCACGTGCCGGGTCGAGATCAGGTCCACGGCGATGTGGTCCTCGTAGAGCGTGATGTTGGGATCTTGTCGGCAACGATCGAGCAGCACACGGATGATTTCTTCGCCGGTGATGTCCCCCGCATGGAGGACCCGGCGTCGACTGTGTCCGCCCTCTCGCCCGAGGTGGAACCCGTCCGCGTCGGGTCCGGGGACGCCGCCTTCCACTTCACGACGAGTGGTGAAATGGATTCCCCACTCCATGAGGTCGCGGGCGCGGGCCGGTCCCGCCTGGACGATGGTCCGGACCACGTCCGGGTCGCAGAGCCCGGCGCCGGCCCGGAGCGTATCCTGGACGTGGGACTCGAATGTGTCGCCCTCGGCAATCACGCAGGCAATCCCGCCCTGGGCATTGGCCGTGTTGCACTCGTCCGCCTTCCGCTTGGTCACAATGATGACCTTGCCGAATCGCGCCGCCTTGAGTGCCGCGAAGAGTCCGGCCAGACCGGAACCGATCACCAGATAGTCGCACGTCGTTCTGACATTGGGAGCCTTCACCGGAATGCCTTTCTCATCGACACCCGAAAGGGGGGCGGCCGTGCCGTTGTCGGTCGGCCCCGGCGGCCCCTCCGGCCGCAATTCGTCCGACTTTCGGGAATGCCCGGCGCAACAAAGAGCCCTGACGATGCATTGAAAAGGTATCCCGGCAACCGGACGGCGACAACCTTGCCCCGCCGGACTCTCCGGAGTGGGCAAATGGGCCGCTGCGGCGCCGGTTTTCGGAAATGAACCGTCTCTGCAGGAGCGGCATGGAAAACGGATTCGCCCCGGGCGACGAACCGGTGTATACTGCGGGTCTCGAAAGAAACCGGAGCACAGCCGAACTCGCGGGCCTCGACGTTGTCGTCCGGACTGCTCCGGGCGAGGTCCGCCGCACGAGGTGTCCTCTACTTACGGCGTCCCGCATCGAACGGCGTCCTGTTCGGTGGGGGCGCGCGGCGCATCGGAGAGAGTACCGTGATTCCGAACCTGCTGACTGCGTCGCGGTTGGTTCTGCTGGCGCCCATCATGCTCCTGCTGGCCTACGGCGGTCCGGCGGCGCGGCGTGTCGCCTTCGGTCTCTTCGTTCTGGCGGGCGTCACGGACTTCCTCGACGGCTGGGCGGCGCGCCGGTTCGGGTGTGTGAGCAACGTGGCGATCCGTTGGCGGACAAGGTGTTCGCCAATGTTCTCTTGGTCTTTCTGGCGCTGCATTTTCCCCACTGGACGCCGCCGACGGTCGTCCTTCTTCTCTTGGCGCGGGAGTTCGCGGTGCAGGGGTTTCGGAGCATGGCCCCGTGCAAAGGCGTGGTGCTGCGAACCCGGATGGTGAGCAAGCTGAAGTTTGTCTTCCAGACCCTCAGCGTGGGAGCGGTGCTGCTCGGGGTCGGTACAGGTTCGGACGGGCCCCGCGCTTTCTGTCAGTGGCTGGCCTGGACCGCTCTGGGCTTGGCGCTGATCGCCGGATATGCTTCCATGACGATGCTCTTCTGGAAGAATCGCGACCTGTGGGCCCGGAAGCCGGTGCGGATGGAGTTGCGGTGAATCGAGGCCGGGTTTCCGGACCGGTCGTCCGAACCGCGGCGGCCTTCTCCGGCGGCGGGACAGGGAAGACTCCCCATGTTTCGGCCCCCGGGATGCGATGGGACAGGTACGCGCGAAACGCACGCCGCGGGTCGGGTCATTCCAGGACGTTGGAGTACTTGGTGCGTTTCGCCTGGAAGCGGCGCGCTTCTTCCGGGGTGATCTTGCGCATACTCACGTTATCGAAGTAATAATCGCCCGGGGGCCAGTAGGCATAGAGTTCGAGAAGTACGGTCTGTACATGAGCGCGCTTGGGCAGGTGCACCACGCCCCAGACGCGGTGCCATTTGCCTTTGGCGCGCGGTGCGAACTTCGCAACGAACCGGCGACGAAAAACCTGCGCGTAATCCCCGGGGCGCGTCTGGTGTTTTTCCTGACCCACGCCGCCCATGACCAGGAGGGAATACCAGGGGCCGCCCGGCTTCGGTTTGAAAAAAATCCTGGTCCCGGCCCGCTTGGCGTCTTCCGGGGTGACTTTGCGATACCCCTTGAGATACAGGAAGGGCTCGCCCTGGCCGCGCACGTCGTATTCGACCAGGTACCAGGCGTCTCCGTCCACCGGGATCGGATAACTGTAGAGGGCCACGCCCACGCTGCCGCCGACCGTGTTGTATTTCGTGCCGCTGGTGGGGCTTTTCTTGCGGACCGAGCCCGGCTGCCGGCGGTTCTTCTCCCACTCTTTCCGGTAGACGTCCGTATCCATCCGGATGCAGCGCCTGCCTGGGCCGTTCTTTTCCCAGAACAGGGTGAGGTTGTCGAGCGGCCCCCAGTTGTCCGGGCCCCTGTCCCCTTTCTCGAACCCCCCGTTGGGAACGATATTCGGTCCGATCGCTTCGGCCCCGGCCGCGGCGATCAGCAGAAGTGCACTCAGAAAGCGACGCATGTCTTCATTCCCCTGCTGGCCCGACAGCGGCCCGGGAGGGACCTGCGGGCGTCTCGCGCGAACCTGCCTGGCATTCGCCCGGCCCGCGAGACTTGCGAGATCGTTACGGAAGCCGACAGGCGTTTCCGCGCCGGCCACTGCCGCACGCCTCAGAGTACTCCTCCGGGCGGAGCCGCCGTCCCGGTCACGAGGAAGAGACGGGGCCGTTTCGCCGCGAAGGCGGCATTCCGTCCGGCGCCGGGACCGGTCGCGTTGCTGCGGCCGTCATTCTCCGCCCGGCGTCGGGGCGGGGCCCTTTTGGGTGGGGCGCAAGCGAGTTTGGGTTTGAGTACTGGTCCCGGCGCCGCGTTGCTGCGGCAACGGTTTGTCTTTGAGCTGACGTGCTTTTTCCGTCCGCGACCGGCGTCGTAGGACCGCTGTGGTGTCGGTCTTGCTTTTCGGCGGGACCGAGGCCCCTGCGGTCTTGAGCGGCGGGAGCGATTTCGCAGTGACCTCTTCGGTCGCCTCGAGGGGTTCGACCCGGTCCACGGGGGTTTCCCAATGGCCGTCTCCGTCCCACAGAACGGCTTTGAATCCGTGGACGTCTTCGAGCAAGAGTTCGCGTCCCAGGAGTTCGCGGACGCTGGTCCGCACGACACGGACTTTCTCGCCTTTCTGCGACGTGAGGCGACTCAGGTATTCCTGCCGCCGGCTTTGTTCCTCGGCGTCTTTGCCGCCCATGACGTAAAGGATGCCTGCCAAGGCGAAGCACGTGCTCATGCCTTGCTCCAGGATTTCGCCCGCCTCCTGCACTTCGCGGGCCAGGGCGTCGACCTCTTCGGTCGGGAGCGGATCCGAACTTTGAACCCGGGCCTGGACCGTCTTGAGCAGCTCCACGAGGTTGCTTTGGTAGGTTCGGACCAGATGATCGCGCTCGTTCCGTCCCCAGCTCCAGAGGATTTGAAGGTCTTTCTCACGAAGGATTCGCATAAGGTCCACTCCTGGGTTGCATTGAAGACCGTTCTCTGTTCAGCCGTCCGGTGGAGGCGTTGTCCACGAATTCTCCGATCTCCTCTGAAGTGACTCCGGCGCCCGTCTTCCTCACATTCAGCCATTCGCACGGCTCGGCACGCCGCCCCGGGTCCCGCTGTGTCGCTCCTTTTCCACGTGCCCGCGTTGCCGCTTTTCCCCTTTTTTGGCCCCGGGTCTCCCCGGCAGACGTCCGGCGCCCGTGTCGAACTATACACGCCCCTGCTGCGGGCGGCAACGCCGAGTTTTGGGTCCGCCGCCGCAATCCTGCCCCCGCTTGATGCCCGTCTCAGGCGGAGTGCCTTGTTCCGGAATCCGCGAAGGGGAACAGGCTGGAACTGCCCGAGGACTGTCTCGGCGTCATCTTGCCCTCGAGGCACGGCTTTGCCGCTCGCCGAGACCGCCGTGCCGTCGGGCTCGCCGCTCAATGCCGGGCGGCGGGATGCCGGCAGCGCAGCGGCAGGGGAGCGTAGCGCCGGGTCATGCAATCGAGCATGGCGGCGCGCAGGGCGTGCTTCCACTGCCGGGCCTCTTTCCGGCAAGCCAAATTGACGCATTCGTCAGGGTCGGCCCCGAGGTCGAAGAGGAGTTCGTCGCCGTTTCCAAACCGGGTGTAGGCGTGTTGCACGGTCACGACCGAGCGGGCTGTAAGTTCCAGATCGGTGTTTCCGTAACTGCCGTACGACTCGACGAGCACGGCCTTGGGGCGGTCCGGATCGGTCCCACCCTCCAGGAGCGGCCGCAAGCTGCGGCCCTCGATGGGCGGGAATGCCGACGGCCGGTCGCAGGCATAGTCGGCAATCGTGGGGAAGAGATCCAGCAGCGAGACGACCCCCGGGAATGTTCTCGGGTGCACTTGCGGTCCGGCGACGATCAGGGGGACGCGTCGGCAGGCGTCGAAATGCCAGGCTCCCTTGGTGGGAAAGCCGTGGTCCCCGAGCATGTCGCCATGGTCGGCGGTGAAGAGCACGAGCGTGTTCCGGGCCAGGCCCGTGTGCTCGAGGAAGTCCAGGAGTCGCCCGACCTGTTCGTCGATGAACGCCAGCGAAGCGAGGTAGTACCGACGCATGGTCGCCCAGGCATCTTCCCCGCAGTCGGCGAAACGATGGACGAACGGGAGTCGCGAGAAGCGGGCGGACAGTTCGGCCAGGGCCGGGTCGTCTGAGCGGACCCGCCGCGGCACGAGTTCCGGATCGATGAGTTCGAGGAAGCGGGCCGGCGGGTCGTACGGGTCGTGGGGGTCGACATACGAGACGTTCAGGAAGAAGGGTCGGTCCGAGTCGCGTTCTTCCAGGAACCGGATTGCCCGGTCCGTAATCCAACGGGTTTGGCAAACTTCTTCGGGAACGACCGAAGGCCAGGTCATGGGCGCGACCGGTCGGGACGGATGTCGTTGTTTGGCCGCAGCCAGGGCCGGACGCAGGTCGATCCCGTCGGGTCCATATCGGGCGAGGTGGGGCTCGGGCCAGACTGTGGCCAGGGCCTGTTCGTAAGAGTCCGGGTGGCGGACGCGGACCCAATCCAGCCAGTGCCCACAGCGGATGTCTTCGGTGGTCTCGGCCCGCTCGAAACCATACTTTTCCACGTCGTTGCAGGCGCTCCGGCCATGACACTCGAGATGGAACTTGCCGACTCCCAGCGTCTGGACTCTGTTTTCGCGCAGGAGGCGGGGAAACGTCGGCATGGCCGGGTCCAATTCGTAGCCGTTGTAAAAGACCCCATGGAGGGGGGCGCTGCGGCCGGTGAAGATCGTGGCGCGGGCCGGCATACAGACGGGGTGGTTCGAAAAGCACCTCTCGAAACGCACGCCTCGGGCCGCCAGCGCGTCCAGGTTCGGGGTGTGCGCCGCAAAGGTCCCGTAGCAGCCCAGCCACCGGGCGCTGAGTTGGTCGGCCAGGATCAGGACGATATTATGAGGGGGCGCCATGTTTCGTTTCGGGGCCCTTTTCTTTGCCGGGACACGGACCTTCAGAAGATGCCTTTTACCACGCGTACCAGGGTAACGGTGAGGTCCCCCGGGCCTGCGGTTTCGACGCGGAAGTCCATTTCGCGACCGCGGAGGACGGCGTTGCGCGGGAGTTGGCGGACCTCGATGTTGCGAAAGTACGACTTCCCGGCGAGGCCGGGTGCATAATTGCCCCGGCCCTGACCGAAGAGTTGGAGTCTGACCATGCCGTCTTTTTCCGGCGTGAAGATGCCGGAGAGGGTTTCCCATTTGCCGTGCGTTCGCGCTTTCAGGTAAAGCATCGTGGACCAGTCCATGCGCGCAATACGTGCGGCGGGGCGGAGTTTCACGCCGTCGTTGCGGATTTGAACCTTCAATTGGTACGGGATTCCGCCCTGCAGCCGCAGCAGTTGGTCCATATGCACGGTGTCGTCGAATCGTTTGTACGTGAACTCGACCCTGCGCCGATCGGTTTGTTCCGGATCGGGGATGATGCGGTAAATCGCGGGAAGTTGCCACGGTCCTGCGTCACCGGCCAGTTGCGCGTTTTTCACCAGATTCGGCGGGTCTTCCGGCAGTGCATTCGCCCATTTACGGAATGCGGGGTCGTTTGGAAAGCGGCCGAGTGCGGCGAGAGAATCGATGTGAAACGTGGCCGTCTTCCGTTGGCCGTCGCCGGTATTCTGTACGGAGGCGGTGTTGGTGAGCCGGCCCTGTCGGTCGGTATAACGAATCCACCAGCGGACCGCGGCGCGGTCGGTGTATGTGACTTTGACGGTAGCGGGGCCCGGTCGACTCCAAAAGACCCGGTCGAGTCGGAACAGGATACCGGTCTGGCCGTCGGCGGCGTCCGTTCGTCGGGCGTCGAAGTCGTAGTGCCGGGTCTTGGGATCGGCGGGAATGGGGTATCGGTCGATCCGTTCGGCGGGAATCGTTCGACTCCCCGGCTGATCGCGTTGTACAAGCCAGCGTTCGATGTTGCGGACGATGTGACGCCGGACGGCGCATTCCCGCAGGTAGGCCCAGGCGTCGGGCGAATCGTCGCGCCGGTATCCCTGGGCGACGCGTGCATACTCGTTGAGTGCGGGGTTGAGCTTGAGCGTGGCGGGGCTGACGTACTGGAAGTTTTGCCGCATCTGCAATCCCCGAAGCGTGGAGATTCGATGTCGGTAAGGGTAGCCCTCGACGGGGCCGAAACGCCACACCCAATACTTTCCGTATTCCTCGTTTTCATCGCCGCGGAACCGCCGCTCGCGGATCACGGGGTGGTCGTCGTCCACAATGCAATAGCCGTCGGGGGTGAGGCGGGACGCCCAACCGGGGCTGTCGAAGAGGCCGTGCATGAAGTCGATGCCGCCGCCCCGGATGCCCGTTCCTTTGGAAAAGGCATAGTCGACGAGTCCCGCAGTGGCCTCTCGGAATTCGACGGTCGGGCCGATGGGGCCTGCGAACATGAGAGCCAGTTTGTACTCGACGCCCTTGAAGGCCTCGCACATGGCGTCAATGCGGTGCTTGAGCCAGTCTGCGAATTGCTTGGCCGTCAGGCCCGTCGTTTCCTGCCACATCTTCAAATCCACGCGCCGAATGAACATCTCCTCACCGCGCGAGGCGCTGATGCCGTGAATGTAACCGTAGACGACGTCCTTACGCCGCGCAATGCCGCGCCGGCCGAACTCGCGGAGGAATTCGTGGAAGGCGCGGTCCACGTTGGGCTGCCAGGGCAAGACGTTCCGAATGCGCCAGGGCTGATTCTCCTGTAGCGGCGGCACGTCGACCACCACGGGTCGAAACCTGTCGATCACCCAGTCCGGCACGGCCGTGCGTTCCACACCCTTGAGATGAATGCCGGACCGCACGCCCATCGCGGCGTTCTTGCTCAATTGCCTCTCGATCCACTCCCAGTTGTAGACCCCCGGCGCAGGATTGAGGCGTTTCCACGTGGCCTGGATACCGCATACGGAGATGGCCGGATCGAACCGACGTCCCCAACTGACGAAGCCCGAGTAGGGGGCCGGTTTCAGGCCGGCCGGCAGCGTCCAGTCCCAGCCCGGGCGGACGACAGGCTGCCGCTCCCCCGCCCGGGGAACGAGAGGCACGGCGGAGACGCCGGCCAGGGCTGCCGCGAGAACCCAGTTCCCGGCTTTGTTTCCGAGGTCCCGCCGACCGACATTTTTCACTTTGGTTTCCTTGCTGTGGGCCGTCCGGGGTGCGCACGGCGATCCGTGGGCTCGTGATCCTGAACCGGGCCGACATCGGCGACTCCCGGCGGAATGGGCCCGCGGCCGTCCGCTCCCGCACCGCCTCAAGACCGGCCCCGATTTCAGACTTCCTTACCCGGTGGGCTCAAATCGAGTTTTCGAGACGTCGCCGCAATTCTCGCCGGGCGAGGAAGTCTGATTTGGGCGTTTTCGAATTGTTGAGGGCGCGCGTGCAGCAGCTCGTCGGCCCCAGACTCACCATGCCCAGAAAAAGTACGGCGTGTACTTGCTGCGCACAAACTCATAGGGAAAGGGCATGCCGGGATTTCGACCTTCGACCTCGAACCGCACGGGACTGCGGTGGATGCCGCCTGCGCCGATGTCGTTGTACACGCGAACGGCGACAAAGTTTGTTTTGCCGAACCGGACGTTTTTCGGGTCCACTCGCCAAAGCCGGGCGCCGCGGCCGCCTTCCTTGGCGTTGTATACGCCCACCGGCGGGGCCTGTTTGACCCCATTGATCCAGAGGTCGGACCGGTTGTCGAGGCGGTTGAAGGTGCTGACGTCCCGTATACCGTCCACATGCAGGTAAAGCGGCTTCTCCCGAAATGCTTCCGGGACCGTTGCCCGGCAGAAATACCAGGCAAAGCCGTCGTAGGCGGAGTCGGGTGGGGAAGGAATGTTCGGATTGCGCTCGGTAACCCCCTGTTCCTCCCACACGCGTCCGATCCGGATCGGTCGTGGCGTGCGTCCGCCGAAGCGCCCCACGGGGAACCCGGTTTTCTCGCCCGTGCCGTCGGGGTCGGTCAGAAAGGTCCAATTGCCTTCCGACAGGTCCGATGGGGGCGGACTGAGCCTCAATCGAGAGCGATTCCGGACGCCGAGATTCGAGAAGATGACCGACCACAGACGCCAGGCTTTCCGTCGGCATTCGCCGTGTTGCATCGTTTCGGGGTCCGCCGAGCACAAGATCAGCCGAGTCGCTCCGAGCTTGCCTTCCAACATCGTACCGTGTTCACTGCGCCACACAACGACGACCGGCAAGGGTCCCGGCCCAAGCGCGAACGAAGTGAGTTCGGGGGACTCGAAAAAGTATGCATCGTTGTCCACGAGGCCGCGGAACGCCGGGCCGACGGCCCCGGCGAACCGGTCGGGTGCGGGGCGTGGGGAGGTCATCAGGCCGAACTGGTAGTAGGTGGTGTTCCAGTAGTGCGGAAAGTCGTCTTTTTGGATCCGGATGCGACGGGTCGTCACCCCAGGGGGGAGGTAATCGGCGAAGGGCAGAATCACAAGGGCGCGTAGCTGCTGCAACCGCTGCGTGCCCGGACGGGCATCGTCGCCGACAATCAGCAGCGGGGCCGCGGGGCGCTGTGAGGCCTCATCCGTGTAAACGACGCCCAGACGGTCGAGGAATGCTTTGCCCTTCGGCCCGCCTGTATACGCCGCCCGCAGGATCCGGGGTGAAGGTTTGGCGGCAAGCGCGTATCGCAGCAGGTTGTCGACGAGCAAAGTCGCCGCCGGATCGACGCCGTAGCGGTCGGTCACATCGACTTGGCATAGCCACATCGCGCCTTTGCCCGAGCGCAATTCGATGAGGGCGCTTTCCTCGAGATCGTATCCCGCCACGAGGATGGGGTGGAAGTCGCCGTAGGCAGGCTTTTGCATCACATAACTCGCCACGAGTCCTTCGTTGGTGAGGTGCGGGGTTTCGAGGGCCGCCGACTGGCCGTGGCGGTAGAAGCGCGACGGTTTCTTTTCCCGGGGAACGATGCGTGTCGGTCCTCGGAAGAACGCCAGGTCCGCGTCGTCGAGTCCAGCCACGACAGGGTGCTGTCGGTCTGCGATGAACGCGGCTTCGAGGCGACGTTCCCGGAGTCGCCAATCGAACAGGCTGCGCTCGGTCTGCTCGAACACGACCACGCGCCCGCCGGCGTCGACGAAGCGTTCGAGTTCGCCGCGGCGGATCTCCTTGCCGAGAGCGCTGCGCTCGACGATGAGCACGTCGAGGTCGTTCGGCAACGGACCGTCGAGGGACACCGGGCGAGCCCGCAGCGCGACTTTGGCGACAAGCCTCGACCCGTCAGGCGACGGGACAAACCCCACGGACACACCGCGCGCCAGTGTCGGCCATGCCGGAGGTTCGTGCTTGGGGAAGACCGTTACCGCGAAGGCGTCCCGCTTCGAGGCGCCGGCAGGGTCCGTGTAGGCCAGCGACAGCGTGCCGCGGGTTTTTCGGGAAACCTGCGGCGCGGTAAATACGAACGGGGCTTGGATGATTTCACCCTGTCGTGCGTGGAGTTCGAAATCCCGGCGTTCGCGTTTGCCGGCAATTGCGAACGTGATGGTCATCGACACGTCCACATCCGCCTCGGTATCGTTGACCGCCACGATCCGGCGCTCGATGCGCTCGCCCGCGTAATAACTGTGCTCTTGGGCGAAGACATTCCGAGACGGTCCGGCGATATAGGCGAAGAAGGGCTGCATTTCGTTTTCGTAAATCGAGGTGAACATGGAGCGTTTTGGCGCGAGCCTGCCTTGCCCGTACTTCCCGGGCCATTGCCACCGGGCTTGTGCTCGCAGCCGGTAATACCAGGAGTTCATCCGCATCCAACTGTCTTCAAACACGTCTCCGAAGGGGGCCAGGAAATAGCGGTAGGATAAATTCCGTTTGTCCTCGATGTCCTGGGCCCGGCTGGTGTTGCAGGGGGCGAGGAAGACGTCGTCCTCGGTCCAAGGCGTGAATCCGTCGATGCCGCAGGTGCGGAACCCACGCACCGAGTCGCGCATCATCAGTGCCTCCCAGTCGCGCCAGCGGTCGAACGCCTGCGTCCCCAAGTAGCGCGACGCGCACTCGTAAGTGGTCAGCCGTTTGACCCTGCGAAAATCGGTCTCTACCGGAAACCGGTATTCTGGGTGCGTGACGTCAGGGGGCAGGGCGAACACGCCGCACTCGTAGAGGTGATACGGCAGGAGCGGATCGCCGCGTTTGGCCCAGGGCGCGAAGTAGGTCATGTGATCCTGGAGGTTCAGGTCGTAAGTCGGATAGTGATTGACGCTGCGGAATGCGCCCTCGAAATTGCCTGTGGCCTGCGGAAAATAGGGGCGAGTGGGATCGAGCGAACGGAAGAACTCGCGGCGCTTGCGCAGGAACCGGTAGAGTTTCACCGCTGCGGCGCTTTCGGGGTAATACGTGTCACTGACCGAAAACGGGTTGTGGATAAAACCGTTCAGGTCGAGTTGTCCGAACTGATCGCTGACGTACCCCAGGATACAGGGATGGTTTCGATAACGCCGGAGGGCCGCTGCGGTTTTCTCATTGGACCAGGCCCGGTCCGTCGGTGCGAACCCCACGAGTCCCACCTCGTCCATCTTGTCGAACAGCGGCGTGTTGTATCCGGAGTGACCGGCGTGCAGGAAGATGCTGTTGTGGCCGTAGCGCTTGAGCATTTGCAGCCGGCCCGGCTCCATGACCTGCCCGGGGTTTGTCGCGTGCGCCGCGCGCAGCCGCAGCACGTGGCCGTTGAGCATGAATCGTGCGTTCTTGATTTCGAATGTGCGGAAGCCGAATCTCTCGATGCGCTCGTCGACAACCCGTCCGTCGCGTTCGAACCTCAGTCGCAGCGTGAACAGGTTCGGGTGCTCCGGCGACCAGGGCCGAAACCGCCGGCACACTCCTTTAAGCGTGACCGTGTCCGCAAGCGTTGCGGATTCCGCATGAGCGACGTTTGCGAAGTCCGCGTCAAGAATGTCCAGGGACAGTCGGGCGTTGCGGAGGTCCGCCGGGGCCAGCTCGGTCACGATCTCGAAACTCCCGTCCAGCCCGCTCGCCTTTTTGACCCAGATGTCGCGGACCACCGGGGGGTGCGCGTGGCGCTCGAGGTAGATGTCGCCGGTGATACCCCAGCCGTTGCGTACCGAGTAGCCGGGCCGCACCGGACAATAGAGGAGCACGTCCAAGCGATTCGGTCGCCCGGTTTCCAAGCGGTCGGTCACATCGAGTGTGGTGTTTGCACAATCGATGCGCCCCAGAATGCGGCCGTTGAGGTAGACCGTGGCTTCCTCGACGACGTACTCGAAGACGAGGAAGAGTTTTCCGTTCCGGAATTCGGTCGGCGTCGTGAAAAGACGCTCGAACCAGAAGAAAGAGCCCTTGCGACCGCCGAGCACCTTGTAGTTCTGTTCGCGGCCGAGGATTTCGCTGCCGGGCTCCGTCGGTTTGTAGATCGGCGCTCCCCAGCCGATTCCCATGGGCAGAGGCATATACGCCCAGGCATCGGGCCTCGGACCCGTGTCGCCGCTTTCGGCGCGTTGCACGGCCCAAAAGGTGTTCAGGTAAAGTCGTTCTATGGTGCGACTCGCCGCTTTGCGAACGGCGCGATCCACGTCCCAAACGCGGTTGCGGCCCGCGTCTTTCGTGTATTGCCGAGGCCAGAATACATTCGGCGCCGGCGGTCCGAACGTGACGGTGTTTTTCTCCACAAGCGGGACGTACACGTACGCACGCCGATACTCTTTGGTGCTCGCGTGCGGCTTGGGGTTGGCCGAAGTGGCGGTGAGGCTCACTCCCGACGAGTCGTTCAGTCTGATGCTGTAGCCGATGAGCATGCCCCTCTCGGGCTCGCCCAAGCGGAGGTTCGCCAGCGGAACGGCGGCTTCAAGGGCGTAGCCTTTCGCCTGTCGCCCCTGCACAAGCCAGGACCGTGACGCTGTTTTTCGCCGGACCGCCACGTCGACGGGTTTGCCGTCTGCGAAACAGCGTGTCCGCGTCGAATCTTTGCCGCAATCGAAGACGATTTGAAGGTCCGGCCGGGCGCCGCCGAGGCGGAGTTTCTCCGGAGACGGCCGGAAGGCAAGAAAGAGTTCGACCGAATCGTTCTTCCAGATTTCTTCCGCCTGCGCGCCTCGGAACGGGGTCGCGTCGGCCACAAGGGCGAGGAAATAGAAGTTCCGGTCATCGACCATGAAGGCGAACCGCCCGGACAACTGCACCGGTCCTTGCCAGGCGTCTCGTCCGGCGATCACTTGACTCACGTCGTTCAGCACCACATAATCCGGCGGCGTCCAGTTGTATAGGTTGTCCTCGTAGCCCCAGTCCTTGAACTCGGCGTCCACGGCAACGCCCCGTTTGGGCTTGGGAATCACGTAGAGGTCCTCGGTGCCTTCGTAGCGGAACTTCGCCAGTGTGATGCTGAAGCCGTGCTTCCGGGTATCGGTGTTCCAAAGTCCGAATCCAATGTTGACCGCTCGAACTTGTGTCGGATTTGGCGTCCCCCGGGGTTTGAGGTCGGCGCGCCGGAACAGGTACTTTTTGACCGATCCGCTGAGCGCGGCACGTGAGAAGTTGGCGCTCAGGTTTCCGCCGTCGCACTCGAGGGTCAGTTTTGGGAAAGCCGGTACGTCACCTTGGGCATAGAAGACGATCGAAGTGAGACCGCTCAAGTTCACCGGCCGAGCGAACCCGAAGCGCACACTCGCGTACTTGGTCTGTTTCGGGGTGGGTCGAGCGATGAGACGAGTCCCCGGCGCGTCGCCCACCGCACGGTCGACTTTCTCGACCGTCATCTCGCCGTTCGGGAAATACGTGGTGGGGACTGCCGACCGGACGAGGTCGTCGAGGTCCACCGCGTCCGCCGTCAGGCTCCAGGCGGGAACCAATGCAAGAACGAGCAAGGCAAGGCGGAGGGATGACATTGAGTGTGCCTCAGCATTCTCGGCCCGAAGGCAGGTGCGAACATTCGCGTTGCGTCTCGGGCCCGGTTCGGGGTCAAGTTCGAGGGCGGACCCGGCGGAAACGCAGGCGTGCGACGCGTCGGCCCTCGATTTTGAGCACTTCGACTTCGTACCCGTTCAGGCGGAACGTCTCTCCGACCCGCGGGATGCGGCCGGCCAGCTTGAGCACCAGACCGGCCGTTGTCTGGAAGTCACCGGCCTCGATCTCGATGCCGAGTCGCTCCCGCAGTTCGCGCAGTTCGGTACGGCCGTCGCACTCGTAGGCGGTTTCTCCCACCTGGGTAATCCCCTTTTCCGGCCGGTCTCGTTCATCGTGGATTTCCCCAACGATTTCCTCGATCAGGTCCTCCGCGGTAACAATTCCCACGACGCCGCCGTGTTCGTCGACCACAATGGCCATGGGTAAGTCCTGGTATTGGAGTTCATGCAGGAGCGACCCGGCGCTTTTGTTCTCGGGCACGAAAGCCACGTCCGTGCGGACGAACGGCCTCAAAGGGCGGTCGGCCCCGGAGTCGGACGGGTTCCGATTCCGGCACAAGACGGCCCGGAGATCCACGACGCCCACAATGTTGTCCACACGATCCCGGAATATGGGGAAGCGCGACAAACCGGTCCGGACGGAAAGTCGCTCCACCTCCTGGATCGTGGCGGTCACGGGCAGAGAGCGGACTTCGACGAGGGGCGTCATCACAGAGGAGACCGGGCGACGGTCCAGGTCGAACAGCGCCTGGAGCATGGCTCCCGCCGTTTTGTCGACCACTCCGTCCTCGGCGGCGATCTCGGCCATGGTCCGGAGGTCGTCTCGGGTCACGAATCCCGAGCGGTGCGCCGGGTCCGGGCTGCCGAGGCGGTCGGCGATCAGGCCGGCAAGGCGACCGGCCATCCAAACCAAGGGCATCAGCACCCACTGAGCCAAGCGGAGCGGGCGCGCGAGGGCCGGCGCAATCCGGTCCGCATAGGCTCGGGCGACGGACTTGGGGAGCATTTCGCCGGCCAGCAGGATGAGCGGGGTCATGACGAGCGTATTCGTCACGCTTTCCCAGCCCGGCCGGGTCCAACGCGAGATCAGCAGTTCCGCCAGCGTCGTGGAAGTGACAACGGCCAAGTTTGTGCCCACCAGCGTCGTCCCCAGAAAACGCTCGGTGCGCTGAAACAGGCGTACGATAAGTCGCGCGCGCCGGTCGCCTTGCTCGGCCCGGTCCCGCAGCAGTACTTTGTTCATCGAGGTGATGGCGGTTTCCGAGCCGGAAAAAAACGCCTCGACCAGCACGAAAAACAGAACAGCGGGAACAATGAAAAGGGCGGAAGTCGTCACGATTGCCCCTCCCCGTTGTTCGCGCCGTCCGGCGACAGTGCCTCGATGCGCAGGCCCCCCACGCGTCGTCCCGCCATCCGCAACACCGTGAACCGGTACCCGGCATCCGTCACTCGGTCGCCCGCCACGGGGACTCGCCCCAGTTTTTCCATAACATATCCGCCCACGGTATCCGCCCCGCGCTGAGGCAGGGGCCGGGGCAGACGGCGGTTCAGGGAGCGCAGAGACGTCCGGCCGTCGACTAATAAGGTTCCGCCGGCGGGATCGAGTCGGTGTTCCGAGCGGGCGGCGTCCCCGTTGTCCCCGGGCACCCGTCCCATCAGTTCCGCCAGGATGTCGTCCACGGTCAGTATGCCGGCAGTCCCCCCATACTCGTCCACGAGTACGGCGAACTGGGCCTTCCGGCGCCGCATTTCCACCAGCAGCGACTCGATTCGGGCCGTCTCGGGAAACACGTGGACCGGATACACGGGGGAGCGGTCGGGGTCGGAGCCTCCGTTGCCCTGGGAGGCGCGAAATCCGGCAAGAGGCCGGTCGAACTCGGGTCGGTCGCGCCAGCGCGGCAAATCCACGACGGTTATGAAGCCCCAGATATCGTCCAAGTCCTCGTGAAAGACCGGTACTCGGGTCGCACCCAGCTCGCAGGCGGCCGCAAACGCCTGCTCCACGCTCAGGCAATCTTCGACCCCACGAACCTCGGTGCGCGGCAACATGAGTTCGTGGGCGTCCAGCGCCGACAGAGCCAGGATCTGCTCCGCAATCCGGCGTTCGCGCACGTTGGTTGCCCCATGGCTTTCGCCGAGGGCGAGCGCGGCCCGCAACTCGTCGCGGGTCAACGCACCCCAGCCCTGCACGTCCCGCAATCCGATGAACCGCAACAGGAGCGTGGTGAGTCCGCCGATGGCGAGGCGCACCGGGGCCACCACGCGGCTGAAGAACCACAGGGGGCCGGAGACGGCCCGGGCGAAAGCGGCGGCCTGACGTACGGCCAGGGTCTTGGGCGTCACCTCCCCGAATACCAACAGCAGCGTCGCGCTGACGGCGATGGCGATCCCCACGCCCCGGTCGCCGAAAAAGCGACGAGCCAAGCTCGCCACCAAGCTGGCCGCCATAATGTTGACCAACATGTTTCCGAGCAACAGGCTGCTCAACAATTGTTGCGGCCGCCGGAGCAGGCGCGTGGCGAAACGTTCCCCCACGCTACCGTTGCGCATCCGGCGTACTTGCGTGCGGCTCAGGGAGAAGAGGGCCGTTTCCGAGCCGGAGAAGAACCCGGAAAGGAAGAGCAGGACGGCGAGACCGCCCAAATATGAGACGGCAACCAGCAATTCCGTCATGACCCGACCCTCCCCTCCGGGTGAAGGTCGGTCCAGTCAAAACCTGTCCCGCCCGTCGCTTCGATGCGTGCGAACGGACGGGCCGCGGTATCCGCGCGCCGCGGTAGAACTGTGGGTTCGGCAGACGGCGGTTCGTCTGCGGATTCGTTTTCTTCCATGGGTTGTCTGTGCGAGTTGTTCCGAATGACCGGGGCCGAAACCCCAGGCCTGCAGGCCACGAGATCTCCCCTGCAATCGCCTTCGCGGGCGGTCGTGACACCTGTACCCAATTCGACTGGGGCCAAACCGAACTATAGAATGAAAGGGGCGGGGCGTCAAACCTCCGCACAGAGGTTTTGGCAACCGGTCAGGCTGGCGGAGCAAACATCGGCCGAGACGGTCCGCCCCGGGGTGCATTGTTCCGCATCGAGC
>JAADHN010000107.1 GCA_013151865.1 Kiritimatiellota bacterium
CCCGCCTCCGGCCTCTCCGGCCCCGGCTCCCCCCCGCCCGGCCCCGACTCCGCAACACCAGCCCGCGCCCGAAACGCCGGCGTCGCCAGCCCGGCCCCAAAGGGCCCTGACCGACACGACCGCCAGACCGGCGTTGCGCAAGAGACCGCCTGACCAGACGGCCGTGGCGGAGCCGACCATGATCGACCCGGAACGTCAAGCCCAAATCGCCGAAGGCCCGCCGCGACCTCCCAAGAAGGATATGCCGCCGCCGAAGGATCCCCTGCCGGGCAACGTGGCGGTGCTGGCGTTCTTCGGCGCCCAAGCCGTCACCGTCCTTCCGGCAGTCTTGCAAGTGATACGTCAGGGGGGCAAGTTGCCTGTGCCGGAACTCTCCGTGGGGCTCGGCATGACGCTCGTTTTTGCGATCCTGATGTTCCTTCACAAGACACCGCTTCGCGTACTTGCCGGGTTGTTGGCCTTTTTTAATCTACTCGGCGCGCTCTTCGGACTGCTGCTGTTCTTTCTTCTACCGCTCTTGCCCGGTCTCGAACCGTTCAGGGGACGGCTGCCGGGGTTCGGTATCGCCGTCGGCGCCACTTTGCTTTTTCTGGCCGCCCTGATCTTGGTGACCGGGGCCGGTCCCGTGCGCTGGAGTCTGGCGCTGCTGGCCGTTGCCTGCGGACTTGCCGCTCCCTGGACCCCCTTGAAAGATGTTCAACCCCGGGGGCCGGCAAATGGGACGGAGGAGGCTCCGGTTCAACCGACTGACACCGGAGGTAGACGCCCGATTTCCATTGCGGTTTCCACGTCCGGGAGCGTGGCAGTCCCGGTCCCGGACGATTGGGTCCCGGTGACGCCCCCGCCCGGAGAGCAACAACTGTTTAAATCTCCCGACGGGACACTTGCGCTTCACCTGTTGACCCCGGAGTCGGGGCCCGGGGAGTCGTTCGCCGAGTTTGCCAAGAATCAGGTCCGAAAGCTTAGGGAGCGATACCCCGCATCGGGTGAAATGCTGGTTCCGGTCCGCGGGCGGCCCCAGTGGAAAAAGGTCATTTTCGCTTCCGGTAAGGACCGTGCGGAAGCTCTAATCGCCAAGAAAGACGAACAGCCCTGTGTGCTGTTGTTTGCCGGACGCGAAGACGCATTCCGCGATCACCGAGCGGAGATCGACGCCATCATCGAGCGGTTCAGCGCGCCGTGACCGACCCCGGCGGCGGCCTCTTTCTTCTCACGAGCATTCCTCCGCTCCACACCTGCGCCGAATTGCCGCTCGTCTCGAGAGAGTCTGGAACGCACGCCAACCCGCAGGTTCTGCAACATTTCCCGGACCGTTGCGAGACGCTTTGTATTGGTGAGGCGTCTGCCGCAACGATGCATCTTGCTTCGAAGTTCGTGCATAATCCCGGGGCGTGGCCAAGTTCCCGCCATGCGTCGGCTTTCCGTTCCGCGGGGGAGGCGAACGGGTGCCGCAAACGCTCGAGAAACGCCTCTGCCGTTCCCCCTGTCGGGCGGGACAGCCGCGGCGAAGCAAGGTCTTCGGTTTCCATGCACAATGTCATCGCAATCGTTTTCGACTTCGACGAAACGCTGGCCCCGGACACCACGTCCGGATTCCTCTCCGAACTCGGTGTGGATGTTCCGACCTTTTGGCGACGGCAAGTCCAGGAACTGCTGGACGACGGCTGGGATCCGGTCCCGGCCTACCTGTATCGCTTGGTCGAACTGTCCCGCTCGGCGGGCACCACCCCGTTGATCACCCGGGAAAAACTGGCCGCCTGGGGGCGGCGGGTGCGATTCTACCGCGGTGCCACGCACGTCTTCGGACGCCTCAGAAAGCACGCGGAATCCGCCTTCCCGCAAGTCGAGATCGAGTTCTACGTCATCAGCAGCGGCATCGGTGAGATTGTCCGCAACACCCGTATCGCCAAGCAGTTCACCGATATTTGGGCCTGTGAATTCCACTATGACGAACGCGGCGGCATCGTGTTTCCTCGAAACGTGGTGAGTTTTACGGACAAGACCCGCTTTCTGTTCCAGATTTCCAAAGGTCTGGTGGGCCCGGAGGCCCGGAGGCGTCCGTTCGAAGTCAACCGCAAAATCGCCGCCGGTCGGCGCCGGGTTCCTTTCGATCAAATGGTCTTCGTGGGAGACGGCTACACGGATATTCCCTGCTTTTCGCTCGTACGAGGCCAAGGTGGGGCGGCTATTGGAGTATTCGACGCGGAGAACCGGGAGAAATGGGGGAGGGCCTGGGGGTTCATTGAGGACGACCGGGTGTCCAACCTGGTGCCCGCGGACTACGGAAAGCACGGCGCCCTGACCGCTTCTCTTGTCATGGCGATCAACAGCATCGGGAGCCGGATTTTGCTTCGACGGAGCACCTATCAAGGCTGAGAGGACGCCAGGGCTTCGTCGACGAGTACTCGGCAGGTCTCCGCCAGTTCGACGATGGCCGGGAACTCTCCGGATTCCCGTCCCGCCGCGGCCAACATGTCGAGCCCGGGGGCAACGAACTGCCTGTACCATTTCAGGCCATCGGTCCGCCATAGCTTTCCGTAAGCGCCGAGTGCCTGAAAGAGGCGCTGTATGCCGGCCGTGTAGAGGAGATCGTCTGCCGGCGGGGTAACGCCCAGCTCGGCCACGGCGCGGGTGTAGGTCCGCCAGGCGCGCCGGCGCCGGTCGATGGGGTGACGCATGTAGGGGTCGTAGAGCAGTGCACCCAGGTCATAGGCGGCGCACCCGAGGCGCATGCCCTGGAAATCGATCAGGTAAGCCTGATCGGCGGCGATCATGATGTTGGCGCCTTGCAGATCGCGGTGGATCGGCACGAGCGGCTGACTGAGGAGTCGGGTTCGCAGCCGACGGTATTCGGCCGCGACCGGGGCCCACAGTTCGGGTCGATGCAGCAGTTCCCCCAGGATGTGTGTCCGAAAGTAATCGCGCTCCCAGTCGTAAAGGCCCTTGGTGAAGCCCCGTTGAAGGGGGAATTCCTCGAGGCGGACGGCGCGGTCGCCGAGAACATGCAGACGCGCGATCTGAACGACCACTTGGCGCAGGAAATACTCGATTCGCTCCGGGTCGGTTACATGGAGAAGGTCCCGACCGCCGAGATCGCTCAGGACCACCTCGCCCACGTCTCCAAGATGCAATTCCACGCCCGGAACGCGGACGCCCAGCCGGTCCAGAAAATCCGCTATGGCCGCGAACCCGGCGTTCTCCTGACGCTCGTGATTGTACGCGCACCACACCCGAGACGTTCCATCGGACGCCGTCAGGCGTGCGTAGCGTCGACCGCTCCCCTGCTTGCGCAGTGGTTCGAATCGGCAGGTTTCCGGGTCGATGTCAAGGCAGGAGTAAACGCGTGGGTCGGGCCGCCGCTTCTCGTCCACCGGCGGTGGAGTCGCCGCCCTGCCCCCGGTGAACACCGTGTCGGCGTACAGGACGCGCCGGGTCAATTCAGTCCCGTCCCACAGGACGGCATTGTGCAGGTGGACGCCCGGAGCCACCCGGACGTTCACGCCGATCCCCAGGGCCCCGGAGCATCGGACCCCGACCTGTTCGAGCGCAGCCCGACGTCGGGCCTGCGTTTCCTGAGCTCGGCGCAGCAGAGCATGGTGACGCAACCCGCAGTCCGCAACTTCCGCATGGGCCCCGATGTAGCTTCTGGGAGTCCCGAGATCAACCCAGAACACGCCTTCCACCGGCAGCCCCAAGATCGGTCGCTCCGCCGCCATCGCGGCCTCCCAGGCATCCACGACCGAACAGGCCTCGAGGTCCGGGAGATAATCGAGGACGGCACGGTCGAACACATGGACCCCGCTGTACGTATACGTCCCGGCCCCTCGCGGTCGTCGCAGGTCCTTGATTCGTTGATCGAACGCCAGATCCACGGTACGAGGCCCCATGCCGGGCACCAGCAGCAGCGTGGCCAGCGCCCGGTTCTGCAGGTGGAATTCCAGCAGTCGTTCAAAGTCCGCATCGAGCAGCACGTCCACATTGTGGACCACGACATGCTGCACCGACGCCGGCAGCAGACGCAGGCCGGCGCGCAGGCCGCCGCCCGTGTTCAAGAGATGCTCCTCTCGAGAGACCTTCACCGAGCAACGGTATCTGGGGCCAAGCTCCTCCGCGGCCGCGGCAACCTGGTCCGCCAAGTAACAAGCGTTCACGACCACGCCCGCCGGAGCCAGGCCCGCCAGTCGCGACAGCGCCAGTTCAAGCAGGGACGTCCCGCAGAACGGCACCAGGGCCTTGGGCTTGACAAACGTGGCTGGGCGCAGTCGGCGTCCTTCGCCGGCCGCAAGGATAAAGCCACCGATTCGAGAGTGATCGCTGCATTCCATCGGTATCTCGTTCCAAAGGGATCGTCCGGATTTGCGCCTTGGTCTGATAAGTTCGTGAACTTCGTTGCGGGCCTGCGGAACTACGGTGGACAGGCCGCCCGAGGGCGTGGCAGCGATTCGCCTCTGGCGAAGAGCGACAACTCCCGCGGCTCACGCCTCCTTTGTGGACGGGCTCTGGTTAGCGCCCATGGAGGAACCGATGCATTGGGGGGCCACCACGTTTTCCCGGAGATTCCGCAAAAACGGGACGGAAAGGGAGTCGACCCCGGACGCTGACCGCCGAAAGGCCCCGAGGTCAGCCGGACGCCGGAACGCGGCCCTTCACGGTACGGCGGTCCGCGGTGAGCCCCAGCACTTCGAGTGCGGCCAGCAGGTCCGCGTTTGTCCGAAGGGTCGCAGGCCCGCCACGCCCGGACTCGGGCCGGTTGCGCTCGCGTCGGCGCCGCAGCCGGACTGTCACGATTCGGAGCACGGCCCGCACGCCCGGCAGACGTAAATCGCGCAAGAGGCCCCGAGGCGCTTCTCGGCAAGCGATTTCCACCTCCCGCAGGCGATCCGCGCCGTTCTCGCCGAGCATGTCCAGCGAAGCTTCCGTGCAATTCGAGCATGGCAGGAAGACAATGATCGTGCCCGCGGCGCAAGCGGCCCCGCTCCACTCGAACGGGCCGTCGGCGAGTCCGACGTCTTTGCAGATCTCGCGCGCCTCGTAGGCGCGCAGAGAGACTGCCGCTCCGAGCAGAAAAAAGAGGAGAAGGACGCCGTGAAGCCGTTGTCTTTCCATACCGATCTCACCTTTCCACTCGGTGCCCCCCGCCATGGGACGCCTCTGCCGCAGGCAACCGCCAGCCCCAAAATACCCGGCTTCCCGAGTCCGTCAAGGATCGGGACGATGCGCGGGACATCTCCGCGGCGACAAGAAAGCCTTTTCCCTAGCCCCGGGCGAACGCCGGCAGCACTTCACTGGCCGGCCGATTCCCCATTCTCCGGGCCGAGGTCGGGTTCCGGCGGGACCGTCGTGTCCTGTTCGAGTACGCGGAAAACGGCGCTCAACTCTTTGACAAAGCTCTCGATGACGCCCTCCAGACCTTCCAGGCGCTCTTCCCGAATGCACAGGTTGACGGTCTCTGCGGACTCCGCAAACTCCGGCAGGCCGATGGCGCCGAGCTGACCTTTGAGCTGGTGCATCACTTTACGCACCGGTTCCCAGTCGCCTTTTTTGCTGAAGACCCGGAGATCCTCCAGTTGCGGACGCCAGTTGTCCACAGACTGCGCCAGAATCATCTTGATCTCGCCCAGACTGATACGGTATTGCTCCCGCATGAAGTCGTACATGCGCCGGATGGTGGCGTCGGCCGCGGTTTCGTGCAAGTCCGGGGCGGGTTTGAGCCGGCGCTCGTACGGAATCCCCAAGTACTCGGCGATGCATAAGAGCAATTGGTTCCGCTCGAACGGCTTGGCAATGAATCCCGTCGAACCGACCCCCAAGGCTTTTTCCACGTCCTCCTGCATGGCCGAGGCGGTCAGCGCGATGATCTGAGTGGTGGCCGCGTTGTCCAGTTTGCGGATTTCACGGATCGCCGTGTACCCATCCATGACCGGCATCTGGATGTCCATGAAAATGAGGTCGAAGTGGTGTTTCCGTGCTTTTTCGACGGCGTCCCGGCCGTTCACGGCGGTCATGTACGGCAGTCCGATGCTCTGACAGATGGTTTCCATCAGGAATAGGTTCGTGGGGTTGTCGTCCACGACCAGGACCCAGAACTTGCGGAGATCCCGGGGGGCGAACGTGACGATGTACTGATCGGACAGCCGCACCTTTTCCTCGGGCCGGGCGCTGTCCATGACGATCCGGAACCAGAACCGACTGCCTTCGCCCGGTCGGCTCTCAACGCGCAAGGCGCCGCCCATGAGCGAAACCAGATTCGAAGCGATGCAGAGGCCCAGGCCGGTCCCGCCGAAACGGCGCGTGGTACTGGCGTCGGCCTGGCCGAACGCCTCGAACAAGTACTGCATCCGGTCCGGACGAATGCCGATGCCCGTATCGGACACCGCGAACGTGACGCCCAACCGCCCATCAGCTTCTTGGTCGAACGTCAGTGCGAGGCAGACTTCGCCGCGTTCGGTGAACTTCACCGCATTGCTGACCAAATTGTGCAGCACTTGACGGAGGCGCGTCGGGTCGCCGCGGACTACGGGGTTGTCGCACGGGCCTGCGTCCAAACGCACGCGGAGTTTCTTGCCGCGCGTCATCTGGCGTCCTACGGCCGCGGCTTCTTCGGCCAGGACCTTGACGTCGAACGCCACGCTCTCGAGTTCCATCTTGCCCGCGGCGATCTTCGAAAAATCGAGAATGTCGTTGAGGACCCGGAGCAGGCCGCGGGCACTGGACTGGATGACTCGGACGTATTGGCGCTGCTGATCGTTGAGATCGGTGTCGGTCAAATTCTCAAGAAAACCGATGATCCCGTTGAGCGGCGTGCGGATTTCATGACTCATGTTGGCCAGGAAACGGTCTTTGGTCTGGTCCACCTCCTGGAGCCGCTCCATGAAGGCGTTGAAGTTGCGGGCAAATGCACCCAGTTCGTTCCGGGCCCGGCAGTGGACCCTGGCGTCGAGTGGAGCGCCGCCATCGCGCAGGGCACGCATACGGTCGGTCATGTCCCGCAGCGGGGCGAGAAGGTCGTGCACCAGCACCCATGTCAACGCGCCGGTCAACACCAGCACCAAAGCGGTCCACAACCCGATCGCAGCCCCGAGTTTTCCGAATGCTCCCGAACGGAGAGCGGCCGCACCGCGCCGGAAAGCCCCAAGCTCGGCAGCCATGCCTCGGACCGCTTCGACGAGAGCGTCCTCGTTCATGGCCGAGCGCCCCGCCGCACGCTGCGCCATGTCCGACCGCAACCGGTCCCATTGCGGCTGAATGCGCCAATCCCCGACAGTTTCCTCGCGGGCTGCAACTGGGCGCACGCGGTCCAAGGCGCCGGATTCGCGCAAACGCCGAACGAGACGCCCGATCTCGTCGTGTTCCGCTTTGATGACGCGCCGGACCTCGACGATGCGGGCCGTTTGTCCCTGGCGTCGCGCCGCGATCAGTTCCCGGGCATACAACGGTTGCAACAGCACACGCTGTTGCAGCTCCGAGGTCAGGTCGGCGGTTGCCGCCCCGAAGCGCGCCACAGAAAGGCAATGCAGGGCCAGAAAGAAAAAAACGACCCCCGCACCCGCAGAGACAGCGGACCATGTCAGAATCTGTCGGCGTATCGTCATTTGAGCTTCCTGTGAATCAGGCCCGCGGCGAGGCGGGCGCCCGGGTTGCCGAGACGTCCGATCGACCTCCGCGGCTTTCACCCGAGGAAGACATTGTCGATCAAGCGGGTCTTGCCGTAAAAGACCGCCGCAGCCAGCAGGGCGGGGGCCGTGACCTCCGGCGACATCGGCTCGAGGCGTTCGCGGGACACCAGTTCCACGTAGTCGATGCGGCCGCCAGAGGCCTTGATCGGGGCCCGAACGAGTTGGACCAGGGAGTCGGTCCGGCGTTCGCCGGACCGAAATGCCTCGAGCGCCGCCTGCAACCCTTTGAAAACGGCGGTCGCGGCCCGGCGTTCCGCGGCCTCGAGATGTTTGTTTCTGGAACTCATGGCCAGCCCGTCCGCCTCACGCACAATCGGCCCGATGACGACTTGAAGCGGAAAGTTGAGGTCCCGCACCATGCGTTGAATCACGAGCGCCTGCTGGGCATCCTTTTGTCCGAACACCGCCACATCGGGACAGACCGCCAGAAACAGTTTGGTCACCACCGTGCATACGCCCCGAAAATGGCCGGGCCGCGAACGACCGCACAGCGGCCCGGAAAGCTGTTCCTCCGTAACCCAGGTCGAATAATCCGGCGGGTACATCTCCTCTGCATCCGGATAGAAAACAGCCCGAACCCCTTCGCGCCGACACAACGCCTCATCCCGTTCGAAATCCCGGGGATAACTGTCGAAATCTTCGTTGGGACCGAACTGCGTCGGGTTCACGAAAATGCTGACGACCACGGCCGAGGCGCGACGTCGGGCGATTCTCACCAGCGAGAGGTGACCCTCGTGCAGATAGCCCATGGTGGGAACGAACCCGATGGGATCGCCCGCCCCCCGCCACCGGCGGGACAGGGCCTGCATCTCGGAGATGGTTCGAACGATTCGCATTGGCTGTCCGTTGTCTCTTACGGCCCGGCGCGTCCGCACGGTCCCGGTGGGCTCGCGTGCCGCTATTCGAACGAGTGTGCCTTGTCCGGAAACGCCCCGGACCGAACTTCGTCGCTGTAATCGCCGATGGCGCGCCGGATGTCGTCGGCCAAATCAGCATACCGTTTTGCGTGACGCGGCACGAAATCCTCGAACAGGCCGAGAATATCGTGCACCACCTGGATCTGACCGGAACAGCCCGGGCCGGCGCCGATCCCGATCGTCGGGATGGTCAACGCCTGCGTAATCCGTGCGCTCAAGTCCGTCGGCAATCCTTCGAGCACCAGAGCGAAAGCCCCGGCCGCCTCGACGGCCAACGCGTCTTCCTCGAGGGCCCGGGCCTCTTCCGGTTCACGCCCGTGAATACGGTAACCGCCTTCCACCAAAACGGATTGCGGCATGATGCCGATGTGCCCAAGCACCGGGATGCCCGCCTGTACCAACCGCCGAACCGTGGGCGCCATGCCCGCGCCGCCCTCCAACTTGACCGCATCCGCACCCGCCTCCTGAAGATACCGGGCCGCATTGCGCAGCGCCTGCTCCGGAGACACCTGGTATGTCATAAACGGCATGTCGCCCACCACCAAAGCGCGGGACACGCCGCGGCATACTGCGGCGGTGTGGTGTAACGACTGGTCGAGGGTCACCGGAATGGTGCTTTTGTAGCCCAATACGGTCATACCCAATGAATCGCCGACCAGGATCAGGTGTACCCCGCATTCGTCCGCCAGCCGGCCTAACAGGGCGTCGTACGCGGTGAGGGCGACAATGCGCTCGCCGCGTTTTTTCAGCGCGCACAGGCGCCGGACCGTGAGTTTGTCCTGCTGCGAGGTCGCCATGGTCCCTGGCTCCTGATGATGAAGAGTGAAATCGTACGCGCGAACGTGCAGAACCGAAATCGCGGGACAGCGTGCCGGGGGGACGTATTCCGGCCCGGGAATATAGTGCGTCTCAGAATCGCCGGGACGATTCTGCAAAGCCGGCGGGTTGACCGGGTCGGGCCCCCAAATCATTCCCGGCCGATTCACAAACCGTGCTTCGAGAACGTCCGGGTGATTCTGCGGACTCCGCAAGCTTGCCCGTGCTCTCCCGCGCCGCGGGACTCACGAGAACGTTCCGGACACTCTCTAAACTAGCGGCTCTCTGCCAAAAGGCCAACCAACAACAGTCGTGCAGCCGCCGGGTTGCACGGGCCTTCCTCGAGTCGCATATTTCCCGGAAGCGGAATAGTGAACCGAGGGACGCCGGCCACGGACGCCAGAAGGTGCGGGACGTCGCGGCAAGAGCCCTCCCAGCGGAGAGGACGACGACATGGCAGAGAAAGTGCGGACTTCCATCATCGGACTCGGCTGGCCGGGCAAGGAACACCTGAAGGGCTACTTGGCCTGCCCGACGGCCGAGGTCACGGCATTGTGCGACTGGGACGAACCGCTCTTGCAAGCCGTGGCGGACGAGTACGGCATCGAACGGCGCTACACCGATTACCGGGAAATGATCGCTTCCGAAGAGATCGACGCGGTCAGTGTCTGCGTTCCCAATTATGAACACGCCGAGCTGAGCATCGATGCGCTGTGTGCCGGCAAACACGTGCTTTGCGAGAAACCCCCGGCCATGAACGCGGACCAGGCCCGGGCCATGGCCGCCGCCGCAACACAGTCCGATCGCGTGCTCATGTACGCGCTGGTCATGCGGTTTCGCCCGGAGGTGCAGTTCGTTCGGCGGCTGGTGGATGCCGGCGAATTCGGTGAAATCTACATCGGAAAAGCGGGTTACACCCGGCGGCGCGGCATCCCCCGCGGCAAGGACAACTGGTTCATCGACCGCAAGCGTTCGGGGGGCGGGGCCCTAATCGACATCGGCGTCCACGCCCTGGACTGCGTCTGGTATATGATGGGTACGCCGAAGCCCGTGCAGGTACTCGGCAGTACTTACTCGAAGTTTGGGCACACGGTCCCGAACGGCATTACATACGACGTAGACGACGCGGCCCTGGCCCTGATCGGTTTCGAAAACGGTGCCTCGCTGTACCTCGAGGCGACCTGGGCCTGGAACCTGCCCGGCGGTCCCATGAAACAGATCGCCGGAACGAAAGGCGGCGCCGACCTCGAGCCCTTCCGGCTCTTCTCCGAGCGCGACGGCGTTCTCCTGGACACCGCAACCGGCGCGGGCGGCATGCCCGAAGGCTACGGCAGTCTGCCCAAGAATCCGTTCTTCGGCGAGACCGCCCACTTCGTGAGCGTGATTCAGGGCAAGGCGCAGCCCATCGCCACCGCCGAGCACGGCGTACAGCTCATGGAAATGCTGGATGCCGTCTATCGGGCCGGGGAAACCGGACGCTCCGTCGAGATCTGACGCGTACTCGGGCAGCCGGTGTTCCGTTGGAACGCCCGGAAAAGGGGTCGGGGGGTCCGGCGCGGCCGGGCGCCCCGTCAAGACCGCCGGGGCAGTCGCTCTTCCCGTTTCTCGCATCGGACCGGTTCGAGCAGCAGACGATCCTGCTCCGGGTCGGCCGTTGCGAGCCGCACCTTGACGTGCGCGCCTTTCTTCCCTTCTATTGCCCGGGTGAGTCGGCCGCGCACCATAAACTCGGGCAGCTCCACAAGCTGTCCCCGGTTTCCGGGCAGCAATACGGCTTCATACACCGCGCTTTCGGGCTGTCGACGCAAGAACTCGATCGTCCAGTACCGCACCGCGGCACGCTCGAGTTGCCGGTTCTCCCGCTCCTGGGCTTCCGCCAATCCGAGCACCTCGATCAACTCCGTCCGGGTGTAAGGGAAAGTCTCTCCCCTGAAATGCGCGGTAAGTTGTCGCTGCAGGACCATGTCGCTGTAACGGCGAATCGGGGACGACAATTGCGTGTAAAGATCCACGCCGAGCCCCGCGTGCGGCTGGGGATGCGTCGAGAACCGACTTCGGCCGATGCTGCGGACCGCCGCCTCGAAGGCGACGGGGTCGTATTCCTCCATCGGCTTGATTGCCTGTTTCGGCGGCCCCTGCACTCGATAAATGACCGGAACATCGTGGCGCAGAGCGTATAGTGCCGCCAGTGAATTCGCCAGGATCATCATTTCCGCCACGAGCCGCCGGGCGGCGGACTCGCTGTCGAGCAGTTGAAAACTGATTTGGCCGTTGCGGACCTGGATCTTCGGCTCCGGACGCGCCAGTACGAGTGCGCCGCGTTCGAGGCGCGCCGCGCGCTGGTGCGTCGCCACGCACGACAGTCGCCGGAGCGCCTCCCCGACCGGATCGGTTGCCGGCCCTTCCAACAGTTTTTCCGCTTCGACATACGTCATGCGTCGTGCCACGCGGACCTGGCCAGGTCGGATTTCCCAGTCGGCGAGTCGACCGTCCGCGTCGAAAACCAAGCAAAAAGACAGACTCGGTCTGAGGCGGTCCGCGTTGAGGCTGGCCAAATCGCAGCCGATGCGCTCCGGGAGCATGGGCAGGACGGTGGTGGGCAAGTACAGGGAAAGCGGACGCCGGACTGCGGCCCTGTCCACCGGATCTTCCCGACGAACGAACACGGATGGATCGGCGATGTGCACGTACACCGCCAGCCGGTCGCCGTCGGTTTCGACCGAGAGAGCGTCGTCGATCTCCCGAGTGTCGGCGTCGTCGATGCTGAACGTATCCAGAGCGCTGAAGTCGGCACGAGCGGGTTCGGGAGAGTATTCGACCAGGGCCGCGACAGCGGCTTCGACCGATTTCGGAAAGCTCGGGAACGCTCCGCGCTCGAGCAACCAGCGGTCCACTCCGGCGGGGAGCCGACCGAGCCGCGCCAGCAACTCGACCCCCATGGCGCGCGGGGGACGGCTGGAAAAGGCTTCTTCAAGCAACTCCCGGGCCTCCGGCGCCCCGTCGGCCAAGATGTAATCCTCGATCTTCCGGATCGTTGCCTCGAGTCCCGCGGACGCCTCTGGAGAAGAAGTCGGCCGGGACGAATCGTCCCCGGAAAGCACTTCACGCAACCACAGGATCGCCCGCTCTCGGAGCGCGGCATTCGCCGCCTGCCGGGCTTCACGGATCCGGCCCTTCTCGACCTCTTCCCGGGACCGGAGACGGAAACGGGTCCGGATTCGTCGAAAACGAATCGGATCTTTCAAGACGGCCCGCGCCGCCGCCGCCGCGTACACGGGGGTCGATTCCTCAAAATACTCGGCGGCCAACTCTTCGGCCGAGTACTCGCGGTCTCGCGCCGACAGACTGTCCCAAAGCAGTTCCGTGTCGATCTCAGCCGCCAGCGCCAAGGTACGATCCTCGACCTGTCTTGCGAACTCCGCAAACGCCCCTCGCCCCCCGGCGATCGGACCATGACTCAACAGGACGTTGGTCGGGGCCACCCGGTCGTTGCGGCCGGCGCGATCCACCACAAGCAGCTTGGATTTTTTCTCCCGGGCCACCCAGCCGAGTTTCAGTTCATTGCCCTGGAAGTACTCGATCACGTGCTGTTCGAAAGGCATAAGCGGTCCCGAGTTTTTCGGTTCTCTCACAATCGTCCCGAAGGCAGGCGAGCCCGCAACCTCGGCAAGACCGTTCGGATCATTCTCAGACAGATTGTGGGTCGCGGGGAGAGGGGATCGAACCGGGCGGTACAATACACGCCGTCGAGCCGGATTGCCCTGCCCGCCACGCCCCGCGGCGCCCGGGGGCCGGCTCCGCGTCGCACCTCAGGGCTGCGGCGGAGAGATCGGCCCGTCGCAAGTGACCAGGCAAACGGCCATGGGCTCCAACGCGAAGCTCACCCGGCAAGCGCCGCGGGGATCGGCCCGAACAACGATTTGCTCGACCCTGTCCACGCCGCCGGTCGCGAGGTTGTACCGGCCGTGATCGTTCGGTTTCCCCGCAATCACGTAATCGTGATACGGATTGGAGTGCGTGGAATCGATCAGGTAGCGGGTCACCCGCAGTTCTCGGCCCGGCGTGAAGCCGCGCAGGGTGATGTCGAAGCGGCGCTTTCCTCCCCAGGTGGGGTCGAAGGTCCATGCCAGTACGGCCGCACCCCGTTCGTCTCCGCTGGCCTGAATCCCCGCGGCATTGTCCGGCAGGATGCCCCCGGCGCCGGGAACGTCAAGTTTCAGCTTGAGCGCTCTGAGCCGACTCTGCAACAGTAGTGCGAAGTAGGGCGCCGTGACCACTGTTCCCTTGATCAGCGGCAAACCGGTATACTGTCGGATCGCGTCTTCGCCGTACCGAAACCGGTACTCGGGCGCCACGGCCCCGGTCGAGGCGGCGCCGATATGTTCCACGAAGTCGAACCTCCAACCTGAAACGGACGTCGGACCGGCCGCGAGCCGTGGCTCGCCCCAGACCCCCCAGTCCGCCACCGTGTTGCTCCCCGGCGGACCGGCCGTGGTGCGGAATTCAATCCGGACCGTTCGGCCTGCGAATTTCGCCAGATCGAGTGTATGCGACCGCCAACTGCGGACCTGCTGATGCTCGGCAAAAACCGTGGTCGCCGCCCCGGAATCGGAGATCAGCACCTGAAAAGTCACGCCGTCCATTTTGGGGAACCTGCGAATGGCGATTCCGGTGAAAAACGTCAGGCGCAGTCCCGGCGTGTCAGGCAGCTCGATCCGCCACCGCCCGAACGTATACGCGCCGGGCGCCCGGACGGCGTTGGGCGGGTGTGCCAGGATCCCGATTTTCTCCACGCCTCCGGCGACGAATTTGCCCGGCAGAAAACGGGCCGTCTGTGCATCGGTCTTGGCAAACGGGCCGCGCCGACCGACGATTTCGCGTCGAGGGACGAACAGGGGCAGGAAATGATTGAAACTGACCAACGAGACCTTCGTTGCCCCGGCGCGGCGCATGAAATGTTCTGCTGCCGTGATGTAGGCGGCGCCGTATTCGTCGTCCTGGGTCCGGTCAAGGGCCCAAAGGTTGAATTCGTCCACGAAGTATTCGGGTTCGACAGGCTCGCCCGGAGATTCTTCCCGGACGATCTCTCGCACCCGGCGCACGATCTCGCCGAACTCGGCGGGAAACGTCTTGCGGTATGCATGAAAGGAGACGAAATCCAGGGGGACGTTCCGGCGCCGGCAGGATCGGACAAACTCTCGTAAGAGCGGCCCGCCGCTCTCTCGGACGTCCAGGGCCAGGGCAGGCCCGCCGCAACGCGCGCCGGGGTCGACCTCCTTGACTGCACGGGTGGTCTCGGCGTAGAGTCGGCACACGTCCGACCAATTGGCGGCGCCCCGCCGGACCGCGAGGTCCGCTTCGTTCAATGCGGTCACGTAATACCGCACACCGAAGCCCCGACGCCGACAATGGCGGACAATACCGCGCATGAGTTCGGCCCACTCGTCGGGGTCCCGGGGCGGCGCATAACGCAATCTCCAGGGATCGCGCGCCGCATCACCCCTTGCGGAACTAAGGACCTTCGGCGTATGGTAGGCCAGGCGGATATACGGTTCGGCGCCCGCACTGCGGACGGTCTCGACGAGTCGGTCGAAATCGGTGTAATCCGTTTCGAGTCGACCGTCGGCATTCCTCGAAAGCGCAATCCCCCAGAGCCAGCTCTCCGAGAAAGCCACCAGCCGCACCAAACTGAATCTCGCCTCCTTGAATCGCCGCCAATACGCATCGCCCCGCCGAAAGGGCAGCGGGTTGTCGCGCGAATTCCAAATGGTCACGAAATCGTGGACTTTCCGAAACGGCCCCACGGGTGTCCCGACGTCGACCGCAGCGGCCACGGGGGGTTTCGGTCCGGGCGTCAACGGCAAATCGAATGTGCACCGGTCTTCGATGCGCAAGTCGCGTATTCCGGCGGCGGCGGATTCAATACCGGGCCCTCGACCCCCGAGGAGCAAAAGGCGGGGTTGGTCCGAAAACGGCACGGCGCCGATGCCGAAGCGCCTGCGTCCGTCGACGTCGAGGGCCAGGAGCAATCGTCCCGGAGCGAGTTCCCGCCAGCCGACCCTGACGGCGTGCCGTTCGCCCGGACGCCAGGTCCGAGCGGGCACAGAAACGCCGAACCAAGTTTCAGGCCGCCCGCGGTAAACGAATCGCAGCGCGCCGCCTTGGTCTTTGAATACGGTGAAATGAACCAGTGCGGCAGGTTGGATATGCAGGAAGGTATGGCGTTTTCCGTCCGTCCCGGCCCACCCGGGCCGAACCTCGAAACGCACCGTGCCCCGACGCGGGTTGAACCAGGGGCCAACCGGCAAACGGATCAGGCCGCCTTCTGCGAACTCCGCAAAAGCGACGTCGACGTCCGGGAGGAACCGGACCGGACCGGAGATCTCCGCCCCGGATCGGGCCGTCGCAGCAGCGGACTCGAGGGAGACGTGCAGCGCGGCCCCGGTCGCGCGCAAAGGCGCCGTGCACGCCCAGAGCATCCCCATGACGACCGCCAGCCGATACGCTCCGCATCGGATCCGGCGCCGGGCGGCGGACGAGAGCGGGCGGCAATGGAGCGGCGGCGGCCTCTCGCGCACGGGCCGAATTCCGTGGCGGTCCGAAGGCAGACCAAAGGCCAAACCGCAGCGCGTTCGCGTCTCCGTTGGCGAGAAGAATGGCTCGAGTACGCCGAAGAGAATGGAAGGTGTACGAATGGAAGGTGTACGTGCTTCCACGAATATCGCTCTCGCTGCCGGCCCGATTCCGACAAGCGTTTTGAAAGCACCGACCTGTCCCGGAGCGCCGTCCCGATCCCTCTTCGATTTCACGAACGAACGCGGTTTCGCCATCCATCTACTCCCATCGACAGCCCCCTGGTCGGCAAACCCATTGCTGGTGTTCGCGCGGTCCCGCGGGGGGCCAATGCCCAGTGCGAGCCGGTCACGGTTTGGCCGGCGTCGGGGTGCGGACGATCACCGGGCTGAAATCGATGACCGCGTTGTCCATGGCGTACCCGAGCCACTGGATGGATTTGAGCGGTGGGTCGAGCCGGCCCGTGACCTTCTGCTTGTTCAGAGTAAAGGTCACTTTTCCGGCGTCGAGGTCGACTTGCACGGTGAGGTTCAGAAGCCTGTCCGGGTTGGCCTTCAACGGCGCGCCGCCTCGGCGTTTTCCCTTGAGCAACGGTCCCTGGATGATCGAGAGCGTCTTGGCGCGCAGTCGGGCGCCGCACTTGACCAAGTGGGCGTCGTCCGGCGCATCGCCGAAAGCGAGATACCCATTGCTGAGCAGACGGCCGCCCGGGGGCGCGGCCTTCATTTTGGCTGTAAAAACCGCGCTGCCCGTGATGGGGTCGGCGAGTTTCTTGAGCGCGATGCCGACCCTCTTTTCCCCGCGGCCGCGCAACCGGTAGCCCAGCTTGGATTCGACGACGCTGCAGCGGGCGACCGTGGTGAAATCCTTCTCTTTCGGGACCGGCGGCGGCAACAGGTAATTCGGATCCTCGGGGGTCTTCCAAGCAATGCTCAGGGGCTCATCCCGGACCGGCGCAAGGGGGGTCTTTCCGGTGGGACTCAGGCAGACGACGCGCCCGTCGAGTGTCGCCATGTAGAGCCGACCGGCGGCGGCGATCAGGCCGTCGAAAACGGGTACCGCATCAAGGCGATATCGGCCGAGCACCTTGCCGGACTCGGTGGAAACAGCCCACAACCGCCCGCCCTTTCGGCCTTCGAGGGCTTGGGCCTGTTCTTTCAGGGCCGCCTTGATCTTGGGATCGTCGGGGAAACGGTAGGCACGACGTTCGTCCACCAGGTTGGGGGGTCCGGCCGCAAAGAGTACACCTCCGGCCACGGCCATGGCACGAACCAAGACGGAGGGCTGTTCGAGTGTCCAACGGACCCCGACCGCACTCAGATCTTTGCGGGGAAAGAAATAGCGCAGGCGCCAGTCGGAGGCGTTCGCGGACCGGTAGTCCGAACGGCTGTTGATGCGTCCGCCCGCGGCTTGGACCCGAGCGATGGCCTCGGGAGAGACGGTCTTCTCCGCGGCGTATATTTCGTATTCGAGCACGGACGCATTGACCATATACGGCGGGGTCCGTCCGAAACCGTACACGGCCTTGTCGTCCACGCACAGGATGTGTCCGGACGGCACGAATCGCCCGGCCTCAAACCAAGCCCCGTAGCCGCCGGTGATCCTTCGGCCGTATGTCCAATAAGCCCGGTAGAAATACGAGTCGTCCAGCAACCCGGTTTCACAGAAGAGGTGGAAGTCTTCGGCAGGTTGATCGGTGGCCGGTCGGACCGCGATCTCGTGGCGCTTTCCATCGAGATCGATCTTCTGCGAACGCATCCAAATGTACTTGCCGGAAAACGACAGCACGTCGGCGAGCGCCACCGGCATCGTGTTGCCGTAGACTTTTTTCTCGTAGACGATCTCCATGTTCTTTCCCGTGACCGGATCTTTTTCGTTCATGACGGTTTCGCCGAGCAGTTTCCCGGTCTCGGGATTGAGACGCAGGAAGCGGATCCCGCCGTCGAGGAAGGTGTTGCGGCCGGCGGTGCAGTAGAGCGTGCCGTTGTGGAGCAGCACGCTGCCGTGGACCGGCCAGGCGGATTCAAGTTGACCCCAGGCCATGATCCGTCGGTCCACGGGCGCCGCCCGGAAGCGCCAGGCAAGGGCGCCGTCCCGGGCGCGCAGAGCGTAAACGTACCCGTCCATTCCACCGAACAGAACCAGACCTCGGTAGTACGTCGGGGGCGAATCAATGCGGCCGCCGGTGGTGAACGCCCACAACCGTCGCCCGTTGTTTGCGTCCAGCGCGTACAGAGTGTGGGCATTCACGGACGCCACGAACACCTTTCCGGCCGCAGCCGTTAAAGCGCTCAACCGGCCGCCGAGTCGCGTCGCCCAGGCGCCTTGAAGATTTGCCGCGACCGGCGCGGGTGACGCACCGCCCCGGGCTTCGTTGCCTCGGAATGTGGGCCAGTCCCCGGGACCGGCCGCGGGGCCGACGCTCTTGCCGTAGGCCGGTCCGCGCTCGAGACGGGTCTCGCCCGCCAGCATTGCGGGACTGGGTTTCGGCACGGGGTCGGAGGACAGTGCGTCCAGGCCGGACAGCCGGGCTTCGAGCTGGCAGGCGCAGGCGCTGAACGTCGAATAGAGTAGACCGTTACAGGGCATGACGCCGTAGATACAGCCGCCCCGGACCCAGTTGTTGGGCGTCCAGTGGCCGGTGTCGAGGTCGACGAACTCGGTGCCGTTGCGACCGGTGATCAGGTATTTCTCCGTCGCTTTCGCCGGGTAACAGCGGTGATGGAACCAATGGATTCTGACGTCGGGGGGAAACTCTCGCTTTTTGTCGCCCGTCACCGGGTCGTAGCCGGCAAAGACCCCATCGTCTCGACTGTTGGCAATCGCCCCGGTCCATACCAAACCCTGGACCACGTACAGGTCGCGCAGCGACATATGGCCGCTGGGTTTCTTTTTCTGTTCCCAAAGTTTCTTGCCGTTTTCGATGGACCAACCCGACATCTTGCGGTCGTTGCCGGCGAACAGCACGACATTGCGGTAGATCAGGGTGCGCGGCCCGGTGTCGGTCCAGACGGGCAGACGGATTGGAGCCGGGGCGCTCTTCCAGAGTACGGCGCCGTTTTTCCGGGACAGGCACACCAGTTTTTTGCCGTCGTGAAAGACCACGCGGGCGCCGTCCGCGACCAGCGAGACCGGGGCAACCGGTGCGGCGGCTTTCCAGAGCAGGTCGGCGGAGCGGGTATCGTAGGCCAGGATACGCCGTTGAGAACCGTCCCATCCCCATCCCGGGTTTGCCGCCCGGGTATTGGCCCACGTGTATGTCGAGGTGCGGCGATAATCCGTCAGCTTCGAGTTGGCGGTGTCGGCCACCAGCAAAAGGACCCCGTCGGAAACCACGATCTCCCGGGTGTGTTCACTGCCGGCATAGGTCGTGAGAGTCCTGCCCGTGGCAGCGTCGAGCGCGACCGTGGGCGCGTCGATCCCGAGCGTCACGTAGACACGGTCCTCCACGGCGACCAGTCGGCGCAGGAGATGGGCCGGACCGCTTTTGAGCGGAAACTGCGTGGTAATCCATTGGGGGATCTCACGTTTCCACAGCACGGTCCCGTTGAAAGCGTCCCGGGCCACCAGTCGCCAGCGTGCCGGGAGCTGGATCGACGCTCGGGGGCCTTCGTCCGCAATATAGAAGCAGCGGCCCCGGGCCGAAACCATGGCGGTGAGGCTCGCCACATGGTCGTGGTGTCGCGCCCAACGCGGCAGTCCCATCCACTGGAATCGAGTTGGAGGTCCCACTTTCGTGTCCCGGGCCACCGGGTTCCCGTCGGGACCGTGCAGATAGTGAGTCCATTCGTCGAGTTCTTTCGGCCAGGGCTTGGTCACCTTCTCCCATCCCGCACCACGGCGAATCAAAGCGGTCCCGAACGGCGCCAATACCCGTTGCAATTCTTCGCGGCTGACGCGGGTCGGTCGATCCGCCACAATCAGATTCACGAAGTTCTCCGGATAGGGAAGATGCCGTCCGTCCCAGTGGTCCACGCTGACCGGACCGGACACACCGCGTGCCGAGAGGTTGCGGCGGGCCGCTTCGACCACGCCGGGATCCGTGTCCAACCCCTGAACGATGAAGGGCGGCCCCAGTCGGAACCGGGCCGTACGCGTGCCGTCCCCACATCCCAAGTGCACCACCACCCCTCCCTTGAGTCCGACTCGATTGACCAGGGCAGCCTCCTCGGAAAGCGTCGCGGCCCGTGTCCCTGCCCCCGCACCTGCTGCCGCAGTCAGGCAAACAAGGGCCGTTCGACAAACCCGGTCCCGCAACCACGCTGTTGTGTTCATTCCTCATTCCTCCTTCCTGCGGAAGCGCGCCGGCTCATGTCCCGCGAACCTGCTGTGGAGGCGATGAAATCCAAAATCGCTTGCGGGACGGGCGCGGCCCCAGCCTCATGCCCCGAAGTCACAAATCGGCCAGGGCCGTATTGAGGCGGTCGAGCGCTTCGTCGACGTCAGTCGCCGAGTGACTGAAATTCACGTAACTGACATTGTACAGGGACACACCGTGCCGGAAAGCGGCCCTCAGGAACCGCTCGCGCAATTGGGCGGGGCCGTCGCCACGGACGACCAGTTGCGGGCAGGGCCACATCCCGACCATTTCCATCGGCAGCCCGTGCGTTTCGAACAGGCCGTTGAGCCCACTCCACATTCGTTCGCCCTGGCGCCAGAGGTGTTGAATCACGCCCTGCTCGCGATACACTCGGAGTGTGGCCCGGGCCGCCGCCAGGGACAGCGTCTCGCCGCCGTACGTGGACGATATGATCACGCCGTCGGGCCGACAGGCGTCCATGACCCCTGCGGCGCCGGTGTAGACCGACAGCGGCATCCCGTTGGCCACGCCCTTGGCAAACACCGCCAGATCCGGCGTGACTCCGAAGTACTCCTGCACTCCGGCAAGGGCAATCCGGAACCCCGTGACGATTTCATCGAAGATCAGGAGCGCCCCGTTGCGGCGCGTGATCTCGCGGAGAAACGGGAAGAAGTCATGTCCGGCCCGCATGTCGGCATAAGAAGCGGCCACGGCGACCGCCGCGATCCGACCGTCCAGGGCCTGGAACAGCGCCTCAAGGCCTGCTCGGTCGTTCCAGGCTGCGGCATGATGCAAGGCGCTCAGGCACGCGGGTACGCCCGAAGGCGCGCACCGCCCCGGTTCGGCCGGCAGCACCCGCGCCCCGACCGCCAGGCTGTTCAGCCAGCCGTTGTACCCGATTTGCACGATATGTTCACGCCCGGTGCAGGCCCGGGCCAGGCGAAAGCAGGCCGCGGCCGCTTCGCCGCCGGTTTTCAAGAAGCGCGCCTTCTCGGCGCAAGGAATGATTTCGCAGAGCGTTTCGGCCACCTCGCATTCGAGCGGATGCGGGTGGCCGAAAACAATACCGTCGTCCAACTGGGCGCGAATGGCGGCGTCCGTGTCGGGGAATGCGTACCCCAGCGTCACCGGCCCCAGGCTGTTGCGGAAGTCGATGAACTCGCGGCCGTCAGCGTCCCAAACCCGGCATCCTTTGCCGCGGACGATTACGCTCGGTTCGTCCGGAGGGTATTGCGGGGCCTTCGAGCATGTACTCGAGCCGAAGGGCATGACCTTCAAACTCCGCTCCCGCCACTGGAGGTTGTGCGAAAGCGCACTCATGGGGCTTTCTCCTGCTTTGGCGCTCCTGCAGCATTAACTCAGTCGTGAAGGACATGAGAACCATGAAAACGTGATTCCGTTCTTGTTCCGTTCCGCTATGTCCGTCGCGCTCTTCACGGCGCCTTTGACGTCGTCTCACGACCCGGTCCGGCGCAGGAGGGCAGTGCATACCCGGCGATCAGGTCGAGGCCAGCACGAAAAACTCTTGCCGGCCTTTCTTTTTCGGTGCGGTCCGGCCCATGGCTGTGTTCAAGACTTTACTGCCGGGGGGGGTAAATGCCAGAAAAGGCCCGTGCGAAAAGGTCCGACGATCGGCACGAGTTGCGGACCGTGTCAGAAGAATTCGGCCGGTTCAGTCGAGGCGGCGAGTTGGCCTGCGCTCCAGATTGCCTCGAGGCGATGAATACTTCGCGATACCCGGACCGTTGCCGTCGAGCGAGGACACCTGTCTCGACCGGAAGGAAGAGGGAAGGCGGAACTACGCTGGGAACGACAAGAGGCACGGTGCAACACTCTGTCCCGAGGCCGGCCGACTGCCTCCGCCGGCCATTGGCTCCGGTCGGTTCCGATGTATAATGTGTCCGGTTCGTTCGACTTATCAGCGAGAACCCGGAAGGAGCTGATCATGCCCGCCACTGTGGTCCCGACCGGCACGACGATCTACCAGCCCGACAAATGCTTCAACGGCTACAGCCTGATCCTGACGCCCGGAACGGGCGGGCCGGACTTGGCCCTGATCGACATGAACGGGCGGGCGGCGCATCGGTGGGAACTGGAGAAGCCCAGAACGCGCGGGGGCGTGCCTCGGGCGCGGCTGCTGCGTGACGGCAGACTGCTGGTGCTGCGCGCCTGGGGGTTCGGCCGGGGCGGCAGCATCGAGGAATACGATTGGGACAACCGCAGGATTTGGGAGTACACCCCGCCCGAGGGTCTGTGGCCGCACCACGACGTTCAGAAAACCGCTGACGGCAATACCCTCATCGTCTGTCGAGAATTGGCGCCCGAACGGATCCGCTCGCGAGCCAAGGAGCCGGAGCGCCGGGACCGGCTGTTCTCGGACGTGGTCCAGGAGATCTCACCCGACGGCGACGTGGTCTGGGAATGGCACATGTACGACGCCATTGACATCGATCGCCGGGTCAAGGTACCGGCCTCCCCGCAGTGGTGGGCCGGCCCGGAAAACAACACGCTCGTGGACTGGACCCACACCAACACGGTCCAGGCCTTGCCGGAAAACCGCTGGTTCGACGCTGGTGACGAACGCTTCCGTCCGGGCAACATCATGGTCAGTTTGCGCCAATTGGACGTGGTGATGATCGTGAGTCGTCAAACCAAGGAAGTGGTGTGGGAATACACAGGCGACTACCAGGGAGGATTATCGGGCCAGCACGATTCCCAGATGATCTCGAAAGGCATCCCCGGGGCCGGGAATATCCTGGTTTTCGACAACGGTGCGTCGCCCACTTCAGACTTGGCGCACGCTGGTTGTTCGTTCGTGCTCGAAGTGGACCCCGTAAGTCGGGAGGCGGTCTGGATCTACGACCGCCGCGAGCGGTTCCACAGCCAGTTCACCTCCAGTTGTCAACGCCTCCCGAACGGAAACACGCTGATCCTCGAAGCGGCCCACGGACGCTTCTTCGAAGTCACCCCGGAGGGAGAGACCGTGTGGGAGCACCTGTTCGAGCGTTCCGCCCGGATTCAACGCGCTTACCGCTACGCATACGACCACTGTCCTCAAACCGCCGTGCTGCCGCCACCCGAAGAACGCCCCGTTCGGCCGGAAGACCGGTTGCGCTGACGGTCGGACTCATGGCACACCGCCGGTGGGAGAGACGCTTTGCCGGCCGGCGTCCCAAACCCGTAAGACATCGGCTCGTTCCCGTCCTTCCGACAGTTCGTGGGGGGAAGGGAGGATGGATCCGTAATTCTCCGGCTTGCGCTGGGGAGCGAGACGCATCGGCGAGGAGAACGGATTTCCCGGCCAGTTTGTGTCTGCTCGCCGGCCGTTCCGAGAGGCGAAACGGCATTCTCCGTGATTTGCGGGAGGGCGACTTGGCGCAGGCATCGACCGCGAACGGAGGCACCTGGACTGTTGTGTACCCCGCAGCGGATCGAGTACGACGGTTTCGGCCGCATTCTCGACGACACCAACCCCGGTTTTCAGTCCTTCAGGTTCGCCGGCGACCTGCTGCGGAGATCGGTTTCGTCCGGTTCGGCCTCCACCACTACGATCCCGAGACCGGACACTGGCCCCATCGGCTTCGCCGCCGGAATCAACCTGTACGCCTATTGCCGTAACGACCCCAGCGATTTCGCGGATCCGTTGTGCCTGCCGTGAGGCCCAGCCCTCAGCAAATCGTGTGTGATTCCACTTTCGGCTGTCGCAACTTCGGCGCTCGCTTCTTGGGGACGGTGGGGCGTCCGGTGCAGCGTTCGGCATGAGGGTCGAACAGCACAACACGCGCGAAGACGGGTTGCCTAAAAGCGCGGCCGATACGCTCGAGGTCTCCGCTGAACCGGAGAGCCGCGTTTTTCCCGGTGTCGGGCAATGAAGCGGCAGTCCTGTGCGGATTCAGCATGCGTTCCGCTCGCGCCCGTCCGACGGTCAGTCAATGCCGCGTCTCTTGGGTGTGGCTTTTCATTGCGTCTCGGAAGGCAATCCCAAGGCTATTCTCGGCTGATCCATATGTAGTCGAATCGGCAGGTTCCGGTTAGCGGTTTTCCCGTTGCCAAGTCAAGCCGAATCCGCCGCAAACGTCCTCTCCAGGCGGGTGTGCCGGCCATGTTCACGGTATACGTCCGGGGTCCGTTGTCGTTCGGTACGACCTTGAACGTTTTGCTCTTCGCCGTATCCCAGGCTGTGTCCGTCCGGGTGATGAAGGCCAGCCGCATTGCGGCCGCCGGGGTGTGATTCTGGAAGCGAATCGTGATCACCTCCCGGCCGCTGAGGACGATCCCGAGAGAGTCCGGGGAGAGCAGGCGTGCGTCCGGGCTGTCCTCGATCGCCAAGATGAAGTAGCCGCCGGCGACGTACTTGACGGGATAAGCCCGGGTCGGCCATTGCGGGTGTTTCCACTCCCGGAGACGGGTCCCCGGATTCACCTCCGTCCAACCCTCCTTATCGAGGGAGCCGTTGAACTCCCATCCGACGAGGATCGACGTGCCCGGGGGAAGGACGTGGATCGCGACCATGTCACTGAGCCAGAGTTCCCCGTCGTCGGCCACCAAGCGCAGAAGATAGTCTCCGGGGGCGCCGAAAACGGCGTCCGTCTCTGGCGACCGCTCGTCGCTGAACACGACCCCTCCGGGACCCTCGATTACCTCCCACTTTACGGAAAGACGCCCCTTGCTCGGTCGTCCGTCATCGGCGACGACGCCCTTCAGGCGGACCGTTCGACGATCGGTCCGGATGTCGGTCCCCGCGGCCACCACCGGAGGCCGATTGAACGGCATGGCCCGCTCCAATTCCTCGACTGTTGCATAGGACGTGTTCTTCTCCACGGTCCACGAGGTCAGCGCAGGCGCTTCGTTCGCGAAGAAATCCACCCCGGGCAGGGTGACGTACCCGTTGCCGCGAATCCAGCCGTTGCTGCGGCACACGTTCGGATCGGGGCGGCCGCCCCAGATGAAGATCTCGGAGGGTCCCAGCTTGTGGGCCCAGTTGTTCTTGATGAATCGAGAGTTCCTGATCTCGAGGTTGGTGATTTGAGGGGACTTGAGGCCCAGGACCTCAATGGCGGCGCCGGCATTGTTCTCGAAAGTGCACTGCTCGATCAGACAGCCGTTCCCCCGTGCCTCGAAATCGATGCCGCCCTCGTCATGGTTGCCCACGTCCGGCATGTTCCGAAAGGTGCAGTTCCGAATGATCATGCCGTGGATGTCCACCAGCATGATTCCCATCGTACCGGCGCTGGCGTGCCACCCGGACGCGTCCAGGACGCTGTTTTTCATCACGCAGCGGCGGACGGCGACCACAGCGGGATGGGGGGAGGTGTTGCGCACGGTGTTGTCGTGGCAGTAGATCCGGTCGAGAACCACGTCAATCCCTTTGACGAAGAAACCCCAGGAGTTTTGGAACATCTCGCAGTCCCGGACCGTAATGCCCCTGCCCGCGACGCCGACAACGGCAATGCCGGCGGAACCATTGAGCCCGTCGCCCGGTGCACCCTCGCGGTCACGCCATTCGGGGATGCCGTGTGCGTTCGGCCGGTAGAGGCCTTCTATGTGGTGTGCGACACAGTCTTCGATCGACAACCCTTGGTGCCCCGCGCGGGTGTAGGTCACCACCAGGCCCTTGCCCGCGTAGCAGACAACCAAGCCGCGGATGCGCAGGAAGTCCGGATTCCGTACCAGCACGCAGCGGTCGGCAATGTCCCAGTCCCGGCGGATGATGGGCCGCGGGCCTTCGCCGTAGGTGCCGATCTCGGCCCAGTTTTCGGACGTGCCCGCGGCCGACACGACCAGTTCCTGATTGATGACGCTTCCCCGGCGAATCAGCAATTTCTCCCCAGGCCCGAGAGTCCGTCCGTTGATGTTCGTGAAATCTTTCCAGGCCGCAGTCGGCGAGGTCCCCGTGTTGTCATTGTTTCCGGACACGCTGTCAATGTGATACGTGGTGCCGCGCTCTTCTTTCGTCCCCGTCCGCGACAGCGGGACGCTCGGCGTTCCCTCCGCCGGGAAGAACGTCAACAGCTGCCGCCTGATCGCGGGCCGGCAACCGTCCGCGGTCAGGCGGACTTCCGCCGTCCCCCGCGTGTCGGCGTCCGCCTGTACGGTCCATTTCACGACCCGTTCCGCCCCCATCGGCAGCGCCCCCACACCGCGCTTGGCGTCTCCGAGGCAGCGGATGCCCTCCGATAGGACGAGCCGAGCCGTGCACGGCCCGGCGCCCGTGCCCACATTCCGGATCGTCCATGCGAGCGTTTCCGGACGACCCGCACGCAGGAGAGCCTGCTCCTGGCGCACACTGCCCACACTCAGCACCGGCAACCGAGGATTCGCCACGCGCAAATGGTCGATCAGCATCCCCGGCCCCCCAACCCGGAGTGCATTCGAGGTGGGCGCCGGGATCCCCCGGTGGGCGGCTCGATTCCGTTCGCCATTGACATCCAAAGTCAGGGTCTCTCCATCCCACCGAGCCATGATGCGATACCACACGCCAGTCTTCACGCGCTGATCGGAGTGCGCCCTCGGTTCCCAGCCGTCGACATAGACGAAGAACCCGAAGTCGCCGCCTTCTCGTGACGGATTGACCCGAAGTTGGTATTCATCGCCTTTGAATACGATCGCCAGCGGTTCAGTCGGGATTTCCTCGAAATAAACCGAAACATCGATTCGCAAGCCGGGCGCCAGTTGCAGGTCCGGCGTGCTCGACACAAGCAGCGACTCAGCCCCGGAACGCACAGCTTGGCCGCCGCGCACCGAAACAAATGTTGCTGCTTTTCCAACCAGATCGTGCCCATTGCCGGACGCATCTCGCAGGTCGCCCTCGAACAGCCATCGCGCAACGCTGTCGTCGACCGCCCGGGGATTCTCAATGCGCACCTCATCCACGACCCCGCTGAAGTCGCCGATCTTGAGCGGCGCGTCGGTGTGCACCGGCGCGCCGGTCCGGGGGGAACGCGTTTCCGTGCCGTTGACGGCGATCCATGCTTCGGCCCCGTCCCAACCCGCAATCAAGTGATACCAGACCCCCGTTTCAGCCACAGTACTCGATTCTGCCCTCGGCTCCCACCCGGTCAGATAGACGAAGAACGAGAATCTGCCACCTTCGCTTCGGGGGTCGATGCGAAGCTGATACTCTCCCTCCTTGATCATGATCGGTTGCCAGCTTTCGCCGACGGCGTCGAGATATACCCAGCAGTCGATCCGGAAGCCGGGATTCAGCCGGAGGTCCGGACCGTCCGGAACCACTGCCGGCCGATTTCGGCAGCGCAAACCTTGGCCGACCTTTCCCCCACCGAACTCCGGCGACTCGGCAAGAACGTCGTTCCCGCGCCCGGAGCCGTCGATTAGGTCGCCCTCGAACTTCCATTGTGCCACCAGGCCGTCGTCCCCCGCGAAGGACCGCACCCCAGCCGAAGCGACGCAGAGAAGCACGAATACCGGAAAGCAACTCCGATTCATGGATCGTCTCCTGATCGTTGTTGGACTGCGCCGCTTGCAGCGGCGGTTTCGTGCAATTGGCTCTACAGTACGTCCTTGCGTCGCATCGGTCAATGGGGCCGGTGCGGAAGTCGCGACTCTTGCCGAAAGGAGGTACTGCGAGGGGACCGAGTCAAGAAGCGCGATTCGATCAACCTGCACGGGAAGCTGACGGTCCGGAACTCGGTGGGCTGAGCGTGGAGGCCTGTAAAGTCGAATCCCTTTTCTCGGGCGGACTGCCTGGCATGGGGGTGGGCGGTTGCTTTACAGTTGCCCGTGAATTCGAGTTCGGAAACGTCATCGTCATCTTCTGTAAAGTAGTCGCCCACACTGGCGGTGACTGCGACAAAAAAAAGAGGGCATTCTGCTTTACAGCGTTACCGAGTTCTGGTCCGCACTCTGCTTCAGCGGACCGGACCGC
>JAADHN010000101.1:0-36160 GCA_013151865.1 Kiritimatiellota bacterium
CCCGAGTCTGGTTATCTTTGGTGGAGTTGGTGTCGAACGCATAGGGGTTTTCTCCAAACTGTTTGTCGGACCATTCTGGGGTCCGCCGGCCGCGGCCGGCGGTGGAGGAGATGCAAGACGCGCCCGATCGCCGTGGGCCGGAAAAGTCCGGGAACTTGGCGCGCCACTCGACAAACCCGTTTGCCGGTCGTCTTCTTTCCGGAAGGGCCGGGGCGAAAGTCGGCGACGTCCACGGCTGCCAGGGCCTCCGGCGATATTTCCGTCAAGATTCAGGATCGGACATCGCCGCTCATACGCCCGCGTTCACACGGTTTCAACGCCGGCCCGGCGGTCCTCGCGACGGCGCCCTGGAGGCCGTGGGCCTGCTTGGGGCCAGAATCTTGACGGGCCGACTCGTGATACGCCACTGCTTTCGGAAATCCGCGAACATCATCAAGTCGAAGTCGGTGCGTTCAAAAGGGCGTGTCTCGCGCGGGGCCGCGCCGAGGAGGTCCAGCCATGTCTGGCGGCGCAAGCTTGGGGAATCGCCGAACACCGGGGCGGCGGCCCCGAGGGTCAGTTGGAGAACACGGCCCAATACCTGTGTCCGCAGGCAAAAATCGAGGGGTGAAGCCAGGATCAGGACTTTTCGCGTCGTCGTGTGCTTGCCCGCCGTTTTCGTTGCTTGGGGTTTCTGGACCGAAGCGAGGAGTTCCGAGAAACTCGTGCCGCAGAACCATGCCCCGGTCGCCGGGCGGAGCAGCCAAGCTTTCTCGCCGTCGTGGATGAGCAGGTATTCGAGGGTGCGGTCTTTGGGCGATCGCGTCACGGCGGTCGCCATGCCCGCTTGGCGGCTCAGTCCCAGCAGTTGATACGCTTCGTTTTCCGTCAGCGGTTGCTGCTTGGCGAGGGGGCTCGGTGGTCCGGACGGTAATGGCCGGGAGACGAAATCGAGAAGGGCCGGGACCGTCTCCAGCGCGTTGCGCCGAACCACGGTCCGAGCCCTGGACAAAGCGTGCCACCGTGCCGCGTCGGCCTCACCGAAGTCCGCGACGGCCAGGTTTCGAGACAGCCCGGACTCTTTGCACATTCGGTAAAAGGCGGGTTCGGCCCCGGTCGCCGCGGAGGCGGTCAGCAAACGTTGTGCGCTGGCAACGGCGGTACGAGCGTCGCCGCGGCGCACGGCCATGAGCCATCGGACCGCGACGGCCCGGAGTTCGTTCCGGCCCAATTTCTGACTCAGTCGGTGGACGACGGCCGCACTCCAGCCGTGCAGTGCGTTCCGGGCCCTATCGAAAGCCCCCGTGCCCAGGCAGCAGACATAGAGGTTTCGGTATGCTGTCGGATCGAAAGGGTACAGAGCGACTTCCCGTTCGAAGAAGGCCAAGGCGTCGGCGTTGCGGCCCATCAAACCAAGGGTGAGGCCGATGTCTCGGTTCACATGTGCGAAATTCGGATCCATGCGGTACGCCTGCCGGAGTCGAGGCAAAGCGAGGCGCGGGTCGCGCAACTTGTTCACGGCCACGTCACCGGCCAGAAAATGGGTGCGAATGTTGTCCGGATCAAGGCGACTTGCCGCCCGATACGCCGCGAATGCGCCCGCGTAATCACGTTGCAGTTCGGACAGGTAGGCGTCGCGAAAAAGCCAACCCGTGCCCGCCGAGCGCACCCCCCAGAAAACTCCGGCCCCAATTGCGGCCGGGACGGCCAACGTGAACAGCCCACGCGCGAGGGGTCCGGCCGTTCCCGGCCGAAACCGTCGGTGCAGAAGCCGGCGCCACAACAACCCGAGACAGAGCAGGCCCAGGATCGAACTCGGAGACTGGACCAGAGTCTTGTCGAACATGGCGCAGCCGACGACGACACTCGCCGTGAAGTGCAATCCGCCGTGAAACCGGTCGCGGGGACGGCGCAACAGCGGCAGGAAGGCAAGGGCGACCCATGTGAGGGCCAACGGCACGCCGAGCGTGGCCGCCAGGTTAAGCACCTCGTTGTGCGGGTGTTCGGTGACCGGCGCGACATCCGGCCGCGCCCGTTGAGCAGGAGACTTGTAGAGTTCGTACGCCCGCCGGAAGTTGCCGGGGCCCACGCCGAGCAGCGGGTGGTCGAGAATCAGTCGAGCGGTTTGTTGCCACAGCGGCGGCCGGATGTCACGCCGCCACTGCTCCCGAAGCCAGTCGCCGGACAACCCGACGGCTGCGACCGCAATGGCCCCCACACCGAGGAGAAACAACAGTCGTCCGGGTTTGGAGAAACGCGGCAGCACCAGGAACGCCAGGACATAGGCGCCCAACACCAGCCATGCCGCACGCGAAGCGCATTGCCAAAGCAACACGCCCACAAGCAGGCTGACTGCGACTGTGCCCAACATGGCGAGAATGGGAGCAAAACGGGCCGGGCGCCCTCGGTTTGGCGCCATGTATTCGCCCAGCACGAGCAACGGCCAGGGAGACAACGCCAAAAGCAGAGCGGCCATCCAGTTCCGGTTTCCCGCCAGGCCGACGACCTCACTGCCGGCCGCGAATTGCCAGAGACCGTGTCCGGCCTGCACCGTCCAAAGTGCCGCCAGGACCCAGGCCATGCGCCGAGGCAGGAACGAGCGGGGACAGAGCGCGAAATACGCCGGTATGAGGAAGAAAGAGGCGCTGAAAACGACCGAGTCCGCCCTGAAACTTCCGCCGCGAACGGCGCTCAGCCCGATCACGGCCAGGATCGTCGCCGAGCCCAACCTGGCCGCCGCATTCCAGTTGAAAGGCCGCCCCCGTACCGGGGGTTGAGCATGTCGCTGCAGGACAGGTGTGAGCGGGCAGAACAATAAGAACGCGAGAGCAAGCAGTCCCAGCCAAATCTGGGTGGGGAGCGCCACGTGGAACAGTAGAGGGAAGCCGGTATGGACGGGACGAACGAGGGCCAGTGGAAAAGTCAGGAACAGACAGGTCGGCGGCAACAGTCGAATCGCGGCAAGCACACCGAGTCGCAGGAACGGAGGGGTCGAGCTGTGCTCGCTGGATGGCATGGCCCTGAACTCGGGACAGCGACAAGTGTCGGATCAGACAAATGGCATCCCTGATCGCCTTGGAATGAAATCGAGGCCCCGTGTGCTGCGGCTCAAGGGCCGGAACGACGCCGCTACTCGTCTGTTGTCGCGGCCCCGGCCAGCGCCATTTGGAGCTTGGCCGCCAGGCGACTTTTCTTTCGGTCTGCTTTATTCCGATGAATCGCACCGCGCTTGGCGGCCTTATCCAAACGGGAGAAACAGACGTCCAACGCTTTTCGGGCCCCCTCGAGGTCATTCCCTTCGATCAGGGCGAGGAGTTGCTTCTGAGCCAGGCGGATGTCCCGCTTGCGGGCGCGGTTGCGTGCCCGGCGTTTCACGTTCTGGCGGAGTCTCTTTTTGGCGGAGGCAATATTCGGCATGTGTCCGGAGATCCCTCGACTTGCGACATGGAGAGCACAGGTCGCGTCAATGAACAGATCCTGAGAGCGAAAACCATGTAATATTTACCGTGCAACAGAAAAATCAAACACTTGCAGCAACTACTCCTGCGGGTGATCGATGCAGGGGAACCGGAATCACGACAATTGGGTCACAGCCGTCCGAGTCCGGTCGGATCACTCGACGGGGGCGTAAACGAGTTCCGTGGCAGGAAAGCCGCGGCTGCTTCGGCAGCAGGCGCGGACCGGCGCCGACAAGAAACGACTGGGCCTGCAGTCCGTGTATGTCGAATGGCCGCGAACAAATGTTTCCCGGGCTGCCGGATAGGATAAGACCAACCGGTTGCGTGCCCGGGTCACGGCCACGTACAGGAGACGGCGTTCTTCTTCGATTTTCTTGGGGTCTCCGAGGGCCGGGCCGGCAGGGAGGGCGCCTTCAACCAAGTGAATGACGTACACCGTGTCCCACTCCCGTCCTTTGGCCGAGTGAATGGTGCTCAGCGTGAGGTAATCTCCGGGGGCTTGGTCCCGCGTGGCAAACACGGAGTCGTCGCCGACCAGGACTTCATCGAGAAACCTCTTTCTGTCCGGATAGCGCGCTGCGGCCAATCGAAGTTCACGCAGTCCCGCGATCCGTTGATCCGCCAGGGGATACAGCTCCGGCAGGAGCGGTTCGTAGAAATCGCAGATCACGCCCAATTCCAGGTCCGGCGAAGAGCCCTCCGTGGTCTGAAACAACTCCCGGATGGTTTCCACAAAGCCGGTGGCCGTTTCGACGCTCCGCAAGGGCCAGCGGACGGCGGACAAGGCCCCGACGGGCTCCGCACTCTCGATCAGCGTGCGAAAAATGCGCGCCGCAGTGGCGTCGCCCACACCCGGCAGGAGCTTGAGAATGCGTCGCCAAGCCGCCTCGTCGTGCGGGTTTTGTCGGCACCGAAGAAAAGCCAACACGTCTTTGATGTGTGCGGATTCCGCAAATCGCGGTCCCCCGAATTTCCGGTATGGGATTTGCTGTTCCTGGAGCGCCAGTTCGAGCCGGAACGAATGGAAGGCGCTGCGAAACAATACGGCCTGTTCGTGCAGCGGTGTGTCTTGTCGACGCCAGGCGCGAGCGACGTCCGCTGCCGTGCGCCGGGCTTCGTCGTGCGTGTCGTCGCAGCACCGGATTTCCGGCGGCTCCCCCCCGCGGCGATGCGTGAACAGCGTCTTGTCGAAACCTTCCGCCGCCTCTCGGATCAGGGCGTTGGCGGCGTCCAGGATGGGCTGAGTGCTCCGATAATTCTGCTCCAAGCTCAGCCGGACCGTGCCGGGGAAGCGGACGGTGAATTCAAGAATGTTGTCCACCGTCGCCCCTCGGAAGGCATAGATCGCCTGGGCATCGTCGCCGACGACCATGACGTTGCGATGGGACACGCACAGTTCCCCCAGTATCTCCGCCTGGAGGATGTTCGTATCTTGGTATTCGTCCACCATGACGTGGTCGAACAGGTCGCGGCAGCGGTCCCCGTCCGCTCGGAGCAGGTCGCGCCACCGGACAAGCAGATCATCATAGTCCAGAGCGTTCGCCGCCCGTTTTCTGGCGGCGTATTCGGTGTAGATCGCCGCCAGACCGTCGAGGACATCGCAAAAGCGTTCCACCGCCAGGGACATCACCGCTTCTTCGAGGCTGCACCGGCGGTTCACGGCATAGGATTGAATGCGGGAGAGCATGCCCGGAGCCGGGAACGATTTGCGGGTGTCCTTGTTTGGGACGGACTGATGCAGGATAGCCCCGAGCAGATCACGGGAGTCGGCCTCGTCGAGCACGGTGAAATCGGCCCCAACCCCGATGCCGCCGCCGTAGGCGCGCAGCATTCGCGCCGCAGCGGCATGAAAGGTGCCGCACCAGGGGAGGATCGCCTTCCCATCGGTCAAACGCGCGACGCGTGTTTTCATTTCTTCGGCGGCGCGCCGGGTGAATGTGAGCAGCAAGAGCCGTGCGGGGAGGGCGCCGGCTTCGAGGAGCGCTGCGGTCCGGGCGGCGATCACGCGCGTTTTGCCCGTCCCGGCCCCTGCCACGACCAAAGTCGGACCGGTCAGGCGCGAGACCACGGCACGTTGCTGAACATTCAACTTCATCTGGACGGGTGTTTTCCCGGTCGAGTCCCGTGTGGTCCCGGGCGGCCGGTTGACCGCCGGCATGGGGACACGGGCACGGAGGGTGTGGTTCGCCCCTCCCTCAGGGCGTTCCGCGGGTGAAAAACGCAGACAGATTGCCAAACACTCGCAACAAGGCTACAATATAGATGGTTGTTGCAGCCGGTGCGACTCCAACTGGGGGCGAGACGAGCTTGCCCCGCCGGAGGACCCGGGAGATGTCCGGGAAGGTCTCGGGCAAACTCTGCAGAAGGGAGGAATGGGCCCATGGAGACTCGACGAAACAAGGCATTCACACTGATTGAATTGCTGGTTGTGATCGCCATTATCGCGATCCTGGCGAGCATGTTGTTGCCTGCTTTGCAAAAAGCGCGCACGAAGGCGTTGCAGGCCAGTTGCGTCTCGAACCTGAAACAATTGAACCTCGGCATTGCAATGTATGCGGACGATTTTGATGTTTATCCGGATTGGTACGGATGGAACGGCGGCGCCACGAACTCGGCGGCGTGGGCGTATACACGATGGTACCCGCGGATTCTGACCTATGTCAGCGATTACAAGTTGTTCCAGGATCCAGTGCTGCACAGTTGGAGTGCACATTGGCTGCCGCCGGCCAGTTGGCCGAACGACACCGCACATCGCGTCAATTATGCCATAGGTCGCTGTGCCGCCTACAATCATTCTCGTTCCTACGCGCCGTCGGAGTATAAACAGCCGTCCATCTCCGTCATGGTCACGGATTGTGAACACGTGGACGATTCCGGGAGTTGGGGGCGCATCGGGTGGGCCAACACATGCCGGGCCGCATGCGATCCTGTGCGCCGCGTGATCGGCAACACACGGCACAACGGGGGCAGCAACATCGGCTTTGCCGACGGCCACGTGAAGTGGTGGCGGGCTGAAGCCGTCCAAGGCGGTTGGGCCGTGACCATCAAGCCTGGACCGTAGTCTGCTCTTGGCCGGCGGGCGTTTGTGTTGCCGGTGGACGACCGATGTCGGCGGCCTTCCGAGCAACGGCCGTTCGAAAACCGGCCGTTGCTCTTGGCGCGACCCTCCGAGGTGTTGCCCCGGACAACCGGCCGGGCTTTTCGAGTTGCATTCCGAGAGAAGTGCGGAACGAGGACGCCGGACTTTCCGTTCCGGGCGACACTCGAGTCGAAAACCGCTTGCGGGGGCGGTGCGACCTGAAACCAGGGGCGAACCGATTTGCTCGCCCCCCCTGGATCTCAGACCGGGAGAGACGTCCGGCAAGGCCTGGGCCCTACGCAACCAACGGAAGGAAGTGCACCATGGAGACTCGACGGAACAAACCATTCACCCTGATTGAACTGTTGGTTGTGATCGCCATTATCGCGATCCTGGCGAGCATGTTGCTCCCGGCGCTCCAGAAGGCCCGCGCCAAGGCGTTGCAAGCCAGCTGCATGTCGAATCAGAAACAGCTCGGCCTGGCGGCCGCCATGTACGCGGGAGACAACGAACAACGCATACCGGCCGTACGTGTTTCACGGGACACCAGCGCCTGTGGCCGGAACGTCACGCCCTGGGTGTATGTGCTGAAAGACTACGCCGGGGACGAGAAAGTCTACGTCGATCCGGCGCGCAATCCGCGGGGCAACTATTTCACGGCAGGTTGTATCGCCCCGGAGGCCAAAGGTTGTATCAAGTACACCGATTACGGTGTGAACTGCCGCGGACTCGGGGCCGACGGCGCCAAGTCCCTGGCGTCCATAAAACAGCCGTCGGGATTGATCTGGATGGGCGCCGGGATTGGACGGATGTGGTGGCGTCCCCGCGATCAGAGCTGGCAGTATGGGCGTTGCGAAGCCGGATACCTCGAGGTCCACAACGGCGGCCAGAACGTGACTTTCTGCGATGGCCACGTGAAATGGTACACCTCCCGTTTCCTTTGCCGGGCGAGTGTGCCGCGGACCTACTTGCCGTGGGCCAATGCGGACACCTGGATGCCTTGACGCCGCCTCTCCGGCCTGGAGCGCGGGCGAACTCTCAAGCCCTGCAGCATTCCTCGGATAATTCCGAACCGCATTGCAACCCGAACAATTCATGGGCCGTCTGCCACGATGACGCTTCCCGCATATCTCCGAAGTATTGCCGTCGACCGAGCCGGTGTCTCAACACACTTCTGTCCGTCCTCCGACGCAAGAAGCTGAATCCATGCGAGCTGCGCCCTTCCTTCACGACGTTCACGCATAACCCGGGTTGAACCATGCAAGACGACAGCCGCCCCAATATCCTGTTGATCACGACGGACCAGCAACGCTGGGACACATTGGGCTGTTACGGCAACCCGCACGTGCGAACACCGCACCTCGACGCGCTGGCCGCCCGCGGCGCTCGCTTCGAGACTGCCATCGTCCAAAACCCCGTCTGCATCCCGAGCCGTGCCTGCCTCCAAACCGGGCGCTACACGCATCAGCACGGTGTTGAGTACATGGAAAGCGTCATCGACGACACTCCCGGTCTGCCCCCGGACGAACTGACTGTCATGGAGCGGCTGCAGCACGCCGGGTACCGGACGGCGGCTTTCGGCAAGATCCACATGATGCCCGAACGCGGTTTTCACGAGCAGCAGGTCACTGGCGGCAAGGGGCAGCGCTGGACGCGGTCGGCCGGGCTCCCCATTGGTCTTGCTCCCTTGGGGCGGGATTACGCCGCTTGGCTCGAGGCCCGGGATCGCGGGGCGTACGAGCGGATCTACGAGCAGCGGCGAACCCCGGAGTACCGGCGGGACAAGGGAACCTTGTCGAACGTGTTGCCGCTCGAGGAATAGAGTCATGGATCATGGAGAACACGGTCGAATTCGTGGAGCGCGGGCATGATCGGCCGTTCTTTGTCTGGTGCGGGTTTTGCGGCCCGCACGGTCCCGTGGACCCTCCGGCGCCCTATGACGCCCTGTACTCCCGAAATGCCGTGCCGTTGCCGCCGAATTACCGGGTCACCGAGTTTGGGGAGTGCCGTTCGACTACCCAGGAACAAGACCGGATTGCCCGGAAATTCATTGCCGGGTATTGGGGGTTGGTCACCTTGATAGATGACATGATCGGGCGGGTCCTTCGCGCTCTCGAAAGCGCCGGGGTCCTCGATAACACGCTGATCGCGTTCACCTCGGATCACGGCGAAATGGGGTTCGATTTCGGTCGACTCGGCAAAGGAAACTTCTACGAGCCGGTCGTCCGGGTCCCGCTGATCGTGGTTCCGCCCGGAGGTATCACCGGGGGACGGACGGCGTCTGGACCGGTTGAGTGTTTCGACTTGGCCCCGACGATCCTGGATTATGCCCGGGCCGAAGTCCCGGACAACATGAGCGCCTCCAGTCTTCGACCCCTGATCGAGGGGCGGGGCGAGGGACGGCCTTATGCGCTTTGCGAATATCTCTCGAACGACCGCAAGCGGGCCGGCGTGTGTCTGCGGACTCCGCACGCCAAGTACGTGCAATGGACGGACGGCGTCGAAAAGTTTTTCGACCTCGAACAGGACCCGCTGGAGCGCACGAACTTAATCGACGATTCGAGCCGCCGCGCTGAAATCGACGAACACAGGCGCAGCCTGATCCATCGCTTGAGCACCACCGGCCGTGGTGCGTACCCGGCCTGATCCATGCCGATTTTCCGTGTGGTTCGGTGGGGAGAGACTTCCGCCGTTCGGGGGGCTACGCTTTTTTTCGCAACGTTTCGACTGCCTTCGACCGGGCGTTCCGCGCTCGGCGGCGTGGATTGCCGTGGGAGTCGTAGACGATGTCGTCGAGTCGCAACGCGGCAGGCGGCAGAGGGCGGCCCTCCACGAATCTTTCGACCAAAGACGTTGCGGTCCGGAAATCGCCGCCCGGGATCCAGTAGATGGTCCGGCCCTGCCGTTCCATTTTGCGAAACCATACGTCCTGATGCTTGGCGAAACGCCGGATTGCGGCCGTCAGCGATTCCCGGAACTGCTCGTCAGTCAGTTCGCCGCGCAAGCGCCGGACAGCCCACCGGTACTCGAGACCGAAGTATTCGAGTCGGTCCCAAGACAGCCCGTGTGCGTGCAGGCGTTCGACTTCTTCGAGCAAACCCGCCGCCAACCGTGCGTCCAGTCGCTCGGCGATTCGCCGGTGCACTGTACGCCGGGGATAATACGGGCCCAACAGGAGAGCGGCGCCGAGCGGGTCGGCGGCGGTGGGCTCGGATTGCGCATCGCGCGTCAGCGCAATTTCCACCGCCCGCACCAGCCGGCGATGCTGGGTCCGGTCCGTTCGGGCTAGAATGTCCGGGGCCCGAGCGGCGAGCAACTCGACGAGTTCGGTATCGGTTGCTCCGGCAAGGCGCTCGCGAATCGCAGGGTTCGGCGGTCCCCCTTCGAGGGCGTACCCGGCGATCAGGGCATTGAGGTAGAGCCCACTTCCCCCGACGATGATCGGCAGCCGACCCCGCGCCCAAATCTCTGTCAGAGCCTCCCGCGCTTCCGCCACGAACCGATGAAGGTGATACGTCTCCCTCGGGGCCACCACATCGACGAGGTGCAGGCGGACCCGACCTCTCCCTGCACCGTATTCCGCCAGGTCCTTCCCTGTCCCGATGTCCAGGCCCCGGTACACTTGGCGTGAATCAGCGCTGACGATTTCGCCATTGAACCTGCGAGCCAAGGCCACCCCCAGGCGCGTTTTGCCGGTGGCGGTGGGGCCGAGCACCACAACGGCGGGGCGGACGGGGGGGGCGGGAGGCGTTCCTGAATCCATCCGGGGCGTTCGGTTCGTCATTGATCGTACTCTTCCCGCTCTGACAAGCTCGTTCCCATGGATCGGCGATCCGACCACGGTCGCGGTCGCTGCGCCGGGAACGTAATCGATTGAATCCTGTTTCGCCATACATTCGGGTTCCGGTGATATATTCGAGACTTTGCGTCGGTTTCAGGTTTCAAGTAAACCGATCCCTCTCCAGTCGTTTGGAATTCGGAATGCCCGAAGCCAGGAGTACGTTCCATGCAGCGTTTCATTGGGTTGGCCGTCGCCTTTCTCGTTCCGGCGGTTTCCTGTTTTGCCTGGTCGGGGTTCGACGTCACTCACGGACCCTTGCGGCTGGTTGTCGATCCGTTGGGGCCGATCACGGACCCGAGCCGGCCGACCACGGTTCGCGTTCGGCTCGAAAACACCGGCAAAACGCCGGTCGGCGGGCGGGTTGTACTGCGGGATTTCGTCGACGCTTGGCACGCGGTCGGTCCCGAGGCCCGACCTGTCCAATTGGCCGCCGGGGCCAAGAAGGAACTCGAATTCGCCATTGCATCGGGGGCGCCCGTTTACTCGGCCCTGTACCCGGTGCACGCTTTTGCGGAGTTCGCAATGCCCGGGGGGCCCGTGTCGCTCCATGCTGTCCGAATCTTTGAAGTGCGCCTTGAACCTGGGCCCCAGTCTGCGGCCACTGCGCCCCAGCTTCCGGTCGTCGACGTTCCGGCGGACGGCTGTGCGCCGTTGTGGGTGCTCGATTCCTGTCGAATGGCTTGGCGATACTTTGACGGTCCCATGGTCTGGAAGCCCGTCGGATGGCGTGGCAGCGATCCTCAATCCCGGGCTTCTTTCCTGGTTCGGACCGCGGTCCGCGGGGCCCGACGTCCGGCCATCAATATGCATCCGCCCTGGCGCCCCGGGGGCGGGACGGTCTTCTGCGATTTCCGATTGCGCCTTCCCGATCGCGGGCCGATCTCCCTGAACTTCGCCAATGCCATTCGCGACAATACGGCCAAAGAGCCCCCCAGCGACGGAGTGCTCTTTCGCGTTTGGGTCGGGGTTAAACCCGACGGCTCCGATGCGCGCCCGGTATTCGAACGTTTCACGGCCGCCAAGGTTTGGATTCCCGGACAGGTGGACCTGACTCCATGGGCCGGGAAAACCATTCTGCTGCGTTTGGAGAGCAATCCGGGACCGAACCGGGACACCACGTGCGACTCATCCTACTGGGCCGAACCCGTGGTGGCGGCGGGGAGGGTCCCGCCGGCGTCTCCGACCTCAACTGCCATGCCCGAAGATGCCGCACGTGCCGCGGATATCGCGGCCCGGGAGTTGCTCGATGGGGTCCGCGGCCCAGATCGAGTCAGGACTTTTCTCCTCCGCTCCGCGGCGGGCGGACCGAGTTGGGCCGTTGTGATTACGCCCGGCCGCGCCGGGTTGCTCGATGCATGGTTCACTGTTGCCGGCGCGGGCGGGACCGTACGCCTGCACGGACTTCGGTTGGATATCGAGGACATGCCCGCGGTCCGCCCCCCCCGAGCGTATCTCTGCCGCGAAGTCGATGTCCCCAGGCAATCCGGGACGGGCGGCGCCGTTTGGCGTCATCGCCTCGATAGTATGAACGGAAGGACCGTGGTGACCTGCGCAGTACGCGCCGATTCCCGCGGATTGCGCATTGCCGTCGAGTGCCCCAGGCGGATCACGTCGTTGTCCGTCGGGCCCTGGAGTCGCCGCGCCCGGCGTGTCTTTTACGGCCATGGGTATTGCATCGAGGATCCAAAGCCGTTCCGGGCCGGCTTTGGCGGTCACAACCTGGCGACCAGTCATGTGGGGATCGAATTCGGGGGTGGGGCGCCGGCCATGCTGCAAGCGGTGGACTCGCCCCCGAACGCTTTTGTTGTCAGTCCCGAAGAGCGTATTTACGCCTTGACAACCCACATGAACGCTGTGCTGACCCTCGTTCCGGGCGCGTCGGCTTTCGATTGCGCGGTCGCGTACCGTCCGCTCTACGACAAAGCCCCGGCCGGCGGTGTGCGACGGCTGGCCGGCCGGTTCTGCTTCGATATCTGGGGCGGTCGTTACGCCGAGATCGCAAAACGCATGGCGGAAATGTTCCGGTACGGGCTGACGGATTCGATCCTCACCGTGCACAATTGGCAGCGTTGGGGCTATGATTACAGGCTTCCGGACGTGTTCCCGCCGAACCCGGCGTTCGGGACCATCGGAGACATGCGGAAGATCGCCGACGTTTGCACCGCCCGGGATGTGCCGTGGGGCCTGCACGACAACTACATCGATTTTTACCCCGACGCCGCCGGCTACAGCTACCGGCATGTCTGCTTCACACCCGGCGGTGAGCCCGTTAAAGCGTGGTTCAACGAGGGCCGCGACGCCCAGTCGTACCGTTGGCGGCCAGACCGCATTATGCCGTTTGTACGGCGAAACTTGAACTTGATTCGGGAGAATCTCCGTCCGACCCACTATTTTCTCGATGTATTTACCTCCGCGCCGCCCTTTGATTTTCGGGACGCTGACGGGCGTTTTCACTCGAGCCTCGAAACCCGCCGTTGTTGGGGCGAGGTTTTCGCCTGGATCCGGGACACGCTCGGCGGCAATGCGCCCACCACTTCCGAGGCAGGGCACGACCAGCTCACGGGGTTTCTCGACGGGGCCGACTGTCAATGGCTCTCTTTGTCGCGGAAACCCAAACGGCGCACGATTCACGTCGATTGCGGGGATTGGGAGCGAGTGCCCTGGTTCGACGCGGTCAATCACCGTCGCTTTATCTTGCACGGGGTCGGCTATTCGGTCCGATACGAGGGAGGCCGCTCGCGCCGGTTTCACGGCATCAACAGCGACGATTACCTCAGTGCGGAGGTCTTGAGCGGGCACGCCCTGATGACCGACGCCGGCTCTTGGGGGCGGGGGGCAGTCCGCAAATATTGGTTTCTCCAAGGCGTCGCCCGGAAACTGGCGTTGCGCACCATCCGCAGCGTGCGCTTCGTCGGCGGAGATATTCACCGCCAGGAAATCACCTGGGACAACGGCATGGTGGTGCGGGTCAATCGGGGCGAGCGTGATTGGCCGGTGGGAGAGCATGTTCTGCCCCGCTACGGCTTCCTGGTACAGGCGGGGAACGGGGAGGTCTTGGCCGTACTCGAACGCCGGAACGGACTTTGGGCGGAAAGCAGTCGCAGCGGCGACTTCCTGTACTGCAACGCCCGGACCGAATCGAGCACTTCGAAACGGCTGCTGAACATCACCCCGCGGGTCGAAGGGTTCGCCGACGCAGGCGGGGGCCGGTTCCGGTGGACCATGGTTTGGGACGCGCAGGAGCCGACGCCGGTCGACGAACGGGTTTTCGTGCATTTCTGCGGCGGCCGCGGCAAGCGCGACGACACGATTGCATTCCAGGACGATTACGATCCGCCGGTCCCCACCAGCCGATGGCACGGCGAGATTCGCATTCCACGGTCCGTCTCTGTTCCCCCGGACGCAGAGGGCGATTACAAAGTCTACGTCGGGATGTACGGTGGAGGGGGAGGGCGTGTACTGCTGCAGGGGACTGCGGCCGGGGAATCGCGCATCTGGGTGGCCACACTGCACGTGCGGAGAGAGGCGGACGGGACCGTGAAGACGGCCATGACGCCGCCTCCCCCGCCCGGTCCGCGACAGAAACCTCGACTCAATCCTCCGGGGACCCCGGTGGACTTCGGGTTCGCCGCAACGGATGGAGCGTTCCGGCTCGAGAAGACGACGGCCGGCGTCCGCCTGACTCCGTTGCCTGGGAATCGACCGTTCTCCGTGCGTCTGCGTCCGAATCGGCTCGGTCGCACCGTTCGCGGAACGGCGGTCCCTTCGGTCGCGGCTTGGGCGGCGGTCCCCGCCGCCGGCGCGGCCCGTCGGATGGACTTCACGTGGAAAAACGGGGAATTGACCTTTCGGCACGACGGCCGGGCGTTCGCTTACGAAATCGCGTGGTGAGAGGGCGTGCCGCGCTTCGCATCGAGGAGGCGCTCACCGGGGCGGAAGGCGTCCCTCAGGGGGCCGGGGCGGTTTTTGCGGTGTCCCACCCCAGGATTTCGGCGACATGGGGAATGACCGGGCGGATGAGTTTCTTGATGGCGCGCGCGTATTCCCGGATTTCCCACTGGGCATGGGGAGTGTCCCGCAATTGGATGAATCCGATCAAGTTATGGAGGTCAACGGTGCCCCAGAATGTTGTGAACATGTTCTGCGGGAGGACCCCCCGGGCCTGTTCCCGGCAAACCCCCATCGCCAGCAGTCGATTATATAGCTCCAAGCTCAGACGGTGATGGGCCGTGACCTGTTCGCGGCACGTTTTCTGATCGAGATTATCGGACCGGATCGAGGCTTGCCGGTTATCCTCCGCCTGCGCCCGGAACAATGGCGGGACATAGAAATCGATGTCGACCGATGTGTACCGTCGCGAAATCTCGTTGAACGACCACGACCGATGCCGGTGCCATTGGGACCGCACGAAGAGCGGACAATGAATCAGGAATGTGAAGACGACGTGTTCCAGAGGGCTGGTGTGCCGGTGTGCGATCAGGTAGCGGAGCAGTTCCGTATCGTGTTCGCCCATGGCCTCCCGCCGCTTGCCGAAAGAAACCCGGGCCGCGTTGACGATCGTGACTTCGGAACCCATATGGTCGACCAAACCGACCCACCCCTGGCCGCCGAGCACTGCGACATGATTCGGCGGCGGCACGTTCACGGATTCAAGCGGCATGCCTTGTGGTCCTCTCATTCACTGCCGATTCGGTTGCCTCGGGACCGGCGTCGCTAGGAACGTTGGACGGGGGGGGGCGCTTGCGAAGACACGCATGAGACTGGCGCAACGAACAGCCCGGACAAGTCCTTGTGCCGTGCCGGCAGACGCCCAAGGGCTGCCGGATCGCCGCGACCTGAATTCGCAAGCTGGCCCAAGAAAACGGTTGTCCGCCCCGCGAGGTCCTCGATTCCGCCGAAGGGCACCCGACTTTTCCGCGAACGGCCGCGGCGCCGTGTCCGACCTATTCCGCCGCCACACCGGCAAGCTTCGGCGCCAGATAGTCGACGCAGCTATCCAAGGTCGCCAGCTTGGGATAATCGTTTTCGGGGACTTCGACCCCATACCGTTTTCGCAATTCCATGACAATGTCCAGAAAATCCATGGAATCCAGGTCCAACTGGTCGCGCAACGGGGCTGCCGGATCCAGGTTCGAGCAGTCTTCATCCGGTACGATGTCGGTAATGATTTCGACAACGGCTTTGGCGATTTCGTCGTTCGTCATCCGGCTCCGGTCTCCTCTGCTGTTCTTGAAGCGGCTGCCGACATTCAGGCGCCGGGACCGCTGTTGCTCCGACATCGTTCCACTGACGATCCGCCGCACTCGGGGGCGGCTTATGACTCCGTTCGCTTGACGATGAGGACCGAGTTTATGCCGATCATTCCAAACGAGTTGTTCAGAATGACGTCCACGCCGTCCACGGTTTGAGGGTGATTGATGACCAAGTTTCGGAGTTCGCACTCGGGATCAAGGTTGTCCACGTTGATTGTCGGGTGCACGGTTCGGTCTTGAAGCGAGGGTAGATTGCCGGCCAGTTCGAGTGCGCCGGCCGCTCCCATGGCATGACCGATCATGCTCTTGGTATTGTTGACATAAGTGCGCCGGCACTCCGGTCCGAACAGCCGACGGACCGCTTCGCATTCCTGAATGTCTCCGGCAGGCGTCCCGGTCGCATGGGTGCTGACCAAGTGGATGTCGGCCGGTTCGAGTCCGGCACGGGCAATGGCCAGTTCCATGCATTCTTTTTGTCGCTCGGCATTGGGCAAGACCATGTCCGCCGCATCGGAATTGGATGCGAAACCCGCAATCTCCGCGTAGATGGGGGCGCCGCGCCGACGTGCGGCCTCAAGGCGTTCGAGCACGAACACGCAGCCGCCTTCCGCGACCACAATCCCGTTCCGTGCCGTATCGAACGGCCGGCTGGCTCGAGCGGGGTCGGGGTGCGCCGCCAAGGCGCCTTGGCTCTGGAAGCCGGCAAAAATGCCGAAGGTCCGAATGCTCTCCGAAACGCCGCCGGCGAGGGCAAGGTCCACTTCCCCAAGCACAAGCTGTTGAAATCCCTGGATCACGCCCAAGTTGCCGGCGGCGCAGGCGCCGCCCAAAGTGTAGTGCGGGCCGGTTATTCCCAGGTTCAGGGTGACTTCGCCGGCCGGGTTGTTGGCGACCGTCCGGGGGTTGTGATAGTGGGACCAGAACCGCAGGTCGTAGTCGTACTGCCGGATCTCGTGGATTTCCGACTCGGTCTCGACGTTACCATGCTCAGTGATCCCCAGATAGACGCCGACACGGGAACGGTCGGTTCCGCTCCACGCCACTCCGGCGTCTCGAAGGGCCTCGTTGGCGCAGTATACCGCGACCGAGCCCGCCCGAGTCCCCACACGGACCTCTTTGCGCTTCTGATACTTGAGCGGGTCGAAATGGCAGACCCCGGCAATCGTCTCCCCAAAATAGCGGATGTGCCAGGGCTCGATCCCGGACCGCCCGGCCAAGAGACTGCGCCGGAACGCGGCCGGATCGTCGCCGTTCGGCGCCGTCAGTCCGATTCCCGTGATGACAATCCGCTCAGATGACCGCATGAACCCCGGTTCTCGCCTTTGGACGGCTGGCGCCGGCCGTCGTTGCCGATGCAAAGTCGGTACTATACAACCATCAGCACCGCCTGGAAAGTCCACGTGGACCCCGAAAGTGACGACTCGGTTGCGGCGAGACTCGGCCTCGGGAGCGCCGCTCGGCAGGGCGATGCGCCTGGAAACGGTCGTCGCGGCCGTTTGCTCCGCAGGACCGGGCGAACCGAATCGCCGTGAAGGACAAACCGGTGCGTGGAGCGAATGAGGTTTCGTGCGCCGCCGCGGAACGCAAGTGCCGTCACGCTTCCGGTACGCACGCACACGGTAGCCGGAAAGGCACCCCGGTATCTCTCCCGCGCCCGATTGCGGGTCCGGACCTTCGGGCGGCGCGTCGCGGGCCGGATGCGTGCTTTCGGGCAACTGGTCCACCGGAGGTCGGTGCGGACAGTGCCATATATCCGTAGACCGTGGGCCGAACACGTCGCCCGACCCCAATTACCGGGCATGCGCACGTACCGGAAGACGGTCGAGTATGGTCCCCGACCAAGAGACCTCTCCTGTAGCGGTTCTTGCACCCGATCTTGTCGCACCGGTCTCGGACGCACCCGCCGGGGGTCCCGTTCGCCGTGTGGCGAGGACTTCGACCCGAAACGGCTCGTGCGCATCCCGGAGAGTGGCCAGTACGGTCCCATCGCGAAGCAAGCGGAAGAAATATAGGAATTGACCGGGGCCCGCCGGGGCGGTAAACGCGGCTTCCCACGTGCCGGGGACCGTCGCCTTCATGGCCGACTCCGTCCAGGTCGCGCCGTCGTCCGTCGACCAATCGACTCGGCAAACGGCGCCGGAGACGGGAAGGGCACAGTCGAAACGCAGAAAGCCGGCGGTTGCCTCCCGGGTTTGACTTTCCGGGACATCGAGCCCGAAAACTTGGAGTGGCGGGGCCGGCGCTTCACTTGTGCACGCAATAACGAAATTACTTCCAGCCGTGACGGTTGTTATGGTGGGTGTGTGGGTGATTCCAGCCGGGATCGTGTCCTCGAACCACATCGAATATTTCCCGGGCAGGAGTACACGAAAATAGGCCCCGTCTTCGGCGGCGGACCGACTCGGGAGGGGGCGATTCGGTCCCTCGGTCAGGTCCAGCGAAGTTGCGGAGTCCGCAAAAAACCAATAGCCGCGCAGGGGATCGAGTGGGGTCTCGGGTCCCAGCCACGCGTACCGCTGGCCGGCGGCGTCCCAGGCGGCCACGGCCGCGGGGCCGCGGGACGTGGTCCCAAGCATGACGTTTCCTTTGGGGCCAAGCAGGTTCCATCCTGGTTCCACGGGGGTCGTGTCGCTGTCTTCGGCGGCGAGCCCGTCCACGGTGCAGTCGGTCGTCTTGTCCGTGAAGATCCAGACGGGTGTGTAGGCCGTGAGTTCATGGACCGGTTGGTAGCGCCGGCCGTCCCAACCCCAGACGGGTGTTTCGACTGCCGGAAAGACCGCCGCGGGCAGCGGATCGTCCGGAGTGAGCGGGAGCGAAACCAGGTTCCAGCCGGGATCGAGATGGAAGAAGGCGCGAGCCCGTGGGCGGACGGCACTGTCCGCGGGTACAGGCAGTCGGTCGGGCGCGAAGCGGGCCGAGGCCGGGGAGCCGTCGGGATACGCAACCTTGCCGCGGACGCCGCGTTGGGCCATGGCGACATACGCGAACATGGCGGCGCGGTTCTGGTCCCAATACGTCCAAGGCTCGTCGAAGCCGGGGTTGTTCGGTTCTTTGACCGTGCTCACCTCGACGGTAATTTCCAGGTCGCCGTACCAGCGGTAATTCCAATCGGCCATTTCGCCCCAAACCGTGTACCAGTCCGCCGCATTCCGGACGCCGTGCTCCCATCCGGAATCGTTCCGCGCCCACATGGCTGGGTTTCCGCCCGTGTAGGTCAAGCAGATCTGTCGGAAAAGAACAGTTTCCGGATTCTGCTCTTCCGGCGGCAAGTTCGCGGCGTGTCCCCACGGGTAGACCGCCCCCAAGTCGCCGCTGTGAAAGCCGACCGAGAGGACGAATCGGTGTGCGTCCGTCCAGTTCATGACCGCGCCGGTCTCCGGTGCGCGCCCGGCAACGGTGTTCACCGGATCCAGCAAGGAGGGGAAGTCGCGGTTCAGATCGATCCCGTTCGCGTACCGGGTTCGGGGATCGGCGGAATAGCCGTCCGGGTTCATCACCGGCAACAGGTAGAAGTCGGTGGCGTCGACCAAGCTTCGAACAGCGGAGTTGGTCGCGTAACTCTCGAGCAAGTATCGCGCAAAGCGCAGGCAGAGATCGGCGGCAATGGGTTCGTCGCCGTGCATGGACGCCACGAACTTGACCTGTGGTTCGAGTTCGCGAACGTCGGGCTGATCCGTGATCCGCAGTACCCGGAGTGGGCGCCCTTTGGCGCTGACGCCGATGTCCTCGAGCCGGACCAGGTCCGGGTACTGTGTCGCCCAGGTAGAAAGCCTGTCCAGGATTTCGTCATACGTGAGATAGTTGGGATCGTTTCGGGAGCTGTTTTGCAGTACCTCGTACGTCGCGCCGGAGCGTCGGAGGAGGTCGAGTCCGGTGTTGTCGGTCCAAGCGCGGACCCAGTCCGGGCCCGCCGCTTCGATCCGGAAATGGACACCGTCTGTCGGCAAGGGGTCCGAGTCGCGTCCCGTGACGACCCGGACTTCGGCAGCAGCCAAGACGGAGAAAAACGGAGTAGTCGAGAAACCGACCACCACCATAAGAACGGCGGTGCACAGTTTGCAGCCGACTGACTTCACGATTCCGTATTCTCCGGACCGAGCATGTTCCGGGGATCCAGGATTCCGGCAAGCGTCTCCGCTGGAAGCACATGTTGCTCCAAGACCAGTTCCCGGATCGTCCGGCCTTCCACCCAGGCCTGTTTGGCAAGTGCGGATGCGCGGTCATACCCGATGTGAGGGGCCAGGGCCGTAACCATGGCCAGGCTCTGCTCCACGAGCGCCGCAGTGCGTTCCCGGTTTGCCTCGATCCCGGCGACGCACTTCTCTTTGAACGAAATCATGGCGTTGGTCAGGAGATCCACGGACTCGAGCAAAGCGTCCGCCAGCACGGGCATCATCACATTCAGCTCGAAGTTCCCGGATTGCGCCGCCAGCGTGACTGTCAAGTCATTGCCGATGACACGGGCGCAAACCATGAGCACGGCCTCGGCCTGTACCGGGTTGACTTTGCCGGGCATGATCGAGGAGCCCGGCTGGGTTGCCGGCAGCCGGATTTCACCCAGCCCGCAGCGCGGCCCGGATCCCATCCAGCGGATGTCGTTGGCGATTTTCGTCAAACTGACGGCCAGGGTCCTCAGGGCGGCCCCGGCATGAGCCGTGGAGTCTCGGGCGGCCTGGGCCTCGAAATGGTTCTTGGCCTCCACGAAGGGTAGGCCGGTGGATTGGGCGATCAGGCGGATTGCGTGCGTAACGACTTCGGGATCGGCGTTGAGGCCGGTTCCCACGGCGGTCCCGCCGAGCGCGAGTTCGAATAGTTCGGGCAGGACCGTCCGGAGTCGGTCCCCGTTCTTGTCCAGTTGGGCGGCGTACGCCGAGAATTCCTGGCCGAGCGTTATGGGCGTGGCATCCTGGAGGTGGGTGCGCCCGATCTTGACCACGTCGTGAAACTGTGCCGCTCTCTCGTGGAAGACGCCGGCCAGTGCGTCGAGGGCCGGCAGGAGGTTGTGCGCCGTTTGCTCGGCGAAAGCGACATGGATCGCGCTGGGGATGACGTCGTTGCTGGATTGCCCCCGGTTGACGTGATCGTTCGGGTGGATGCGCGGCGTGCCGTGAGGCGATCCGGTGAGCAATTCTGTGGCACGGCGGGCAATGACTTCGTTGGCGTTCATGTTGGTCGACGTGCCGGACCCCGTCTGAAAAACGTCCACGACGAATTGTTCGTCCCAACGTCCATCCCGCACTTCGGCGGCGGCTTGCGCGACCGCGTCGGCAATCTCGGGCGGCAAGTGCCCCGCCGCGCCGTTGGATCGGGCCATGGCTTCCTTGATCAGGCCAAGCGCCCGAATGAAGGCGCGCGGAAAACGTCGGTTGCTGATGGGGAAATTCTCGACGGCCCGTTGCGTCTGTGGACCGTAGTAGGCCTCGAACGGCACCGCGACCTCACCCAGGGCGTCTCGTTCGATTCGGGTCTCCCCCGTTCTTTTCTGCGATGGTGTCGTTCTCTGCGCCAATGGCCGTGCCTCCGGTTTGGGGGTGTCGATACTGCTTCGTATGATGACCGCACGGAGAGTGCATTTCAAGCGCCCGACGAACAAGAAGCACGGCGAAAAGAATGAAAGGAACGCGAGGCAATTCTGTGGTGGCGCAGTTTTCTCTATGGCGGACGAAGCCGCGTTGTCGTGGAGGCAGGTGTGGATCTTGGGCAGGCCCCGGGCGGGCGGTGTCTCCCAGGTGTGGATTATCTTCGTCCGGCGGCGCCCCTGGCAGCCTGCCGCACCGGAGTCAACGAAGGCGGCTCGCGCAGGAAGTCGAGTTTGACGCGATTGCCGCCGTCTCTGCGGCGGATGACGGGGGCCGCCGTTTCCCCGAGTCATCGCCCCACCCTTTGGCCGCGGGACACAAGCCTGGCGGCGAAGTGCACCGAACGAGGTCGAGCCTGCGTTTCCGAACCGGGTCTTGGCACGGGACCGGACCGTGGCTGCGATCTTACGTGTGTACCGGGTGCCGCATCCGGCCGAATTCGTCCCCGCAGTCCGATCCAGCCGATCTCTTGCCGGGAGTCACGGACCCCCTTGCAGCGGGTGATGCAGCGCGGGCACGGCACGGCGCCGTACGCCGTTTTCCCCCGCACTCGGCGTCACGATTCGGTGATGCGGATCATGGCCTCGATGGTCCGGCGCGCCGCAGCCGCGATTTCCGGGGGCACCACGATTCGGGGTTCCCCGGTTTCGAGGGCCTTCCGGATTTTTTCCAGCGAGATCTTCTTCATGTTCGGGCAGCGGAGAAACGGGCTCAATCGATGGTAGGTGATATGAGGCGCGGCCTTGCGCAGAGTGTGGAGGATCCCTTCCTCAGTGCCGACGATGAATTCGCGACAGGTTGTCGAACGGACCAACTCGAGCATTTGTCCGGTCGAGAGAATGTGGTCTGCGGCGTCCTGGACCTCGGGGATGCACTCGGGGTGGACCATGACCTCGGCATCGGGGTGCTCCTGCCGCAGGCGCTCGACTGTTTCTCGACGAACCATGGCGTGTGTGGGGCAGAACCCGTCCCACAGCACCATTTTTCGACCCAGCCGTCGTTCCACGAACATGCCCAGGTATCGGTCCGGCACGAAAATGATTTCCGGCACATCGCCGAGTGACTTCACGATGCGCACGGCGTTGGACGAAGTGCAGCAGACCGTGCATTCCGCCTTGACGTCTGCCGTGGTGTTGACGTAGGCCACGACCGGCGCCCCGGCATGGGCGGCCTTGAGTTCGCGGAGCTGCTCCGGGGTGATCATGTCCGCCATGGGGCACCCGGCGTCGGGGGCCGGCAACAACACGGTCCGGTCGGGATTGAGCACAGCGGCGGTCTCGGCCATGAAGCGGACGCCGCAGAAAACGATCACGGCGGCCTCGACCTGAGTCGCGCGGCGGCTGAGTCCGTAGGAGTCGCCGACGAAATCGGCCAGGTCCTGTATTTCGGGGGGTTGATAGGTGTGGCTCAAAATGACCGCATTCCGTTCCCGCTTGAGCCGCAAGATGTCGTTCAGTAGCTCTTTCATGGGGTCTTTTCCGGAATTGCCCGATTTCGGCCGAGTGCAGGGGGAGGTCGTGGCTGTGCCGCGCCCGGAAGTTTCGGCCGAGGAAGCGCCACCGCGTTTCGACGACGCACCTCGGATCGGCATACCACGCTGGTGTTCTCGAATCATCGGCGGCGGGCACACCCGCCGTCCTGTTCCGGCGAATGGCGTGTCGGCCGAGTCTGGGGGCACGCAGCGGAGGGTCAGGTTTCGTCCTCTGCTTCCGCTGCGGCCTGGATCTGTTTGGTCAGATTGGCCGGCACCGGTTCATAGCGGTTGAATTCCATCTCGAACGCACCGCGTCCCTGCGTGATGGAACGCAGTTGGGTCGAGTAGGTGAATGTTTCCGCCAGCGGCACGTCCGCGTGCACCACTTGCAGGCCTTCTTCCCGGTCCATGCCCAAGATGCGTCCGCGACGCGAGTTCAGGTCGCCGCTGATATCGCCCATGTACTCCTCCGGGAACATGATTTTCAACCGCATGATCGGTTCCAGAAGGATGGGGCGTGCATTCTGCATGGCTTCGCGAAACGCGCCGCGCGCGGCGATCTTGAAGGCCATCTCCGACGAATCCACGGGATGATGCTTGCCGTCGTAGACTACGGCGCGCACATGCATTACGCGGCATTTGGCCAACGGCCCTTTCTGCATGGCTTCGAGCACGCCTTTCTCGACCGCGGGAATGAAATTTCGCGGAATGTTCCCGCCCACGACCTCGTTGCCGAACTCGAATTCTTGGTCCGGAAGCGGCTCCAACCGCAGGTGGACCTCAGCGAACTGACCGTGGCCGCCAGTCTGCTTCTTGTGGCGGTACTGGGCCGAGCCGGCCGCGGTGATCGTCTCGCGATAAGGCACTTTCGGCGTGCCCAGTTCCACGCCGACTTTATACGCGCTTTTCAAGCGGTTTATCACGGTAGTCAGATGCAGGTCGCCCATGCCGGAGAGCAGGGTCTGTCGAATCTCGCTGTTTCGCTCCACACGGATCGTGGGATCTTCGTCGGCGAGTTTCTGCAAGCCACTCGAGATCTTTTCTTCATCGCCTTTATTGAGCGGAAACACGGCGTAGGACATGGTCGGTTTCGGGAATTGGATCGGGGGAAAGGGGCTCGATCCCGGCTTGGTGGCCAGGGTGTCGCTGATGTGCGTGCCCTTGAGCTTGGCTATGGCCACGATTTCCCCGGGGCCCGCCTCATCGGTCGGCGCTTGTTCTTTGCCATTGATCAGCAACAGGGAACCGAAACGCTCCCGGACGCTCCGAGTGATGTTCGTCACCTCCGAGTCGGAGTGGAACGTTCCGGCGTAGACTCGGAGCATGGTCAATTGCCCGATAAAGGGGTCGGTAATGGACTTGAAGACCCGGGCCATGGCGGGATCGGCGTCGGCGGTCCGTTCGAGTTCGCCTTCCGTCAGGGGGACCGGCGTGGCGGCCAGGGGGTCCGGGAAGAAATTCATGATGCCGTTCATCAATTCGGTCACACCCACGTCTTTTTCAATACTCCCGCAGAAGACCGGAACCACGGTGCTGTCCAAGATGGCTTGGTGCAGTCCCTTGGCGATCTCGGCATCGGTCAGTTCCTCGCCGTCGAGGTACCGCATCATCAGTTCTTCGTCGGACTCGGCGACCGTGTCCATCAGCGCTTCCCGGTAGCGTGCGGTCATTTCTTCGAGTTCGGGCGGAGGATCGTCCCGCAGGACGTGCGTGACGCCGGCCAGTTCGCTTTTTTCACCTTTCGGAAGTACGAACGGAATACAGACCGTGGCGCCGTAGCTTTCTTGGAGCGCTTCGAGGGTACCAGCGTAATCGGCTTGATCTCGGTCCAGACCGTTGATGAAAAAGGCGCGTGGAACCCCTCCTTTTCGAGCCAGTTGCCAAGCCCGAATCGTGCCGGTCCCGATGCCGGTGACGGCGTCCACCACGATCAGGACCGCATCAGCCACGGCAATGGCCGCGGTGGGTTCCGCGGCGAAGTCGGCGTAGCCCGGGGTGTCTGTGAAGAAGAAGTGATGTTCCTGCCATGGGCAGTTGAGGGCGGCAGTGTAGACGCTGCTCTTGCGTTCCTGTTCGTCCGGGCGAAAATCGGAGACACTGGTTCCCTGGTCCACCTTGCCGACGCGGGAAACCACACCCGACTTGGCGAGCATCAGGTCGGCCAGGGATGTTTTGCCCGCACCGGCATGGCCTGCAATACAGAAGTTGCGAATTCTTTCTACACTGCAATTCTTCACTTTCCGATTCTCCGTGAACTCTGCCGCGATAGTGATGAGCACCGAGGGACGAATTCGGGCCGGTTCGGGCCGGGCGCGCTGTCGGGCCTGCGTCCGTTCCGGCTTGAGTCGGGAGGCGCTGCGGGGCCCCCGGGCCGCTTCCGCCGTGTTCCGGGCGCCGTCCTCCTTCCGGGGAGCAGGGACCGAACACCGGCCGGGGGCAGTCGGTTGCGTCGACCTGTCCCGCCGCGGGAAGCGAACGATTAAAGTACTATTTGAAAGCGAAAAGTAAAACAAGCCATCCGGTTTTTGCAATTCCGCCATCGCCGGGTCTATTACCGGGGCGCTGCGCCTTTGGTGCGCGTGACATGCCGGCCTCCGGCCGGACGGCGGACCGGGCCGGTCCCGCCCGGCGCCGGCTTTCGCACCGGATTGACGGGACAGCGGGAAGCCCTGTGCGGAGCGATCCCGCGCCGCGCGCTCCGACCGCCGCAGGTCGGCCCCACCGACGGTTCCGCTCCAGGGAGATCCGGAGAGGCGGACGCCCTATAAGGAAATGAAAAACGTGACCGGTCTGTTTTTCCAACTGTTGATGAGCCGACATTCCCGGAGCGCCGCCGCTCCTATCGCCGCCGCCGCATACACGCACCCCGGCTTGGTGCTCGGGCGGAACGAAGACAGTTTTCTTCTCCTGCAATTGCAAAACACCACGACCGTATTGGCCGCAGTGGCCGACGGACTTGGCGGGCTCGAAGCGGGCGAGGTTGCCAGTTCCCTGGTTCTCCAGGTGCTCATGCGGCGTTGGCTCGGCCCCGACGGCGCGTCGCGGGTTGTTTCTCCCGGGTCGGCCAGGCATTTTCTGAAACGTTCCTTTCGCGAGGCCAACTGCGGAGTTGTTCGAATCAATCGCGAATTGAGCGGACGAATGTTGATGGGGACCACCATGGCGGCTGCCGTGTTTCTCGAGGGGGTCGCCGCAGTGGCGCACTGCGGCGACAGCCGCTGTTATCGCCTCCGGGATGATACGCTGCGTCAGCTCACGCGCGACCACACTCTGGCGGAACTCCTTGTGGCCCAAGGGCGCCTGCGTCCGCATGAGGCTTCCGGTCACCCCATGCGGCATGTCCTGTCACGCTGCCTGGGGGCCCGGAGTCGGATGCAGCCGGTGGTCACCGTCCATGCCTGCCGGTCGGGAGATCGTTATTTGCTGTGCACCGACGGCCTTTCGGCATTTGTTCCTGCCGAGCGGATCGCCAAGACGCTGCGCGCCGCCCGCACTGCGGAGGGAGCGGTCAAACGACTGGTCGGCCAGGGGCTCGGCGGGGGCGGGGCGGACAACATTACCGCGGTGGCTGTCTTCTTTTGATCCGAATCCGTCTCTGTCGGCTTCAGCCTGAGTATTGCATGAGCCATCTGTTGAGATGAGGCATCTCGCACGCTTGCAAGATATTGCCGCCTCTCACCGACCGAGGCGGTGCTTCAATACGGCCTCGTCCAGTGTTCGACGCAATGAATTGAATCCGTAGAAGATGTGACCTCTCGCGATGAAGTTCGTGAATTGATCGGGGTGAGGGCGAGGTTGGGGACGGAGTAAGCGGATCGACCGAAGGGAACCGTCTGGCGCGGCGGCGCAGTCGCGGACTCTGCGGTATCTTTGACACTGCAATCCCGGGCGCCTGCCCGGAATAATCGCGTGCCGAAGGGATTGCGCAATCGCCGAACTCCGTCGGGGGGGCCGGGGGCCCGGCGAGCCCCCCATGCGGCCGAGGCCGCGAAGTGCGACAACGAGCGAAGAACGAGCCCAAGCGATGAGCCGACAGCGCCAAAATCGCGATGCAGGCACAGGCTCGGCCGAACTCAAAGGCCGGAGGTCCGTCCGGACACGACGTTTTTTGTTCCTGCTGATGTTGGTCACTGTTGCAGCGTTGATCTTCCGCATCGGCGTCGCCGGCCAACTGGCCCGGGTCCCGGCCGTGAGTCGTCCGCCGGCCACGACGGACATGGCGACCTATGCCCGGTTGGCTCGGGATTTTCTCGACGGCAAGTTGCCGGACAAGTTCTATTACCAGCCGTTCTACTACACCGTCTTTCTGCCGGCGGTTTACCTGGTGGCCGGTCGCGGTCCGTGGGGTGTGATTCTGGCGCAGTCGTTCTTGGGGGCGTTGACCGTGCTGCTGGTCGGCTTGACGGCTGCCCGGACCATGGGCCGCCGGGCCGGCTTGGCCGGGGCCGTGTTTCTGGCTTTTTATCGGTTGCATGTTTTTTACACGCCGTTTCAGCTCATGGCCGTTTTCAATGCGTTCTTGGTGGCGCTATGGAGTTGGCTGTGCCTCCGGGCTTGGCGCCTGGATCGTGGACGCGACTGGATTGGGGCCGCGCTGGTCGCCGCCGCGGCCATTCTCACTCGCGGCAATTTCATTCTTTTGACGCCGGGGCTGTTCGGGTTGCTGTGGTTGCGTCGCCGTGGGTCGCGGCGCTTCGCCGTCCTGGCCCTGATCTGCTTCGCGTTGCTGTTCGTCCCGCAACTGCCGTTTTCGGTGTACAACTTCCGTCGCTGCGGTCGATGGACGGGACCGTCCACGGCGGCAGACGCCGTCCTGGCCCTGGGAAACACGCCCGAGGCCCCGCCCGCAGGACTCGACTACCCTCCGACTTACGAAGAATGGATGCGTACCGCCGACCGGACCGGACCGGACCGCATCCCGGTCAGTCGTCGGATTCTGGCGTGGGTCCGACGCGAACCGCTGGCGTTTCTCGAACTCAAGTTTCGCATGTTGCTTGCGTTCTGGTGGCGGTCCGAAGTCCCCAACAACGTGGCGCTTGCCCGCGAGGGCAAGGCATCCACGCTTCTGCAGATGCCGCTGCTTTTCGGGTTCGGTGCGATCGGCGCCCTTGCTCTTGCCGGTATGATGTTCGGTCTCTGTAAAACGGTGCGGTCCCCGCCTCGGCTGTTCCTGCTGTTCAGTGTTTGGGCCTACTGCGCCGCGACCATTGTTTTCTATGTCCTTGCCCGGTTCCGGCTGCCGGTAGTCCCGCTCCTCTGCGTTTTTGCCGGCAGCGCGGTCGATACCGGTATACGCCTGGTCGAACGGCGATCCTGGCGGTATCCCCGGCTGCGTCCGGCGCTGTGGCGCTTCATTCTCGCCGTATGCCTCGGGGCTTTTGTCACAACATCGGCCTTCCCCCTCTATCGGGAGCGATTCGAGGCGCACGCAATGCTCGTGGCCAGACCCGACGGGGTGACGGTCTCGTTGCCGACCGAGGTCCGAATCTATGATCACGGCCCCGTGCTTTTCGGCGGCTGGACCGCCCTGCCGCTTCCGCCGGGTGGGCTCGAGGTGCGAAAGACCTTCCGTCTGCCTGAGGGCGTGTCGGCCGCCGCGTTGCCGGGGGGCGAATGGGGATTGCGTATCCCTTTTTATTGCGAGAATCCTACGCCTGTCTCCGTGCGGTCGACGCTCCCCGGGGCGGCGCCGTCGGACACGGAGTTCGAGTTGCCCGGAGGCCGCCTGGTCTGGCGTCGGATTTCGGCGCCGGTCACCGTGACCGGGCGCGCGGCCGTGATTTCGGTCCGGATTGACGCGGCCGCCGAAGGGGCCGCCATTTTCTGCGACCGCCTGCGCTGGTACGGGCGCACCCGCTGGCGAACACCGGGGAAGTCGGCGGACTTGCCGATTCGGGCCGAGGCCTGTTTCGAATTGGTAGTCCCCAAGCCGGCGGGTGGTCCGTCCGCCCGGTGATGCAGCATTCATCGGTCCGGCGTTCGTAGGTTCGGTCGCGGCTGCCTCGAGGGTGACGGCGCAGAACTGCTTCAGTCTTCCCGGGGGGGCGACCGGCGGAAACGAGGCGGACGGTCCCGCGGGACGAGAAGGATAGTGTTCGGAAAGGTGGAATATGTCGAATCCGGTGAGAATCGTGGGGATTTCCGGCAGTTATCGTCCCGGTCGGATCGTCGACAGCGCTGTCTCGGCAGTGCTCGACGCGGCGCGTGAAACGGGAGCCGAGACGGAACTGGTCTGCCTGCGCGACGTCCCGATCAAGTTCTGCACCAACTGCCGGGTCTGCATGACGCAGCCGGGACCGGAGCGAGGCCAGTGCGTCCTGAACGACGGTCTGGAAGCGCTTCTGCAAAAGATCGAGGCAGCAGACGCCCTCGTGTTGGGGGCGCCGGTGAACGTGTTTGCCGTAACGGCGGTGACTCAGCGATTCATGGAACGATGCGTGGGGTCCGCGTCTTGGCCGTGGGGTACATGGGCGCCCAAGTTCCGAAGCCGGCGACGGGACAAGAAGACCATACTGGTTCTGGCCAGCGGGGCGCCCGGCGTTATCGGTCGCGTCGCGTACAGTGCCCATGGGGCGTTGCGACGTTTGGCACGCCTTTTAGGGGGGCGCGTGAAGGGGTGTTTGTGGGTTGGAATGGTCAACCGCCAGGACATGACCCTGTCCCCAAAGGACCTTCGTCGTGCGAACAGACTGGCGCGCAGACTGATATGAGAGGACGACCGCGATCGGTTTCCGCACAATCCGTCACAAGTCGAGTTGGGAGAAACGCCATGCTGACTCCGCGAGACCGGTTTATCCGTGCCTTGGAACGACGCCCTCCGTCCGGGCGGGTGCCTCACTTCGAGTTGGTTTTTTTCCTGACTATGGAGGCGTTCGGCAAGGTGCACCCTTCCCACCGGAATTACCACCAGTGGGACCAGATGCGACCCGAAGAACAGCAGCTCCACCGGGAGGACATGGCCCACCTCTATATCGCCACCGCGGAACGGTTCGGGCACAGCGCGATCTTCCTGCATCCGAATCCCGGCACCGAGGAGGAAACGCTCCGATTGATCGACCTCGTGCGGGAGAAGTCCGGGGACCGTTTTTTTCTGATGCTCCACGGCGACGCCACGTACGGCGTGCCTTCGGGGCGTGACATGTCGGCATTTGCATATCGGCTGGCCGACGAGCCCGAAAAACTGAAGTCGGACGCGAGCGCCCGTGTGGCCCGTGCGCTGGAAAGAGGGGAACGACTGCGGGACCATGGGGGTCTGGACGGTTTCGCCCTGTGTTCGGACTACTGCTTCAACGACGGTCCTTTCCTGAGTCCGAATCAGTTCGGCGAGTTCGTTACCCCGTACCTGGATCGGCTGGTGCGCGGCTACCGGGCGCTGGGCTTCCATGTGATCAAGCACACCGATGGGAACATCATGCCGATCATCGACCAGCTCGTGGCCTGCAACCCGCACGCGCTGCATTCGCTCGATCCGCAGGGCGGGGTGGATCTTGCCGAGGTTAAACGGCGCTGGGGCGACCGGGTCTGCCTGATCGGCAATGTGAGTTGCGGGGCGCTGGACACGGGGACGGACGAGGAGGTCGTCGAGTCGGTTCGGTACGCCCTGCGCCACGGCATGCCCGGCGGCGGCTATATCTTTTCGACCAGCAATTGCATCTACACGGGAATGCGCCTGTCCAGGTACGAGTTGATGCTGGACGTCTGGCGTCGCGAGGGCAATTACCCCGCGGCGTGAAAGGGCCCCGGTGATGGCCGGTGTCGCCACACCGTTCGCGCCAGGGCCAGCAGTCGGCGGTCGCTCCGGCGGCGCAGCGCGTGTCGGAGGGCCCCGGAGTCTGTCGTATTCTCCTCGGTCCCCGCAGTGGCGAGGACTTCCTCGCCGCGCCGGGCTTCGGCCCGGTACTGGAGCTGAAGTTCGCTCAGCTCGCCCGTTTCCCACGTTTCATCCGGCACAGTCTCGATCAACCAGGTGAGGTAGCGCGTGTTGTTGACATGCCGGTTCAGATCGAGGTCGGCACGCAGCACCGGGATCGACACCGGTGGTCCCGCCGCTTCTTGGGGGGCGCGCAACCGGGGGAATGCGTTTTCGACGGCGTCGGGGCGGTCCGGCGTTTGGATCTCGCGAATGAAGGCCGGCATACGAACGGGGCGCCGGGTCCTGAGGTTCAACAGGGCCCAGGCCGTGGCGGCTCGAATGCACTCTTGCCCGGATGCGTTGCGGACGACGAATTGACGGTAAGCGAAGAGGGGGTCGGTCTTCGAAGGCCAAGTTGCAATTGCGAGGCGGTCGTCGACCGCCGGCCAGTGCGAACTTCGCAAATCGAGCTGCATCAGGATCCACGTCAAGCCTTTTGGGGCGAGATCGTCGAAGGCGACCCGCAGGTGCCGGGCATGATGAATCGCCGCTTCCTGCAAGTACCGGCCCACTGCGGCGGGCGCCGCTCTGCCGAAACAGTCGATGTCGTTCGTGCCAACCGTGCAGTTTTCCTGCCAAACGAGAGATGTCATGCGGGACGGCCTTGTTTCCGGAGTGGTTGTGGATTCGTTTTCGGGTCGTTCGAACTCCGCAATCGTTACTCCGCGGCCAGGGCGGCGATTTCCCGGGGCGACAGGGCGCGGTCCATAATGCAGACATCGTCGAGCCGTCCGCGGAATCGGGCCCGCGTCCCGCCGTACGTCCCAACGTACAGGTCCGATTGCGACGGTCGGAGCAAACCCGGCCGAGCCTTTTCGCCCACGAGCCTGCCGTTCACGTAAAGGCGCATGGTGCGATTGTCGAAAGTGGCGGCCAAATGGGTCCATCGGTCCGTGGGCAGCGGATCCGGTCCGCGGATCAAGTGGCTCCAGCGTTCGCGCGGCACCTGCCAGCAGGGGCGTCCCTCGGTCAGCCCGAGACGGTAGCCGTTGGCGCCGCTGCCGACGGTATTGAGCATCCAGCGGTCGGATTGGCGGGCGGTCGCGGGGCGACACCACAGGCTGACGGTGATGCCCGAGCGCGGGAAGAACGCCGGGTGAGCCGGGTAACTGCCCCAACCCACACCGCATTCCATCGCCTTGCCGCGGCGGCCGGGAACCAAGGGAGCGTCCCGGCGGACAAGGTGGAAGGCGGAACCCGAAGAATCGAGAAACAGGGCGTCGTTCCCGCCGTCGAAGCGCCACCGGGCAATCAAGTGGTTGCGAATGACACGGGGGCGCCACGGCAGGCCGCCGTAGAGTTTCCGCACGGCATCGTAACGCTTCTGGGGAGGGGCGAGCCCTACGTCTTCGGGGATGATGTCCGTGACTTCCTCGGGGGCCCAACGGGTACAAAAGACGCGCTTGATGGCATTGACGTAGGCGAACCCCGTCCCCGACGTGGGCTCGATGTAGTGTCCCTCGCCGAACTCCGTCCAGTTGTCGAAGACCACCAGACGCCGGTACCAGGCGTCGGCCGGCGCCTGGTCCACCAGTGCTTTTGCGTCGCGACAAGCGGCTTCGAAGTGCTCCGGGGCGGGATTGGCTCGGTATGAGCGTGTGGCGGCGCCGTGCCACGGGCGCGGGTCCCAGCCCATCATGACGTTCGGGATGTCCGGCAGGGGCCCGGCGTTGCGCCGCGCCAGCCACTCGTCTTTGAATTTGCGGAGAGTATCCCCGTGATCGGTCATCGGAATCCCCTCGATGTCGACCCCGACGATGCGTTCGGCTGCGGGCCGGACGGCGTAACCGCTCGTGGCGTCCCAGCCCTCGACCGCAAGCCGCTTCTGCAGGGGCGGGTTGGCACGGTCGAGGCACCCGACGATCCGCAGTCCGGCGAGTCCCGCACTTCGGGCTTTGCGCCGCATGGCCTCGAACGTCCGTCGGACGGCCGCCGAGCCGCCGAGCTGGGGGGCGACCTTTTCGGGGCGCCACACGAACAGGACCGGCATGTTGCCGATCTTGAGATACGAGGGATGGGTGAAGTAATTCTTCAGCCAGAAAGGGAAGAGGTTGTCCAAAAGGTCGGCGGCGTCCTTGACGCCCTTACCGCAGCCGTTCTCCCACATAATACTGAAACGGAACCGATCCCGGTACCGGGCACGAAAGAGTCCCTCGTGAATGGCGTGGCCCAGTTGCTGATGGATTTCCGGGCTGAAGTCGCTGCGGTACCAACAGTAGATAAAAGCGCCGATCCCGTGCTCGAGTGCGTACTTGATGTGCCAGTCCGCGACCTCGGGCGTTCCTTCGTCGTAATAGCCGATGGCGGGCCGCCGTTCGGGCCAGGGCTCGATTCGTCCCCAGCCGTAGTGCGTTCCTTCTTTCCAGAGGGCGCAATAGTGCATGAGCCCGGTGTATTCCGTTTGCGCCGGCTGCGGCACGGGCACATACCCGGTCCGGGGCAGCTTGGGCGGCGGGGCGAACGCCAGCGTCAGTTCCCGCTCGGTCCGCACATTCTCGCCTGCGGTCGCCCGGACCACGGCCCGACCCGTCAGCGGACGATCGGCCCGGACAGTCCAAGTTACGAGGTCAAAGGACGACTCCGGCAAGACGGTCAGTTTCCGTTCGGCTCCGTCAACAATCCGAACCCCCGCCGGTGCGGAGAGCGTTACCCGGACGTTTTTTGCGTCGCCTCCCAGGTTCTTCACGACCGCAATCAGTTTTTCCGACCTGTTCGGACGCAGCTTGGCGTGTCGGGGCGCGAAGTTTCGGACATAAAGAAACGGTTTGCCCTCGAGCCTGTTGCTTGCGATCAATCGGCGAAGCGTCACCTGAACAGGGCAGGGCGACACCGGCCCCAGCGCCAATCGGCGGATCGTGCCTCGCCAAGCGGGATGTTCGGCCAGGTTCACCAAGACGGTGCGCCCTTTTTTCAATGGACGAAACGGGACCGCCCCCGTGCCCCCGTCGCCGGTGAACACCAGGGCCAGGACGGCGTCGTCCGGGGCATCGGCTTCGACGCAGACGAACGGAAGTTCCGCTGCCGGCAGCGCCAGGCGTGGACCGGCCAGGAGAGATGTCGGGGCGTCCAACCGCGCCTGGATGGCGCCGTCGCGCACCCGGATGGCAGCGCCGTTCACGCCGCGCCATCCGGGCCAGCCGTCCTCCGCGCCGAACCGGGGAGATTTCGTCTCGGCCCCGGTTTCGCGACCGAGGCGCAACATCGCCTGCTCACGTTCATACCCCGGGGCTCGGATTGCGACCCGGTCGACGACCCCCTGGACGGGCCCGATGATTACCGGGTTTGAGGTCCGCCGGAGGCGCCCTTTGCGCGGCCGACTCCAGCGCCGCCCGTTCACCTCCAAGACCAATTCGCCGCCATCCCAGCCCGCCTGCACATCATACCAGACACCGGCCCGGGCGACCGGGCCGCGGACCCGAGGCTCCCATTGGCCGTCGACAAAAACAAAGAACGAGATTTGGCCGCCCTCTCTCTCCCAGTCGACGCGAAGCAAGTACTCCTCGTCCTTCTGCACCAGGATTTGAGGGGCCGTTCCCGCCGCCTCCAGCCGAAACCGGCAGTCGAGGTAGAGCAATGGGTAAACCTGCAGGTCCGCCGCGTTTGGGACGGTGACCGCAATGCCCGGACCCAAGCCCCGGCCGTCCGGGGTCGGGACAAACCGAACCTTTGCGGCGCGGCCCGTATGACCGTTTCCGGACGCGTCGGTCAGGCTGCCGTCGAATTCCCAGCGGGCGCCGGGGGCCGCCGCCGCCGCCACGCACAGCACCCCCAGGCACAAGAGGCTGTCGTGGAATGTACGATTGCCGATCATCGGCCGTCTTTCCTTACTTCTTCTTCGGGCGCCGGGCCGCAGGATTCGGGCCCCCTGCCTCTTCGCACCGTCGCGCCCCGCCGGAACCAGTGCCGGGTTGGAGTGCGTCCGGGGGAGCATTGGGCAGTTGCCGCCGCGGCGGATTGACGCCGCAGCGCGAATGGCAACGCGGCGGGGAGAGGCTTAATACAGTTTTATACAGTACAGAAGGAAGGGACCGATTCAACCCGGGGCGCATATCAGTTCCGCCGGTGGTCCCGATGGCGGGCCTCGCCGTCGAGCTTTTCTCATTGCCCCCCTACCGGACAAAATCGGATACCGCCTTGGTTTGTGGTCCCCGACAGACCGGGCAAATGGGCGGTCCCGATTCCCACAACACCGCCACCACCCAGAGCCCGGTTGCCTACGGAATTGACATGCGCCCAATCTTCGGACAATACCTTGACGCACCTCCTGCGGATCGATATACTGACATGGTCGTCGCCTTTCTTGCCCCTCGCCTTTTATCTATGGTGGGGCGGGCTCGGCCTCAAACTCCCTGTCCGCGCGATTTCCGGGAGTCTGCGAGAAAAAACGCAACCAGTCGAGGAGTGGGCATCACAATGCGAAAACGGACGTTTACCCTGATCGAGCTGTTGGTGGTCATCGCCATTATCGCCATCCTGGCCAGCATGCTCCTGCCGGCCTTGCAGAAGGCCCGGGCCAAGGCCTTGCAGGCTTCGTGCGTGAGCAATGAGAAGCAGTTGGCCCTGGCTGCGCTGATGTATGCCGGAGATTTCGACCAATACCTGCCGCGTCATTGCGACATTTCCCGTCTGCCGGCTCGTTCCACGTGGTTTCAGACCATCGAACCGTATTACGGCGACGCCAACTTGTGCCGGTGCCCCAGCAAGCCGCAGTGGACCAATCAGACCCGGCGTTGCGGGGGATACGGGTTGAACTTGTCCCGACTCCCCAGCGGTCAGACCGTGGGGGTGACTGAGCGGGTCCTCAACGACATCAAGAAACCCACCGGTCTGATCATGTTCGCGGATAATATGGGACCGAATTGGATGGGGTATTGGTATCGGAATACCGACACGGCCGACCCGTCATTTCTGGATCCGGAAGGCCGGCACAACCAGGGCAGCAACTGCGCTTTTGTCGATGGCCATGTCAAGTGGTTTAAAGAGAGCGCCATCAAGTACGCTCGGGGCATGTGGGACAGTCGGTACACGCAGTGACGGATTGCCTGCCCGGCCGGTCTGTCGCGAGGTGGTGCAACTTACCGTCGGGCAGCGGAATATGAATCCACGGGCCTGGCCGCCGCCGGCGGTCGGGCCCGTCTTGCTTGTGGGGTGAGCGGGTCCGCTGGCGGGGGGACACCCGGGGGCTTCCGGACAATTCGGGACTTCGGCCGATTGCTGCGGCGCGGACGGACTTTTCTGCCATGTTTGCGGGTGTACAGTGCGTTTCGGAATTGTCTTGAGGAGGCTGCCATCTGCCGACCCCGGGCGGCGAACGGAACGGCTCGGACGCGGGTTCGTTCGGAAGTCGCAGCGCCTCGAGGTCGGGATCGGGTGGAGCGCGTTGATCCGCCTCTCTCCGCCGTGCGCGTCGCTCTTGAACGAAAGGAATGTTGCCATGACCAGCGGTGGTGCACTGGGCATCGTCGAGCAGTTCAATGTGGAAGTACCGATGCGGGACGGGACCGTGCTGCGGGGCAATCTCTGGCGCCCGGCCGCTCCCGGATCGTTTCCCGCCCTGCTGGTTCGGACGCCGTACGGCAAGGCGGG
>JAADHN010000101.1:36207-37040 GCA_013151865.1 Kiritimatiellota bacterium
GGAAGGTACGCGTCCGACGGCGAGTTCCGTGTCTTCACCGAGCAGACTTGCGACGGTGAGGACGGCTACGACACCATCGAATGGCTGGCTGCGCAGTCTTGGTGCGACGGGTGCGTCGGGACCATGGGGCCATCCTATCTCGGTTGGATGCAGTGGATGGCGGCTCGCACCCGTCCGCCCCACCTCGTGGCCATGTGTGCGCGCTCGATTCCGGTGGAACTCACCGATGTGGATTGGCCGGGGGCCTTTCGGCCCGGGCGCCGCATTCATTGGTGGTTCAATACGTTGGCGCCCGACCTGCGTCGGCGCGCCGGTCTGCCGCCCCCGCATACGCCGCAGGAAGCCCGTGCAATCTGGGACGAGATCGAGCAGGGCAGTCGGTTGGGGCTGCTCCCGTGGGGCCGTGTACCGAAATACCTGCCGCCGCCCCTGGGCGAACAGGCGGCCGATTGGCTCCGTCACCCCAACCGTCGGGCCTGGAGGTTCGTGGACGCCCATACCGAGATCACCGTACCCAACCTGGATTTTACCGGGTGGTACGATCACTGCCAGTCTCTGGCGCATTTTACCGGCATGCGCCGGAATGCACGAACGCCCCTGGCCCGGGAGCAGACCCGGGTGGTGTGCGGCCCGTGGTCGCACGTCACCATCGGCCGGCGCGAAACGCTCGGAGTCGACTTCGGTCCGGGCGCCGCGCTCGATACAGTGGGTTTGGAAATCCGTTGGTTCGATCGCTGGCTCAAAGGCATCGAAAACGGCGTGGACCTTGAACCGGCCATGCGCTATTTCGTGATCGGGTCGAGCCAATGGAAGAGCACGGACGCCTGGCCGCC
>JAADHN010000134.1 GCA_013151865.1 Kiritimatiellota bacterium
TTCCATTGGCGCACGATTCTGCTGCCCGCCGAGCGGATCGAATACCTGATCCTCCACGAACTGGTGCATCTGCACGAGCATAACCACAGTGCAGCTTTCTACCGCCGTCTCGAACGTGCGTGTCCAAATCACAAGCGTCACGAGGCGTGGTTTCGGATGCATGGAGACACGTATACGCTCTGACTCACCCAGGAGAACGGATGCCGATTGATCCGCACAAGATACAGCAGATCCCGCTGGACCGGGTGACTCAAGCCCTATATGCCAAGATATTTGCGGCGATGGAGGGCGTTCGCCGGAAGTTGGCCGAGGCACACACCGGCACGGAAACATGGGCGGCTGTCTTCGCTGAGTTCCAGGGCAGCCTGCCGGAACTGGACCTCCCGGCATACCATGACCTGCGGTCTGAACTCGGCAGTCTGGCTGCCGCCTTTGGGCAGGCCATAGACGCCCCGTTGAGGGACAAAACCCACCGCTTGGCCTTGCAGGTAGTCGAACACGACCTCCCCCGCGTGGCGGCAATCGCGGCCAAGTTGAACGAAGAGGACGCGCCGAAATTCTTTGCGGCGGTTTCAAAGGACAGGCCGGAAATGACTCTGGCCTACTTCGAGACGCCGGAGGTCAAGCCCAGGACCAGGATCAAACGATCCGATTTCGACCGAGCTGTGTCTGGAATACTCCGAAACCGCATGGAGGAGCTTGAGCGCCTAGTGCGCGAAGATACGGCCGCCTGGCTGCGCAGCCAAGGCGTGAATTGTGATGAGTTCGAGATCGAAGAGGAGGATGCCCCCAGGTTCGTATTCCGCTACGCGGGCGACAAGTGGGCCGTGATTTTCGACGGCAGTCCGGAGTTCTTCATCAATAACACTCTGGGGGCCCGCTACCTGGACTGGTTGCTGCACCGCCCGAACAGAGAAATCTCCGCATTGGAGTTGGAACAGGAAATCACTCCCGAGAAAGCCAAGGCGCGAACGAAGGAGACTTTTGACGACGGGCTGGACGGCGACACCATCCGTTCTTACCTGCGAGATCCAGACCTCAGGATAGCTGTAAAATAGAACGCCCATTTTTTTCCCGGCGTAGGCCGCACCGGATGGGCAACCGGTGTAATTGTAAGAAACCACTGCAATGGACTTACAATTATGCTTACTATGATACAACCGGTACTGGCCTGCGGCAAGGGGACTGCGTCGGATGTGACGGTTTTTCTCGGGGGGAGCGGCACGACGTACGATGTGTACATCGGCGTCGCGCTGTTGGAGCGGGTCGGGATTTCTCGGGAGGATGTACGGCGCAAGATGCTGTTGGGACGACTGTACAATGCCCATGTTCCGTTGCGTGAACTCAGCGCGACGTTCGGGCACGATCCGCGCACGATCAAGAGGTGGGGGAAGGCTCTTCTCACGAACGACGTGGAGGAAATGGCGCGTGTTTTCGCGGGGCGTTCGGCGCATCGGAAGGTCACTCCGGAATTGATTCGCTATGGACGGCAGTTGTATCGGGAACGACACCGATTCGGGCGGAATTACCGGGAAGTGATTATCGCGAAGATCGCGGAGGTGTTCGGTGTGACGATATCGGGCACGACCGCAAGCACTGTTTTCGCCTCCGCTTCCGGGCGGCGCGCGGCGGCCGGGGAGTCGCCGAAACCGGCGACGGCTTTACCGGACGCCCCTGTTTCCAGCACGGAATCGGTCGGTTCTGTAAAGCAGTCGCCCACACCTCTGCCGGTACAGGTCGAAGACGGAGAAAGCGGCCGGCAGCTGATTCATCATGCGGGGCAGGTGCTCTTTGCCGAAGGCATGAAAGGGATCGGGGATGCGCTGCAGCGGCAGTTCGTGGCCCAGATACTGCAGGGCGCGGTCAACGTGGAGCAGTCGAAGACGCTGTGCGGACGCAGCCTGGCCCATTTCAGCGGCCCGATCGTCAGCGGCCTGAAAAAGCAGCGGGACGGTCTCGACGCCCAGACCAACCTCGATGGGGCGCTTCGGGTGTACGAACAGAACGCGGAATTGCTGTGCGACGGTCCGAACCGCGACGACCTGTTCTATTTCGATCCGCACACCAAAGAGTACACCGGGCAGTTGAGAGTGCTCAAAGGATGGTGCGGGCGGCGGCACGGCGTGGTCAAAGCAATCAATCTGGACTCGTTTCACACGCGCTCGGGACGGCCCTGCTTCATCCAACACTACAGTCCCTACTACGACATGCGGGAACGCTTTTTCATGAGCCTTGCCCGGTTCGACCGGCTGTTCGCCCCGGACAAACGGTCCGGCCGCACCTTCGTGATCGACCGGGGAATCTATGGACTGGCCGCGCTGCGGTCTTTCGGCAAGGACTACGTCATTACCTGGGAGAAGAACTATTCCGGGGACGGATGGGACCGGACCCGCCCGGCTCTCACCTTCAGCCGATCGCTTCCCCGGAACAGCAGCAACGATTTGCGCACGGTGACCTTCGAATGTCAGCAGACCCCTTGGCGGCGCGATCAATCATTCCGGCGGATCGTGGTTCGGGCCGCGCGGGCCGGCGGCGAGTTCGTCGAAGCGGCCGTTCTCACTTCCCATCCGGATATGGACATGCAAGATATCGTCTGGGCGATCTTCAGGCGTTGGCTGCAGGAAAACGATTTCAAGTATCTGGACGCCCACTTCGGGCTCAATGAGTTGACCAGTCGCGACAACGGCAGCTTCCGCGCCGAGGCCGATCGCTTCGAAGACCGCCCGGTCGATTCGCCTGAATACCGGGAACTTCGGGACCGCCTCCACGGTCTCGAAACCGGCCTCGGCAAAGCATTGGTGCGGCTTCGGAAACAGGAAAAACAAGCGAGCGAACTCGAACAGAAGCGGGCGAACCTGCACGCTCGCCGACCGGCGCTGGCCGCACGCCTGCGCAACGTCCTGGAGCGGGCGACCGGCGATCTGCCGATGCCGCGCGGCAGCCGGGACATCGAACGGGAAGCGGCCGAGCACATCCAGGCCCGGAAAAGTGTCGTAAAAAAACTCTCGGCCAACACCCGGCGGCGCCAGAAACTGCGGACGGAAATCGACCGAATCGAAGAGGCCATCGAACCGCTGGAAGCCCGACTCTGCAGCGCTGTCCGCAAGCAGTCGCGGCTTCACCTGCTGATTCAGGCAGACTACCGGCTGCTCGACACGCGGAAGAAGGCCATGATGGACGCTCTGCGCATCACCGCCTCGAACATCTTCCGCAACGTTCAGGAACTCTACCGCGCAATCTGCAACGACTACCGGGACGATCACGTGCTGGTGCGCATGCTCAGCCGATGCAGCGGGACGTTGATCAAAACAGCATCCGAAGTCGTCGTCGAACTCTGGCTGCCCGGCACGTTGCAGCCCCATCGACTCGAGGCGATCCGAGCCCTACTGAAAGAAATAGAGGAACGAACAAACGCCGCGATCCCCGCCCCGAGACCGGTGCGCCTCCGCCTCATCACCGGACCCCTCAAAATCTGAAAGCATCCACAAAAACACGCATTTCGATTGTACAGTGCATCAAACTCAAATTACTGAGTTCTGGCGATCAGTTCGTGAAGCGTCTCCTTGCATTTTTCGAGGTTGTGTCGTTCCGGCGGAATGCCGTTCAGGTCGAAGCGCCGCCATTTTCTTTGGAGGCTGAGGATCGTTTCGGTGTAGTAGTCGATCAAGCGGGACCGGGGTTGTCGGTCTCCGTCGGGTCGAAGGCCCCAGCGGGGGAGGAATACGGTTTGGGTGCGGGCCATGGCGCGGCCGATTCTGAGCAGGAGTTTGGCGGTCCCGAGTCGGGATCGTCCGCCGCGCGCCTCGACGGTTCGGTAGTGTTCCGTGAATCGATTGTCTCCGGTGAAGCCGGCGTGGAATGCGGCCTGCAACAGGTAATCTTTGAGGATGCGATTGGCGTCGCGGGGGAGGCTTCCGACGATCGGGGGTTTGGCGAAGCCGCCGGTCTGCTTTTGGCGGGGGACGATTCCGGCGTGGGAGGATGTTTTCGGGCCGGACGCCCGCTGCCGGCGCAGACCGTCGATGCGTTTGAGCAGATAGTCGACTCCGTCGGGACCGTTGAACACCCGGAATGGCTTGCTCAGGTACTGCCCGGTCCCCGGGCAGACTGCCGCGACGTGTTCTTCTTTGGCCAGGTCCATGGGCACGACGAGGACTCCTTTCGGCGTTCCGGCTCGGTCGAAACAGTCGGACGCCGGTTGACTTTTGTTGCCGAAGATGCTCTTTTTATTCATGTGGAGAACCTCCTGTTTTTTTGCCGCGGCGCCCCGGTGCGGGACGGTGTGCTTTCCCTTCCTCCCGTGTTTCCGGCTTCCCGACGGCTCTGAGTACTCTGCCGACCACTCGGTACGGCTCCTGCAGGAGGTTCTCCTTTTTTGCCCGGAATGTCACCCCCCCCTGGACTCCCCCGATGCATTCCCCCGTCTCACCGGGCGAGTCGCCACGAGCTTGACCCTTCGGGCTCAGTTCGACTCGCCCGGATGACACTGGGGGGAAAGGTACCGGGACTGGTCGATCCGGTGCGGGCGGGCATGCGGGCGTCATGAACAACGTTGCCGTTTGAATCTCCGCCGTGAGACAGGGGACGGAACGGTCGCCCGCTGCCGCCACACTCACTCGGGGCCCGGGCAACGCCCCGTGAACACAGGTCTTGGTCACCATGCTTCTGCGTCTGGAAAACGTCGAATTCGCCTACGAGGTCGGCCCGGAAGCTTGGTCTCTCCGGGTGGCGTCCCTGACCGTCAAACGCGGAGAAGTCCTGAGTATCATCGGCCCCAATGGGTCGGGAAAAAGCACATTGCTGCGTTTGGCGGCCGGAGTCATCGAACCCGGGCAGGGACGCGTATGGCTGGGGGACATCCTCATGACGGAAATGGACCGCGCAGCCGTGGCCCGACGCTTGGGGTACTTGCCGCAGCACATTCGCCCCCAATTCGACCTGAGGGCCGGAGAAATCGCGGCACTGGGACGCCGACCCCACCTGTTGGGCCTCGGACGTCTTCGGCGCCGCGACCGAACGGCGGTCGAGGCGGCCATGCGGGCCACAGAGACGCTCCACTTGTCCGAACGCCTGCTTTCGCAACTCTCCGGCGGAGAACGCCGCCGGGTCTTCTTGGCGTCCGTGCTGGCCCAGGAGCCCCGTGTCCTGTTGCTCGACGAACCGACCGCCTCCCTCGACCTGCATCATCAAGTCCTGTTTTTTCGCCGCCTGCGGGGATTGGCCGATTCAGGAATGGGGGTCATGGTCGTCACGCATGACCTGAATCTGGCCTCTCTTTTCTCCGACCGTGTCGTGCTCCTCGACCGCGGACGAATCCGCCACAGAGGCCCGGCGACGGACGTCGTGAACGCCGAAATCATCAAGGCCGTTTACGGACCGGAACTGCGCGTGGACAAACACCCGGAGATCGACCGTCCGATCGTGTTGCCCAGAACCGCGCCGCCGCCTTGAAATCATGGGGCCCGAGCACCCTCTGCAGCCCCAAGACGCGGCTTGGCAATAGATTTGCTTACCGTATGTGTACCAAGAAAAAACGATCTCACTTGAACTTTTTGCAGAACCGACCATATTCTGTTAAAAGGGAATGGGCAGGTTATGAATTATTGGCGTTTCCCAGGGAGGTCGCAGATGACGCGCCGGGGGCATTTCTTTACGCTGGTGGAAATCATGATCGTGGTGGCAATCATCGGATTGCTGGCCGCTATCGCCATCCCCACCTTCGCCACTGCCCGGCGTTCGGCCTGGAAGAACATGTGCATTACGAACCTGCGACAGATTCAGGCGGCTCAGGCTCAAGTGGCTTTCAACCTCGCGCAGGGCGAATCAGTGGACCAGGCATCCGTGAACCGCTACCTGAAAAAGCCCGACCCGACCTGCCCGGCAAGCGCCGAGCCCTATGACCTGAGCAAAATGCCTCCGGAATGTCCGTCCGTGGCCACGTTCCCGGACCATGTCCTCCTCCACTAATTCCCCCCTGTCCCGTCGTCTCGCCGGCTCGGTTTTCCCTCCCCGCGAATTTCTCATTGTTCGGAGAACTGTCTCTCTCGTGAGACAGCCCCCGCCCCGGCAGGACTCGCGGACGCCGGAAATCGCATCGCAGTGTCCGTCTCGAAAACATCCGAACGACATCGCGCGGCCTCACCGCTTTTCCACGAGTTGGAGCCCCTTCGGCCTCACCATCGCCCAATCCGGGCCGGCGACCCCAAGGAAAACACGGGACGCGCACCGCGCAAAAGCGGTGCGACACCCCTTGGTTCGAGGTCCCGGACGATTTCGTTCCCCCGACATCCCGCCCAACAACCTCCATCCCTGCCGGGGCGTCATTGAGATGCAACCTGCCCGGCAATCCAACCGACCCCGACAGCAATCCCAGCCCTGAAACGGCAACGCGGGCGATGCACTGAATAGACGCGACGGTGCGACGCGGTCTCGAAGAAAAACGGCGGGAAGCCGTTTCTACCTTGGCGCGCCGTCCTGCCATGCGGATCGATCAGCGTCCATCGGCGTTTATCCGCGGTTCCTTTTTCCGGACCGCAGCTCGTCGGAGCGCGCAAGTGGAAACGCGGCGACACGACGCGGTCTCGAAAAAAACGGCGGGACGCCGTTTCTACTTTGGCGCGCCGTCCTGCCATGCGGATCGATCGGCG
>JAADHN010000074.1 GCA_013151865.1 Kiritimatiellota bacterium
CGGAATGCAATGCCGAAACGACCCCCGGCGTACTCGGATGGAAAGACGCAGGAACGAAACCGAAACCGCGAATGAACGCAAATGGCCGCGAACAACCGAGGATGGAGGGCGCAGGTGAAGAGACGGAGGCAGACGGATTCGGCGAGCCGCTCGTGGTTGTCCGGACCGTCGTCCCGCCGGGGGCGGCCGGCTGCGTGCGCCGGCCGCCCCCCCGTGCCGGGTCCAGACGGTGCGGCGGCCCCATCTCGATCCTGATAGCGGTCCCCGGGGCCGCCGGGCCATACAGCCTGGCGAAAGCACGCTCTCCCCGTATTGTATCTCCCGCGCAGCCCGGGTGGGATGCGATTCCCGCACAGGATCGCAGGTAGAGAAGCCCGGCGCCTGATTCCACCGCTGCCGCGGAAAGGGCGTTCCTCATGCTCTCAACAAAACTTCGCCCATGTTGGATCGTTGCGACCATCGGGCTAAGTGTACCGCTTGCCGGTCAAGCTGGAGGCGACACGGTGAAATATGGGGTCGGGTCGTGGTCGGAGAAGTTCGGGAACCACCGTGCTCTGGTCCGGGTAAGAGCGCCTGCCGGTGCAGTACGGGTCCACATCCCCTGGCGGCGGCGGGACGCGCACCCCGAACGCAAGGCGGTCTGGGTCACGGACGCGCAAGACCGGCGCATTGCCAACGTGGTTGCGGTCACAGTCGGGCAAGAATACGGCGACATCGTGTTCCAACCGGTGCGCGGCGCCGGACTGTACCACGCCTACTACATGCCGTACCGCACCCAGGGCTGGTGGGCCTTCCCCAGCGTACAGTACCCGCCGCCCGAAGACATGGCCGACCCGGCTTGGAAGAAGCAACACCGGCTGCAGCCGGAAAACATCGCCGGCGGAACGTGGCGCGATCTTCCCGAGGCGGAGGTCGTGGAACTCCAGGCGATCAACGAGTTCCATCGATTCGACCCCATGGAAGTGCCGGCCACGCCCGCCGAGGTCGCCGTGTTCCAGGAAAAAGCGGGGGACCATCCGGTCCTCCTCTTCCCCGAGGATCGGCGCCATCCCATTCGCATGACCGACGCATTGCCCGTGCGCTGGGTCCGCCGCGGCCTGACTTCCGAACTCAAAGGCGAAGCGGAACAGGACGAGTTTTACTCGTTCCAAATCGGCGTATACGCCCTTCGACAGGCTCTTGCCGATGTTCGGGTCCGCTTCTCGGATTTGCGGGGTCCGCGAGGCGCGGTCATCCCCGCCGCCGCATTCCGCTGTTTCAACCAGGGCGGCACCGATTGGCTGGGCCGGGTGTTTACGAAACGCCTCGATGTGCCCAGAGGTCGGATCCAGGCCCTGTGGTGCGGCGTCGCGGTCCCCCTGGACGCCGCACCGGGCGTGTATCGCGGGCCGGTCGCGGTGCAAGCCGAAAACGTGCCAATGGCGGAGATGACGCTCGAACTCACTGTGCGCCCCACCCGGATCGCGGCGCACGGCGACCACGACCTGTGGCGCATGGCCCGCCTGCGCTGGCTCGATTCGAGCATCGGTCTGGATGACGAACCCTTTCCACCCTACCCGGCAGTGACGATGGACAGCGCGGGCCGGACCGCCCAGGTGCTTGGCCGCCGTGTCACCCTTGGAGACAACGGCCTGCCCGCACGCATCGTCAGCACTTTTACGCCCTCGGTGGATCGAACGGACGGTCCCCCGCGCGACATCCTTGCCGCCCCCATCCGGTTCTCTGTGTTGCCGGAAAACGGCGCACCGCCGGAATGGACGCATTCGGCCCCGCGCGTACTCCAACGGACCGCCGGCGCCGTGACCTGGGAAACACTGAGCCGAACGCCGGATTTCGAGCGCCGGTGCCGAGTCAAGCTCGAATGCGACGGCTACCTCGATTGCCGGATCGCCCTGCGCGCCCTGCGTACCACGACGGTTGCGGACTTCGCGCTCGAGATCCCCATGCGTCCGGACGCCGCCCGCTACATGGTCGGCATGGGGCGCAAGGGCGGTTTGCGCCCGGAACGCTGGGACTGGCAATGGGACATCCGCCGCGCCAACAATCACGTCTGGCTCGGCGGCGTAAATGCCGGCCTCCAGTGCAAACTCAAGAACGTCACGCCGCACTGGGCCCTGTACGGGCTGCAGGACAGCGGCCTCTACAAAGACTGGTCCGGTGACGACGGAAAAGGCGGTTGCACGGTCCGGGAGCGAAACGGCGCGGTGGTCGTGCGGGCGTACACCGGTCCGATGACCGTGTCCAAAGGACGCGAGCTGCATTTCAATTTCGGCCTGCTGATCACTCCGGTCAAGCCCTTGGACCAGCGGCATTGGTCCTGGCGCTATTACCACGCGCATAAAGCGCGGCCCGTGGCCGACGTGGCAAAAACCGGCGCGACTGTGATCAATTTGCACCAGGGCGACGCTTTGAATCCGCACATCAACTATCCGTTCCTGACCGCGGACAAGATTGCGGAGTACGCACGGGCGGCACATGACGCCGGCATGAAAGTCAAAATCTACTATACCGTGCGCGAACTCAGCAATTACACCGCGGAATTCTGGGCGCTCCGGAGTCTCGGGGACGAAGTTTTCCGAAACGGTCCCGGGTTCAAACTCGCCGACCATTTCCGGACAGCGAAAGATAAGAAGGACCTCCCCAAGACGGGGAGCAGTTGGCTGTGCGAGCACGTCATCACGGGCTACGTCCCGGCTTGGCATCAGCCGCTCGGCAACGGTCATACCGACGCGGCCCTGGCCACGCAGGGACTGAGCCGCTGGCACAACTACTACCTCGAAGGTCTCGATTATCTGGTCCGTCACGTCGGCATCGACGGCCTCTACCTGGACGGCATCGGATACGACCGAGAGATCATGAAGCGGGTGCGCAAAGTCCTGCTCCGAGCCAACCCGGGTGGGCTCATCGACTTTCACTCCGGCAACAACTTCCACCCCAAATACGGGCTCAACAACGTCGTCGGCCAGTACATGGAACTGCTTTCCTGCATCGACAGCCTCTGGTTGGGAGAAGGATTCAACTACGATGAGAGTCCGGACTACTGGCTGATCGAGATCTCCGGCATCCCCTTCGGTCTGTTCAGCGAGATGCTCCAGGGCGGCGGCAACCCTTGGCGCGGAATGCTCTACGGCATGACCGGCCGCCTCGGCTGGGGCGGCGCCCCGCGCCCGATCTGGCAGGTATGGGACGATTTCGGGATCGACAAAGCCCGGATGCTCGGCTATTGGGATCCTGCCTGTCCGATACAAACGGACCGCTCGGACGTACTCGCCACGGCCTACGTCCGCCGCGAACCGCGGCCCAAGGTCCTCATCGCCCTGGCAAGTTGGACGCCCGTTCCCGTCCGTTGCCGGCTCCGGATCGATTTCGAGGCGCTCGGCCTCTCGCCGGAGAAGGCGCACCTTTACGCCCCGCCCATCGACAATTTCCAGCCTGGGGCACTTTTCAAACCGGGCGAAAAGATCCCCGTCCATCCCCGCCGCGGCTGGCTCCTGGTGCTCGACGACCAACCGCACGCGATGCCCGCGCCCGAAACGGCCGATCCGTTCGCCGGTCGGCGGCGGCTTTACACGGACACCTTCAACGGGACGACTCTCGAACCGGGCTGGCGAGTCCAGCTATCGACGCGCGTGCGGACCCGGGTGTTCCTCAAAGAGCAGGCCCTGCATATCGAGGCAAATGCGAACTCCGCAGCGTTCGTCGAACGTTCGCTGCCGCCGGGAACGGCCTTGGTAGTCTGCCGCGTCCGCCCCGAAACCGACAGGGGCGCCACTTGGGGCCCGGGGCTGGCGCTGGTCTGGCCGGATGGACGCGGACTTCGCGTCAACCTCCGTACCGAAGGCCGCTTCGGTGTGTATGGCTACGGGCGCGAAATCCTCGGCGGCATCCGCTTTCCGGACGAAGAGTACATCCTGATCATCAAGGCCGACCCCGGGAAAGACATTCGCGTTCAGGCGTCCCTGGACGGCCGAGTGTGGCAGACCATCGCCACTGTGCCGCGCAAAGCTTTTCCCGGCATCCCGTCCCTCGTACGGCTCGGCAAAATGGGCATTCCGAAACACGAGGTCGACTTCCGCCTGCCGGGTCCGATCGGACAATGTTCGGTACGCGACCTCCAGGTCCTCGGGGCGGCCGAATAGGTCCCCGCAGAACCCCCAACGCCCGACGCGGTATGCTCGACGGCGACGCCCCCTTTTTCTTGCCCCCCGTCTCACCACCATCAAACGCTTCGAGACACTTCCGTATCCGCCGCCCCGGAAACGCGGGGCTCGAAGGTCCCGTCCAGCCAATTCGCATCGAGTTCGGTCAGCGCATACGGCGGTGCTTCAAACTCGACTTGGATCACGGGGGCAAGCGGATCGGGAGGCGTCTCGGGCAGCCCTCGAATCAGAGTGCGACAGTTGGACATGGGAACGAGTTCCAAGTCCCCTTCGCTGCCGAGCAGTCGAGCGGAACGAACGCCGGGGCCGATTTTGGAAATCACCAGTTCCGTGCCGGGGTAATAGAAGAACGTGAAATACGCCGTGGTCCCCTTGCAGGTCCACATGCCGTAATGGTACATGGGCCCCTGGGCCCGACCGCGGAGCGGATAAAGCCGCTCGGGTTTCGTCCCGTACACGGCTTCTCCATGTTTTGCCATCCAGCGCCCCAATTCCTCGAGAATCCGTCCTTCCCGAGGGTCGATCAATCCGTCGGGCCGCGGCCCGACGTTGAGAAGGAAATTCCCGCCAAGCCGGACCGCGTCCATCAGGTTGAACAGCACTTCTCCCGGTGTTTTATTGGCTAGGCTGTACCGGATGAACCCCCAGCCCGGAGCGTAGTTCACGGTCATGCACGTTTCCCATGCCTTTCCGGCGGGGTCGCCGGTCACCCGCTGCTCGGGCGTACCGAAATCGGCGCCGCCGCCGGAACGGTTGTTGATCAGAATGTTCGGCTGCAACTCACGCACCATGGCATTGAGTTCTTCCGACCGCCAGAACGCGGCCCGACCCCGGTCGATGGGATGGCCGCCCCACATCCCGTGCGCCGCGCTGCCCGGCAATGCCGCACCGTCGTACCAGAGGATGTCCACCGAGCCGTACCGGGTCATGAGTTCGCGAATCTGACTCCGGACTTCCTCGACCATGCGCGGCAGGTCCCCGGCATGTTTTACCGGGTCCCATACGCCGGGCCACCGCCAATTCAGAAGCGAGTAGTAGAACCCGACGCGCAAACCGGCACGCCGCATCGCGTCCACGAATTCCGCCACAAGATCGCGACCCGGGCCCGTGTGCGCCGCGTTGAAATCATGCGTCTCCGTGTCGAACAGGCAGTAACCGTCGTGGTGACGCGTAGTCAGCACAACGTACTTGGCGCCGGTGTGCACGGCGCGTTCGGCGAGGCGTTCCGCCCAGTCGGCCCGCGGCCTGAAACGGTCCGCGTGCGGATCGTACTCGGCCCGAGGCATCAGGTCTCGTATCATGACCTGCTCGCCGCGACCGAGCACCGAATACATTCCCCAGTGTACGAACAGGCCGAAACGAGCCTTTCCGAACCATTCGAGCCGTGTTGCGTCCGATCCGTTGTGGGACATGATGTGTCACTCCCCGTTCTTCGGTTTTTGCGGCCCCGTTTCCCGGTGGACACATGATGGGGCGACCCGCCGGCCGCGGACTCGCGAGTAAAAAGAAAACGGCCGGACGCCGTTTCCACTTTGGGAGGCCCCCAACCAAGGCAAGTTTTTCTCTTTGCGGTTTCTCGTTGGAAACAGCCCGTCCACCGGTGGAACGGAGGCAGAAGTCGTAAAGACGCCCCCGAGTCTGCCGATTTCGCACGCACCGCCCCGCCCTGAGGCCGCCGAGCGCCCGCTCGGCGGTTCACGACCAGTTGCCGGGCAACAGACCGCAAACACAGTGCCGAGGTGGCGTTCAGCGCACCCAGGGGAGCACAAAGGACAAGCAGAATCGCGAACGGACGGGCCTGGATGGGAGAGACGGAAATGAGCCTGGGACACCACAAGCGCGTGCCGATGCGCCCCACGGCGCTCCTTCCCTGAAATAATCGACAGGGCCTTCTGTTGCGAAGACGTATCTCCCACGCATCCGGACCACGTTTGCGCAACCGCGGACCGAGGGGTCAGTCCAGGCGTGACCCCATGGCCCCTTCTCGCTCAAAGGTTCGGGACCGGCTGCGGCACGGGCTGCGCCTTGATCCGGAAACGTTGGCGGTCCTTTTCGATTTTGTCAAGCAGCTCCTGAAACTCCGCCGGAACCTGCTTGCGCTCTTCCGGCGTATTGACGGGGCCATTGAAGACCACGGTCCCATCGGCGTTCATACAGATCAGACGAAGGCCGTTCACCGGATCGGAAACAGCCGTCGCCGTACGCCCGTTCATGGTCACCCTGAAACTACCGACCGATGTGGTCGTGCTGGCTCTTGTCAGGGCGTTGTTCCCCGGCGGTACCCGGTTCCCCATCGCGGGGGGGGGCTGCGCCGGATCGGGCGCCCCCTGGGGTGACGTGCCGGCCGCCCCCGGGG
>JAADHN010000094.1:0-15744 GCA_013151865.1 Kiritimatiellota bacterium
GCGGCGGAGGTTCACGCCTCTCCGCGTAAGATCGTCGCCTCCGGCGCCCCACAACTCACGCCCAACGAAGCAGGGTGATTCTCCAGAGCTGGGCAAGTACGCCGGGGCTGTGGACAGGCCGCGGTACGGGGGTATATTCGTTAAGAGACGCCATCGTGAAGTGCAGGGGAGATGGACACCTTCGCAGTTTGTCTCGGAACTGCCCGGCCGCCTGATGCTGCCGAGACGACCGCACTGCCGGTGTTCCGGTATCAACTCGGGGCGACCGCTATGGCGCGCATCCTGGTCATGGACGACGATCCCAATGTCCGTCGAGTCCTAGAGATGATGCTCGAACGCGCCGGACACGAGGTGAGGTCCGCGTCGGACGGCTACGAGGGCATGCGCCTCTTTCACGAGCACCGGTTCGATCTGGTCATCACCGACGTGATCATGCCCCGGCGGGAAGGCCTGGAAACAATCGCCGAACTCAGGCGTCAAAAGAGACGTGTACCCATTGTCGCGATAACGGGCTACATCGGAAAACCCTACCTCGAGGCGGCCGCGCAATTGGGGGCCTGCGAAATCCTTTTCAAGCCCTTCGAACGGCGGCAATTGATCGAAGCGGTGACGCGGGCGTTGACCACGGACTGCGGGCGTGACCTCGCTTCGGAGGTTTGAGCGCGCCGTGGCCACGGCAGTTCTTGACATGGACTGTCTTTCGGGACGAGCCGTGTGTGACCGACATCAACAGGAGGAAAAGGAAATGCTCGATTTCGCCAAAAAAGGGTTCTATCTCGGACTTGGGCTGGCGACTCTTACCAAGGACAAGGTCCAGTCATTCGCCAAGGAAGTCGCCGAGCGCACGAAGATGACGGAAGAGGAAGGCAAAAAGTTCGCCCAGTACCTCGACGCCGAGTCGCAGAAGGCCCGTGAGAGCTTGAAAGAGAACATTCAGCAGGTGGTTCACGCCACGGTCGGGCGTCTTCCCTGGCGACGTCGGATTGAGGAACTCGAGACACGCATCGCTGCGATCGAGTCTGCAATGGGCATTCAGCCCAAACCCGGCGGGGAACCGGCGCAAAGCGAAACCGCGGGTCCCGCGGCAGAGGAAGCCGCCGAAGAAAAGACCGAGTCCTGAAATCGCCCCCGCATCCACATGCCGGGCCGCCCTCCGGACCTTCGGCATCCGGGGTCAATTTCCGCGGACGATTTGGCGGTGCGTTTCGGAAATGTCCAACCGATTCATCTGAGGCTGGTTCGCCCGCGCTTCAGGTTACAGCCGTCCCAGGGGATCACCCGCCGCCTTGCTGCGCGGCACAGGCAGACTGCGGACCGCGCAAACCTTGCTGAGCACGCCCCCGGGAGCGTGGAGCGCCTGCCCGGCATCTCGTCACGTCATGCAATGACGCGCTGCCGAGTTGAGCAGCGATGGCATGATCGGGTCGCGAAAGAACTGGGACTCAGGTTCGGAGAAAGCTCGTTACGGCATGTTTTGTGAGTTATGGGACGACAGTGGCTCCAAGTTGGTTCGAGACAATGCGTATGCGCGACTTCGACCCGGAACAGGAACAGGCGTTCTTTGCGGCTGTGGACCGGTACTTCGATCTCGAAAAGCGGCCGAACCGTCGCTACGGGACGCACGAATACACGCTCGAGCGCATGACGCCGCTTGCCCGGGCCGCCGGTCATCCCGAAGGCGAACTCCGCATCGTCCACGTGGCCGGCACCAAGGGAAAAGGTTCTACCGCCTTTTTTCTCTCGGCATTGCTCGAATCCGCAGGCCATCGCTGCGGCGTGTTCAGCAGTCCTCACCTGGCCACGGTCCGCGAGCGTTTCCAGATTGCTGGAGACTTGGTCTCGTACACCGATTTGCTCGACGCCACCCGACGCTTGGATCGCGAATTGACCGCTGCCGACCTCACGCCCACCCTCTTCGAGTTTATGACCCTGCTGGCCCTCCGGCTGTTTGTCGGGGCCGGCTGTGAATTCGCCGTGCTCGAGACCGGCATCGGCGGGACCCTCGACGCCACCAACTACGTACCGCAGAAGGTGTGTACCATCCTGACCCCCATCAGCTTTGACCACATGGAGCTGCTGGGGGATACCATTGCGGAAATTGCGGGCCAGAAAGCCGGCATCCTTCGGCCCGGCGTTCCGGCGGTGTGCGCCCCACAGCCTTTCGTCGAGGCACGCCGGGTCATCGAAGACCGGGCGCGGGAATTGGCCGCCCCGTTCATTCCGGGGGCGCGACGCCATGACTCTGCGGTGGCGGCTTACTCAGCAGTCCAAGCCCTGGCGCCGTTTCTTCAGGACAACTTTCGCACCGCTCTTCAGGCGTGTGATGTCATGGAGGTGTCCCCCCGCCCGGAGCAGTTCCGGATGCCCCAGCTCCGGGCACGCTGCGAGTGTGTCCGGCGCGAGCCGCCGGTCGTGCTCGACGGAGCTCATAATGCGGACTCCGCACAGCAGCTCGTCCGGGCACTCGGGGAACTCTTCCCCAACACGCGGTTCGTCGTCGTGCTCGGTGTCGTTCCGGGAAAAGATATCCTTGGGATACTTGCCCCACTGCGCGAAGTGGCGAGTCGTTTCATCTTCACCCATCCGCTTTCTTGGCGCGGCTCGGCTCTCGAGTCCCTGGAGGCCGCGGCTCGGGAGATGGGAGTACGTTACGATGTGCGGTCCGGTCTGAAGTCGGTCCGGGACGTTCCAGCCGACAAACCTCTGTTGTTCACGGGCTCGTTTTTTACCGCACTGATCGGTGAAAGCCTCTTCTCGCCACTCTCCGAAGGGGGTCGTCGCGAAGGCATTTGACCCGGCTTCGGGAGCCGTCCTGCGGTCGCGCCGCCCGAGGGTTGGTCGCGCCTTCGGCGGACAGATTAGTCCTGCGCGTCGAAGATAACGATTCGCCCTTTGCTCGGCTCGATGGGAATGGGCGCGCCGATTTCGAACGATGCCGACTCCTGAAAACGGTCGATGGCGGGCGCGACGCAGCGCGCGTGTCGCGGATCGAGCCCCAGCGCTTTCCAGTCGATCTTCAGACGCACCCGGACCGCCTGCCCGCCGTTCTGCGCTGCGAGGGGTTCGCGTGTCGGGGAGGCGTCTGCCGTCGCCAGTTCGACCCGCCCGAAATGTTCCGGCTCGTGAAACGTGTTGGATACCGGTGACCACGAGGAAAGTTCCGGATGCGGCGTCTGTCGGTCCCGGCACGCGTTGAATCCGATGGTGTTTGGGATGGCGTTCTTTGCGAACTTCGCATCGAACGTGGACCAAGGCACTCGGACTTCGCCGGTCCAAGCGTCCTTCTCCACAGCCGTGCGATAGGTCCACGCGCCGTTCCAGGAACGCTCCATGCCGGCGCAGTCCGCGAACGCGCCGCGACTGTTGCCCACGAACTGAAAATATTGCCCGCTCTTCGGGTTTGGCTGGAAGAACAGTTCCACGGCATCGTCTGTCCAAACCGGGCCATCCCGTTCGACGACATCGGCTTTCGGGCGTACTCCTGGAGGCTGTGAACATCGGAAGCCGATATAAAGTGCGGCGGCGTCCCAGGTGATGAGAACTTCCGTCCGGGCTTCCGCCGGCGTGTCCTGTCCGATCGGCTGAAACCTAGTCAGGCGCGCGGCCTGCTGCCATTCTCCAGGGGCGAGGCGGCCGTCTATCACCGGGGATGGGAGTTTGCGGTTCTGCGGAGCAACGACTCGGCGCGAGCCGCGATCCTGCGGCCAGTGAGCCAGGGCCACCATGACCTGGTCCGGCTTTGCGTATACCGTGGCCAGCACTCCCGGTGTGTCCGTGCGGACGGGGCAGGACTTGTCCCAATATCCGATCATCCGGGCCTGCTGGATGCCGAATGCGTCCCAGAGTCGCCACAGCGCCGGTTTCGACGGATGCAGCCGCCCCACCATGCCGTAGATCATGCCGCGGTACGGATTGCCGCCGTTGCGATATTCGAGCATCTCGCCGGTCAGACCGAAGGGAATGCCGGAAATTTCCACCAGCCAGTAGTCCGGCGGGCCGTTGTAGTCGAACAACTCGCCGAACCACAAGCTGTTGATGTACGGCAGGTGCTCCATGTATTTGTTGGCGGCGCTGAGGTGTCTGTCCCGGTCCCACGGCGGCGACCAACTGTCTCCGGAGTGGAAATCGATCCGACTTTGCGGATTCAAGCGGCGCATCACCCGAGCCACCCGCTGCATAATGCCCCGATCGTAGCCGATACCGTCCAGGTAGAGCCCGTCCACTCCGGTGTTCTCCATGAGCCAGCGCAGTCCTTCCACATAATAGTTGTGCCAACGCGAGAGCGGTTGCATTTGGATCGCCGCATCGAAATCCCCGTTTCCGAAGTTCACGCGCCACGCGGTCTCGTATCCGGCCAGCAGATGTTCGCGCAGCCACGAATACCCTTTGCAGGGCTTGACGAGGGGGGTCGGATCAGTGAAGATGTCCACGCCGTCCGTCTTGAATACCTCGCTGCCGAGGCTGCGCAGGGCCCACATCTCGGTCGTGTGATTGCTGAGTTCGCGGACTGTGTAGTAGATGTTGACGCCCGCGGGCGGCAGTTTTCGCCGGCGGTAGGAAAAACGCAGTTCCGGCCCGAACCGTCCGCCCGCTTTTTCCACAACTCCGACAATCCGACCGTTTGCTCCCGAAGCGCACTTTTCAGGCGCCGTTTCGGCCCCGCCGTTCCAACGGGAGAATGTGTCCAGAAGCAGTGTGTGTTCGTCGACCGTCGGTGTCACCGGGACGCCCGGCGTGTACGGAACGTCGGTGATCTTGATCGCATCGATGCCGAATCCGCCGCTTTTGAACCGCAGGACGGCCGCGTCCAGACTTTTTCCCGACAACGTCCCGGTGTGCCGAACTGCGGCCAGGACTTCTCCGTCCATGGCCACGGTCATTCTCTTCCCCCAGGAGAGCGTCAGGAGATGTCGCTGCCCGATCCGCCATTTCGGTGAATGCGTCCCGAACAGGACCGGATAATTCGCTTTTGAGGGGGGGCCTCGGCGCAGATAGGCCCGCATGCCTCTGTCATCCACGTTCCAGTAGAAGCCGATCTGGTCCCGATCCGGAAAATCCAGGTAGAACAAGGATTGGTTGTACCGTGCGTCCCGTGGTTTGCCTTCCCGTGGGTCGAATCGGATTCGCACCCAGACATGCAGCGCGCCGCGGTCGAGGCGGATGTTGCCTTCGGCCGGGTACTCGAGACGGCCCGCGTTTTCCTTCACGTGCCGGTCGGCGCGTGCTTTCTCAACCAGCGCCTTCAGTTCCTTTACCCGCAGGAACGGATAGTTGATGTAAGGGTTCGGGGGCGTGCCGTGATGGACGTGCAGGACGTTTGCCTCTCCGTTCCACACGTCGCCGTTCCGCCAGTTCCAGTGTTTCGGGTCGATGGAATGAAACGGCGTCACCAGGAACCGAAACCGGAACGTGAGCCGCTCGCCTGCCTTCAGTCGACGCGGTCCGGAAAACGCCTGGACCAGCACGGACCCGCTCTCTTCGCGGATACGACAGCCGCCGCGCCCGCTGTTCGACCATCCCGCGGGCAGACCGGCCCCACGCAGATCTTTGGCCGCCCACACGTCCTTGTCTGGAGCCAGTTTCAATTGTAGTCCGGCACCCGCATTCCCGAGCCAGACCATGTTGTCGGCGCGCTCGATGTTCCATTTCCACTCCCATTGTTTCGGCCGATAGCCCCCTCGTCGATTCATGCCCATCATGTATTGTGCGATCTCCGCACGCAACGGCACGTCCAAGCGAACATCGCGCAGCGCTGTCTCGCGCCGCGCTTCGAGCGTGATCCGGTACAAGAGGCAGCCGTCGAACTCCATGCGGACGTGGGTGGTGACGTCCAGTTCCGGAGACTCCGTGCGGACTTCGCGCTCGACAGCGACGGGACTCTTCTTGGTCCAGCGGGCGTGCAACGACCGAATCTTCACCTCGCCGCGCTCGGTTTCGATCCGGAACGCCACCGGCCCCGCCAGCACTGCCTGCCCGAAACTCGTGATCTCTTTGGGCAGACCCCGCAATCCGAACCGCACCGTACGCCCGAGGCAGCCGACCGTGTTCCCGTCCACAGTCAGCGGCGTGTACGGCGGTACGACGTCATCGTCGATGCCGAGGGTCGAATCCAGCCAGCGCAGGCGAGCCATACGCCACAGGTCGCCGTCCCCGGCGTCGGCCAGCCGTGGACCCGATATATCCAGACGCACGTCCAACGGAATCGGGTCCATGTCCTCGGGCGCAACCACGAGCCGCCCCGAATACGTCCCTCGGGTGTTTCCCGGGACCTGTACCCCGATCCATAACGCCCGCACCCGTCCCCGGGCCAGGGCGAATTTCTTCCGGAACGGCCGGCCCCGAAAATCCACGCCGCCCAGATTGAAGCAGCGGAAAGCCGCCGCCGGAATGTTTCTCCCGCCCGGACCGTGCAACGGCTCGAATCGCACGTCCAGTCCGTTCACCGACCGGCGGCACGCCCAGACCCCGACCTGGAACACGTAGAATTCCCCCGGACGGGCCTTGCCCGAGAACCCGGACTTCGGTCCTTGCACCGCCCAACGATAAGGAATGGTCTCGAACATTTTGATCGGGCGCCGCCGGTCTTCCGGGAAGAGCAGCACCGGGCGGTCCGGGAACCGTTCGAGCAGGGCCTGAACCTCCCCTTCGCCCGCAATCACTTCCATCGGATCCATGCGGTGAAAATCGCCTCGGGCCTGGATCTCCACGACCGTAGCTTCGGGCAGGTTTCGCCACTCTGCGGACTCCGCACCATCGTCCGCCAGACCATGCTGCTTCAGCCAGGCCGGGTCCGCCGTGGTCTCGGGCGCATCGTACTGACCGCCGTTGCCGAACACACCCGAACCGGGCGGCGGACGGAAGGGCAGGAAGTAGACCTCGTACAGACCGGGCCCGGAAGGCTGGAACACCAGGTCGCCGGAAAGATTCGATATCCGCAAAACCGCCACATTCCGTATGGGCTGCCTGTCCCCCGCCGGAAACACATGCACCGCTTTGCGCTCCGGGTGCGGGTCCCGGCGTCGCCACGGGATATGCACCCGCACGGCGTCCGCCGGCTTCTCCACGCGGACCAGAACCCGGTGGTTCCCGCGCCCCGGCTCCGGCCATTGCCCCACGTCGTACCGCGCTATTCCTTCCCGACGCGCCGCCGTCGCGCCCACCGCAATCGCGCCGCACACACAAAACGCAAAAAGCAGAGCCGTTCTCGGAGCATGGGCCGATTCCATGAAAAACATCCTCAGGTATTCCTCCGCACGAACCTGAACGTGTGCAAAGCGAACGCACGCACTGTTCCGACGATAGCTTGCGGGTCGCGATCCCCCCACCGGGCGGGCGAGCCGTGTCCGCCCTTCCGAGCGACACGGTCGTGGTCCAATGCGTCTCCATTTCCGCCGACACGCCCCGACCTGCTGTGATTTGATCCTGGGAGGTCGTTTGCCCGCGATTCAAACGGCCGGTGGCCGGGGGGGGCGCCACCCCGTCGGAAAGAGGTTGGCCCGTCCGAAGCGAACCGCATGCCGCGCGAGCGGGCAGGCAGCGATTGTCCGCGTCCGGATTGTCGCGGGGGCTACGGGATGACCGACGGTCCCATCGCGTGTCCTGCTCCGCGGCGTCTCCTCCACGCTCGGAACTCACTCCCCGGGACACTCTGCGGGGAACCAGGAAGCGCCCGGTCCGACGCCTTTGCTGAAAGGGTGCCCGGGAGTGCAGTTCGGGCCGCAATTGCAGTAATAGGCGCTCTTCTTTTCCGGATCGACCGGCATTGCCAGTTCGCGTTGAAACAGCGCCCACATTTCGACGGTTTCAAGACAGAGCGAAACGGGGATTGTGGGACTGCGCCGGCGGATTTCATCGAGGACGCATTTGAACATCCACGCCCGGGCGTCGTGGGGGATCGGCCGGCCGCCGCCGCTGGTGAAGCCTCGTTTCTCGATGAACGGCGCCGCGGCCTCCATGGCCGCCACAACCGCCGGGTCGAGCGCCTCGAAATCCAGGCACTGCCGGGCGTCCGCCACACTCATCCAGCCGAAGGCACACAGCGAGATTACATCCGGCTCCGTGCGGGCGAAAATACGCTCCACCAGCTCGGCGTACTCTTCCCGCCAGTTCCGTATCGGAATCATGGGCGAGAACCGGTAGCGAACGATATAACCGGCCTCCTGGCACCGGCGCGCCGCCTCGATACGCTCTTCCCACGAAGCGGTCTCCTTCTCGAACAGTGCGGTCTGGGTTCGCGGTGCGATGCTCCACTGCAGGATCGTCTTGCCCCGGTGATCGAGCCCGAGCAGATTGTCGATCCCATCGCTCTTTCCCACGTAGATTTCGAGGTACTTGCCCGGCTTTCCGGCAAAATATTCGACCAGCAGTTTCGACGCCCCGTACTCGGGCTCGAAAGCCGACACATCGGTCTGGTTGTCCCACTTGTACAAACGTTGCGGCGGATCGAGTGCACAGACTTCGTCCAGGTGCTCGACGTACTCTTCCATGTTGACCAGGATCCGGATCAGGCCGCCGAAACCGCAATACGCGCAACGGAACGGACACCCCATGATGCTGTGGAGCTGCCAGGCGGATTGACAGACGATCCCGCTTCGGTCCTGTCGCCAGTCCAGCTCGCCGTCCGGCCGCCAAACTCGGGTCGTGAAACCCCAAAGGTCGCGCCGACCCAGGTTCGGGTATGTCCGCCGGAATTCGGCCTTTTCTTTTTCCCCCATAAACTTGCCCGTCGTGAGGACGATGTCCGGGTCGCGCGGCACCGTCTGACTTCCCCAGCGGGGAAAGGAAGTCCAGCGCACGGGCGCCAAGTCGTTCAGGTCGGCGTACGACACCGTCTCCGGAACCGCGTCGATTGCCGTCATCAAGCGCTCGACGCGGGCCACGGCCCGAGGATCGCGGAAGACGTCTTCGGTCACATAGACTCTTTCGGGTCGGAGCGTTCGGAACATGGTGCGGGAATTCTCCTTGCGAACTTTGATGGAGCCAGCGAATGCCGCGTGCAAGCGTGCGCGGCATTCCGGGTGGACTCAACCGCGGACCATTGATCGGACCCGCCGCATGACCTCCAGATCGGAAGGATAGACCGTGCCGTCCTGGTAGATGAACAGGTTGAACGTCACCGTCCCGCCGACCCGCTGGAAACCGCGTAGAAACATCACAACACTCTCGGCCGGCGGCGACACCCACGGCACGTCCCGGTTGTCGGCGTTCATCACCCAGGCGCCGCACGTGGCTTTCCGCGAGTCGCCGTGCCAGGACACAAACGCATACCACGGCAGACCGGCCGCGTTCGACGGCCCGCGCGGAATGTAGTTGAGCCGGCAGACTTCACCGGCCCAGAAGTCCTGGTGTTCGGTGTAGGAGTGCAGGCGCTCAATGCCGGGATTGTAGCACACCAACCGGTCCGTGAAACCGGCCTTGGCGGCGCCGGTAAGTTCGGCCCAGGGAGTCTTGCCGGCGCCGATCTTCTCCAGTTCATACCCGCCGTCCACCCACAGAGCGCACATTTTGGGGCCGTAGTGCGCGCCCATCCAGCCGATAATCCGCTGCCAGTTTTCGAAGAAACGGCCGGGGTCGTCCTCTTCCGCGCCGCAGGCCCGACGCCACTCGGGGTCACCGACGTGAATGCCGCTGTTGTAATAGACCACGAGACGGACCCCCACCTTTCCCAACGCGTCCGCCAGTTCCATCAACAGATCGCGGCGGCAGGTCCGCCCCGAAAGGACCCGGTCGATCTCCGGATTGGGGGCGCAGAGCCAGTGACGGCTGTGGGTGGAGGTGAAGAGGACGTGCCCCGCCCCGGTCGAAAGCACCTGTTCGACGAACGCCGACACGTCGAAACGTTCGACCGCTTCTTCGAACGGCAAGGGGGCGCCACGCACGGGAAGCGTAGCCGTGGTCCAATGAAAGCCGACACCGTACCCGGTGTCGCGTAGCAATGCGAAGTCCGCACGGTTATACGTCACGACTCGAACCCTTTCCGGTGCAAATGGTCGGATCGGCAGTCGACCCGTATTGCCGAGAAACGCTATTCGACGCGTTGGGGGCTCGCCGGCCGACCTGCGTGTTGTCGGAGGCCGAGCACGTCCTGCATATCGTACAGACCGGAGGCCGCGTCGACCACAGGGAACAGGGGCCCCGGAGCGCCCATCGTACCCAGGCTCTGCAGACGCGGCTCAGGTGATGAAGTCAAGGTAGTTCTCACGGTGCACGACCTCGAATGCGGCGTCGGAATACGCCCGAGCCCAGGCTGGGGGACACCGACGTCCACAGGTTCCCCACTTGATCTCCACCGCCAGCAAATGACCGCCGGCGTCTTCAATCAGGTCGATTTCCTGCCGGTCGTACGTCCGCCAGAAATAACTCTGCACGCTTCGGCCTCGGTACAGATTTGCTTTCATTCGCTCCACGCAAATGTAATTCTCCCACAACGCACCGGTATCGTCACGGAGTGAAAGCGGGTTGAAGTTGTTGATGATGGCGTTGCGAATCCCATTGTCAATGAAGTAGTAGCGGCGTGATTTGGTGATTTCCTTGCGCAAGTTTCGGGAGAAGCCGAAACGTGCGTAAATGACAAAAACCTTCTCCAGGAGATCGAGATACCGCTCGACCGTATTCTTGTTCATTCCCAATTGCGTCCCAAGTTCCTTCACGGAGACTTCTTTTCCAACCTGGAAGGCAAGTAACTGCAGTAAACGGCGAAGCTTATCCGCGTGTCGAACATCTTCCAAAGCGAGAATGTCCTTGAACAGGTATGAGGAGACGAGTTCCTTCAAATACAGTTCACACTCTTCGTTGGAGCGGGCCAGGACTACTTCGGGATAGCTGCCGTACACCAGACGATGCTCCAGCCTGGCGCCAGTTTCGTGCACAGCTTCGACGGCCTGGAGTTCCAATTGCGCCAAGGGCAGGAGCAGTAGTGTGCGTTTGCGTCCGGTAAGGGGTTCTCCAGTCTGGCGAGCAAGGTCGAACGATGATGAGCCGGATGCAATGATGCTCAGGTCCGGCACGTGGTCGACGAGCAATTTCAGGTTCAAACCCACCTGCCGGATGTACTGAGCTTCGTCGACAATCAGGATATCCCTTGGTCCAGTGAAGCGTTTCAGTTTTTCGACGGACTGGCTTTCCAGGTATTCGCGGACCGCGATGTCGTCCCCGCTGACCATCAGTATCGAGCGGTCCGTCTGTCGTGCGGCATACTGCCGCAAGAGCGTTGTCTTGCCGACGCGCCGCGGTCCATACAGAATCAACACTTTTCCGGGCGCGACAAGTCGGGACAGTTGCCGGTATTGTGCCTGCGGTATATAAACAGGAGTCTTCATGCTGACCCAATTTGCATCAATTCGGTTAATAGTCAAGCGGCAATCGTCCCGGAAATGCGACGTCGCAGCCGGAAAATCAGAAGCTGAGTGGTGTACTTCTTCCTGGAACCGTGTCGGGTTTCTTCGTGCCACCATTCGCCGGAATCGAGTTTCTTGTGCACGTTTTCCAGCCATGCATTCGGCAGCGCATAGAGTTACAGATCAATTCCCAAGTGAACCTCCTCGGGCGACGGGACTCTCGCCGGGCGGGCCAATTTGGGAACGGAGCATTGCTCCGCCTCGATGCCCTTCTCTATCACTGGACATTCTTTGTTGGGAGTTGGGTGTTGAAGCTGCGGCCAACGGCCGCGCCAAGTGTTTCGCGGGCACAAGACATTTGCGTCGGTCAATGCGGCAGGCGCTGGCGTGGTGTGTCCGCATCCCGCAGACCGAGCACGTCCTGCATATCGTACAGACCGGGGGCCGCGTCGACAATGAACCGGGCGGCCCGGAGTGCGCCTTGCACGAACGTCTCGCGACTCGAGGCCCGGTGCGTCAGTTCGATCCTTTCGCCTTGCGCCGCCAGGATCACCGTATGGTCGCCCACCGCGTCTCCTCCGCGCACGGCGTGCATACCGATCTCGCTGCGGGTCCGCTCACCGACCTGCCCCTGTCGCCCGAACCTGGCGGATTGCGGCCAGGGAAGCCCGGCCGCCTCAGCCAAGATTTCGCCGAGCCGTACCGCGGTACCGCTGGGTGCGTCTTTCTTTCGGTTGTGGTGCATCTCGACCACCTCGATGTCGTAGTCCGACCCCAGAATGGGCACCACTTTTTCACACAAGTAGAACAGCAGATTGACGCCGACACTCATGTTCGGGGCCAGAAGAATCCGAGCGCCGTTCGCAGCGAGGTCTTCGAGTGCCTGTCGGTCCGCCGCTGCGAACCCGGTGGTGCCGATTACCAGAGCACACTCGGCCGCGGCCGCCGTGCGGGCGTGGTCGGTTACGCAATCCGGAGCGGCAAATTCGATGAGCACGTCCGCCGCGTTCACGGCAGGCGCCAGTTCCGCCGCCACGGCGACGCCGCAGGGGGACTGCCTGGCCAACGTCCCGGCGTCCATCCCGATCGCGGGGCTTCCCGGAACTTCGACCGCGCCCGTCAGATCGAAGTCGGGATTGTCCAGGACCGCAGCGGTCAAAAGCCTGCCCATCCGCCCGGCCGCTCCCACGATGACTGTGCTGATCATGTCGTCGCTCTCCTCTTCTCGATGTGGCCGCCCAAGGCCTGCATCAGGTCCGCATAATTCGGAAATGTAATATCGGCGGCACCGGCTGTGGTTACAACCGTATTCCCCGGGATCGCAAGCCCAGCCATGGCCAGGGCCATCACCACCCGGTGGTCGCCGTGTCCTTCCACGCGTGCGCCCCGCAGCCGGCTGTGCCGAATCACGAGCCCGTCCGGCAGTTCCTCTACGTCACCGCCCAGCTTGCGGAGTTCGCAAGCCATGACCGCTATACGGTCCGTTTCCTTGATCCGGGCATGAGCCACGTTCCGCAGCACGGTGCGACCCTCGGCAAAGCAGCCCAATACCGCCATGACGGGCAGCGCGTCCGGGGTTTCGTTCAGGTCCAATTCGACGCCGTGGAGGCCGCGGCCGCGAACCGCGACGGCGTTTCCGTCCACGGTCACCTCCGCGCCCATCTCCCGCAGGTAGTCCACCACTGCCTTATCGGCTTGCGAATCGTGCATGTCCAATCCGATGCAGGCGACCTCGTTGTCGCCGAGGGCGCCGGCCCCGAGGAAGAATGTGGCCGACGAAAAGTCCGCCGGGATGCGGCGGCGGAAGGCGGAGTAGTCCCGCCCGCCGGGGATATGGAAGGTGCACAAGTCCGGAGCGTGGGGTACGTCCACCCCCAGGAAAGCGAGCCAGTCCAAGGTCATTTGAACGTACGGCCGCTCGTTGAGGAGCGGGATTTCGAGAACGGTCGCGCCTTCGGCCAGCGGACAGGCCAGTAAAAGGCTGGTCACGTACTGGCTGGTCACTGCCTCGACCACGGCCCGCCCGCCGCGCAACAGTCCTCCCACCATGAAAGGCGCGCACCCGTTGCCGCACAGGGAGGTCACGGAGGCACCCAAGGTGTTGAGGGCCTCGGCGAGCGGTCCGGCCGGTCGCCGCCGGATCTGCTCGTCCCCGGTCAGGGTGACCCGTCCCTCCCGCAACAGCGACGCGGTCCCCAGGAGCGTGCGCAGCGTGGTGCCCGAGTTGCCCACATCGATTTCGGCGGTCCGCACCCGAGGTCGCCCCCTGGTCCCGACCACCCGCCACACGTCCGCTTCCATCCCGATCTCGGCCCCCAAGGCGCGCATTCCGGCAATCGCCGAACGGGTGTCGCCCGAAAGCAGAGGGGCTTCAAGTACGCTCTCGCCTTTGGCGAGTCCACCCAGGACCACGGCCCGGATAGTGTGCGATTTGGATGCCGGAATGGAAACCTGCCCCCGGAGTGTCGAAGAATGACAATGGAATTCCATGCAAAGCCCCTTTTGCCTGAACTATTCACGCGTCGCCCGGAGGGTGAGGCGCATTGCCGCTCTGCCGCCGCAAGCGCCGGGAATCGAGTTCTGTCGCAGCATCGTCCGCGACCGTTTTCCGTCCAATATGTATCGACACAATACTGTCCGCTCCATGGATGAATAGTTCAGGCTCGTGTCGTCCCGCCGACCGGCGGGGCGGTTTACCGGAGGCGACAACCCGTCTTGCCTCGGGCAGATCCGCCACGCCGGGGGCGGCGAAACTCACCGGCGGACGCCTCGGTCCCGTTTCGCTTCCTCTCGACTGCCGGCGGTTTCGTCCACGGCAAAGGCCATCCGGCGGGGATAACGGGCAGACGGACCCGTCACGCTCCTCAAGATACCACCTACGGCGGTACAACGCTATCTCCGATGTGCGCCTGACACGCCGACGGTGAGACTTGCACGCCGGCAGGCGATGCACTATTCTTTGGGAAGGTCCCGCCGACGGCCGAGACTGTGCCCCTGCGGCCCGCCGTTTGCGTCGAGTGCGGCCGGAATCGTCCCGGCGTTGAATGACGTCCGAGACCCGCGGCCGAAATTGGGGCGCGATCCGCTATGGTTACAGCAGGAAAGGAGACAAAACGATGTCGAGACCGATTAGTAAGGTGGCCCCCGGTTGGTGGGATTACACAACGCTCGAAGGAGATTTGCTCGAGGACGCCGCCGGTCTTACCCCGAAAGATCTGCTCGAACTCTCCCGGGATGGATTCCAGGTGCATATGTATGATACGCTCGAAGAATTCTTTCTGGCCGAGGCCCTCGAATACATCGAAGCGTGGAAGCAGGCGACCCCGGACAACCCCGCCGGGATTTGCGGTCCCATCGGCCCCACCGAGCAACTGCCGCTGGTGGCGCGCATCGTCAACAGCATCGGGCTCGACCTCCGCAACGCCCACTTCTGGGGTATGGACGAATGGGTCGAAGAGGGCAAGCCGGTCCCCGGCACTCACCCGCTCTCGTTCGCCAAGGCAGACATGGAACTCTGTTTCAACCGCATCCGTCCGGAATTGCGCATGCCCGAGTCGCAAATTCATTTTCCGACCGGCGATCTGGAGGCTTACTCGGCCAGTTACGATTCGGTCCGGTGCGTGATCATGCAGGGCGGGCAGGGCGAAGTGAAGCACTGGGCGTTCAACGATCCTCCCAAGCGGGAGGGTCGGTACATCGATGCGCCTCCGCCTCCCGCACAATACCGCCGACTCGCCACTCGGGTCACGGACCTGCACCCCATGACGGTGATTCAGAATGCGCGTACGTCCGGGGGCGGGTACGTGCCGCAGGTCCCGACCCAGGCTGCCACGGTCGGGCCGGTCGAGACCTGGAAGGCCGAGCGCATCAGTATTTGGCACCCCGGCCATCACGACAACCCGTTCGGCATCCGGCTCACCGCGCTGATGATCGGCAAGGGGATTGCCGACAGCGCAGTGCCCATGTCTTTGCTGGCCGACCATCCGAACGTGCATTTTCACTATTACCGCGGCGGCATCGGCACGGTCGAGGCGGAAATGCATTGAGGGCCCGGGCCGGCGCATGGTGGATGCCGGCGCCGTGCGGCCGGCCTCCCGGTCGAGTTCTGCTGTCCTTGTGGCTCGACAGGTCCCCGGCCGGGGTTGCTGAGCTTCTTGCCGTCGAAGCCGATTGCGGCCCGGCCCGGTCCGCAGCACGGAAGTCATCGCGACTTCCGACGATTCCGCCTTTCTCCAGGGGCGGCGGATCTCCTTACCCTTGGCTGACAGGCGTCAAACCGTGAGGCTGCTTTGCCGTTGGTCTCGCTGTCGGGGCTGTCGTCCGTCGTCGTGCTCGAACCGCGGGAGAGCGTGGGGCCGTTTTTCCCTTTTCTTCGGCGTCATGTTTGCTTCATGTTCCTCCCGGTCCC
>JAADHN010000094.1:15769-61500 GCA_013151865.1 Kiritimatiellota bacterium
CGGCCGGGACCATGCACAGGACGAGCACAGTGGAAGTCCCCATCAAGCCCAAGGAAACCGCCGACAAGCGTTCTATGGACATCATTCTGTATCCGTGCAACCCGAGCAAAGGGCCGATGATCCCGCGAATGCCGCACAGGAACGTGTGGATGCTCATGTAGGCCGGACCTCGGTCCGGACGGGTGAAGAAAGTCGCCACCAGGCGCCAGCACAGGCCGCCGCCGGCCAAGCCGATGCCCCAAAGTGCGGATCCCAGGCAAATCGCGACGGGACTCCGTCCCCGGAAAAAGACCAGGATACCGGCCATAATGAAGAGGTTCGTCACGGCCCGGTACACGGCGAAGTTCATGCGGTACAGGAGTCGCCCCCATATCGGCATACTCGACACCATGGCGGCGAACATAGTCGTGGTCGTGCACAGCATGATCGCCGAGTCGCTGTAGCCCAAGTCGTGCAGGCGCAACACCTTGATGGGCCAAATCACCAAATTTGCCAGCCCGAGCAGGAACCAGGAGAACTCGAAAAACATGAACGCCCCGTCCCCGGTCATGATCCCGAAACAGTCGCGCAGGCTGTTCGCATCTCCCGGATTGCGTGCGGGGCGCCCCTCCGGCAAGCGCCAGGTATAGACGGCCAGGAACAGGGTTGCCGCCGCGGCCGCGGCCCCCAGGGGCCTGAATTGTCCGGCGCCGCCCGCCCGCATGGCCCCGGCGAACAATCCGCCGCAGAGCGCCACTGTGGCCATTCGCAGCATCTGAAGCCGCCCCACGGCCGGGCCGCGGCTCAGATCGCAGAAGTTCGCGCCGTAGATCCCGCTGATCAACGGGGATGCCATGTTGGCGCACGCCCGTGCCAGAGCCATGGGCACAATGAATCCGGCCGCGTTTCGCGCCAACACGGCCGCCAGGACCAGGAAGCGCGAGATTGCCTCGAAGCCCAGAACCAGCGACTTCTTGCGCCCGAAACGGGTCAGGGGCGCGCTGAACAACGAGAATAAATACCCGACGAACGGGGAAGCGTTCAGCAGCCAAAGCAGGAATACGCTGTTCGTCCCGAAATGGGACACCGCCACCACCATGGCGAAGTCCGCACCGACTGCCTGGAACACCCCCCGCCCGGTTTCCCCGGCGTACGAGTACCCCAGCGTAGCCACCTCCCGCCGCCGCATGCGTTGCCCGGAACGTTGGAACACTATGCGTCTTTCCGTGCTCACGAGAACTGCATGTCGCACAGGTGCCGGTAGCGCCCGCCGGCGGCGTAGAGTTCCGCGTGCGTGCCCTGTTCGACGATCCTGCCGCCGTCGAGCAGGAAGATCCGGTCCGCGTGTTTGATCGTGCTCAGTCTGTGGGCGATGGCGAACACGGTACGATGTTCCATGACCCGGTTGATGGCTTCCTGAACCAGGCGTTCGGTAACCGTGTCCAGCGAACTGGTCGCTTCGTCAAGGATCAGGATCGGCGGATCGCGCAGAATGGCCCGTGCGAGAGCGATTCGCTGCCGTTCCCCCCCGCTGAGGCGAAACCCTTTTTCGCCCACGACCCGGTCGTAACCCTCCGGATCGGCCACGATGAAATCATGGGCGTTGGCCTCGGCGGCCGCTTTCTCGATCTGCTCCCGGGTCGCCTCCGGACTCCCGTAAGCGATGTTGTTGGCGATCGTGTCGTTGAAGAGGATCGTTTCCTGGGTGACCACTCCGATCAGCCGCCGCAACGAGGCGGTCTCGATTTCCCGCAGGTCGAGGCCGTCCAACAACACCCGTCCATCCGTCGGGTCGTAGAACCTGGCCAGGAGGTTGGCCACGGTCGTCTTGCCTGCGCCCGTTTCCCCGACAAACGCCGTGACCGTTCCCCGGGGCATCTCGAAACAGAGGCCCCGGACTACGTCTGCGGATTCGGGATCGTACCGGAACGACACGCAATCGAACACGATGCGGTCTTTGAACTCGGAAACGCGGACCGGCGTCGCCGCTTCCGGGAGCGCCGTGTGGAGATCGAGGAGAGAAAAGATGCGTTCCGCCGCGGCGCCGGCGCGCTGAACAGACGCTTGGATTCTGGCAAGTTGCTTCATGGGGCGGTAGGCGGTCATGGCGGCGAACCCCATGGGAATGAATTGGCTCATTTGAATGCGCCGGGTGTAGCAGAACACCAGGAAGAGCACGGCGGCCACGGCCCCGGCGAATTCCATGAGGGGGGTCATGAGCAGTTGGGCGCGGAGCGCGTGAATCACCTCGCGGAAGTATTTGGCGTTCATGGAGCGGAATCGCTCCGCCTCCGCTTTCTCGGTGTGGAATGCCTTGACGACCCGGATCCCGGTGAAGTTCTCCTGCATCCGCGTGACCACGCCGGAAATGCGCCGGAGTGACCGCAACGTGAACTTTTTGACCAACCGCCCGAGAACGATGATCGGCACGACCGACAGGGGAAACGCCAGCAACAGCAAGCCGACCGGTCCCAACATTCCGTTTTCCCGCGCATAAATGACGACAAAAGTGATCGACGCCAGGATTTCGACCGGCGCCCGGCTGAGATCCGCGATCGTGCCGGATACCGCCGTCTCGACGAGCATGGCGTCGTTGGTGCAACGGCTGATAAGGTCGCCGACATCGCGCCGTCCGAAAAAGGCCAGCGACTGTTGTTGAAGATGCTCGAAAAGTTCATTGCGCAAGTCCATGACCACCCGGGCGCCCACCCAGCGCATAAAGTACCGGTTGACGAACAGAGCGCCGGACTTGATCAGATAGAAGAAAGGAAAGCCGAGCGCCATCAGCAGCATGAACTGCCAAGTCAATCGGCCGTCGGCGTCCGTTGCAGCGACGTGCAGGCGGGCCGCGATTCTCTCGGCAATGCCGTCAAGCTTTCCCTTTGCATCGCGGCGCGGGGCCGGTGCGGTCGCGGAGGGTCCCCGTTCCGTCGTGCGTCTTGCGGCCGGGCGCGTTGCGGCCGCTTTCTCGAAGGGCTGGATGAGATAAGGCGCCGAGCGCAGAATGCCGAACAGGGAACCGCCTGTGATGAAACCGGCCAGAATCCCGACGATGAGACGGCCCAAGTGAGGCCGGGTGTAGCCCAGCAAGCGTCTGAATACGCTCAAGTCCCGTTTCATACGCTCGCCTCTCTATCGGGCCCGGTTTGCCCGTCCGCATCGCAACCCGTTCGACGCCGTTCATCACGCCCCGCCGGGTGGGTCAGGCCAATAGTTCCGCAATATTCCGAACGACCCAAGCGCGTTGCTCGTGGGTCATTTCCGGATAGACCGGCAAGGCGAGGACTTCGCGAGCCGCCCGCTCCGCCTCGGGAAAATCTCCCCGACCATACCCGAGGTCCGCGAAGCATTCCTGGAGGTGCAGTGGCACGGGGTAGTAGATTTCGCACCCGATTTGCCGTGCCTTCAAGCCATCCCGGACCCGGTCGCGCGCCTCTGCCGGCAGACGGACGCAGAACTGGTTGAGGACATGCCGGGTTGCGTACGCCGCAGTCCCGGGCAGTCCCACCACCCCGGCAACCGGACTCTCGGCGAACAGGCGTATGTAGTCTGCGGCATTCTCTTGGCGTGCTGCTGTCCACTGATCGAGGTGCGCCAGTTTCACGGACAGTACGGCGGCTTGGAGGGCGTCCAATCGGAAATTGCCGCCTACGACTCGATGGTAGTACTTGGGAGCTGCCCCGTGGTTGCGCAGGATGCGGACGCGTTCGACCTTGTCGGGGTCGCGGCTAACGACCATCCCACCGTCCCCGAAGCCCCCGAGGTTCTTGCTCGGGAAAAAGGAAAAACACCCGTAGTGCCCCATGCTGCCCGCACGCCGTCCTTTGTATTCCGCGCCGATGGCCTGCGCGGCGTCCTCGATCACGATCAGGTCATGTGCGGCGGCGATCTCGAGCAGGGGGTCCATGTCGCATGTCTGGCCGTAAAGATGGACCGGGACCAACGCTTTGGTGCGCGGAGTGATCTGCTCCGCGACCCGGGCCGGATCCAGGTTGAACGTCACCGGGTCGATGTCCACGAAAACCGGGCGCGCCCCAACTCTGACAATCGAGCCGGCCGTGGCGAAGAACGTGAACGGCGTGGTGATCACTTCGTGACCGGGGCCGATCCCTTCGGTCATGAGTGAAACCAAAAGGGCGTCGCTGCCCGAGGACACCCCGCACGCGGCAGGGACACTGCAGTAAGCCGCAATTTCGTGTTCGAACGTCTCGACCTTGGGGCCGAGGATGAACCACTGGGCGTCGCAAACCTCGTCGATCACAGGACGAATGGTCTCGCGGAGCCCGGCATACTGGGCCTTCAGATCCAGCAGAGGGATTTGCATCGGATGTCCTTCATGCTTGCGTGAGCGGAGGGCGGCGGTCCGGAAATAAGAAGAAGATCTTCGGCGGATGACCCCCACTGTCTTGAACGGTTCGAAACAGTCGGCCCCGATCCGATTCCCGGCGACACGAGTGCGTCATATTCCGGCGCTGGCGCCCACGTTCGGGAAGGCTTTGAGATACAGGACGAGCAACACGCGCAGGTCGCCGTTTTCGGAACCGACCTCGAACGCCCCCATCCAGCAATGCAGGTCGCGAAGAATCCGGTAAGCCTGCCGGTAGAGTTCCTTCTCGACCACATCGTACTCCCATTCCATGCGGGCGCTCGTTTTTTCCCCCAGCGGGAAGTCCAGGGCAAGCTGCAGGGAGTGGGACCGGTCGAACTCGCGGGACACCGGAATACTCCAGGAAAGATCGTCCAGATAGCTCCCCATCGAGTACACGGTCCGCGGAATGAAATGCTTCCGGAAAAGGTAGGACAACGTCCAGCGCAATCGGTTCGGCGCCCCCAGCTGTAACGACAGCTCGCCGCGTTCGAGCGTCGAGTCGCCCATATCCGCCAGCAACAGTCCCCAAATCTTGAAGTCTTCGGTCGGCTTGATCTCGAATTTAGCGCCCAGGTCCCCGGCATGATCGTACCCCCGTTCCCGGTGGAAGTGGAAATCGGCGTAGGCATCCATCCGGGCCAAGTCGTAGACCCGGCGGCGCCGCCGGGTCTGCAGGCGTTGCCGTACACCGATCCGAACGAAGTTCTGCTCGATCAGTCGGTCCGTTTCGTCGAAGAAGTAGAGGCGCCGCCGATCCTCCGAGGGGTCCGGGGCATAGGTGTAGTTCACGTACGGCTGAACAATGTGCCGCAAGCCGTCGATGGCCCATGCCGGTTTTTTCAGCGTGTCCCACACCCGGAAAAACTTGGCCGCGGCCTCGACCCCCAATTCGCCGGACAGCCGAGTACGGGCCCCCCCCGTGCCGTCGTAGTTGATGACCGGAAGGGTGCTGTCGGCGTAGTCGGGGTTGTCGACTTCAAACAGGTTGTTCAGGTCTTTGGTGCTGAGAGGCTGGTCGCTGCTGCGGCTGTAATACGTCACTCGTACACCCGCTCGTGGAACGATCTGGACTCCGTCCCGGAGCGAAAGCGGCAGATAGAACAGGTGAAGCGAATCGATGCGCCACGCCTCGTAGTCCAGTGGGTCCGTGAGCCCCGGGGCGCGGTCCTTGTCGAAATCGCGCCACTTCATCCGAAGTCGTCCCGCGGTCGTCTGGCTCTGATAGTACAGCCCGGCGGACCCGAGTTCTCGCCGGAACACGTCGAACCGCGCCTCGGGCAGTCGTTCGACGGCCGAATAGAAGTCGTTGATTCGCGGTCGGACGCTGAGGGAGAGCGCAACGGCCTCGCCGGCGTAGGTCAAGTCGGCAAATGTGGCCGGCTGCCGAAAGCGGTCGTACTCGCCCTCGAACCAGTCTTCGAGCATATCGATGTCGCTCAGTGCGTCCAGGTTCAACCGCAGGGAAAGACGGTCGGTCAAACGTTCCCGGTGATAGAGGCGGGCGCGGTAGCGGTTGTCTTCGACGGCGAATCGCCGATTGTAGCCGGCCTCGGTTTCGGGTGGATCGAGGTCGTTCATGCCATAAACCAGGAACTCGGTCTCGGTCCGAGGCGTCCGGAGGCGGGTCTCGTTGCCGACGGCCACACCGTTTTTCGTCCGCAAATGCAGCATGAGCTTCGTCGAGCTGTCCGTTCCGATTCGCCAACGGCGCCCGAACAACAGGTAGGCGCCCCAGTCGCTGCCGTAGCCCGGCTTGATCTCGATGCTCGAATTCGGCCCTGCACGGGTGTCGCCGTACATCACCGGAACATAGAAGACCGGGACGCGTCCGATCCGGTATACGGTGTGGTAGGCCTTGAACCGTCCGTCCGGATAGTAGATCACCTGTCGCGCGCTGATGCTGTAATGGGCGTGCGGCTCGGGCGCCGTCAAGTACGCGCAGGTGCTGAGATCCACATCGTCCAGCTCGACGCGTCCGTCCGGGAAGTGCTCTCCGCGTTTCCCCCGTGCATACCAGACACCGGTCTCGGCGGCATAATCGCCTACGGTGAAGTCGCGGCGCTCGAAATTGCCCGAAACCCGGTCGCCGCGCCAGACGAACACGCCGCGCTGGAGAAATACGTGACCCCGGGCCTTCACGTCTTTCGTGCGAACGTTCACCTCCACCACGTCGGCCCGCAGCTTGACGTCCTCGTACTCGATGCGGACATTGCCCGTGCCCACGCCCTGTCCCGTGTCCGGGTCGAATTCATACCGATCCGCTTTCACCACCACGGGCGGCGCCGCCGCAACGGCGGCGGCCGGTGCGCCGTACGACCACCCGACCCCGCCGCCGAGGGCGACGAGCGCGCAAACCGGAAAAACGGTCGAAAACGGCCGGAAAAACGTGTGCATGACTCCTCCCGGATACTGATCGCCTCGGAGCAAGTTGGAGCAGAGGCGAACCGGCAGCCCCGGCAACATGTCCGGATAATTCGGAGACGTTGCGGAACACGGAACAGCGACATCGAACGAACGCCGTACCATACAGGAACAAGACCGGCAATTCCAGCAGTGCCCCCCAAATCCAACGACGGCGGCGCCGAACGCGGCAGGCGGACCGCCGGGCCGACTATTGGTCCGAGCGAACCGCCGAGTCCGCCGGGCGCGCCTGCCTCACTTTTGCCGCCATGTCCAACCGCCACAGCCGGCGATGCGTCCGGAAAGCCAGCAGTGCCAATCCCGCGGCGCAGACCGCGTTTGCGAACGGCAGGACAGACGAAAGCAACTGCACGCCCGCCACCGTGATGATCGTATTGCACAGGATGAAGACGATCCGCAACTCGGTGGGCCCGAACCCAAGGAAATAGATCTGGAACTCGTTGGTGGCGGCAAACGAAAGAAAGGACAACACCATGAAACCAACGGTTACTCCCAGCAGAACCATGAATTGCATCGTGAGTTCGGCGGGCCCCATCAAAGCGTAAGCCAGCACGTAAGAGAAAAGAAACACATAGTCCAGGAAGTGGTCCATGAAAAAACCCCACTTCACCAGCCCCGTATTCCGTCGCCGCCCTACGGCGCCGTCGAACAGGTCGGTCAGATACTGCAGGACGATCATGACGCTCACTCCCGTGAACCAGAATCGATGCCTTCCTCGGGCAAGCAGGCCGAAAAAGACGTTGCCCGCGCTCCACGCCAGCGTCAGCAGCGTCAGGTGATAGGTCTCGATCCAAGGTGGGATGCGGTCGACCCATGCCTTGACCAGCGCCCTCTCCGGGCGGGACAGCAGGGAATGGCCGATTTTGCCTGCGCCCCCGAATGATCGCTCCGGCATGATGCCGCCCTTCTTTCTCGCGCCGTCCCGGATCGATTCCGAAGAGGCTGAGAGTTTTCGCCTGCGCGCCCGACTGTTTCGAGACGACCGCCACCGTTGCCGACTGGGCAGACGGGTCCTTCCGGCGGAGGCGCGGCACGACCCGGACCGCAGCACGTTCTGTTTGAAACCAATCCGCGATTCCTCGGCCCCGGAGGCGCCGAACCGCAAACACGACGCAATCTCGGCCGGGGCCCGTCCGAGCCACAACTGGTCCCCGCAATCCCGGGCCGCGGCCACAGCGACAATCGCGGCAGGGATTCCACGCATTATACTATAGCTCTTCCGACAGGCACCTGCTGAAAGAACTTTTGAGCGCGGCGCCGGCCGCACTTCTTACGGGGTGTTTCGGAATGACCCGAAACCGGGGTCGGTTGCGAAGCCCGTGGGTTTGCGCGCGTTTCAAGCCTGTTGTGTAATGATCTGAAATCGAACCGAGGTGGACATTATGAGCAGTATCAGTGCAATGGCACGGGCGGCAAAGACCGCCTCTGTCCCGCTGGCCGCCGCATCGACCGAGGCAAAAAACCAAGCGCTGGCAGCCATTGCAGCTGCCCTCGACCGGCGTGCGGACGAGGTCTTGGCGGCAAACCGGGAAGACATCGCCGAAAGCGAAACGAATCGGATCGGCAAGGCCCTGCTCAAGCGCCTCAAGTTCGACCGTGCCAAGCTCGACGGAGTCCTTCGCGGCCTTCAAAGCCTGATCTCTCTGCCCGACCCCGTGGGACGGATCCTCTCGGCCGTCGAACTGGACCGCGGCCTCGAATTGCACAAAGTGAGCTGCCCCATCGGCGTGATCGGGGTGGTGTTCGAGTCGCGCCCGGACGCTTTGGTGCAGATATCGAGTCTCTGCCTCAAGAGCGGCAATGCGGTCTTGCTCAAAGGCGGCAGCGAAGCCCGCCGCACGAACCGCGTTCTGGCCGATACCATCCTGAGTGCCGGGGTCGACGCCGGAATGCCGTCGGGCTGGCTGCAGTTGCTCGAAACCCGCGCCGACGTCAACGAAATGCTGGCGCTCGATGACGACATCGACCTCTTGATCCCCCGGGGTTCGAACCAGTTTGTACGGTATATCATGGACCATACCCGGATACCCGTTCTCGGACACGCGGACGGTATCTGCCACGTCTATGTAGACCGTGACGCCGACCCGGCCATGGCCGAAGCGATTGTGCTGGACTCCAAGTGTCAATACGTGGCGGTCTGCAATGCGCTCGAGACTCTGTTGGTCCACGCCGAACTCGCAGAGACCTTTCTGCCGCGCGTGCAGCAGGCCTTCGCCCTCCGCGACGTCGAGCTGCTCGGCTGTCCCCGCACCCGGGAGATCATCGACATAGCCCCGGCCACGGAAGAAGACTGGCGGACCGAGTACCTCGACTATCGCCTGTCGATCCGGGTCGTGCCCGGTCTCGATGCCGCCATCGCGCACATCAACGAGTATGGGTCCGGCCATACGGACGCCATCGTCACCCGGGATGCGACCGCCGCCGAACGGTTCATGGACCGAGTCGATTCCGCCAACGTTTTCTGGAACTGCAGCACCCGGTTCAGCGACGGTTTCCGATACGGCCTCGGGGCGGAAGTCGGCATCAGCACCAATAAGATCCATGCCCGCGGTCCGGTCGGCCTCGAAGGCTTGACGATCTATAAATGGAAACTTCGGGGGCATGGCCACGTGGTCGATGACTACGCCCGCGGAGGCCGCAGATTCACGCACCGTTCCCTGGGGCCGGCTCCGGAGCGATAACAGGACTCACCCGCGCGAATTGTGACGAACGCACAGGCCGGGCGATACCCTCCCCCAAAGGGCGAGCGGCCCCCCCGCGAGTCGACGCCGTGCCTCCCGGCAAGCGGATGCATTTCCAGACTCGGTTTGCTTGACGTGCGTCAACGCGCAAGAAAGGCATCTCGCTGCATCGATCCGGTCCGTTTTGCAAGGCCGAGGCATGACCGCCGGTCCAACTCCCGTCCGGCGACCAAGTGGCGCTGCGAATTCCTGCCGCCGACAGGTTGACGCGAACACGCCCGCAGCTATAGTATGCCGTTTTTTTCGTGGGGCATTAGCTCAGTTGGCTAGAGCGCTACACTGGCAGTGTAGAGGTCAAGGGTTCGACTCCCTTATGCTCCACCATTCTTCTTTCTCCACTTCGTCTCCTGGAGTGCCTGCTTGGCAGCCCCGCGAGCCTCGTGCTTGGTGTTGCAGGAGGACGAGCGTCCCTTTGGAGGCGAGCCCTCCTCGCGAGCCGTGGCTCAGGTCTGCTCGGAGAGGCGGCGCCCGGAACCGATTTCACGCCCCGCCGCCGCTTTGGTTCAAGCGTGGGGCAACGCGAGAAAAAGGCGTCGTGTTTCGCCGAATCGGCGCTTTCTCGTTCGACCGGCCGGAGTGAGATTTTTTCGACGCGCTTCAAGTGGGTCGGCCGCCTACACGCTCACCGTTCCAAACGTGCAACGTGCTTGCAGGAGAAGCACCCGTGTCCCATCCGCCGCATCCCCCCATTGAATTCGCCCCGCATTTGACGATACGCTCCGGCCCGTTCCAGCAGGCTGTTTGCGAGCGTCTTCCGGCCGGAAGCCTGACGCCGGGCCCGGTGCGGACCCGGGGCGAAGTCGTTTGGGGTCACACGCTCCGGCTGGACAACGGTCGGCTCAGGATCGAGTACGCCGGCGGGGGGGACGCTCCGCCCGGAGAACTGCCCGTCGAGCGGTTCACTTGCCTCGATACCGGCGCCGACGGAAGCATCTGGCTGGGGGCGGAGCGCGGCGTGGTACGTCTGGACGGCGGACGGGTCGAGTATTACGCCGGGGCGCGCTGGCTTCCTGACGACCGTGTTCGGCGCGTCCGGGCACGGCCCGACGGCCCGGTCGAAATCGAAACGGCCGGCGGCGAATGCCGGATCCGCTTTCGTCGTCTGACGCTCGAGGAGAAAGCGGCCCATTATGAGGACTTGACCGACCGACGCCATCGGCGGTTCGGATACGTGACAACCAGCGGATTGGCAGCTCCGGGCGATCTCGGCCGGTGGCGACACCATATCAGCGATAACGACGGTCTGTGGACGGCCATGTACGCGGCCGCCGAGGCGTTCCGGTTCGCCGTCACAGCCGATCCCGAGGCCCGGAGCAAGGCCCTCGACGCCCTCGAGGCGATTCTGCGGCTCGAAGCGAAGAGCGGCCTGCCCGGGTTCCCGGCCCGGGCCCTGACCCACCGTGACGAACCCGAATTCGGCAACCACACGGAGGGAGAATGGCACACCACCTCGGATGGCCAATGGGAGTGGAAAGGCGATACCTCGTCAGACGAGATTGACGGCCATTACTTCGCGTGGGGTATCCTCTACGACCTGCTCCCCGACTCGGACGCCAGGGGCCGCATCGCCGCCGTCGTTCGTCGGGTGACCGACCGAATCATTCGGGACGGCCTGTATCTCCGGGACGTCGACGGTCGTCCGACGCGCTGGGGGGTGTGGGCCCCGGAAAAACTCAACCATGACCCCGAATGGCGCAGCGAGCGTGGTCTGAACTCGCTCGAAATGCTCGCCTACCTGAACGTGGCGTTTCACATCACGGGCGACCCGCGTTATCGGGCGGCAACCGAAGAACTGGTTCGGGACCACCACTACGCGTTGAATACGCTGCGTCAGAAGGTGTTGCCCGGCGACTTTCCCGGTGCTGAAGACAATCATTCCGACGACGAACTGGCCTTCCTGGCCTATTACAGTTTGTTACGGTACGAGCCCGATCCCGATCTGCGGCGGATTTATCTGGCCAGTATCGATCGGAGCTGGCAGATCGAACGCCCGGAGCAGTGCCCGCTTTGGAATTTCATTTACGGAGCGGTGACCGGCCGCCCCTGCGACGCCGAGGCCGGGGTCCGCGCCTTGCAGCAAATCCCGCTCGACTTGGTCAATCACCGCATGACGAACCACCATCGCAGCGATATCCGGTTGCGGTCCGACCCGGACCGTGGCGGCCGGCCCCAGGCCGCCGCGCCGCTGCCCTGGCCGGAGCGTCCCTTGCACAAATGGAACGGCAATCCCTACGCAGTGGACGGCGGGAACGGCCTCGAGGAAGAATGCGGTACGTTTTGGTTGTTGCCGTACTGGCTTGGGCGTTTCCACAGACTGGTGGCCGCCACAGCTTGAGAGCGAACTCAGATAGACGCCGAACTCCAGGGGGGCTGTTCTTGGGGCGGCAGTCCGTCGTTGCCGCGCAATCGTAAGGTCCGCCCCGCCTCCGCCGCAACGCAGTCGTTCACGGCTTGTCGGGCAGGGCAGGCGCTCGCTTTGGGCGGGTGGCCATTCCTCTGAGGAACAAGGCGGGAAAGTTTTTCTCCAACGAGTCTTTCCATTCGTCCGGCAGTTCTTTGCACTCCTCCAGCAGTCGGATCAGCGCTGAAACGTACTGCTCCGTGCCCTGAAAAACGCCGTCCGGCGTGCAGAACAGGTCGCTGTCGTCTTCCAACACTTTTCCTTGCATAATCGTCCAGGCCGCATCCTTGTACCGGCCTTGCCGCAAGTAGGCGTGGGCGACCATGTAATGAGTCGAGTTCAGACCCCGCATTGACATCAGGGGCACGCCCCATGCAATGGTCTCTCGCTCGTATCCCCGAACGCTGTTGTAGATGTCCACCACTTGCCACAGCGCCCAGTAATTGAAAGTCGCCGTTGAAAGCGAGGCGAAATTGCCGGCCCAATGTTCCACCATGTTTTCGTACCATGCCGCCTCTGCCGGCAGGCCTCGCTTCCGCAACAATGCCGCGCACTGCAAGGCGATGCGACAGCCCCCGTATTGCATCCACGTGCGCCGGCACGCGGTCGCCAGCTCGTCGCGGCTCTGCGCGGCGGCGACCTCGGTCATGATCCGCCGCCGCCCTTCATAGTCGTCTTCGATGACCATTTGGATATGGTTGTAGAACTTGAATGCGAAGTAGGCCAGAAGCGGATCGCCGTGCATGTCCTGCCAGCCGACCTCGGCGACGAAGTCGATCAGCCGTCCTTTCAACGGCACCCGATCGAGGCGCGGCATGATGATCCTGTCGACGAATTTGTCCGGATGATTTCGGTCTTTGACCGCCGAGTGCAACAGACAACGGACTTCGGCCACCAGGCGTGCGGTCACGAGTTCCTTTTCTTCCTTCGAATCGGGCTGTATCCCGTACTGTTCGCGCAGTTCGGCGGCGCGGCGCTGGAATGCCTCGAACGTCGACTTGATCGCATCGACATCGAGCGGGACGTCCACGGGAGTGAGTTCGATGAAAGCCAAACCGTAGGGGCCGCACCGCGCGACCGTTTGCGCGAACCAACCGGGCTCGGGCCCCGAGTCGCCCAATTCCGACCGGGCGGCGAGACAGGCCCTCAGAGTCCGTTCACGATACCCCTGACGCGCCCAGATCTCGATGAGGTTTTCCGTGAAAGCCTGCTTCCCCGGCGGCGGCGTCTCTTTCCCGGCGCCGATGCGTTCCATGAGCGTATACGCCGCTTCCGGGGACTTCTGCAGGATCGCACCGGCGTTTTCCAAATACTCGGCCGCCGCCGCTTCGATGTCGCCACGGTCCAGTTTCTCGAGGACGTTCCGCGCCGTCAAACCCGCCTTGCCCGTCGCAATGGCGATTTCCCGATACGGAGTCATTGGCGGGACGTTGTAGGCGCCCACTTCGCTCGGATTCAGGCGCGCCCATGGGCCGGCCCGGTCAAGACACTCGGCCGCCAGGTCGTATTGACCGGTTGCCCACGCAAACGCCGCCATTCTTGCGAGATACGATTTTGGCGGCTTTTTGTCCGCAAATTGGTTTGCATACGATTCATGGTATTGGTTTACGATTCGTCGCACCTGGGGCAGCAGCCAAAGGGTCCGCCAATTCCGATGCAGATCCATGCCGACGTAAAGGAGCGAGCGCATGACTTGCCACGGAACGGTCGTATCGAAACGCCCGGTCTGCAAACAGGCGAGTCCGAACCCGAACTGCTCATCCATGGTGCCGCCCCAACGCGGCAGGAGCGCCCATGACAGAGTGTAGTATGCGGCGTCGATGTCGAATTCTGCGGCCACGGCGCGTTGGAACCAGCGCAGGACATCGGTCTTGGTGCACGTGGCCATACTGATGTCGATCATTATGCATGCCGGCTCGGGAATCTCAGGGTGGAGTGCCCACGCCTTCTCGGCAGCCTCACGGGCGACCTTCATCTTTTTTCCGAATTCCTTCCAGCCGTCCTTGCTGACGGTGTAGCCCCATCCACTGCCCCGGGATTTCCACGCGAGGGCTTTGTAAACCGCGGCTCGGCAAACGGCTGCGGCCCACGGGGCCGGGTCCCGCACCGAGTCGAGTCCCTCGAGCAGCGGCTTCAGGCGGTCGGCGAGGGCGGGATTGATGGTTGCCACAGGGACCAAGGTCTCGCTGTACACGCGCATCATGTCCGGCTGGAATATCTTGTCTGCCGCGGCTTGCCCCAGGTAGAAGAGCGCCTTGCGGTCCAAGTCTTTCGCAACCTGTGCGTCGCCTCCATACATTTGTCGGTAGATGTCCGCCAAGCGTCGTGCGGCCCAATACGCGAAAAACCGCGGGTATCCCTTTTTGTCCAGGCCTTCCAGCCCGGCTTGGACAAAAGGCTCTGCCTCCGCTCCGCCATGGATGTAGTGCTCGAGGTTTCCGTGACAGTAAACGACGAATGGATCGTTGCACCCCAACTTGATCAGGGCGCTCGACTGCTTGTACAGGCTGTTTCGGAGGTCCGCCCCCAGATTGCCTTCAAATCGCTCGGCAATATGCGCGAGAAACTCCCGTGCCGGCTTGTCCCATTTCGCGTCCTTGGTCCCAAAGCGGTTGTAGGCTTCCACCTGCACCCGGCGGCGCCAGGCCTTGCGCTTCTTCAGGTAATCCTTGTGCAAATGGATGTCTTTGTCTGCGGGGAACAGCGCAGCATACCGCGGCGCGCATTGTTCCCCGTTCTTCAGGATGGCCTCGAGGGTCGTCCGGACCACGGCCGGATCCGGCCACGGCTCGGCGCACCTTGCACCTCGAGCTTGTGGGGACGGTTTTGCAATGAAATCGCTCAGGCGGGCCGGCGGGCGCGCCGGGCGACGGGGCGCCTTCACCGGCGCTTGATGCTCGCCGGGCGCCAGGTACTTCAGGTCCGGCCCCAGAACCCGTACGGCCACGACCGCCATGACGGCGACTGCGATTCCGACCACGGTCACAATTCCGACCCACGATCCGCGCGTTCCGTCTCCCCTCTTGTTCATCTCGATCAACTCCCCGCATGTTTGCGCCGCTCAAGGGTCGGCCGGTGAACCTGCTCTGCCTCCACACCGGTCAGGCCGGCTTCCTGTTACGGCAATTTCACACAAGACACAACTTGTGCCGGAAGTTCTTGATGTCGGTGTGGGACGATCGCCGCGCCGCATCAGTCCGGCCGAATTCCTCGCCACCGATACACTCGACGCTGGTGCGGCCCGAATGCGTCGCGAAGGACGCCGTCGGCGATTCTCACCGTGCGGTCTTCGAACAGGACGACGGCATCCGCATTCTTCGCCCCGGCCACCGAAAACGCCGTGGTCACGGGCCGGTCCTCGAGGTTGACGGCCAGCAGGTAGCGATTCGTCCCCGACGACCGGGTGGTGAAACAGATCGCCGGGGCGGAACACCGGACTTCAGGGCGCGGTCCCGGCGAAAACAGCACGCCCGCCAGCGACTGCAACTCCCGATTCGCGCGGACCATGGCGCGCCAGTGCGTTTTCCCCGCGGGGTCGCCCATGAAGTAGACGACACCCGAGGCCCCGGAAAGCACGCACGCCCAGGTTTGCGCGGTCTGTACGTCCGGAGTCGGCTCTTGACTGTGGTTCTGCAGTTGATTGCAGGTCAGGAACATGAATACCGGACGCCCGCCGGGATCGGCGGCGCGCCGCAGCATGGCCACGTCCCGCACGACTTCGACCACTTTGCGGCCGGGACGGTTGGTGAGGTAGTCGTCGATACTGACGATGTCCCCCGGCAATCCTGCGAAATTCGAGGGAATACCCATGACGGTATTGTTCATGTACACCGGGTGCAGGGGATCGCGCTGCTTGAAAAAGGCGAGGGTTTCCTTGACCGGTTCGGGCGTGGTATAGAGTTCGGGTTCGTCCACCGGCATCCAGGCCAGCAACGCCGGCGACTGTTTCCAGCGGTCGATGAACGGGGCGAACATCTCCGACGTAACCTTCGGGAAGCCGTTGACAAAGATTAAGATCTTGATTCCGCGGGCTTCGGCCTGCGTCCGGATTCGTTCCCATACCTGCGCCGCCTTTTTTTCGCGGAAACGTCCCACGAACATGATCGAGCGGAAGCCGTTGTCCGCGTAATGGTCGATACCGAGGTCCACGGTTTCCAAGGGAGTGTGCGGCCATACCGCAAGGAGCGGCGCGATTACCAGGAACGGTTCGCCGTTGACCAGCAGGCATCGACGGAACCGGTCCACGGCCACCGCCGGGCCGTTTGCGGAGACTTTGCGGAGTTCGCAGGCGACGGCCGCGCGAACAGTTCCCCGGCCGTCCACCAGTTCGACCGACAACGGACGGGCCCCAGGGGCGATCTCCGCAATGGGAAAGGTAATCCGCACGCGTTCGTCCCCCGGCGGTACCGGTGCTTCCATCAGGAGTTTCTTCCGGCTCCCGGCAAGTCGGATGCGTACTCGGGCGTCTTGGCGCACCGCGGACGGCAGGCGCACAACACCCGCAAACACCGCCTCCGGCTCCAAAGTGTAGACCGACCGTTCGAGCCTGCCCTCGAACAGCGGATGTACCGGCGCAGACATCTGGAAAAATCGAAGGACTTTTGCGGAGTTCGCAGTCGCAGTTGCGGTGTCCGCCCGCCGGATCGTGCCGCGCACGGAAACGCTGCCGGCTGGGGACGGCGCGAACCGAAGTGCCGAGCCGCGAAACCGCCGCTCAGCCCCATCGGGCAACGCGACCGGGCCGGAGCGCCAGGAAAGGCCGTCCCCCGCCGTCCCGTCAATCCGGACCTTCAGCGCGGAACCGGTGCGGTTGGTCAGACGCCCGGCCACGCTCCAAGAGCCGTTTCCGTCCGGACGGAGTTCGAGGCCCACCGGTACGATCCGAAATGGCCGGAAGTATCCGGTGTCGCCCCAGTCGATCACCGGAAACCGGTCTGGCACGTGAAAGTTCGGAGTTTCCGGTACGGCCGTGGAGGTGTACTCGCCCAGACGCGCCTGGTGGCGGCACAGGTTCACGCCCCATCGGGGGCCGGTCAGCGCTGTGAGATCGAGCGCGGCCAAGGGCAGGGCGATCTCGATGCTCCAGAACGTCTTGCCGATGTACGTCCTCGCCTGCCACTCACCGTCCCAGGTGCGATTGCGACCCGGACCGGCGTCCCAAAGACTTCCGCGGGCGTTGACCGCCAGGTGAAAATACGTCGACCGGTCCAGGTTGGTGTCGATCAGGATCTCGATTTCGTCATCGTCGAAGAGGGCCTCGTCGCGTTTGCGGGGCGGAGCGCGGACCTGATCCGCGCGTGGATCGTGGCAGACCATGCCGATATAAAGCGTTCCTTTGGCGTATAGCATGAATGCCTCGGTTTTTGCCCGGGGCGCTTTCCCGCCCGGGAGAACCAGCGGCCAAACACGGGTGCGGTCGGTCCAGGCCGGTTCGTCGAGGCGACCGTCGAGGGTGGGCGCGGTTTCGGTCACGGCCAGTCGAATGGGGGAGGGGATCGCCGGCGCGGACGGTGCGCGCGTCGATTTCGGCGCGGAGTCCGCATCGGACAAGCGCCACGGAGTGGAGGCGGGGCCTTCTTCCAGTTGGGCGGCGTCGGCATAGAGGACGCCCGGGCCGTTGAACCGGACGCCCCCGCGCAGCACGTTCTTTTCCGGTTCGGCCAAGGTGAAACTGTACCGCTTCCAACTGGTCCCGACGGTAATGGCTTTCTTGTGCCAACGCCCGAGCCATTCCCAGATCCAAAGCGTGGCTTTGCGTCCCGGTGCGTCCGATTTCAGGTACACCGAAAACGTGACCGGCCGGCCCATCGCGACGCCCGTGTTGGCGCAGAAGAAGCCGTTCCCCGTGCGACGTTGGTCGCCGGCCAGGCGTAGCGCACGACCGCCGTGAAAAGCGTCCGGCATTTCGATCACGCCCCAGTCGCGCCAGAGTATCTCCGGGGGAATGTGCGGGATGAAGCGCGGGATCCAGCCGGGCGGTACGGGGTCCCCGTCGGTCTCGAACGAGGCGTTGCGCAGCAGGTTCGGCGAGGGCATCGCTCCGGGCGGCGGCAGGGCGAACACCTGCACATCGTCGTAAGCGACCGGCGACCCGGAGGTGGCCAGTACCAGCATCGGTTCGGCTTGGCGGATGCGGTTCGGCTCGCGGAACTCGGCCAGTTTGCGTCCGTCCGCGAACCAGCGGAACCTGTCGCCGCGCACCTGGATGTCGAAAGCGATCCATTGGCCGGGCCGCGGACGCCGGCTCGTGATGAGGCCGCCCAAAGCGCGTTTCTTGCCTTCGATGTTGTAAACGTACCAAAAACCGTCGGCCCGTAAGGTGAAGTGCACGCCCCGGATACGGACTCCGCACCACTGTCCCTTCAAGAACTCCGTCCCTTTGAGGCGAAGGCGCACCCGGATCGGGCCGTCGGCGGCGAGTCGCGCCGCGGCGGCGCGTGACCCACCCCGTTTCGTGGTCCGCAGCACGCCGTCCGTCACCGTCCACACGGCCGGCGGGGTCAGTTTCCACTTTTCCGCCAAGAGTGCCGGCGTGCTGAAGTCGTCGGAGAATACGACGTTGCCGGCGGGCGGCGGCTGGGGAACGGCTTGCGCCGTTCGCAGTGCAAAGCGCGCCCGCCGTGACGTACAAGATTCGCATGGATCTGTTCCCCGTGTATTGCGGCGCTGAACATTCCCCCGGCTTTCGGGGCGAAACCGGTCGGTCGGGTCCGGCCGATCAGGCACACCGGGTGGAACCCTTTCTGTGCGACCGTCCCGGACGCGGGCGTGTTTTCGGCCGCGGTCCCCGGTCGGTTTCCGTATTCATTCGCCCCCGGCAGCGGTTTGGGGCGCCAGTTGCGCCCGACTCCAGATCGCCCAGTCGAACCCGTTGGATCCCATGGAATCCGTGACGAGATCCAGCACGACGTCCCGTCCTGCAAAGTCCCCAAGGGAAACGCGTGCGGTGCGATGTCCGCACGCCGTCATGTCGTCACGCCAGATACAGCGGTTGTCGACATGTACCCGGAACGACACGCCCCGGCTGTTCCGGCCGGAGATGCCGTACCCGAGGTCGAGGGCCGCCGGAACGCGCGCCGGGAGTTTCAAGACCCATTGGAGAATCGTTTGTCCGTACGCCGGCGGGTGAACATCCACGGCACTCGTGCGGACGGCGCCGCCGCAATTCCGGTCCGCCCTCTTGCCTACGTCCGACCTCGGCGGCATGTCCCGCCAGAGTCCGCCGGGGACCATTTGGCCGGTTCGGTGCGGCTGGCCGAGCAAGTCGCACGGCATGTTCGGAATCGGACGTCCGGGGATGCAGCGCAGCATCAGTTTGCCGGGCGCCCGGACCGGTACAGCCACGCCGGCTCTGCCGGTCCGGCGGAACGGCAGTGTCCGGCCGCGGTCGTCCGTTGCGGCCTGGACCGGATGCAGCGACTGGATGCGGACTTCGCCCTGCACCCCGTTCCGGCGTATAATGGGATCTCCCCAGCCGCACAAGTCCCAGGTCGGGTTGCCGGCCGGACCCGGGGTGACGATCAGCCGGAGCCGGATTTCTCTGTCCGCAAACTCGGACAGGTCGCACAGCATCGTCCTCCATCCCTTGCGGGCCACGTGGCGCTCGAATACCCGCCGTCCATCCACTTCGACGGCGTAGGTCACCCCGTCGGACCCACGGCTCGGATTGAGCATACCGGCGAACCAGTCGAGCACGAATCCGGTCTTTTCCGGCGGAAGCCGGACCTTGAACTCGGCGAAGACCGCGACAGGCTTGTCTTCTCCCCCTTTCCACGGTGGGTGGGCCGCGAAGCCGGGCAAGGTGACCACTCCGGAAAGGACCCGCCTCGCCTCGAACACGGCGCCGCGACCGAACGGCAGCACCTGTCCCCCGGAATCGCCGCCGAGCAATCCGATTCGCATTCCCACCTGTTGTTGCGTCAAGACTACAATAGCCGTGCGCCGGCGATTCGGAACGACATCCGCCCGGATTACCTCCGGCGTCAATTCACCGCGGTCGAGGGTCAACTCCGGTGCAAACCGCCGGAACCGAGGCGTCCCGTCAAACGGCTTTCCCGGGGTCAGGACGTGGGGAAGGAGCGGATTCATTCCACTGGTCCCCGTGTCATCGCCGACCGGCCAGCCCGGAACGCTCCACTCGGGGCCCACGGCGTCCAAACCCGACCGCCGCAACCAGACCGTGCGGTCCCCGCAAGTCAGACTTGCCTGTTCCGAATCGCCACGGACCCACCACAATCGTTGGGCCGGCGTTTGTTCCCGCCAGCAGAAGCGCACGTCTGCCGGCCATGGCCGGTCCACATCCGGAACGAATCCATATTTCTGGAAAAAAGCGGCGACGGTGTACAGGATCCGCGCCCCGGTCCCGTTCAGGTTCCCCGGGGCGCGTACGGCAAGCGTCGGGTACAGGCCGGCGGGCTCCGCCCTGCGCAGGAAATCCGCTGTTGCGGAGTTGGAGGCCACGTCCGACAGCGTCTGCGAATAGTGGCTGTAGTACTTCACTCTATCGCCGAACAGGTAAAAGCCGATGGGATGTCCCCTGCGTCGGTCGTCGTCGAACGGTGTTCGCTGCGTGAAGCTGAGGATACTGAACGCGCTTTCGTTCAATTCCTCTCCGCCGAAGGCCACGCCCGGCACGGCTCGGATCAGCTCCGCGAACAATTCTTGTTTTGCCTGCCCCACATTGAGGCCCTCCACCGGGCCCGAGCGCGGGTTGGTCATCAAAAGGCTCACATCGAGATGAAACGCGTCTACCCCGTACTTCTTGCGCACGTTCCGAATGCAGTCCACCAACATGCGGCGGTACGCGCCGCACCCCGGATGGATATCGAAGTGCCGGTTCGACTTCCGGGGGTCGTCCAGGCGCCATCCCTGGGCTTTCCCGGCACGGTCGCGCAGAATGAACGCTCGGAACCGCTCGAACTCGGAATTGGTCGGCGCGCAGCCGAACAGGTTGAAGTGCACCATCACTCGGAACCCGAATCGGTGCGCTTCCCGGCAGAACTGATCGAACCCTTTCGCCGCAGTGTAGTCCGGATAGTTTTGATCGTATCCGAACTTTCGCCAGTTCGGCAGCACGAGCAGGGTACGCCGGGGATCGAGCCGCGCGGCCAGGGCTGCCGGGAGTTCGGAATCCAGACCGGTGACTTTTACGAATGCACCGATTCTCGCCGTCCACTCCGGCGGACGCCATCCGTTGGGGCAGAACGCATTTCGCATCCAGGCCCGGTAGCGCGCGGCCGGCCCCCGCCAGTCGCCCCGAAAAACATCGATGCGCCAGCGTACACTTCGAACGCTGCGGACGGTTTCCGGAATGCCCTGGGCGTCCGTTCGGAGGCGAATCGAGTTTGAGCCGCTGGAACGCTCGACGATGAACGACTTCGGAGCAAAATCCCGATCCACCGCCCAAATCGTCCAGCCGCTTTGCGGTCGAGCGCCCGAAGGCAGGTCGGGTCTTGGTTCGAAGACCGCCAACTGCGCTTCCCACTGGCGATGTCCGCAATACCGGAACACACGCTGCGGTCCCGGCTGCGGATCCCGGAGCGTCAGCCCTTGCGCACCGACCGGGAGAGCCAGTTGCAGGCCGCGCCAATCCGGTCCGCTCAACACGAGATCGACTGCGTCCACTCCGCCTTTGCGGCGAACAGCCTCGGCTTGCAGGACCAACCCGGCGTCGCGGTCCGCGAATGAGGCCGTCCAGCGCACTCCGTCGTCCGGCGAGCCGGTCTCGAATGTTACGCTTCGGCCGTCCCCGGAGATTTCGGCGCGAACATCCAACCGCCGACCGTCTCCGCTCCCCGGGATGGCCCGCGCCCCGCCGAAAGTTTTCTTGCCGGGAGCCAACAGTTCTTCGCCAGTCCGTCGATCCACGAGGGAGCGAAGGGCGCCCCGGAGAAACACCGCTCGCAAGACCGCGGATTCCGCGACTATCCGGTCCGTCTGCCGGCGGAATCTTCCCGGATCGCCGCCGCCTGCGGTCGCAGAGACAAGAACGAGAGCAAACAAGCAGGCGGTCGCGTGCGATTTCCGCGACAGGCCTCGGCCCGGGAACGGCCGGCCGAAACGCGAAAAGGGGAAACGGGAGACCCCCATGGGAGTGGTCCTGGTTTTGAGGTCGGGCCCATCGGTCGAGTCAGTCGGATCGATTCCTGTCGGAAAGCGTGAACACGTTTTGCATCAGGTCGTTGAGGGAGCCGTCGTTTACGTCCCAAATGTGGATCGGACCGGTGCGGCATACGGCGGTCGGAGAAAAACGCAGCCACAAAGTCACGCCGTAGGTCTGCAAATTGAGGTGGGCGGACGCGGCGCCGGCGTTTGCGAACTCCGCAGCGCAGGGAGAACGGGGTTCGGCCTCGTCCCACAGAACCACGGCGGTTTCATCGGCCTCGAGACGATAATCCGCCGTCGGACGCAGTTCGCGGCGGTGCGTGGCGGCCCGGCGGGCGCGCGGCGGGGGGTAATGGCCGGGGTACGCCCGGAATCCGAGGTCCAGGGCAGCGGGTTTATTCAGACCCTCCACCGTGCAGCGCAGCGTCAGGAAGTCGTCCGTCGCGCCGAGGGATATATCCAGCGTAACCACGGCCTCCGGGCAGCGCCAGCGCAACCGGGCGCGCGCCCTGTCGCCGCGGGGCTCGAGCACTTCGAACCGGGCCAATTGTTGTTTGAGGATTTCTTTCCCGTCGAGCCGCAGTTCGAAGAAGTTGTTGATATACCAATTGGCGGCATTGGGAGCGGTCATGCCGAGACCGGAACTCCCCTCGATGGACACGGGATCTTTGCCTTCGGCGTCGGTTACGTTCATCCAGTACCGAAGTACGTAGACGACCTGCGGGTTGCGCAAGGACAGTTCCCGCCGGTAATCCAAGGGGTTGGGGCCGTGGGCGCGATGCGCAGTGATCTGCACCCGCGTGACACGGCATTCGGCCGCGGCGTCCGGTCCGTGCTGCGAACTCCGCAGTTCCGCGGTCATGCCTTCGAGGATGGCCTGGGCGGCGTCCGCGGCTTTTGCGGACGCGCCGGCGAGCAGCATCGCGCCAATTGCGAGGCAGGCTGACAGTGTCTTCATGGCCGTTTCATCCAGTGTCGGGTGGTGAAGCCGGTGTCGATGTCCGTCACTTCCAGGGTCCAGCCGCCGGTGGGCGCGTCGGGTGGAAGAAGCAGTTCGGCGTGGAACGTGCCGTTGTCCACGAGCAGTTTGCGTCGCAGCCACGGTTCGCGGCGTCCATCCGGCGGCAGGAGTTCGATGCGGACCGCATGTGCGGTTTTCGAGAGGCCCTTGCTGTCGGCCCGGAGCAGGCGTCCGCGTACCTGGACACGGCGTCCGAACGGCGCGGCGTCTGCGAACTCCGCAGCATCGATGCGGGGCGGCAGCACGGGATGGGGCAGCAGCGCGAACAACTCGGCGCGGCAAGTGGTGAGCGTGACGACCGTCCGGTCCACGGGGCCCAGATACCGGCCCCGGCGCATGTCGTAGAGGTGGGCGTGTTCGGGCAGGCGCAGATCGGCCAGGATCGTGCGCTCGTCCGTACTCCTGTCGTCTCCGGGCATGATGCCCAAAAACGTGGCGTTGCCCCGGGTGAAACGGACGGTCATGACGTTCGGGAGCGGTTGCGCGTCCGCGTCCAAGACCCGGACGGCGGGGCGGACGCCGAGTTCGGCCAAAAGCTGCGACAGAGCCCGGCGGAGCGTGGCGCCGTCCCGAGCCTTACGCACTCCGAGGTAACCGCCAAAAGCGAAGTTGAGCAGCGCGGCGCGTTTCTGCGGACTCCGCAGCAGCACGGGCGTGGCGTCGATGCGTCCCATGGGGGTGAAGTCCGGCGGCATTTTTGCATTGCCGAGCAGGATGCCCTGGCAGGGGAGGCGTTGTTTGTCAAGGTCGAGGACCGGAGATTTCGGGGGGAGTACGGTCTGTTGTGCTCCGGCGGGCTGGACGCCGAAGATCGTGGCCAGCGGCTGCTTGGCCCACGGACCGGCGTGTGCGTTTTCGACCGCAGGCGGCAGGTCGGCGAGGAGCGTTCCGCCTTGGAGCTGGAAGCGCCGAACGGCCTGAGCCTGGGCGGCATCCATGGCCTGGGCCAGCGGTAGAATGAGCAGGCGGAACCGCTTCTTGTCGAGGATGCCGGCGGCCACTTGCGCGTCGGAGACATACTCGTACTGCAGACCGATGTCGTTCAGCAAGGCGCCCAGGGCGTTGAGCACGGCATCGTGCGACGCGGAACGGTCCCAGAAGGTATTGGCGTGGATGGCCGCGGGCGAGTAGTAAACCGCGATGCCGTCGTTTTCCCGGACCGCATTGAGCAGGAGCTTGTCGAACCCGCCGCGAATGATGCGGGCATTGCGCGCGGTTTCCACGAAATGCGGCAAGGGACGAAGGTCCGGGGCGAACCCGACCTCGTGGGCCATGGAGGCGTGGCCGTAGGTGTTGAAGTACCAGGCGCTGTTGAAGCTCTGAAACAGGCTGAACCACGGGAAATAGCGTTGAACGGTCAGGCGCCGTCGGAAGGTGTATGAGCCGTACCAGTAACTGGACATGGTGCCGGGCTTGTGGAAAGAACGTACCAGGTTGCCCCCGGCAGGGCGACTGGGATACGGCACGAAGAGATTGATGCCGCGGAGCATGCCGTACCAGTCGAAGGCCCCGAAACTGTCCAGGCGTCCGCTGCCTTCATGGCCGACTTTGGCCTCGGGGTCGATCCGGTGGATAGTGTCGGCGAGAGAAGCGAAGATGCCGGTCCAGGAATCCTCCATGCACAGGCGGAAATCAATCCAATGCGCAGCGGCCTTTTGTGCACGGGCGTCGGCCAACCAGATCGGCTGGGCGTCTTCGAAGGCGGTCAGTTGCGTACCCCAGGCGCGATTCAGCGCCGCGACGTCGCCGTATCGCTTCCGGAGCCAGCGGCGAAAATAGGCGACGGACGACGGGGCCGAGCAGTACTCGGCGCGACCGCCCGCGAAGTAGTTTTCGTCGCCCAGGCTGTATCCGACCGGCGACATGGGGCGGAACTGTCGCGCGGAGTCCGTTACCTGCTCCTGGAGTCGCTTGCGGTACTCCGGGTCGGTGACCGGCGGGCGACGGGCGTGCGGGTCGGCACCCGCGGGCGGCGGCGAAGTGTCGGTCCGTACGCTGCAAATGTAGGGGAGCAGGCTCATGCCGGCACGGACGGCATCCGTGGAACGCCGCGCGCCGTCCTTTCCCCAGATGTGACTTGGGTATACCACGTTGATGCCGGCGTTGGCAAATGCCCGCTGAATGAGGCTGTCCTCGTAGCTGTCGCGGGCCGGACCGTACCAGGCCACCAGCTGGAATTCATCGTCTGCGGGTCGCCAGGCCCGGAAGAATTCGGCCCGTGCACGGGCCGCCCTGCGCCCGGCAACGCGCAGCTCGAGGTCGAGTCGGTGCCAAGCGCAGCGCGGCGGCGGCAGCACCTGCGAAATCCCCATTTCCGCGGCGTTCGCGGGCCAGGGCTTACTTTGGGTATCGAGGATGCGCCCGTACGCGTCGCGGACGCCCCAGCGCAGTTCCGTGTCTTTGCCCGGCGGGCCGGTCAGGCGTAACCGGACGTCGATGGAGGTATCGGAGGGGAAGCGTTCGCGGGCAAAGGCGACGGCGGCGAAGTCCGTGCCGTCGACCGTGGTCCGAAAGCAGGCGAAACCCGCGACACGGTCGTCGATCAGGACACGCACCACGGCGTAGGCCGTGCCGGCGGGCAGGTCCGCCGGCGCGGGAACGTCGACCTTGGTCGCCGCGGCGGGGTCGGTCCCGGTGCGGAACGGTGTACGGCAGCGAGCCAGTTCATAGCCGTCGGCATCGTACCACACCGTCTCGACGGTCCCCTGCCAGACCGGCGTCGCGGAACTCACGGCCAACGACAGCGACTTGGGCGGGGTCTTCCAATTCCAGCGCCAAGCCTGCGGGGTCTGCAAGCGCACGGGCAGTTTACGGCGGGCGCACCACAACATGGCGCGAATGGCCAGGGCCTGGGCGATTTCGTAATCCATGCGTGTCGACCGGACGTCTTCCCGAGGGGTGAGGTAACGGCGGCAGACGGGGTCCGACGGGTACATGAACATGAGTACCCGGCCCTTGCCGAAGGTCACGGCCCGGAACAAGGGCGTTTCCTTGCCGTAGTTGTCGAGATTGGCGGCCTGTTTCCAAGGAAGGCCGGCGGCCACTCCGGCTGTGTCGTCCTTGCAGTCGAGCGCGAGAACTTTGTCCAAATACTTGGCGCCCTGCCGATAGCCGAGGAAAAGGCCGGCGCCGTTCTTCACGCGTTTCAAGATGGTGTAGCGTGCCCAGAGCGGTAGCGCCTTCCAGTCCGAGCCGACGACATACACATCGTAATCGCCGTCGAGTTTCCGGCGCAGGTCCTGTTCGCGTTCGTTCCGGAATAGACCGGTGACGTAGGCCCAGGAACGGACCCGTTGCACTTCGTAGCCCAAGGCGCGGCGCGTGGTGGTCATCATGGGGGTTGCCTCGAGTTCGAATCGTTGCTCGAGTTCCACGGTTTCACGATGGCAGAACCACGGGGCGATGAGCAGTGCGCGGACAGGCGTACCGGTGATCGGTTTTGCCCAGGCGATGTGCGGTGTGACCACGGCGTCCGAGACTTCGTAGAATTCCGGCTCGTACGGCACGGTGCGCACGGCTCGGCAGACGCCGGGGAGCAAGAGAAACGCGGCCGTACAGACGTATGCTCCGATGATCTTTGTCATGAAGTGGTCCCTCGATGTTGCAGTCCTGTCTGATCCACATGTCACCTGCACGCCGGGGCCGGGAAAGGCCTTCTCGAATCGGTGTCGGCAGCCTCGATTCGCCTGCGTCGCAACGAGGATCGGTTCACCCGATCGAGTGCCGGCGGGCAGGGACACGCACTGCACATGCCGGCTCAGTATACTTCCGGAACAAAGGTCTGATCCTTGATCGGGGGCCGGATGTACCCTTTGTTCTCCTGGCGGGGCGGCAGTTCGATCTTCTGGACTTTCTCTTCCCTGTACGGTATCAGACTGAGCAGGTGGTGAATGCAATTGAGGCGGGCGCGCCTCTTGTTGTCGGCCGGGACCACGTACCAGGGGACCTGTTTGATGTCCGTGTAATTGAACATCGTGTCCTTGGCTTTCGAGTACTCGACCCAGCGCGAGCGCGATTCGAGGTCCATCGGGCTCAGCTTCCACCGCTTCGTCGGGTCTTCGAGCCGGGCCTGAAACCGCCGCTCCTGTTCTTCATCGGAAACGGAGAACCAGTACTTGATCAGGATGATGCCGGAACGCACCAGCATGCGCTCGAACTCCGGGCACGACCGCAGGAATTCGTTGTACTCTTCATCCGTGCAGAACCCCATGACCCGTTCGACACCGGCACGGTTGTACCAACTGCGGTCGAACAGCACCATTTCGCCGGCAGCGGGCAGGTGGGCCGCATACCGCTGAAAATACCACTGGCCTTTTTCCTTTTCCGTCGGAGTCCCCAAAGCGACGACGCGACAGATCCGGGGATTCAGGCACTGGGTGATCCGCTTGATGACGCCACCTTTGCCGGCCGCGTCCCGGCCCTCGAAAATGACAACGACCTTCAGTCCCTGTGATTTGATCCAGCCCTGTAGCTTGACCAATTCGATCTGAAGGCGGGCAAGTTCCTTTTCGTAGAACTTCTTGCCGATTTTCCGACGGTCTTTTGTCTCCGGTTCAATGAGCTTCGGTGGCATGGCCGCCTGCTCCGACCCCTTTTTTTCTGCCGGTGATGTCCTTTTCTTTGACGCGGCTTTGCCTTTCTTGGTCATGATGTCCTCCCACGGCTTTCACGGATGGGGCGTGCTTTTCGGCCATGACCGGGAAAATAGTTTCCGACGGCGACGTATGCAAATGAGGGGGACGCCGCCGTCACGACGGCGGGACGACCGTGTCAGTCGTTCGGGGAATGGCCTGACTGCTCGAATCCGGGTTTCCGTGCATCGGGGCGTCAAATACAGCCCTCTCTCGCGACGAAATTCGCCCATCCTCCAAGCGGAGCCTTTTTATATGCCGAAACGTTTCCCGCGGCTCATCCGTTTGGGAACCACAAGGCCGCACGGGCTGGTTTACAGCCCGGCGCCTCCGACCCGAACCCTCGGGTCGACCCACTCGGCAATGTCCCAGCCGGGATCGTTGCGGAGACCGGCGTCGGAGACGAGCGAGAGGCGCACGGTCTTGCCCGCGAACTCCGACAGGTCGGCACGGACGCGTGCGGAATTCGCACCGCGGACGTGGCGTTCGAACAGAGTGCGCGGCGGCGAGCCCTGAAGGGCGACCTCGAGGCGGAACGTAACGCCGTCCGACTTTTTCCGTGCACTCTTTCCATGCAAGCGCACCTGTGCCTCGAAAAAGATCGGTTTGACCGTCGGAAATTGCACGGTGAATGTGCCGCGCACGAACCCGGGGGCAGAAGTTTTCCACGGGCCGTCGGTCAGGAGCACGGGGACGCTGCGCCCGTTCCGGCGCAACACATCGAAATCGAACCGGGCCCCGGAAGGGGGCTGTCCCCAGGCGGTTACCGGTCCATCTTCGCCCGTGCGTGTCTTGTATCGCCGCACGGCCCAATCGCGGTAAAGCGCAAGGCAGAGTGTTGACCCCGGTTCCGACGGGACTTCGATGACCGCGCCGGCGGTATCGGTCTCTTTGCGGGCTTCGGCGCAAACATCGGGCCGAGCGCTGTCGCGTATCCGGACTTCGGCGGCTGCCTCTGCGAACACTCGAGCGATCATAGCCACGACGTTCCGGTACGTCGCCTGCCAGTGGAAGGCGGCATCGCTGGTGCGGATGGCGTCGTCCAGCGACACGTCCATGTGTTTCATCATGGCCTGCACGCGTCGCCGTTCGTGCCGGACGCAGCCAGCGAGGGGGCCGCCGCCGTGCAGCATGGGAGCGGCGCAGACGTCGTAGTACGACGGATCGACGACGTCGAGCACGCGTTTGGGCCAGCCGGTATAGGCGCTCTTTGAACAGGCGAGGCCGCAGTACGGCAGCACGCCGTTGTCCAGATGGTAGAGCGGAAGTTTCCCGAGTTCCGCCTCGGCATTGTCCGGAATCCCGTATTCTTTTCGGCCCCGTTCCCAGAGCATGACGGCGAAGAGTTCCTGGACCACGCCGTAACTCCGGCTTCCGGTCGCGGCGAAAACGGCGTCCCGCAGTTCCGGGGATGCATCCCACCACCGTTTGGCGGGGGCGTGACAGAAGTAATCGGCCAGGAGGTGCGTGATGTATCCGCAGGCGAAGGCGAGCGAGACTTCGTTCCAGTCTTTTCGGGGGGAGCGCACCAGCAGGAGTCGATGCCGTTGAACGTCCCCGGCGTCCACGTGCCACGATACGGTCCAGGCTCCGTGCAGCAGTGCGGTGAAGTACGGTTGCGCCTTTTCCAGGTCGAAGGCTTCCGGGTGTTCGTACTCGACAGTATACAGCGGAAACCAGTGGGAGGCCCTGTAGCCGCGGCCTTTCTGAACGATATCCGGCCCTTCCGAGCCCCAATAGTAAGTCCAGCGATAACGTGTGAGGATACGGGCCAAGTTACGTGCCGCAGGGTCCTCTCGTCCCTTCAGTTCTCCGAGGGCGGCGGCCGCCACGAACAAGTGCCCGGCGGGACTGCAGGCGTCGGCAGGGATGACCGCAAGCAGCAGCAGAGCGGTCAGCAGTCCCCGGACCTGCATGGTCTTGGGGGGCGGACGGAGAAACCCGACCTCGGTCCGCGTCAAGGGTTGTATCATCGGGGCCGCCTCCATATTCGAACGCACCCGGTCCGTAACGTATCACGCCGTCGCTCGGGCGTCTGCGGCGTTTGATCTGAGTATTGCACGGGCCATCTGCTGCGACGACGTACCTTTATCGCCTTCGGAACATTGCTGCCGCGCATCGACCGCGGCAGTGTTTCGATCCTGCTTCGCCCGGCGTTCGACGCAATGACCCGACCCCGTACAAACTGCGTGCTTCCGCGACGAGGCTCATGAATTCAGCAGGGCCAACGGAGAAACCGAGCGGGCCGGGGTTGACAGGTCGGTGCGGGAATTGCATCTTGCCGAACGTGATCACCGAGCGTGATGCAATTGTGGGTCTGCCGCGCGCAGTGCACCGGCTTTGTCATGGCGGAAGCATGTTTACGGTCGAATTACGTTTTTACGAAGAATTAAACGACTTCTTGGCCCGGGACCGCCGTAAGCGGGCGTACAGCTTCAGTTTTGCGGAACGGCGTTCGGTCAAGGACCTCATCGAATCGCAGGGCGTGCCTCACACCGAGGTGGACCTGATTCTGGCGAACGGGGAGTCGGTCGGGTTCGAGTACATCGTCCGGGACGGCGACCGGATCAGCGTGTATCCTCGATTCGAGTCCTTTGATATCGGGCGGGTTTCTCGACTGGGTCGGCCGCCGCTGCGCCAGTGTCGCTTCATTGCCGACGTGCACCTCGGAAAGCTGGTGCGCCGCCTTCGTCTGCTGGGTTTCGACTGCTTGTACAATCCGAGATGGGGCGATGCGGAGTTGGCCGCGCGCAGTGCCGTCGAGAAACGGATTCTGCTCACCCGGGACCGGGGCCTCTTGAAGCGAGCGGTGGTTTCGCACGGCGTTTTTCTGCACTCGGACGCAGCGGCGGAGCAGTTGAAAGAAGTTCTGCGTCGGCTGGACTTGACTGGCCGTGTCCGTCCGTTGGCGCGCTGCCTGAAGTGCAACGGCGACCTGAAACCTGTGGCCGAGGAGGTTGTGCGCGATCGCGTTCCGGCCCGAACGCTCCGGTACATCCACCGATACCTCGAGTGCGACCAGTGCGGCAAAGTGTACTGGAAAGGCACGCACTGGTCACGTTTGCGCAGGATCATTCGGGAAGCTCTCTCCCCCTCGGGCTCCGACGCCGACTCACCACCCCGAAGTTGAACGAAGCATCGTCCGCAACCGTTTTCCGTCCAGTGTGTCTCGACGCAATACTGCCGGCTTGGTGAATCGTTCAGGTTAGGAAGAACCGCACAGGGGCGCGAACTGCGTCGTCAAAGCAGAATCGGCGTCCTGCCGTTCTTCTTGGACCGCGTCAGGCAGGTGTGCGTCTGCCGTGCGGCGCTCAATCGAGCGGGACCGGCGCCGGACACCCCCGGCGCAGCAGGTACGTGCGTCCGGCGTCGGGAGTCAACTGTGCCTGATTCGGAAACTTGACCGACAGGTACTCGGCGAAACGTGCGGGGTTTTCCGTATTATTGGCGAACATGGCGTAATGGGCCGGGCAGACCAAGCCCGGTCGCAAGAGTCCGGCCAGGTCGACTGCTTCCTGCCAGGTCATATTGCCCAGACACCCCCGGCGCAAGCGCACGGCATCGCGGCCGTTGATCGGCAGCAGAGCGAGATCCACGGGGTGTTGCTGCAGGCGGGTCAAGAGTCCCTCGTAGATGCACGTATCGCCACTGTGGTAGATGCAGAAGCCATCCGCATAAACCAGGTACCCCAGGAAGCGCGAGCCGTACTGCGGGCTGACGTCCAGCAGTTCGTGGGCCGCCGGGATCGAGACGCAACGTGTCCGATCCAGGGCGATACTGTTCCGCCCGTCCATTTCAATGACTCGGGTATCGGCCGGAAGGCGCCGGCGCGTCGACTCGGCCGCGGCCCGGGGCACCAAAAACGCGGCTTTTGGGCTGGCCTCGGCCAGTGCGCCGAGCACGGGTAGATCCAGGTGGTCGGAATGTTCGTGGGAACAGAGGAAGAGATCGAAGAAGTCTGCTTCTTCGGGGCGGAACGCGGGCGGCATAAGGCGTTTGGGCGACGGGCTCAGGTATAGATCGATCCCGAGGGTCGCCGACGCGGACTTGAACGCCCAACTGTGCTGTCCGAGCCACCAGAAAAGCAAGCCGTCGTCCGGGGGGTGTGCGTTTCGGATGCGTGCGGGGAGGTCCTCGAAGGTCGGTTTCGTCACGGCAGGCGTCTCCCGTATTGTCGGACCGCAGGCTACCATGTCATGCGGACTTTGACGCCGCGGTCGTGGAGATGCTGTTTCAGGTCTCGGATGCGGTATCCGCCGAAGTGGACCATGGAAGCCACGAGGGCGGCATCTGCGCACCCCTTGGTCAGGACGTCAACCAAATGCTCGGGCGTCCCCGCGCCGCCGGAGGCGATCACGGGGATCGAGACGTGGGTCGATATGAGGCGGGTGATCGTCAGTTCGTACCCGCTTTGGGTGCCGTCCGCGTCGATCGAGTTGAGGCAGATTTCCCCGGCGCCGAGGTCTTCGGCCCGTCGCGCCCACTCGAGGGCGTCGAGCCCGGCGGCCCGGCGGCCCCCGTGCGTGTAGACCTCGTAGCCGCTCCGAATCCCGGGACGCCTGCCCACGTACTTGGCGTCCATACCGAGGACGACACATTGATTTCCGAAGGCCGTGGCGCCTCGACGGATGATTTCCGGATTCATCACTGCCCCGGTGTTGACGCTGACTTTTTCCGCCCCGGCCATGCGCACCGCATCCATGTCGCGGAAGGAGTGCAGGCCGCCTCCCACGGAAAAAGGAATGAAGATTTCCTGCGCGACTCGGCGGACCACTTCCAGCATGATACCGCGTTTTTCGGCCGAGGCGGTGATGTCGTAGAACACCAGCTCGTCGGCGCCTTCCTCGTAGTAGTAGCGCGCCATTTCGACCGGATCGCCGATGTCCACGTTGTTTTGGAACTTGACCCCCTTGGTGGTGCGCCCTTCCCGGACGTCCAGGCAGGGAATGATCCGTTTGCTGAGCATGGCGGCGGTCCTTTGGTCGGCTCGGCGTCCGTTTCGTCACGGCGTCCAGCGGCAGAAATCATCCAGAAGTTTCAAACCCGGGCGTCCGCTTTTTTCCGGGTGGAACTGAACGGCGACAAGATTGTCGCGGGCGACCACGGAGACGAATTCGACGCCGTACTCGGTGGTCCCCGCCGCGATGTCCGGCTCGGGGACGGGATAGTAGGAGTGGACGAAATAGAACTCGCTGGCCTCGGGCACGTTCCGCCAGACCGGGTGCGGTCGGAGGAACCGCACGCTGTTCCATCCCATTTCCGGGACTTTGAGTCTGGCGCCGGTTAATTCGTCCCGCATCCCTTCGGGAAACCGGACCACCGCCCCCCGCAGGAGTCCGAGACAAGGGGTGTCCCCCTCGGCACTGCTTTCGAAGAGGAGCTGGTACCCGATGCAGATGCCCAGGAACGGTTTTCCCTTGGTCACGGCTTCGCGTATGGGCGCGGCGAGCCCGAGTTCGCGGAGATTGGCCATGGCGTCGCCGGCGGCTCCCACGCCAGGAAAGATTATACGGTCGGCCGCGGCGATGTCCGCCGGCGAATCGGTAACCCGATGCGCATGTCCGAGGTGGCCCAAGGCGTTGGCCACACTCGTCAAATTGCCGGCCCGGTAGTCCACAACAACGATCATTTCAGTCCCTCTGCGGTGCATTCGAACGCCAAAGACAACTTCGACCGACCCCTGGCCGACTCTCGGGCAGTCCTGTCGCAGTCGCCTCGTCGGACACGGGATGCCGCGGCACTCGGCGCCATGGCCGGAACCCGGTCGAGTCGGGAAGGTTGTCAGTCCGGTACGATACCGCCGTATCGCCGATGTTGCACCCCGATGAAACCGTGCCGGCAGTGCGCGCGCGGGGAGCGCCGGCGTCGGTCCTTGCCTCGGCATGACGCTCGCTCGTCCAGATGCGGGGCCCCGGGCCTGTTCGCCGGCCGTTTGGGGGCGGCCCGGCACGATCCGGACTTTGTGTTGCGCGCGATGTCCGGGTACGGTGATTGAAAAAAGGACCGACGTGTGCCATGGTTCCCGGTGCAGCGGCCCGGGCCTGAAATGTTCGCATACCATCTCCGGCGCTCGGCCGTCGCGAGCGATTCGCCGGGATGGGACGCCGCAAGTCTGTCTGGTTCACGATGAAACTTCTTGGCTTGGAAACCAGTTGCGACGAAACGGCGGCCGCCGTCGTCGAGGACGGGTACACGGTCCGCTCTTCAGTCATTGCGTCGCAGATCGAGCAGCATGCCGGTTACGGTGGAGTGATTCCGGAGCTGGCGGCCCGGGAACACCTCAGGGCGGTGGATCCGGTTGTGAGTGCAGCGCTTACAGAAGGCGACTGCGCTTCGAGCGCTCCTGTGGCGGTCGCGGTGACGACGGTCCCCGGTTTGATTCCGGCTCTGTTGGTGGGGGTGTCTTACGCTCGGGGGCTGGCGGCCGCGTACGGTGTGCCGTTCTTGGGGATGAATCATTTTCTCGCCCATGTGTATGGGGCGTTTCTCGGAGCTCCGGCACTCCTCGAGGATCCCGCGACTTACCCGCTGTTGGCGCTGGTGGTTTCGGGCGGGCACACGGCCCTTCTCCTGATCCAACAGGATGGGACCGCGGAGATCGTCGGCCGTACTCTGGACGATGCGGCGGGGGAGGCGTTCGACAAGGTGGCGAAAGTCCTCGGGCTCGGGTATCCGGGCGGTCCGGTCATCGACCGGCTGGCGGCCCGTGGCAACCCGGAAAGCATTCGTTTTCCTCGGGGGCTCACAGGAGGGGGCGGTCGCAGACTGCGGGAAAGGGACCGTTTCAATTTCAGTTTCAGCGGGTTGAAAACAGCTCTGCTGTACCACGTGCGGGACCGGGGCTTGACCCGCGACCACGATTTGCCCGACATTGCCGCGGCTTTTCAGCGGGCCGTTGTTGATGTGCTGGTGCTTAAAACATTCTGGGCGGCGGAGAAGTTCGGCGCCGCATCGGTTGTCCTGTGCGGGGGTGTGGCGTGCAATCGCGAACTTCGCGGGTCCATGACGCGGGCGGGGAATGCGGCCGGTATTCCGGTGATTGTTGCGGAACCGCGTTATTGTACGGACAATGCGGCAATGGTTGCCGGCTTGGCGTACCATTATTTCTTTCATGGAGTGCCGGGGGCCGGGGAGTCCGTATCGGCCCGATTGCCTGCGGCCGTCGGGCGACTTCCGTTTGCGCCCGGGTTCCATCGCCCGAGGGCCGAAAGCGTCCCCGGGACTTGAGAGCGTCGCAGGCCCATTGCGGCGTGTCAGTCAGAGAAGGGTCGATCAATGGAACGTATCGCCTATGCCATCCTGCTGGGGGCGGGTATCGTCTGGCTCGGCGTGATTGTGTTCGGGTTTGTGAGCATTCTTCCGTTCGGGCTCATCGGGCTGGTCCTGCTTTTCGCCCTGGGACTGCTCTTGGCCAAAGCGTTGGGGGACCGCCTGAAGAACAAGGAAGACGACTACTACTCGAAGCACGTCGACAAGTAGCAGCCACGCCCGGGGGACGGGGCCCCACCGCCACGACGAAGGAGAAGTCCCGATGCTGCTGACCACTCAGGACGCGTTCGAGGATTGGGAGATCGCCGAGACGTTGGGGATCGTTCGGGGCAATACGGTCCGGACCCGTCATCTGGGCAAGGACATCCTGGCCGGGTTTCGAAACTTGGTCGGCGGAGAGGTGCCGGAGTACACGAAGCTCATCGCCGAGTCCCGGGAACAGGCGTTGGACCGCATGATCTCCCAAGCCGCCGCGAAAAACGCGGACGGCATTGTCGGGGTCCGTTTCACCACGTCTTCGATCGCCCAGGGGGCTGCCGAACTTTTTGTGTACGGTACGGCGGTCCGACTTCGACCGCGTCGGCCGGAAGAAGAATAACACGGCGGTGTCCGGGCGCGGTGAGCCCGAACGCCTCGCGTGCGGGCCGAGTTCGGCCGAGATCGATTGCCCGTACGGCCGTCTGCCCGGTGTTCTCGGAATACTCGGCAGGAAGGGGAGGCCCCGGAGATTGGTGATCGCATTCGCCAACAAAGGCGAGAGAGCACTCGTTAAACCAGTAGTCGGGGCGGGGGCTCGCCCGGGCCCGTGGATCTCGACCGGCGCGCGGTGCTTGGCGCAACCGGCCACGTTTTTCGCTCACATCGGCAACGCAGGGCGGTCGCTGCCGGAGTTTTCTCTGCGTCCTGTTGCGCTGTTGCGGGAGATGACTATAGTAGTGCCCGTGCGGCGTGCCGCCTGCGGCCGAGTGGCCGCCGAGCCGATTTCGGTTACAGTGGTTCTGCCTGGTACAAAGGCTCACATTCAAGAGGGACGGAACAAATGAGAAAGATCCTGGGATGGAACCATGTTCTGATGTTTGCCTTGCTGCTCGGAATGTGGGGTGCAGGGGCGCGGGCGGAAAACCCCGTGGATAAAGGGTTCGTGATCGCGGAACTGTACGTGTGGAACCGCATCGCCGATTTTCTTGAAATCGTGCGCGGCGGTGTGGCTGTCGGTCCCGCTTGCGGGGCCGAGATCGCCTTGACCGAGTACGCCCAACTCGGGGCGTATGCGTCCAATGAGCAGGGCGTCACTTTCCCGCATTTTTTCCCCCCGCTGTGGGTTATCCCCCATCTGGAAGGGGACCGCATTTTCGTCGATCACGCCGGCAAATACTGGACGTACTCCGTCGGGCCGTGGCGGAAAGAACTCAGCCAGGACCGTGACGCCCGCTTTCCGCGAAAGCCGTGGGATGCACGCGCCCAAGTCGGCCTCGGGGTCGCCCAGCTCTATGTCGATTTCGACGCCGACCAGATTGGGGACTTTTTCGCCGGCTTTCTGGGCTTCGACCCGCTCCGAGACGACAAGGAGCCGGGCACGTTGGTCAAGCGCGAGCCGGCACGCCAACTCGGCCGCGGCGTTTCGAACCTGCTCACGGGCGCTTGGGAGATACCGGTGAACATCGACCGCGTCAACCGGGACCAGGGCGGTTTCGCCGCCTGCAGCTACGGACTGGTCCAAGGTCTTTGGAGGTTCGGCCTGCGTGAGGTTACCGGTGCCTTCGAAGTGATCACCTTCCCGTTCGGTTGGACGCCGATCATCGAGCCGGAATTCCCGTTCCAACCAGTGCGTTCCACGGATTGGCGTGTGAACCCGTTGCCCTTCCAGAATCCTTATTGAGTTTGCCGCTCGTCGCGAGATCGCCGGCAGATTCCCGGTCTTTGCGGTATCGACCGGACAAGCCCGAGACGATCCGCAACGCCCGCATTCCGTGAAATAAAAAGCGACGGCCTGTCGCCACTGCCCGGCGGCAGGCCGTTTTCTGTGCTTTGCCCGGCGTTGCCGGGAAGCGCCTGGCCTCGGTCCCGTCACACCATGCCGGCTTTGCCTGGGTTGGCGCGCCGCGGCAGCGAACAAGACGTTGTCACGGCGATAGCGGACGCCCCACCCGATAGAGGGCGGGGCGTTCGTTCCACGGCACGACCACCGGCGGGCCTTGGCGCGGCCGGTCCAGCAGCGGGAAGAACTCCCGAATGCTCCGGTGAATCGCGTGGCCCCCGTAATACGGCCGGTTTTCTTTCAGATTTACCTGGTCTGCGATGTTCGCAACGAGGAAATCGGTACAGCGTTCGAACAAGTACAGCGCTCCCCCTTTTGCCGCATTGCCGATGCCGCCGTGACCGAACACTGCGATGTTCTTGGAATCCGTCACTTTCAAGAACGTGGTGTCGCATTCGGTCTTGCAGCCGTAAATGGTCACGCGACGGGCGCGCCGGATTTCGGCCACTGCTTCGCCCGTGCCGCCCTGCGGTTCGAAGTTGTAGAAAAACAACGGTTCGGACGTGTCCTCGACGAGAATGTTTCTGGCCTTACGGGTCGTGTTCATGAAAAACGACATGGAATGGTAGTTGTACCAGCGCCCTCCACCGTGGTCGCTGACCACGACCGCCGGACAATCCAAGGGCGGCTGTTTATGTTTTCGCCCCCCCACGAAGCCGTACACCCGGAGGGGTTCGAGGATCACACTGCGGAGAATAGATCGGCGGCCGCACCGCCACTTGAGAGCGTACACGGGCAACCGTGCGTCCGAGTACGAGTCCGAAACCTCGAACGGGAAACGCACGCCGATGAAGGCGAGGACCGTGTCCGCCTCCGGATCGTTCGCCGTTTCCACAAGGGGGCCCGGTTCGCCGTCGGGCCCGAACCCCTGCTCCGGGTCGCGGGCCATGATCACCGAAAGGTGCTGCGCCACTCCGACCAGGCGGGTGTGCGGACGCAACTCGAGCGTGCGGGTGACACGGTAATATCCTTTGGGCAAGAACACCACGTCGTGTTCGTTTATCGCCCGCTGGAGCGCGTCGGTGTCGTCATGGAAACTGTCGCCTCGTGCATTGTACGGGGCGTGCTTGACGTTGACCGCCTTCGGCGATTCCCACGAGGGGAAGTCCGAACCCCAAATATGGCGCGCCTGCAGGTCCGGCGGGGGCGCGGCTCCCACCGCGGTTTCGATCAACGGGCCGGACATTTTGCGCCGGTCCACGTATACCGGACAAGAAAGTTGTATGCCGCGCCGGACGACCGGGGCGCCTCCGGCGGCAAACATCTTTACGTGCAGCCAGCCGGATGCGTCCCCGGGCAGTGAACCGGCAACCACTTCATCCGCGCCGTGCACGTATACGTTGGACAAAACGACACTTCGGTCGGTCGAGATCGCGGTTCGCCGTCCTGGCGTCGCGCCCGGTTTCTGGAAGACGATCTCGCTGTCGACGAGGTTCAACCCGCTGTCGAACGGCGCCCACTTGTTCCCGCGCACCATGATCGCGGGCCCGGAAACATCGCTGACAATCCGCACCCCGACCGCGGTCAGAGTTCCCCGGCAGGACACCATAATGGCGGCTTCCGTCTGATTCAGCAAGGTGATTCCTTCCATGGTCGGCGTTGGCGGCGTCCAACCGCGTACGTCCAGTCCGATCCGCCCGCCGATCACGGTCACGTTCGTCCAACTCCCGCCGTTGCCTGTGCCGCCCGCAATGCCGGCGAGACCGTTCCGTGCGTCTACGGTCACGTTTTGAACCGCGGACCCTTCGCACGACCGGATGTGCATTCCGACGGCACCGGAGTTTTCGGGGCCGATCACGATGTCGAGGTCCGCGACCACGGTGTTCATCAGCGATGCCCCGCCCCCCCGCCGGTTCTTGGCGACTGTGAACTTGCGGACATCGAACTGGCGATGTTCGATCACGTACTTCGGGTGCTTCGGGTCGCCGAAACCAGTGGAACGCGCCCGGAGGACGATTCGCACACGATTCTGCGCCGGCGTTCTCGACCCTCGTCGAGATCCCACCAGTACGCAGGGCATGTTCGAGTTGTTCATGAATGTGGCCCGATGGGAACGCATGTGGATCCCATGCCGCATGACCAGAGTGTCGCTGACCGTGTAGGTCCCGGGCGGCAGGAAGCAGACCATCTGTGCGTCTCGGGCGAAATCGATGGCACGCTGCAATGCGGCAGTGGCGTCGCGCTTCCCCGTCGGATCGGCGTTGAACGGGGCCGCGGTGGCATCCACCAGTCCCAGCTTCGCCAGCCGTTGGTTGCCGAGTTCGGCGGGCACGTCGAGAGACAGTCCGTCCGGGATCGGCGTCATGATAGGGGGGTGGACCTCCGGCGGCAGGTTGTCTGGTCCGTAGGTTTCGGCGGAAGCGGCCAAGCAGAGCGCGGTCGTTGCGATGAATGCGGGGAACCGGTGTTTCATGATGGCCTTTCGGGTTGTGGGGTGGGCGGTGACCCGCCGGCACCATCGGACGGTCTGGTTCATTCGGCCAAGAGTACGGCAAGGTCTTCCGACGTCAAGGTGCCCAGCCCACCGGGGGCGTCGCCCACGAGTCGGTCGAACAGCACTCGTTTCCGGGCCTGCAGTGCCAGGACCCTCTCCTCGATCGTCCCTTTTGTCACGAGCTTGAGCACCGTCACCGGTCGGGTCTGGCCGATGCGGTGGACTCGATCCGACGCCTGATCCTCCACCATCGGATTCCACCAGGAGTCATAGTGCACGACCAAGTCCGCACCGGTGAGGTTCAGCCCCGTCCCGCCGGCGCGCAGACTCATGAGAAAAACCGGTATGGACGGGTCGCGGTTGAATCGGTCCACCCGCGCCTGCCGGTCCGTCGTATGCCCGTCGAGATACTCGAACGACACTTCTTCCGCTTCCATCCACGTTCGAAACAGGCGCAGGAACGATGTGAATTGGCTGAAAATCAGCATCTTCCTGCCGCTGTCCAAGGCCTCCAGGACCACCTCCTTCAGGAGCGCGGTTTTCGCGGAAGCGGATTCGCCGTCCCCAGTTTCTTCCCTCAGTGCCGGGTCGAGGAGGCCCGGGTGACAGCAGACTTGGCGCAAGCGGGTGAGCAGGGCCAGGATATGAAATCGCCCCGCGCGCCAGCCGGTCTCCTTCGCCTGCTGCACCAGTGTCCGCGAGCCGTTCAGGAAACTTCGATACAGTTCGGCTTGTTTCGGGGTCAGCTCGCAAAACAGCGTTTGTTCCTGTTTCGGGGGGAGTTCCGGCGCCACGGCGTCCTTGGTTCTGCGCAGGAGGAACGGCCGGACCATGGCTGTACTCTCGGCGCCGGCTCCTTGCTCCATCAGGCGCCGGAAGTTTCTCTCGGGGCCGAGCATACCCGGGAGGAGGAAATCCAGCAGCGACCAGATTTCCTTCGGGCCGTTCTCGATAGGTGTCCCCGTCAGAATCAACCGGTGTCGGGCAACGAGGCCTTTGCACGCTTTGGCATTGGCTGTTCGCGGGTTCTTGATGTGCTGCGCCTCGTCCAGGATCACGTAGTCGAATTCCAGGTTCCGGTAAGCGTCCGTATCCCGCCGCAGGAGGGCATACGAGGTCACGGCGAGGTGGGCCCGGTTCAGCTTGCGAATAAGCGGCTCGCGGTCGGCCCCGCGCACAGGGACCGTTCGCAATTCGGGAGCGAACCGGGCGGCCTCCATGATCCAGTTGTCGATCAAACTGCTGGGGCACACCACGAGACTGGGGCGGACAACGCGCTCGACCAGATGCCGGCGGACCAGGACCGCCAGGGCTTGCACGGTTTTGCCCAGCCCCATCTCGTCGGCGAGGATGCCGTGGAAACCCGCCCGCTCGAGCCGCTGAATCCAGGCGACGCCGATTCGTTGGTATTCCCGCAGCCGATCCGAAATCGGATGCGCCGTACGACCTTCGCCGGGTCGGGGCGGTTCGGCGAGTTCGCGCGCAAGCTGGATCCAGGCGTTCTTTTGCAGTCCGCACAGGCCGGGGCCGAGGACCTTGGCTGCCAGAGGCAGTATATAGCGACTCAGGCGGACCCTCCCCTCGGGTGCGATCCGCCCGTGGTCCAACAGGAAAGCGCAGGCCCGAGCTGCCTGATCCGACAGGCGCACCACGTCCCCTTCGGACGTCTGCAGGCAGTTGCCCGGCGGCAGGCCCCCTGCGGAGAAGAAGTCCCAGCCGAATTGAATGCCGCGGTCCGTCCGAATCACCGCCTCGAGTTCGAGAATGTCGCCTCGTATCGTCCCCGAAAGCACATGGAGGCGGGCCTCCGCCAGTCGGTCGCGGCGGGCGGAGAATTCCGGGGTCTCGCGGGTGTCCCATCCTCGAAGCCCTGCCGGCGAGGCGGTCAGAAAGCGCCACAAGCGGTCCGGGCCCCGCAAACGGTAACACAGTCGTGCATCGGTCGTATCCGGCTGGAACCCCCATTCCCGCAACCGGTCGATGGCCGCGGTTTCCGCGGGCATGTCCCGCAAGAGCAGGGTGGACCGCCGGAAGCTGCACGCCGGGGTCGACTCCGGTTCGATTTCGGTGCGCCCATACCGAAAAGTGAGTCGGGCGACGATTGTCCTGTCTTGCCAGTCGAGGCGCAGCACCGGCCGCGGTCGGGATGCCTGGACGCGAATCTCACGGAGTGCGTTGCCGTCCACGATTCGGACGACCGAGGTCCCTTGCGCCGCGGCTAGGACCAAGGCCGCCACGTCCTGCCCGGACGCCGTGGCTTCTTGCCCGGCGAGGAATACTTTGAGAGTGACGGCGTCTAATGCGCCGGTCAGTTGGGCGTACATGCCCCTGATTCCGACCCAGGCGGCCCCGCGACCGATCATCGGCGCCAAATGTTCGTGAGGCAGCAGGCCGTGCTCCGCCACCAAGAATCCCGGCGTCAGGCGTCGTGCGTCTTCGCGCACGGTCGGGCCGAGTACGAGGACCGGTTCAACGAATGCACCGCCGATTACAATGGGACCGGCGTCGCAACGCGTCCGGGGATGCCCGCAGGCGCGCTCGAAGAAATCGCCCGCATCCGGTCCGGTGAGCACGAATCCGGCCGGCTCCGCCCTGCCTCGTTCGGCGAGAAAACAGAGGAGCGTCCGATCCTGTGCGGAGAAATGCTCGAGCCGCAATCCGCCCGAAGCCGTTTGCCCCTGAGCCAGACGCCGCACATTGCTGAACCCGACATACGTCCGTTCCGGGCCGACGATTTCCGGCTCCACAACAAGTCGATCCCAGCGTGTCGCGACCGTGGGGTAGTCACCCCGGAACCGCAGGTTCAGGCGCGCTTTCCGAATACGCACGGCCTGCAGGAACGGGACCGGGGTCTGCGTTGGTGCGGCGGCCGATTCCGGCGGGACACCCGCCGGCTGCAGCGAAAGCGGCGGGTCGGGAGGCGGCACCTTCGGCAGGGGGGCGGAGATCTGCCGAATCAGCTTCTCGGCGCCGTCGGCGTGCTCCGCCTGCCAGTGCAGCAGCGCCGCCACCGCGTGCGGACACAACCCGCCGCCCGGCGCAATACAGGAGCAGCGGGCGGTCAGTCCGCCTCGGGCGAGTCGGACTTGGACTCGCTCGAAACGGTTCGCCTCGTTGGCGACGCGGAACTCCGAATACGCCCCGGCCTTGCGCTGATCGAGTACTCCTCCCCGGACGAAAAGTTCGAGCCCCGCCTCCCAGCGCGAGGCGTCGGTCAAGGCGCGAATATACCCACGAAACGTGCACAGAGACGCGTTCACAATTCAACCCATACTCTCTCGGGACAGAACGACAGAAAGGCAAACTGACAATATAGTCTGAAGCAACCCGAAAAGCACCGCGGTCAGACGTGTTTCCCGGAGGTGCTTCATTCTGAAGGCGGCGCGCCTGAGCGTGTCCCGGGCCGCGGGGCCGCGGTGAGAACGGAACTTGCAGGCGTGGAACCGGCGGTCCGCCGCTCCCGTCGGGTTCTAGGTCCGTGCGAGTCGCAATCCGGGCGAGAACGACGCAACCGCGAAATCTTTGCCGCGGTCGCAAAAGGAAAGTGGAAAGCGAATGAGTCGAAGCGCCCCTACACGTTTCCGGCGACTGGAATACCGACTGGAATATCTGGCCCTGCGGCTGACCGAGACGTGTGCCGGAATCCTGCCGCGGTCGCTGTTCCTTCGCCTCGGCGCCGGATTGGGGGAATTGGTTTACCGGGTCGGCTGCTATCGGAAGATCGTGCGCCGGAACATGGAGTTCGTCGGGGGCTGGTCTCCTGAAGAGCAGGCGCGAATCACTCGCAGACTCTACCGCACTTTGGGGCGGTATGCGTTCGATGCCCTGCGCCCTTCGCACCTGCCCCCCCCATTCGGAATCGAAAACGAGGACGTCCTGACGACCGAGACGTCCGCCGGGAAGCGGGGAGCGGTCGGGATCTTGGCGCATTTGGGGAACTGGGAACTGTTCGGCCCTCTGTTTGCCGACCGCTTTCCGAGCCTGACCGTGGTGGGCAAGCCCATGAAGAACCCGTATGTCAACGACTGGCTGTTTTCGCGGCGCGGCGTTTCCGGCGCCCGGGTCATTTTCCCGCGACAGGCGGCGCGCAAGGCATTGAAAGCCTTGAAGGAGAGAGGAATAGTCGCTTTCCTCATCGACCAGTATGCCGGGGACATGGGCACGTCCTGTCCCTTCCTCGGACACGAGACCCGCACGGTTCGGACCGCGGCCGGCCTGATGGTCAAGACGGGTTGCGGCGGGATTGGGGCCTACGCACTCCTCGGCCCGGACAATCGGTACCGAATCGTGTTCGAGTCCGCAGGTCCCGACTCTCTTATCGCTCCGGACGTTCCGGACCCGGTGGCGGCGCTGCAGGCTGCGCACAACGAAATGCTCGGTCGCTGGATTCGGGAAAACCCCGACCACTGGTTCGGCTGGTTCCACCGGCGTTTCAAAGATTGTATCAAGTACTGAGCCGGCAGGCGGGCGCGGAGCGATGCGGTCTGGCCGGGTTTGACCCCCTGCATGTATCGATCTTCCTTACCCTCATTTCGGAACACATTCGACGCCGATGCGGCTCCGGACAGAGCAGACACGGCGTCTCGCCGCACTCCTTGGAAACGGTGGGACGCCATTTCTGCTTTGGCGTGGCGCCCCGCGTTCATCAGCGGTTTTTTTCGGATGTTTCATTCGACTCGGCGGCTCGGTCTCCGCTCTCAGGATCGATATCGAGGACGCCTCGTCCGGCACAGGCCGTGTCGTTCCCTGCTCGGGCCCGTTCACAGTGCCGCGGCAAGCAGGGGGCGGACGTATTCCGGCGAGTAGCGCAGGCAGCGGTAAATGGCGCGCCGGCCGTTGGGGTGATTGTGAGCGTTGCGAAACTCCCACACGATTTCACCCCCGGGGGTGACCTCGAAAAACCGGGCCCGACCGCCTTCGCAGACGAGGGTGTTGCCGTTGGGCAGACGCTGGGCCCCGGAGATATACGGACTGAAAAAACTTTCCGGCGGATCGGCCCTGTATTCCCAGACGATTTTCTCCGTGAGCGGGTCCAACTCGATCACGCGGGAATATTTGCGCAGGGTCCCGTTGTCGAAGATCAGGATTCGGCCGTTCGGGAGCATGTGCGGCTTGTGCTGGCCGTCGAGTACACCCGGCCCCCAGGCCCAGACGATTTCTCCTGACGGGTAATCGATGACCCCGATCACATCCACGCTGCGGTAGCTGAAGACGATGTTTCCCGGCTTGAACCGGGGGCGCACCCCCGCGGCTTTTTCGCGCTCGTATGCAGCGTTCGGCGGGATGAGCTGCAAGGTGTTGTTGTGGGCCCAGTCGAAGGCGAACTGCCCGGTGGCTCGCTCCATCAGGTGCGCCCAACCGTCCGTCGACAGAAGGGCCTGCAACTCATCGAGGTGTTCCTCGCCGCGCCATTCCCACACCAATTCTTTGTCGCGTGTGACCTCGATCATGTACGGATGGCGCTTCAGTTCGGTGCCGAGGGCGGGCCAGACGTTTTCCGTGATGGTGTGGATCCGCAGGTTGCCGTTGGGCAGTATCTGAAAATCGTGGTCCACACGGCAGCGGTAACTCCAGACAAGGGAACTGTCCGGCGCCAGTTCATAAAGACCCACGTTGTCGCACATGGTTATATCCGACCGGTCATGCGTGGGGTAAAGAAGATTGCCGTTGGGCAGGAGCTGGGCATGGGACTGGACCGTGGTGCGGTCCTGGCGCCAGGTATGCGCCGGCTCGCCTTCCATGTCGATCAGATGGATGACCGTTTCCTGACCCTTTTTCCAGACCGGCTCCGCAAAGGTTTCCGAAAACAGCGTATACCCCTTCCAGGCCTTGCTCGGATTGTAAATGGTCACTCCCGTCATCGTCTTTTCCTCCTTACCGGTTTGGATTGCGGTCCATCATCACACGGCGAGATTCGGGCATACGCCGGCGGCCCGAGGCGCAAGCTTGAACGTCCCATGTCCTAAAGTACCCCCGAACCCCGCCGCTGCCAGGGCCGGAGACGGAGCCGGTGCGATTCGGCGGGAGACGCGTCGTCCCTGGGAGAGCCGAGCGCCTGCTCGGCATCGCATTGCGTTGTGCGTCCATTGCTGTTGTGCCGGACCGGGGAACATGCGGAGTCCGCCCGGAAGTGCCGCTTCGAGCGCGTCGTTGAAGTGGAACTGAAGCAGGGTGTCTGGGTCGGACGCTGCCGAACGGGCCGGAACGAACGTCTTGCCCCGGTAGCGTCGGATGCGACTGACGCGCAGTTCGTCGATGTCGGCATCGGCAGGGCGAAATCCGGTCGTCATGCTCCCGATCTGAACGGGGAGAGGTTCGGGACG
>JAADHN010000128.1 GCA_013151865.1 Kiritimatiellota bacterium
AACGACGGACTCGCCGACGGCGCCGAGGACGCCAATGCGGACGGTGCGATCGCTGGCGACGCCAACGCAGACCGCGTGATGGATCCGGGCGAGACCTGGACAGAGACCGACCCCTTGAACGCGGACACCGACGGAGATGGGGTCGACGACGATGCTGACGGCGTGCCGCTCGATCCTGCCCGTGGCGAGTATTGGACGTTCGATCTGAACCTGACCGACGCGCAGGTGGCAAGTCTGCAAATCGGCGTGCAGGCAAATGCGACTGACGCATACGACGCTGCCGTCGACCAATTGACGCCCTTCGGAGTGCCCTCCGGGGGTGGGTCCATGGTCTCGATACTGCTCGATGGCAGTCAACTGATCACGGATCGGCGCGGCACGTATGCCGGGGCCGTCTGGTTCTTCCAGGCCACGGCAGGTGGGACCCCGCTCACAATCCAGTGGAATAGCGCCGATCCTATTGCTGCATCCCTGATCATTCGCGAATCCAACGCGGACGGCAGCGCCGTGGCCGGGGGGACGGTCGGAGTCATGGATGATTTCAACACGGTTGCCGTGCCGGCCAATACGACCACGTACTTCGCGGTCGGCTACGGCGCGGTTTCGTTCGACCTGACCCTGCAGCCGGGCTGGAACTTGGTCTCGGTACCTCTCGACCCCCGCTTGCCGGACGTGGACAGCGTGTTTCAGGGCAACCAGTCCGGCGATGTCTGGAAACTGGTGAACGGCGCGTATACCGCGGCGACCGAGGTCGAGATTGCACGTGGATACTGGGTCCTTAACAATACCGGCGCAACCGTGACGGTGAGCATCCCCGGGAGTCTGAAACTGCAGAATAGCTTCGACCTCAACGCGGGATGGAACTTGGCCGCTCCCGTGGCTGATGCACCCTTCAATCCGATCCCAGTCCCGCTGACGACCGATCCGACCGGGGCGGTCGTCGGAGGTGTTTTCGAGTTCGACCCTGTCACTCGAATTTACAAGGTTGCCACACAGCTCGAATCAGGGAAGGGCTACTGGATCTACCTCGGTCAAGACGCTGCGGTCGCACTGGGAAATTACTGATCGGCTCGAAACAATCTGGTGCCGAGGCGCCCACCGGAAGACTCCCTTTCTTGACCGAACCCGTAACCGGGACGATCCGACTCAAGGCCGAAACAAACCTGTCGGGATCTTTACCCCTTGGCCGGGGACGGTTAACGAGGCGCCCCATTCCCGTCACGTACGCCGACAGTTGATCGGATTCGACTCACCCGTGACCGCGGAACCCATTGGTTCCTCCTCCAATTCTCTCCCGACAACCCTGGCCGACAGACTCCATGACGGGCGCAGCCCGGGTCGCGGAACTCCGCCAAACAAGTGCACACGTCCCTAAGTTGGTTGATTCATGAACTTCGTCGTGAGATGGCTCAAGCATTATTCAGGCTAACCCGTCTCGGCGACTCATTCAAAACCCCGCGCAAAAAGACTCCCACACCGTGATACAGTATGCAGGATGTCGACCTGCCAACCGGAGGCCGCTCCTCGGCGCTTGCGAACACCCGAGGCGCAGGGCTGTCGTCGGCCGGCAACAAGAAACTCGCCGGCCTCGCTGGCCCGACGCAGCGAGACGAAGCTCCAAAATGCCCGCGAAGCACGAAGGCGACCGCGCTTGCAAAGCAGCAAGCAGGCCCGCGCAGTCTGCGCAGTAGACGTTGAATAGGTGGTGATGATGATTCCGAGAATGTCCCTCGATCCGCGACGATTCATTCTGGGAGCACTTCTCAGCATGTTGCTCGCGCCCGTCTCTCCGGCCGCGGCCGCGAAACAATCCCCAGACTCGACCTCCACAGCGAAAAGACCGGGTCCGCGCCCTGTGCCCGCGGATGTCGCCCCCTTGCGCATCGCCCGCCTGTGCCCGGGGGCCGCCGTCGGTCGGCACTATCCGGCGGCCCTGCCTTCCCTGCTCGAATACGTGGGAAAGGTCACCGGACTGGCGGTGGTTCCCGAACCGGTCATCCTCGATTCGTTCGAGGATCGACGACTCTTCGAGTTCCCCCTCGTCTACGCCAACTTTGCGGACCGCAAAGACTGGACGTTCACCGACCGGGAAAAGGCCAACCTCAAGGCCTATCTTGAACGCGGCGGTTTCCTGTTCATCGATGCCGGCATCAATGCCGAGTTCCTGCGCGACAACCCGGAGCTGGGTCAGCGCCACAGTTTTGCAGAATGGGACGCGAGCCCGGAAATAAAGACCGCGTTCGGCGCTGTTTTTCCCGGGAAACGCTTTCGGCCACTGCCGCGTTCGCACCTGCTCTTCAGCATCTTCTACAAAGGGCTCCCCGATGCCCGCATATTGCCGGACACGGTGCGGAACTTCGTGGTCCGCGAAAAGTGGCCCGACGGCACCTATGCCGCAGTTGGCTTGAAACTCGATGGACGCTTGGCCGTTCTGGTCACGCCGATTATTGCCATGGGTTGGGGGCGCAATTCACTGGGCGGCTGGGTTACCACCATCAATTTCCGCATTCGCGAAGGGGCCGAAGGGCTTTCCGAGTACCTCCGCACCGCGGCTTACAGCGGCGCTCGATTTGAAGTCACCCGGGAGGACGGCGCAAAAGACGTCATCTATTGCCAGAAGTACGCACTGCCCGCCTGGGTCCGGGAACCGGACGGGCGGTGGAGGGTCTTTCGGTATTACGGCAGCCGCGAAATCAGCGACTTCGCGCACGACTTTTACACTCGCTTGGGTACCAATATCCTGGTGTACGCTTTGACGCACTGACCTGAGTCGCGCGCGAACTTCGCCGCGAGAGCAAGCCACGGGATAGGATCGACGTGTTGCGGCCGATGACCGGACGCCGATGTTCCGAACGAAGTGAGACAGGCGTCCGAAAGAACGCTGTGATCCCGCGATTGCGGGAGAACAACAATTGGTGCTTGACAAGGTCGGCGGCGGCGGGCCCCGCACGAACGGTTGCAGGCCTGCCGGGCCTCCTCTCCGCAGACACCGACCCACTGCCGCGGGGGCCCGGGGCCGATCCATCCCTTCTCGCCGCCGAAAAAACGAGCCGGGAACTTTGCGATGAGCCAGTCCAGGGAAAACCCGTCGGACCCGGCATCCTCCTCCGGGCCTTTGGACGCCGCAGCGGCAACGCCCGATCCCATCACGCAACCCCTGATCACACCACCAGCGTCCGGGACCGAGGCCTGGGACTCCCCCCTGGACGATGATTACGCGATCCCCCTGCAGGGCGGCGAAATGCTCGGCCCCTATCGGATCACGGGGTTCATCGCCCGAGGCGGCACGGCCCTGGTCTACAAAGCTACCGACGCGGCACATCGCCCACTGGCCCTCAAGGTGATGGAAGAAAACCCCGCCCTGACGGCCGTCCACCTGGCCCGGTTCCGGCGAGAGGCCGAGGCTTTGCAGCGGCTCGGTGAACATCCCGGCATCGTCCGCATCTACGGCACCGGTCGTCAGGGGCGGACCCATTACATTGCCATGGAATTAGTCACCGGGCCCGGCAGTCTGGCCGACCTACTGAGTGACGGCCCCCTCGAACGCCGCCGGGCCCTCATCACTGCGGTCGCCGTGGCTGAAGCCCTCGAGTTCGCCCACGCCCACAATATCGTGCACCGCGACCTGAAACCTGCGAACATCTTGATCTCGGAAACCGGGCGGCCCTTGCTGACCGATTTCGGCTTGGCGCGAATGGAGTCCGCCTATGGCCTGACTTTGAGCCAAGCCACGCTCGGGACCCCCAGGTATATGTCTCCCGAGCAAACGCTCTCGGGAAAGGTCGGCGCCTCGGCCGACATCTACAGCTTCGGCGTAATCCTCTACCAGATGCTCACCGGCCGTCTGCCGTACGAGATCCCGGACGATGCCGCTACCGGCGCCGTGTTCGACATCATCCGGAAAGTCCCCCCTACGCACCCCAGGAAACTGCGGCGCGAGATCCCCTGGCGTCTCGAGGCCGTCGTGTTGGCTCTACTCGAAAAAGACCCGCGAGACCGTTACCCCACCATCAGTCGGGCGTTGCGCGATCTCAACGCCTGTATCGAGGGACGTAACGTCACAGTTCATCGTCCGAACGTGTTCGAACGCACGGACCGCCTGGTCCGGGCCCATCCCGTGACCGCCATTGTCACCGTCGTGGTCGTCGCTGCGTTCGTCATCGGGGCCCTCTACGCACGCCACCGCATCTTCGAAGAAAAGCTTGCGGCCTTGGTTCCGGTCCTGCAAGCTCAGGGACAGGCTCGCGAAATCGAACGCCTGAAAAGGACGGGGGCCGGGGAAACGGACGAGACGAGCGACGTCGGGCTTGCCGAGTTGCAACGAGGCAGAAAACTGGTTGCCGAGGGTCGAGCACGGGACGCCGCTGGGGTGTTCGCAGCAGTGGCCGCAAACGCGGCAACTTCCGGGGCCCCGGGTCTGCGCCAAGCCGCCGTACGGGAGAGGGCTCGCGCCCTTATGGCCGACGGACGTTTCACCGAGGCCGCTGCACTGTTCGGTGATCTCGCCGGCAGCCTGCCGAGTGCCCCGGGCCGCCAAATGGCCCGATTCGAGAAAGGAGTCGCACTCCAACTCGCCGGACAAACCCGGGACGCCGCCCGCGAGTGGCGGCACGTACTCGAGAGAGGCGACGCCGCCCCCGGTCTCAGTTTTCTGGCCCGGACCGCTCTCGGGGATCTGCCCGCCGATTACGCCGCCGGGCAGGCCCAGACGCAACCCTCCGTGATTCGGGCAATGGCCCTGTGGCTGGCCGCAACACACACCCGAGACGCGCAAGTCCGGGATAACAGACTGCGACGGGCGGCCGAGGCCGCGCGGACGGCCCTGCCGTGGCTCCCTTGTCATTTGAAGCGAACCGGGGAGCTGAAACCGGAACAACCCGCCCCTTGAACAGAGAATAGCCCCGGAATTCGGACACGAAAAACTGGCGACGTGCAAGAAAAACGTGCGCACGAATCGAGCAACTCTTCCAGATTCGCCACGCCAGTGCTCGCGGGGCAAAATCCATGCACCGAAGGGGGAAACGGATGCCCCCAGATAATGCATCTGGAGCGAAGCGGGCCGTGGGCCGTCGTACCCGCCGACTGACGGACGAAGAAGCACGCCTCACGCGGTGGATGAAGCCTTTTCTGCGCGCGAAAGCAGAGCAGAACGCACGCAGTCGCGGCACCACCTGCATCGCCGGAGTCCGTGACGAAGAGGGAAGGCCCCGCCTCCTGCCTTGAAGGCCGGCGAACACAGCGTGGGGGAGACTCCACCCGGCAACCGATATCCCTCTCGGGGATGTGCACGATCCCAAGGACACGGAAAAGAATAAAACGCGCGGCGAAGCAGTGGACGGGGAGAAAGGGAGGGTACATTTAAGTAAGGGACGCGGTGTCAGTCCGCCGAGGTTATGTCTTGCAGGCGTTCTTTCCGCGTCAACCAAAAGAACTGGAACCCCCTGAATATCAGCGAATACCCGTTCGTCGAGAAGTGATGGAACCTATTGTTGTATTCCTCATTGAACGCCTGTCCTGCCTGCCTGGATGATGTGCATACACGGACGTGATGACGAGAGGGGCGACTCGGAAATGAAGGTCGATCATCCGTCCCGCGGCACATTCGCCAGATCGTGGAGGAAGCGCCGGTGCGCGGCACCCGTCCGGCTTGGACGCCCCAAGCAGGGTAAGCTTTCCGGCTTGCCCATCGGTATCGATAGCGAGTTGGCGACTTTATTGCCGGGAATCCAGCCGAGTTCCGGACCACGGCAACCGGGAACGTCCACATCGGTCCGAGTGTCTCAAAGATTGGCCACTTTTCCGGCGGCAAGAGCAAGAGCAAAAGCAAAGGGCAGGAACGTCCACATCCGGGAGGTGCAAAATGCGCAAATGGCGGAACAGAAGAATGGTTGGGTTCTCGCTCACGGAGGTCATGCTTGTCGCGGCGATTGTCAGCAGCATTCCCACCGGTGCGTACGTTCGGGCGCGACAGCGCGCACTCCAGCTCCAGTGCATGAACAATCTTCAGCAAATCGGCAAGGCGATCCTCATGTACTACTACACGGAAGGGTATTATCCCAAAGCCAAGTTCTTCCCGAAGAATCCGCTCAAAGACCCGGACAGTATCGTGACCGTCCTCGAATCCGCCGGCTCCGGCATCCCGAGGGAGATGTGGGTCTGTCCAGCTGCACCGGACCCGCTGCGGAAAAAGGGCCTGACTTTCGTGTACAATGATCAGTTTGCCGGGCGTCAAGCCCTGAAGAATCCGAGCCGGGCGTGGCTGCTTATCGAAGTGAACTGCGTGTCGAAACGAGTTCCTGCGCCGCATCCGGGCGGCTACAACATTCTCTTTGCGGACGGCCACGTGATCACGACCCGAACACTGCCGCCGTCGATCACGTCGAAACAACAGGCCATGCTGCGTCGGCTCCGGACATCGGGTCGTCTTGCCCTCCTCGACTTCCGCCCCGAACCCAAATCGACGGGCACGCGGGATGGACGGCGGCGTGGAAGATCGGGCCCCATCCGCTCGGCGCCGCGCCCGTCGCGCAAACTGAAGGCGCGCACAAACCGGAATCGTCCGACGTCTGACCGGGGGGGGAAGGGCAAGCTCCTGAAGACGCCGAACCCAAGAGGCCGCCCCGACCACCCCGGCCGAAAGCGGCCCCGGGGCCGAGTCACTGCATGAGCGCGTAAGAGAGGATGTTGACCCCGAGGGCAAGGGCGTCGGTGGGGGCGACGCCATCACAATAGGGACACTGGGCCAGTTCCCAGCCACAGGCCAAACCGTACGGGGCGTAAATAATCCCGAGCTGCCCGTTGACCGTGGCGCCGTACAAAACCGGGTTGATCTTGCCCTTGACGTGGAGTTTGCGTGCCAGCGCCGGGCGCGGCT
>JAADHN010000154.1 GCA_013151865.1 Kiritimatiellota bacterium
GCGGTTCGATTTATCGAAAACAAAAACTTCGGACGAATCCCGAAGGGATCGGGCGACTCGGCCATTAGCGACGCGCGCAGCGCGGCGCTAACGTGTAATGGGCGAAGTTCGCTTTTTCGGAATGGCCGGGGTAAGTTCCCGGCGGATCGATTCAACCGATAACTCCACGGTGCGGGTCGACACGCCAACCACGGAACGCATCACGAACGAACTCGGAGCCGATCCCATGAAGACGCCCTCCCAATACCTTATTTACAAAAATAGCAGTACCGGAGAAGGAATGCAAGCAGTTGATCGAGAAAAACCTTCAGAAAAAGAGATACTGGGATTGCAATAGTTGATTACCACTTAAATATTGTGGCTAGGCGAAGTTCGCATAATCAGGTTCATTTTGACGTCGGTCTGCCCGACATTCTGCGGCGGCATCTTCGGAAGCACTTAGTCACCAGGTAGATAGGAGAGGTCCGTCCAGAAAAATAATGAGAGACGCAGCATCATGCAGCATATTGATTTACAACCATTTGACGACTACCTGCGAACCCACCGACTCATTCCGGAACGGAATCGACAGTGGTGCGTGAGATGGGTTGAACGTTTCTTGAGGTCTCCGGAATCGCGGCGCAACGACCTTGTCGCGGAGGATCGTATCCGTATGTTCGTGGACCGACTGTCGGCCGACAACAAACTGCGGGACTGGCAGATTGATCAGGCCGACAAATCGGTGCGTCTCTATCTCTTCACCTACCGCCGGGGCCGAGCGGAGCGAGCCGAGGCCGAAGCGGCGCCGGTTTCCCGCTGTGAGTTCGAAAAGAAGGCGATGCCCGCCGGGGAGGCCGGGGTCGGCGCGATTGATGCGATGAAAGAGAGGCTGCGGATTCGACACTATGCGTACCGTACCGAGCAAGCCTATTGCGATTGGGTCCGGAGGTTCTTCGCCTATGGGTGCGAATGCAGCGCCGATGTTCGCAGTCCGGATACTGTGCGCCGGTACCTGAGTCACCTTGCGATGGAGAGAAAAGTATCTTCGTCGACACAGAATCAGGCGTTCAATGCCCTGTTGTTTCTGTTTCGTGAGGTCTGGTCCATCGATTTGGGCGATATGTCGAAAGGGGTGCGGGCGAAACGGGGTCGGAAACTGCCGGTGGTCCTTTCCGTGGAAGAGGTGCGCAGGCTTTTCGGTTGCGTTTCCGACTCCCATGCACTTTATGTGAAGCTACTTTACGGTAGCGGGTTGCGTCTTATGGAACTGTGTCGGCTGCGGGTGAAAGACCTGGATTTCGACAATCGGCTTGTTTTTGTTCGCGGCAAGGGGGACAAAGATCGGATGACGCTGCTCCCCGATTCGCTGGTAGGCAAACTCCGGGCGCATCTCGACGACATTCGTTCGCTTTGGGAGCAAGACCGCGCGAACCATGTTGCCGGGGTCTATCTTCCCGAAGGACTGTCGAGAAAATACCCGAATGCCGCGACGGAGTGGGGCTGGTTTTGGGTTTTTCCCGCGCGCGACCTGTCGGTGGACCCACGAGGGAACGTGGTGCGGCGACATCACATCAGCGGCAAAGCCGTTCAACTGGCAGTGAAGAATGCCGTACGAAAAGCGGGGATCGCCAAGCCGGCCAGTCCGCACACGCTTCGCCATTCGTTTGCGACGCACTTGCTGATGAACGGTACCGATATCCGAGAAATCCAGGATCTCCTCGGGCACGCCAGCCTGGAAACAACCATGATCTACACGCACGTGGTTCGCGACTTGCGGGGTGCGGCCGAGAGTCCGTTGGACCGGCTGTGAAGAACCATGGCCGTAGAAGCCGGGCCGGATTCCTTGGGAAGTCACTTCTGTGCGCGTGGGCTCAGTAGGACTGGAAAGCGGAAAACCCTGTCTTTGAACTGTGATAATGCCTGGGAATTGTCGTCTCGCGACGATTACGACCACGACCACGACGACCACGATTACGATAACGACAACGAGGGCAAGGCAGCCAGGAAACCGCACGCAATGGGGGACGACTGACGTCGTGGGACCGCCGCCTACGCTTTGGCGGCCCGGCGTGGATTCGATGTCAGCAAGGCGAGAAGTGAAGCGAGAAGAGTGGCACAGGCGTCTCGCCTGTGACCGGCAAAAACAACAGGCGGGACACTTGTGCCACGTTGGCTGTCCGAGCGAGTTTTGCGGCCATAGTCAGACATTGAACGCGCTGCCGCGGCCTTTGGGAAAGATCCGGGAATTGTATGAAAAGGATCGGGCGGATGACCTGGCCGGGGTCTATCTGCCGGAGGCACTCGAGCGCAAGTACCCGAACGCCGGCAAGGAGTGGAATTGGTTCTGGGTGTTTCCGTCGCCCAATCTCTCCATCGATCCGCGCACGCGGGTGGTGCGGCGGCATCATTTGTCGCCGATGACGTTCCAGCGGATTGTGCAGCAGGCGGCGAAAGCGGCGGGGATCGCCAAGCACGTGACGGTGCATACGTTGCGGCATTCGTTTGCGACGCACCTGGTGGAGAAGGGGTACGACATCCGGACGGTGCAGGAATTGCTCGGGCATTCGGACGTGCGCACGACCATGGTATACACGCATGTGGCGAAACGGAACGTGCTGGGGGTGCGGAGTCCGCTGGACGGGTGAAGGTCCGGGACTTGGCCTTTCCTGCCTCTCCCTACGCGCTCTGCGGGCTTCGCGAGAGGATTCGTGCCTTTGTGGGGCCGGGAAGCAGGTCGGTCAGGCCCTGGCGCACCTACCCGGTACCGCGCTTTCGCGCCACCAAAGACCCAACGCCGGGAATGCCCCCGGTCACGATTACGAGCACCGTCCTGCCGGACCGGGAGGTCTGAGTACGAGCACGGCGGGGCAATGCCGGCAGCACCAATTCGTTGGAACCCTGCTGTCAAGCGGTGGCAAACTGGCAGGAGAACTCGGCAAGTTGGTTCCTGAATGGGGCCGTGCACTTTGCCGGGGGGATCAGGCTCCAGGCGTTTTTTCGTCTTCGCCTCGTTCCAATCGTTCAAGTGCTTCCCTGGCTTTCTTCGCGTAAGGGGTCTGTCCCCGGAAGAACGGGTCCCGATCGCGTCGGGCCGGGGCGTCTCTCAGGTAATCTTCAACCGTTGCGCTGCGGTAGTAGGCCGAGTCGCAGGCGTAGAGCGGCGGGGACAATGCCGGCAGAGATGTTCGACCAAACGGGCGGTCAGCTCGAGGCGCACCCCGGCATGGTCCGCGCTTTCGTAAAGGTTGACGCTCTCGGAGGGGTCGGCCGCCAAGTCGAAAAGCATTCGGTCCCGGGGGCTCGCGCTCTCGATCAGCTTCCACTGCGATGTTCGCACCATGGTCATGCTCATTCCGCCGTTTTGGGCGAACACGAACTGGCGATGTTGGGAGGACTGTCCCGTCAAGACCGGCGCGAGGCCTTTGCCCTGCATTCCCGGCGGGGCCGGTACGCCCGCCGCGTCCAAGACGGTCGCGGTGACGTCGACGGACTCGACCAGGGCGTCGCTGCGGATTCCGCGCGCCCAATGTCGGGCGCCGGACAAGTCCGTGATCGCCAGCGGCACGCGCACCAGTGGGTCGTACAGGTAGCCCCCCTTGAGTAGAAGATGATGAAACCCCATGAATTCACCGTGGTCCGCAGTGTAGATCACCACCGTGTTGTCCAGGCCGCGTTCTTCGAGGACACGCAAGACACGACCGATCTGGAAGTCTATATGGCTGATCGTGGCGTAGTAATGCGCCATGATGTGCCGCAAAGTGTCCGGCGTGAGCGGTGCAACGTCGAAGTAACCGGGCTTGCCCGCATCCTGCTCGGGGACGACTTCGGTCCAGTCGGGGGGAAGGTCCAGGACGTCCGGATCGATTCGGTCCAGCCACGCCTGGGGCGGATCAAACGGATGATGCGGCTTGATGAATCCGATCCAGGCGCAGAATGGGGGCTCGGCGGCTCGCAGGTAGGCTTCCGCTCGGTCGCCGATCCAACTCGTACTGTGCAGTTCCTCCGGTAAGTCCGATGCCCGCGCCCCGAACGTCTCCCAGTACTCGGCCGGGGCGTTCTTGCGGAATTCGTGGCGCTGGTCGACGAGGTCGTGCAAGTCGATGACCCCGGTATTGACCAGAAAGCGGTGGTAATCGTCTTCGAATCGACCGGGGCCGTCCTGCTCCGCCAGCTCCATATGATCGAACCCGTAGGGTGCGTAAGTCGGGAAAAAGTGCATTTTGCCAATGCAGGCCGTCGCATAGCCGTGCTCGCGGAGAACGCGGGCGAATGTGGGGCGCCGGGGGTGCAACCCGGCATTGTTGCAGTGAACGCCGTGAGTGTGCACGTATTGTCCGGTCAGCAGGGACATCCGGCTGGGAGTGCACACAGGGTATTGGCAGTAACAACGGTCGAACACCGCGCCGAATCCGGCCAATCGGTCCAGGTTCGGGGTCGGCGTCTGCCGGTTGCTCCATCCCACCATGTCGGCCCGGTGCTGATCGCTGTAGAGGATGACGATGTTCGGCGGAGAGGTGCTTGGCATGGTCGCTTCTTTCTTTGATGGAGCGAATTGCGGGGGCGTATTTGGGCCCCTCGGAAGGATCACCCTTCCGCCGTCGCAGGAACGGCCGCTCTCCCGCCGCGGAGGCGCTCCGAGTTCTCGATACGGCTGGGAGATCCTTTAGACCAAATCGCAGGCCTCGGGCGGCATCCAATGCGGCGGTTTTCCGTCCCACTTCACGTTGCACCCGATGGGGTTGGTCACCGGCGTGCTCACGGGCTTGCCGGCCAGGACTTCTTCGAGGGCGCGGTCGAGATCGTTGACGGTGCTCGAGTCCGCGTCGCGCGGGTTGTCCACGGCCCGACCGGTGTAAACGAGCTTCCGATCTCGGTCGAAGACAAAAAAATGCGGCGTCCGCAGCGCTCCGTAGGCCCGTGCCGTGGCCTGGGATTGATCGCGAGCATACACCCAAGGGAAGCGCTGTTCTTTCATTCGTTTCACCATGTGGGCGAAATCGTCCACAAGGTAGGTCCTCTCGCTGTTCGAATTGATGCCGATGAAGGCGACGCCGCGGTCTTTAAAACGCTCGACCGTGGCCCGGGTGGCCTCGTCGGAACCGACCACGAACGGGCAGTGGTTGCACGTGAAGAACACCACCAGAACCTCCGCATCGTCGAAATCGGCGAGGGAATAGGTCTTGCCGTCCGTGGCCGGGAGTTCGAAGTTCGGCGCCTTTTCTCCGATCTTGAGTGTGAATGCCATTCGCTGTCCTCCTTTGTGCATGTCGGGTGTTTGGCTGCGGGAAGATGGGCGGTCCGTCCGGGGGCGCGAAGATGATTGTCGTCAAAGCGGTGGAGCGGCCGGCGCTTGCGGAAAAACGATAGTCCCGCGAGCGACCTCATTCAAGTCGCGCCGGCGCTTGGACCCGGACCCGGTATTCTGTGCGCGGCGCGAAGGACGGGCGCGGTACGAGCCTCATGTGCCGGGCGTGGGGAGGAAGGGGAGGAGACGTCGCAGTTCGTCCTCCGTCGGGCGGCGACCGTATTCGGAGATGCAGATGGTTTCCGCCGTTCGCACGGTGCGACCGCGATCCTTGCCGTACCACTTGACCAGGCAATCGCGCGCGGAGTCCGCGACCGCGCTGAATCGCCCCAGCAGGCGCTCCCGAAGCCAAGCCTTGCGTGCTTCTGCGGTCTTCGGCACGGACTCGAGGGTCCCACCGTTGTACGGGAGCCATTCGTACATCTGAGATTCATGGCAGTGCACCATCTCGACCTTCCGGTCGAAAACATCGTCCGTGTCGATGGCCACGGTCGGCACGTACGGCGTGGGTTGGGTGAACGCGTCAAAAAAATAGCCGAGGATCGGCGGGCGCTCGAGATGCGGGGTGAGGGGGGTCACATTAGGTACGGTCACCACGTAAACCGCCTGCTGTACCAGAGTGCCTACGGCCTGATGATCCGGGTGATAGTCGTTGGGCCGGTGGCAGAGCACGAGGTCAGCCCTGAATTCGCGCATGATTCGAATGACCCATTTTCGGATGAATACGGACGCTTCCAGTTCGCCGTTGTGAATGTCCAGCACTTGGTACTCGATGCCGGCGACTCGTGCCGCAGCCTGAGCCTCGGCGCAGCGGCGCCTGGCCAGCGGGCCGCCTCCCATCGAATAATGGCCGGTGTCGCCGTTGGTCATTGAGACGAAGCGAACCCGATGTCCCGCTGTCCTGCACTTCATGGCCGCGCCGCCGAAGCGCAGGTCGCAATCGTCCGGATGTGCGCCGAAACACAAGATGTTGAGCCTCTTGTCGTTCATCCTGAGCATCTCCTTGGACTGATTGACTCATGAACTTCGTCGCGAGAGGGCGCAGCGTAGGTTCAGATCATTGCGTCGAACGCCGGGCGAGAGCGTGTTGAAACAATGCCTCGGACGGTGTGCGACGGCAATTCTCTGAGAATGTGTGAGATGCGTCATCGCAGCAGGTGGCTCTGGCGCATGCATTTTTTTTTGGATTAGGTTCTGCGCATCCCAAACGCCTTCCGGCGCATGACCGGATTGGCAAATTCCTTTGTGCCGATGCGCGATCAACTGATCCACCGTCCGGAACGACACCACCGGAAGAGACCGTCCGGGCCGCGGGTCGGACGCAGGTTGCACCGGCCGCGCGTCCGCTCGGACCGAGCACTGAACTCGCTGGCGGTCCCGGCCGTCCGCGCCGCGTCCATCGACGCGGACCCACGGCAATCACTCTCCTTCCTGTCGCGGCAGGTCGAGAACGACTTCGAGTGGGGACCCCTCATTCGACGGACCGCCCCTGTAGCCGTACTCCGCAAACGCCCAAGCGGTTTCGCGAACGGATTCGGGACGGGTCTCGATCAGGCGTCCGGCCTCGTCTTCGCCGACCGGCTCGTCCGGCATCAGATAGACCGCGAAAACGGACGAAGCGTACGGGCCGCCGGCAGGGTTCTCGATGATCACGCGCAGAGAGCGCGATGTGCGGAAATCCACCGGTACACGGCGGAGGATGAAACAGAGGACACGCCCGTCACCGGCGCGGTCCGGGCGCCCGATCGTTCCGACTTTCAGGCGGCGCCCGTTTCCGGTTTGGATGTAAACGATGTGTTCGGCCCCGGTCCCTTTGATCCAGTCGATGTCGTAGCCGTAAATCCATAGTGCGCCCAGGCGGCCTGGGTGCGGAACTCCGAGGGCGGCGCGCGTGCGCAGCCAAGTCGGTTTGTCCAGGACGACTTCGGTGGGGGCGCGGTCCCCGGGGTAGTCCCAGTCGTCGGCGACTTTCCGCGGCGACAGCAGCAGTTTCAGGTAGCCCCCCTCGGGTGACGGTACGGCCGGCGCGTTGGCGGGATTGGAGATGAAGGCGAGGAGGCGCTTCGCCAGAGGACCGGCCAAAGTCTCGACGCGTGTCAAGACGGCCTCGGGCAGAACGGCCCGCCAGCGCGTTCGGGGGCGGTTGGCCAGTGGCGTGTCCACGGCCGCGAGATAGTCGCGGAGCAGTTGACAATATCGCCAGTTGGTACGCATGAGGCGGACTCGGGTCGCGGCACGAGGGGTCCGAACCGCTGCTTCGGCTTGCCGCAAGTCCGCGTCCTGGTCCGCCAAAAAGTCCGGGGTTAGGAAAGCCAGCATCGGCTGGTATGGGCGCTGGTTCGCAAGGTGGAGCCCCGAGCGCACCGCGTGGCTCTCGAGGCGCTCGTGGAAGCGCTTCATTGGTGCGGCGGCACGGCCGTAGGCCTTCTCGTAGAAATCGTCCAGCAGAGCATCCACGTCCGTCGTCGGATCCCACAGCAACTTCGCCGCAACGTAGAAGTCGAGCCCGTTGGCCGCAGGATTGTCGCACCACTGCGTGGCCAGCCCCATGATGCCGAGGCGATGGAGATAGGGGATGTCGCGGCGCAGAGTATGGACGATGGGCCACGGCAGCTCGCACCACGACGCTTTGTAGTAATACTCGTACAACATCACATGCCGTGCCGTTCGGGTCCAGTCGGCCAAGAACCGGTTGAAGTAGCGGTTTTCGGGGCAGGCGGGGTCCTGCAGGGAATGATTGTGGCACATGAACCGACAGTACTGAACCACCACATTGTCCGGCAACCGGAAGTCGGATTCGCTCGGCGGTGCAAGATACGTGTGATAGGCGATGGTCTTGATGAACAGGCTCGGGTGTTTTTTCCCGACGAGTTCCGCGACGCGGCGGGTGAAGTCGAAAACTAGGCGGGAGGCGCGGCGTTCGTAAGGCGCATCGGCGTCGTACAGTCGGCGGCAATCGGGGCACCGGCAGAATTCCTGGGTGTCCATGGGGTCGACGCTGATCATGCAAGTGCCGGGTTCGGCGCGGATGATTCGGTCGATGGTGTCGGCGGCGATTCGGGCCGTGTTCGGATTGGTGGTGCACAGGTTCACTTGGGCATGACGAACGGTCGGATCTCTTCGACTGCCGTCGCTTCTCGCGTAATACTCGGGGTGGGACTTCCAGTATTCGCTGGGGGGCACGAGTCTCAACCAAGTATGAACGAACCACTTGATTCGGAAATCGTCCGGTCGTCGCAGGCCGACGTTCAGCCGACTGAAGGCACACCACTCGGGATTGCGTCCGACCCAGCGGACGCGGAAGGCCGGCCGCGATGTCTCGTCGATACGGCCGACCCGGAGCGTCGGGCGTTTGGGGAAGACCCGCCCGGTCTCGCCTTCCCAGAACCACCGACAATCGAGTTTGCGCTCGAGGAACGCAGCCACTCCGAAAAGCGTCCCGAGTTCGGTGGCGCCCGCGATTACCAGGTCGCGCCCCACGGTCCGGATGACGTATCCTTCCGGCCCGAGTTTCAGGGCGGCCGGGGCGGTGTTCAGGCGCTTCCAAGCGCCATTCCCTCCCAGCCAGACCACCGGTGTGTCTCGATCTGTCGCCGCTGGCGTGCTTCGGACCGGCAGGGAGGCGCCGGTGATGCGCGCAAGCCAGCGGTTAAGCACGGCCGCCGGCTGCGGGTTGAGGTCTGCGGACTTCGCAATGATCACGGCCCGGGGCCGACCGGCCTCGAACCAAGTCACGAACGGAGGGGGCATGGCCGGATAGAGGCGGCCGCCGGCGAGGGCTGCAGGCGCGACCGTCAGCAACGCCGCCGTCACCCATGGCGCACGACACCAAACACGTTGGGGCATTTCCGGCATTTGGTAGCTCCGGTTGTTTGAGAATGTGGCAAACGGATCGTCGAATTGTTCTGTAAGCAGCAGGCCTTCAGGCGGGAATCGGCGGCCCCGCTCTGGGAAACTCGCTGTCCGCCGTGTGGTGGAGAAGACCTGCAGTTCGACCCGTTGCTGCCCGATACTGTGCCGGCAGTCGCTCCTGTTTCAATCCCCGTAACGGGAAATCCGGGAAGCGTCCGGTTCATTGTCGGGTCCGGTTTTCCGCCTGGCGGGTCCGGGGGGACTGCCGGGTTCACCCCGGGGGAGCCCGGATTGACGCGCGGAACGCTGCCCTCGGACTTGTCTCGATGGGGTGACGAGGATCGGCGCCGAAATCAGCCCCACGCCATCGCCATTGGGCTTGTCCACCCTCGTGGAGTGGGGTCGGAGTCGACTCCGACCTACACATCCACCCGCAGGAACCGCCAGGAATACAGCGCGGCCAAATTTCCCCC
>JAADHN010000065.1 GCA_013151865.1 Kiritimatiellota bacterium
GGGCGAATGCCTCCACCATGTTCCGGCCCAGGAAAGCCACGGTGTGTTCGTCCACGACCTCCACGAAGGGCTTCGCGGCCAACGCCTGGAGCGCTTCCCCGCCATACGGTTTTTTCAGACGCTGTACCAGGCGGACGGGACCGGGGACCACGAACGGCTTGAAGTCGGACAGCCGTTCCAGGGCCGCGCACACCTTTTCGCGGATCAACCTGCGGGCGACGTTGGGGTGCAGACAGTCAGCGTGGTGCGTCGTGTACCCGGTCTTGACTGGGGCGGTCTCGATGTCGCCCAGCAGCTCCAGCATCTCGCGGCAAACCGCCGCGTCGCCGCTGATCATGATGCAGGGGAAGCCGTAATCGCCGGCCATCATCGCTTCATTGCCGCACTCTCCGACGCGAATCCCGTTGACTTCCACGAAATCGACATTCCGATTGCCGGTGTGGGCGAGCACGCCGTCCGGGGTGCCGCTCATGGCGTGCTTGCCGATCTGGAGCATGGCATCGAAGCCCTCGTCCCAGCCCTGGTAGGGCGGCATGGCCGGGTAGTGGGCCGGGACGAGTGTGGCACGCTCGTCGAGCTGAAGGATGTCAATGGCGTTATGCCCTTCCGCGATCTTGACGCGGGTTGCGCCGGCATCGAAGGCGCCGGCGACCGCCGCGTTGACTTCGCCGGTCATCAGCGTCCTCTGCCAACGGTCCTGCGGAGTTCGCGGTTCGTGCGCATCCCACTCGGTGATGCCGCTGACACCCTCGAGGTCCGTTACGATCAGCACCTTCATGTTCGGCAACTCCCGTGCTGCGCGGCTGTTTTGTGGACTCATCCCGCTTTTCGGCAGGGACTTTACATGTCATCGTGCCGAAAAACACGCGGCCGGGCCGATCTGCGGGTGGGGATTCGGTGTTGTCCCGTCCGAACGAGTGGCACGGGCCGGTTCGAGAGGATAGCGTGAACCCGTCCGGAAAGGGTCTGGAACCACGGATATCGGCAGATTCCGCGAGCAATTCAGCCAGATAGGATTCGTTTGTCGCCAACTCGTTGCCGTTTTTTCGTGTGTTTCGTGTATTTCGTAGTTGCTGTTCCTTCCGGATACGGTCTGGCGTGAACCCGGTGCGCGCAGGCGTTTCATTCGGACGTCCCCCCGGTGGAATGCAATGGAGGTCGAGACTTATGAGATCTTTGCGAATGAGGGTTCTCCTGTTTGCGGTGTGGAGCGCTTGGGCGTTGCCGGGATATTGCGGACAGAATCTGGCTGCGACGACCCTGGTCTATCCGTGCCTGCCCGCCCCGGGCCCGATCATGCTCGACGGACGGCTCGATAAGGCGGAATGGGGGCACGCGGTCGAGGCGGCCGGCTTCACGGTGAGCGGCTCGGATCGGCCGGTGCCCGAACCCGTGCTCATGCGGCTGACCTACGACAGGGATCGGCTGTATCTCGGCATTACCTGTATGGAGTCCAACATGAAGGGGCTCAAGACGGGCGGCGCCGGCCAGCGCGACGGAGCATTCTGGTTCGACGATTCGGTCGAGTTTTTCGTGGACGCCAATCACGACCACAAGTCTTATTGTCAGTTTGCCGTGACCGCAAAGGGGATCCTGTACGACAACCGGCAGGGAGACAGCACTTGGAATGCGGACTGGCAGGCGGCTACGATGTTGGAGGCCGACCGCTGGACGGTCGAGATCGCGGTGTCGTTGGCGGACCTTGCCCCGGGGGGTGTACGCGCCGGCACGCTGTGGGGGTTCAATTTCTGCCGGGAACGTCAAGCGGGGGGCAGGCTCGAACTCTACAATTGGGCCAATGTTGAGGGTGTGTTCAAGACCGTGGAACGATTCGGACATTTGGCGTTCGTGGGCAAGGGTTGGAGAGCCACGGCGGAACGCGTGGCGCAGGTTGTGCGCGACGCGGGGGGAAAGGAATCGCGCCTCTTCGTGGAGGATGGTTTCTGGGTCGCGCGCACCGGCGAGGCGCCGGTTTTCGTACCCTTTCTCGAACAACTGCGCCGATTGGATCGGACCGCACCGCCATTCCTTGCGAAGCTCGCAACGGTGTATGCCGCCGCTCCGGGCCTGCCCGATCGTGACAGATATGCGAAGATCAAAGCGCGATACGCGAAGGTCCGCCAAGCCGTCACCGGGGACCGACCGTTGCGCGCGGCGGTGTTCGATCGTCACGCCCTGACCCTGAGCACGTTGCAGGTGGAGGCCGAGGCGCTGTACTGGCGTGCCAAGCTCGCGGAATTGAATCGAGCCATGCAATAGGATAGGAGGGATCGCGCAGATGAAACCGAAAACACTCGTTCGGCTGAGTTGGGTTTGGGTCGGAATCGCGTTGTTGGCGGCCTGCGGAGGGCGTGCGGCCACGACCGAGGCGGAGGTGGAGGAGGATCAGCGGGTCACGTCGACCCTTGTCACACCGCACAAAGCCTGGGCCAAGCCGTACGCGAAAGGGCGGCTCCGGGCCCTGTTCGTTGTGGATGCGGGCAGCTACGGCGGAGGCTGGTTCGCCCCGGGCACGCGGCTTCGCGAGGTCACGGAACTGGCGCAACGCTTCGACTTGGAAGCGGATGCATTCTTCTACGGCGGCCGCAAAAAGAACGAATTCCTGGGGGAAGGCCTGGGACGCAAGCGGGCCGAAAAATTGCTGAGCAAGCCGTACGACGTGTACGTCATCGCCGGGGCGAACCTAGCCGGGTTGCCGCCCAAGTTCCAGTACCTGATCATGAAGGAAGTGGCCAACGGCGCCGGATTGGTATGCTGCGGGGCCGGCTCGAAGGACTTCATGACCGATTCGCGGCGCTTGGACCCGGTCCCCGGCAGCCTGACACAGGGCCTGCCGAAGCTGGACGACAAAGGCCCCGCGGACGTCATGCGAGCGTATCGACTGGGCAAGGGGCGGGGCGTCTGGATGAAATATGCAGCATGGACCCTGACGCCGCGCAATGTCTTCAGTTGGTCCGAGTTGGCCCTGTACGACTACCGCATGCTCTGGGTAGGGCGCGCCCTGTTGTGGGCGGCGGCGAAGGAGCCGGTGGCAGCGGTTTCCTTCAAGCTCGATCCCGGCAATTCCGCCCTGACGATTCGGGACGGCGGCTCGAGGCCGGTCACGTTGCACGGGAGCGTATCCATCCGGCGAATCAGCGATGGGTGGACCACGGAGCTGTTCGGCTACCGGGCGCGGGTGACGCAGGACAAGCCGTTCCAGCGTGCGATCACGCTCCCGCCGCTGCGCGCGGGTCGGTACATGATCGACACGGTGGCCCGCTCATCCAAGGGGGTGGCGGCATTCGCGGCCAAGGATTTCGAGGTCGAAAAACCGTTCGGAGTCGAACGCGTCGCGCTGGATCGGTCGTTCGCCGAAGTCGGCGAAGAGATCCGCGGCACGGTGCGTTTGCGGGGAACGCCGCCCGCGGGCAGCACGCTGCGCATCGATTTCCGCGATTCGTACAACCGGGTCCGGGCACATCGGACGATACCTGTTCAAGCGGATACTGCGGAGTACGCATTCACCTACACCCCGGACACGTTCGCCACGATCTGGATGCGTGCGCAGGCGGTGCTCGTGGCCGGCGGGCAGGAGGTGGAACTCCGCGAAGCATCGTTCACCGTGCCGAAACGTCGCCGGGGAAGGTTCAACTTTCTGCAATGGGATACCCCCTCGGATGTGCTGGGCTACTATGCCTGGCAGCAGATGGGCGATGCGGGGATGAGTCTGTGCCTGCTCGGGAGTTTCAGCGAGTCCGCGTTCCACCCGGTGCTGGCGGCGGCGGACGTGCCGTTGGTGCCCTACACCACCCGCATCCTGGATCCCAAGGACGAAAACGGGTTCATGAAACTGCGTCCGCCGCTGGTGAAACCGGAAGCGAAGTGCTGGAACGATGAACCGGCAATCGATGCCTATGTGGAGAATATCGCGCGGTGTCAGCAGAAGCGCCGGGAGCACGGGGTGTACTGCTATTCCCTCGGCGACGAGGGCGTTACCAAAGGGTGTTGCGTCCATCCCGCCGGTCTGAAGGCGTACCGGGCCTGGCTCAAAAAGCAATACGGGGATATCGCGACCCTGAATGCCTCGTGGGACGCCAAATACGAGGATTTTTCCGCGGTCGATCTGCTGGACCACAAGGACAACATGGAGACAGAGGCGTTGCGTCAGGGGCTGTGGGCGCGGTGGTACGACCGGCAGGCATTCGCGCGGGTCAATCTGGCCCGGTTCTCCAAGCGATTCGGCGACGCCTACCGCAAGCTCGATCCCCGGGCGATTACGGGTTTCGAAGGGACCGGCAGGTTCGGGGACGATTACGATGCCATTGTCGGCATGAACGGGTTCTACGGGCCTTACCCGAGCATCGGGGACGACATCGTGCGTTCGTTGGCGCCCCGCGGTTTTCTGCGCTCGAACTGGATGGGGTACAGCAAGACCGGGGACGCGCTCTCGGACGCCGCCTGGCGCATGGTGATCAAGGGGATGGACAGCATCTGGTTCTGGATGTGGACCGGGATCGGGACCTACCGCGGGTATGTGACCCCGACTCTGGATCTCTACCCGGCGACCGCCGATCTGGCCCGGGAAATGAAGCCGGTGCGCGAGGGCTTGGGAGACCTTCTCCTGAACTCGACCATGACACACTCCGGGATCGCCATCCTGTACTCGCTGCCGTCGGCCCTAGCGCACAGAATCGAGAAGGCACCGTCCTTCATGAAGCCGAGCAAGGTCCACGAGACCTGGGCGGACCTGATCTATGAACTGGGCCTGGATTTTCGCTACGTCACGGATGGCATGCTGCGCACCGGAGCACTCACGACGGATGAGTTCAAGGTATTGCTTCTGCCCACAACCATGGCGCTTGCACCGGACCAAGCCGAGACGATCCGCCGATATGTCGAGGCGGGCGGACATGTCATCGCCGATGTGCGGCCGGGTGTCTTCGACGGGCACTGCAAGCCGCTGGAAAAGGGGTCGTTGGACGATCTTTTCGGATTTCGGCGCATGGATCGGGGAGATGCCCGGCGTGCACCGGTTGTTCTCAAGGGCGCACTGGGGGGGCAAGCCCTCGACGTGAGTTTTCCGGAGGCGCGCATCGATGCGGGGATCGAAACAACCGCGGCGAACGCGTTCGGACAAGCCGGGACCGTTCCCCTGCTGCTGCGGCACACGCTCGGCAAGGGCACGGCGACCCTGCTCAATTTCCAATTGCTTTCCGGTAAAGAGGATCCCGCTCAGCTCGATGCGGCCCGCGAATTGGTCGGAGCCCTGCTCAACGAGAGCGGCGTGTCGCCTTTCGTGACGGCAACCGCTCCCGATGGCGGGGTGCTCCCGCGCACCGAGATGCGCGTCTGGCGGAACGGAGATGGGTACGTCTTCGGACTCTGGCGGCGCATGGAGTGCGCTTGGTTCAACCCGAAATCGGGTACGACCGCCGGTACCCCGCAGCCGGCCCGCGTGACATTGGAGGCACCCCGATACGTGTACGATCTGCGGCAGGGCAAGTACTTGGGAAAAGTGTCCGAGTTCGATACGCTGCTGCGCTGGGGGCGGGCCAATTTCTTCCTGGCGCTTCCCTACCGCATCGGGCGGTTGAAGATGACGCTCTCCTCTCGCCGGCCGGCCCCCGGGGAGACGCTCGAGGTGTCGATTTCTCTCAAAGTGCCCGCATCCGGCGCCGCGCGACACGCGGTCTTCATCGAGCTGACCGGGCCGGATGGGGAACCGGCCCGCTGGGCCAAACAAGTCGTCATTCTCGAGCACGGCAGGGCAACCGTCCGATTGCCCGTGGCGTTCAACGACGCATCCGGCACCTGGCGTCTCCGGGCCACGGAGCTGTTCAGCGGCGAACACACCCAAACGAAATGGAACCTCCGCCGATGAAGACGCCGGAAAGGAACCGTGGATGAAAAATCCGGAGAGGAACCGCAGATGGACCGGGAGGACGGGGCGGTAATATCCCTCCCCATATCTGCGTGCATCCGTGTCCATCCGCGGTTAAGAAATCCGGAGAGGAACCACGGATGAACGCAGATGAACGCGGATGGGAAGAAGAAGATGGAACAGGAGGACGGGGCGGTAATATCCCTCCCCATATCTGCGTGAATCCGTGTCCATCCGCGGTTAAGAAATCCGGAGAGGAACCACAGATGAACGCAGATGGACGCGGATAAGAAAAGATGACTGGGGTCGGATGTGCGACTTCCCCGCTCTTCCTCCCCTATCTGCGTGAATCCGTGTCCATCCGCGGTTACGGAACCCGGTGGATGCGGATAAAGACACCCGGTAAGATCCTTGGGATAGTGGTGATGGGACCAAGCTGAAATCCACGGTTCAACGGCTGGAGAGCATGAGCGGTGAACTCTGACGAACACGAGCCGGATTTTGAGGACAAGACACGTCGCATCATCGGAAGTGCAATGGAGGTTCTGAACGTGTTGGGGCATGGCTTGCTCGAGAAATCCTATGA
>JAADHN010000093.1 GCA_013151865.1 Kiritimatiellota bacterium
CCTCCGATTCACGACCGCGAACCATTCGCGGTCACCGGAGAACATAGACCCGATCCATCAGGCAAAAAGATGGGCCAGTTGCGACGCTTACCGTGCGATACTCCAGCCCTGGTGTGTCAACCCCGGGGGGGACGCCGGGGACGAGCGGCGCGGGGAGGGCTATTGTTCCGCCGTTTCATCGTGTGAATGCTCCAAACGCGAGCACATCCGCCGGATATCGCGGAAGCCGGCCACGATGACCCACACGCTCATGCCTGCAAAGAGCACCACGCCGACGAGAAGGAAGAGCTTCCAGAGATCTATCCAGAACGTCATGTCAACCCACTCCTTGTGCCATATCGGCCCCGGCGACATCCGATGTGTCGCCGCCGGAATCCACGGGCGAGGCAGGTTCGGTTTTGAGGGGATCGGGGAATAGGAGAGACCCGGCAATCATCACCGTCAGCGTAAAGACAATGGTAAACAATCCCACTCGCGCACCCGTGAATTGGAATCCGAGCGCCTTCTCCAATGCCGGGAAATTCAGCAGCTTTTGGACCGGTTCGAGTCCGAGTATTGCGGAGCACCCCGAGACCAGGGCCAGTACCGCACCGGTGGAACTGGCCCGTTTCCAATACAAACCCCCGAGCAAGAGTGCGAACGCGCCGGTGAAGTAGATGGCGCCGGTTACGGCCATGTAGTCCCAAATGTCCTGTTTGCCCTCGTAAAACAGTCCCCACCAGAGGATGTAGAGACCGATGATTACGATCAGCACGCGTGTCAGAAGAATCCGTCCTTTGGTGCTTAAGCGGTCGCCGAACAGCGGCGCTACGATGTCCTGGGTGATGACGGAACTCCAGCACAACAGGTAACTGTCGTGGGTGGACATGAACGCAGCGATCATGGCCGCGGTGATTAGTCCGATCATGCCGATGGGTAGGATGCGCCCCAGGAAAATGGGCAGAGCGTACAGGTTGTCCATTGCCTTGACGCCCGAATCCGCCGCAGGGAAGAACAGGGATTTGAGATCGGGCGACAGTGTCATGATGAAGACAAAAGCACAGATCCCGAGGAAATAGGGGATCAGGAATCGAATGGTGAAGGACACCGCCGACCATTTGTACAAGCGTTTTACGCTGGCCGTGCTCTCCATGGCCAGAGCGCGCGCTACCGCGGTAGGCCACAGAGCGCAACTGACCAGCCCCAGAAACCCCATCCAAACCACGTAATCCCAGCCGAAGGCCCCCTCGGAGAGGAACGGATTGTAGCCCTTGGCCCCCATTTGTGCGGTGATGGTTTGGAAGACGTGATCCCAACCCACTTTGTCCACCGCCAGCACCGTGGCGGCCAGCAGACCGATGGACAACACGACGAATTGCACATAGTCCGTGATGATCACCGAAATCATGCCGCCGAGAACAGTATAAAACAGGACGAGTACGAGCAGTGTGGCCATGACCAGCTTGAGGGCGTACCCGTGGGCCGACATGCCGGTGATTCCGACGATAAACATGGACCCGACTTTCAGAAAAAGGCCCATGTTCAAAACGCCTCCGAACGTCAACATGATCCCACCGAGAATGCGTGTCTTTCGCCCGAATCGTCGCTCGTAGAATTCCGGGATTGTCAGGACTCGCAGCTCCCGCAGGCGTACGACCAGGAACCCCGTGAGTCCGACAAGTAGTGTGACGACGCCGGCCACCAGCGCGATGTGGAACGCGGCGAATCCGCCGACGAATCCTTTCTGGGCGCTGTACATGATCGTGATAAGGCCCATTTCCGTGCCGGTCATGGTCGCCACGCCGAGGGCCGTGCCCACGGTCCGCCCCGCTGAGACGTAGTCCGCCATGTTCCCCACGTATTTCTTGACGGCCAATCCGATCAGGACCGACGCCGCGAGGTAAACGATGACGATTCCCCAATCCAGGGCCGTAAAATTCGTCTGTGAGAGCACGGCGGTCATGTCCGCGTTCATTCTCTTCCCCTTGAGTTTGTCTCCGTTCGTTGCCGCATTCGTTCGACCGGCGCGTCCCGGGTTTGCGCGGGTGAGTTCTGAGGCGCAAGCGCAAAATGGCGTCGACACGACCGTTTGCACAAAGCGACGAAAGGAGGGCCCTGATACTCTATTGTGCGAGATCCCGGGTTTCAATGCAACGAGTCCAAAGCTTCCCGGCGCGGTCGACTCCCACGTCAGTGCTCGCAGCGCGAGTCAGGTCTGAAGGCGCGGATTCCAAACCGGCCTCCGGCCGTTGCTTTCCAAGGAGTTGATCTATGGACTGAGCGCGGTCCGTCCGGGCTTCGCATCACGCGTCCCCCCGGGGCCGCCGACGGCCACGTCGCCGCCGTGTTGGATCGTTGTCACAGGTCCGCGCGCAGAAAGCCCCGGGCGCTCAGCCCCGTCGCATTGCCGTGGCCGGGCGCGTTCCGGCGATTACGAATCGCACGGAGGGATGGCTGCTCATGCGGCGCGATGGAGTTGCACCCGAAACGACCTGTCGCATGTTCCACAGGCTGTCCAACCTGGGCGTATTCTTTGCGTCTTTGAATCAGCAGAAGAAACGATACATTCTCCAGTGACGTGAGATGCGAAACCGGGGCGCAATCATGCTGACGCTTGCGAGACTGGTCCGGGATCGGAGGACTTGGTTGCCGCGCAGTTCGGCGGGGGCCGTTTATGTCCTCGTCCTTGCCGCCGCCGGCGCACACGCCGCCTCGAGGCTGGAAAGCCCCAGGTCGAACGAAAGACGCACGATGCCAAACAAAAATGTTTTCAGCAAGAACGGTCTGGTGCTGTGGCTCGACGCAGCGACCGCCGACACGATCATCACGGACGCAAACGGCGCCGTGCGCGAGTGGCGGGACCGTTCGGGCGCAGGGAATCATGCGATGAGCGCGGCGGGCAAGGGGCGGCCTGTGCTGGTGAGAGACGCAATGAACGGGAAATCGGTTGTGCGCTTCGACGGCAGGAGCCGTCTTGAAATCCCGGTCATCCGTGACGTTCCCGGTTCGGTGAGCGTGTTCGTAGTCAGCCGACGGCTCCCGGACCAGGCGTCCGACGTCAGATGGCAACGCCTGCTTTCGTCCTGGGACGGCGGGAGTGCGGAAGACAATGAGACGCCGAACTTCTGTGTCTGTCTGACTTCCCCGAAAGGAACGGGCGAATCCTATCCCCCGACCGTAGTTGACGTGTACCGGCAAGCGTGTAAAATCGGCCCGATCACCATCGGATGCAACCGGAAGCACGGGGGGCAGGGACTGAGGGCCGAAATCGCCGAAATCCTCGTGTTCGACCGCGGATTCCTGGCCGAAGGTCCCATCCTCGCAGTTTGTCGATACCTGGCCGAAAAGTGGGGTGCGAAGATTGCGCGGGCGGACAAGGGCTGGACCCGCCTCGGCGGATTGGGAAAAACGCCGGTGCGCAGCAACGAACTCTATCCGTTGTCGGACCAGGACAACACCGGCAACTGGTTGCGGTACGAACCCATGTGGGACGAGTTCGACGGCGACAGGCTCGATCCGCAGAAGTGGTGGCCGCGGAACCCTTCCTGGAAGGGACGCAAGCCCGCGCTGTTCATGGAGCATAACGTCCGGGTTCGGGACGGCAAACTGCACCTGACCATGCGCGCGGAGGACGTGCCGCACGCGCCCGCGGGCTACCACTCCTTCACTTCGGCCGCTGTGCAGAGCAGGACGCGCGTCAAGTACGGGTACTTCGAAATCAAGGCCAGGCCCATGCGGTCCCGTGGCTCGAGCGCATTCTGGTTCTACTACAACGAACCCCGGGAATGGACCGAAATCGACGTGTTCGAAATCGGCGGCGGCGCGCCGGGCTTCGAGCGCAAGTACAATATGAACCTGCATGTTTTTCACACTCCGACCGAGAAGAAGCACTGGTCCCGAGGCGGGGTTTGGACCGCGCCGTGGGGTCTGGCCGACGACTTCCATGTCTACGGTCTGGAATGGGATGTGAAGAACATCAAGTTCTATGTCGACGGCGTGCCTGTTCGCCGAGTGACCAACACGCATTGGCATCAGGCGTTGACGCTCAACTTCGACAGCGAGACCATGCCCACCTGGTTCGGCCTTCCGGACCCGAAAAACCTGCCGTCGACCTTCAGCATCGAGTACGTGCGCGTCTGGCGGCGGCCGTCCCGGCGCCGAGAGTCGCCTCCACCCGGGTCCTGAGGCAGCCGTGTCCGCAGGGGAAGGAACGGGGTCTCGACAGAAGCGATTTCCCGTCCCCGCGCACCGGTCGAGGCGCCGGTGTCGCTATCGCGTCACAAAGATTTGGAACCCGCTGTAGGATTCCATGCCGTGTTCGCCGATGTCCAGACCGCGAAGTTCTTCGGTTTCGCTGACACGCAGCCCAATAGTTTTCTTGATGATCAGGAAAACCAAGCCCATCGTGAACACCACAAAGAGGATGCTCGAGAAACAGCCGAGCGCCTGGATGCCGAGCAGTTTCGGGCCTCCGCCCGTAAAAAGACCGCCCAGATCGCCTGCGAGAAGCGCCTTGCGCCCGAAAAGCCCGATGGAGAGCGTCCCCCAAACGCCGTTGAATCCGTGCACGGGCACCGCGCCGACCGGATCGTCCACGCCGATTCGGTCCAGGAGAAAGACGCCTGCCACGATGATGGCCCCTGCAACTGTGCCGATCACGATGGCCGCACCCGGTCCGACATAGGCGCAGGGCGCGGTAATCGCCACAAGACCGGCCAGCGCACCGTTCATGGTCATGGACAAGTCCGGCTTGCCCGAGACATACCAGATAATGCCCATGGCGGAGGTGGTTCCTGCGGCCGCCGCAAGGCATGTGTTGATGGCGACCAGACTGTTCAGGCCCGCGCTGGTGCCGCTGAGAGAGCTGCCCGGGTTGAATCCGAACCAGCCGAACCAGAGAATGAATACCCCGAGGGATGCCAGGGGAATGTTGTGACCGGGAATGGCGTTGGCCGAGCCGTCCTTGTTGAATTTTCCGATCCGCGGTCCGAGGATGATGGTCCCGATGAGCGAGGCGAACCCGCCGGTTGCGTGGACCACGGTCGACCCGGCGTAATCGTGGAACCCGATGGACGCCAACCATCCTCCACCCCAGGTCCAGTGGCCGATCACGGGATAGATCACGGCGCTGATGATTGCCGAATACAGCAGGTATGAGTGGAATTTCATCCGTTCGGCCATGGCCCCGGCCACGATCGTGGCGGCAGCACCGCAGAAGGCAGCTTGAAAAAGCCAAAACGCAAAAGTGGGGACCCCGTTCGTTCGGACCGGAAGCCCCCCGAGCAGAAAGCCGGTCGTCCCGACCAACCCGCCTGCGTCCGTTCCGAACATCAACGCGTAGCCCACGACGAAAAAAGCGAGTGCCGCGACACAGAAATCCATGAAGTTCTTGGTCAGGACGTTGCAGGCGTTTTTCGCCCGGATGAACCCCGACTCGACCATGCCGAACCCGGCCTGCATGAAAAACACCAGAAATGCCGCGATCAGGACCCAAGTCGTGTTGATGCCCAGACTCACGCCTTCCAGCGCCGCCTGCTGCTCGACGGTTGCGGCATCGACCCCGGTTGCGGCAAGGACCGCCAGGAGCGCAATCGGCGCCACTCGATGGGGCAACCTGCTGTTCACGGTGGAATGGGTGCTGGGATGTCCTTTTGTCACTGTTCCGGTCCTCCTTTTGTTGGGGTTTCCGTACCTGTTCATTCCCTGAGAGGGTTTTGCCCTGATTGATTCATAAACTTCGCCGCGAGAGGGCGTAGTTTATGCGGATTCAACTCGTTGCGTCGAACACCGGCCGAGGTCGTGTTGAAACACCGCCTCGGTCGGTGGCGGCGGCAATTTCTTGAAGGCGCGGGAGATGCGCCACCGCAGGTGGATGACCCATGTCTTATTCAGGGCTGATCTGTTTCATTTCCGCCGCATCGAAACGGCACACCGGCAGCGGCGCGATAGTGATCGACTATCGCGCCGCTGCCGGGATCGGATTCAGGTCGTCCTGCCGGACCCGGAAAAACTTCAGCCAATTGCCTTGGCGCCGCGGTCGCCGGTTCGGATGCGGACGCACTCTGCGAGTTCGAGGATGAAAATCTTGCCGTCGCCGATGTTGCCTGTTCGCGCGCCGGCGACGATGCCTTCCACCGTGGAGTCCACAAACGCGTCGTTGACCGCGATCTCGATCCGTACCTTCTTGAGCAGATTCACCTCGAAGTCGACCCCACGGTAGGATTCGACATACCCACGCTGCTGGCCGCAGCCCAAGGCATTGGTGACCGAGATCTTGTAGACCTCTCGCTCGTACAGCGCCTGCTTGACCGCGTTCAGGCGCTCCGGCTGGATGTACGCGACGATGAGTTTCATGGTGTGGTGTTCCTTTCTCTGTTTCAGGATTCCGCGTCGGCGGAGGCGCGATCTCCCGC
>JAADHN010000052.1 GCA_013151865.1 Kiritimatiellota bacterium
CTCGCTCCCGGAGAATGGATGATCGGCCCCGCCGTGCCCGGCGGCGGTGAAAACGGCCCCCCCGATCCGGGGGAAGATACATCGCCGACCGCCGATAACGGCATTCTCGGGTACAACATCGCCGGGGATTACCTCCCGGAGACGGATTCCACCGTGATTTCACCGCCGGTCGACTGTTCGAGCGCGGACATTGTCGAGCTGTCGTTCCAACGTTGGCTCGGGGTCGAGAAAAGCGACTGGGCCCGAGCCGCCATAAGCGTCTCGGACGACCGGAACACGTGGCACTCCGTGTGGGCCAACAGCGGCGACGATCTGGCGGACAACCAGTGGGTCCAACTCACCTACGACATCACCTCGTACGCCGCCGGAAAACCCACCGTCTTCATCCGCTTCGACATGGGGCCCATGCGCATGGCATATCCCTTTTGCGGCTGGAACATCGACGACCTCACCCTGCGCGCCGGGGCCCCGGGCATCGTCGGCGTCACGCTCTCCTGTCCGGAATCGGACGTGAAAGTCGGGGACGTATTCAATATCGAAGTGTACGTGACCGAAAACAGTCCGGATGTCGCGGGGGTGCTGGGCGGCGCATTCGACTTCGACCTCCCGCAAGCCCTGGTGCACTATTACGGGCCGTACTACACCCGCGACTGCATGGTCGCCCCCTTCACAAACATGAAAACCGGGGCACGCTATGCCGAGCGCATCGATCAACTCGGCGGCCTGAGTACCGAACCCGGGCACGGCAACGGCGTCCCCGTGCTGTTCGCTCGTATCCCGTTCAAGGCGGATCAAGCGGGCACGGCGCGTTTCGTCATGCGTCCCGCCGGCGGCGGCTTGGCCCTGCCTCAGCCGGTTGGCGTCATTAGTGAACGGCGCATTCCGACCGTCACGCTGGACGTGTCCGTCGCCCCGGCCCCCATCGTTCCGCTGGCGTATGTCGCACTCGAGGGGCCGCCCGAGTCCGTGCCGCTCGGGAATGTTTTCGAAATCCGCGTTTACGTCAAGGAGACTGCGGCAAACGCAGCAGGCGTCCTTGGCGGCGTCCTCGATCTGTACTTCGATCCAGCCCTGACTTCGGCGCCCGGGTTCGATCCCGCCACCGCCATCCAGCCGCCTTACGCGGGGACCGGCTTCACCACCGGAACGCTCCTCGCATCCCGCATCGACGAACTGGGCGGCCTGACCACTGAAACCGGCCACGGCAACGGCGCCCCCGTATTGTTCGCCAAACTCAGTTTCCGCGCCGACGCCTTGGGCCAGGCAAGTTTCGAAGCCCGACCCGGCTCGACCGGTCTCACCCTCACCTCGCCCGTGGGACTGCTTGATTTCAGCCGGATCGATTACGGACCGCCCCTGGCCGTCACTATCGAGCCCAACTACCGCCTGATCCTCACCCGGGCGATCTTCCTGGCCGGGAACGGCAATTATATCGAGGGCGCCACGGTGCCAATCCAGGCGGACCCGCCGGAAACCGGGAAGACCTTCGACCACTGGGACGGCTCCCCCGCAGACGTCGCAACCGTCGCCCCAAACGACCAACCCGCAGCGACAGTCACTCTACCGGCTGCGGACGTCGCGCTCACCGCCGTGTACCGCAATGTCCTGTACACCCTCACGGTTGACAATGGCTCGGGCGATACGGACCAAGCGATTTACCTGCAGCAGATCGCGATCCATGCGGACCCGCCCGGGACCGGGAAAGTCTTCGACCACTGGGCAGGCGACGCCGACGTCTTGGGGGCGGGGCAGACAACCAACCCGGATGCCACAGTCACCATGCCCGCCGCAGACGTCGCACTCACCGCCGTGTACCGGAACATCCTGTATACCCTGACCGTCAACAACGGAACCGGCGGCAAAGCGGACGCCGTGTACGCGGAACAAATCGCCGTTACCGCAGACCCCGCTCCCACCGGGTATCGGTTTTCTCACTGGACCGGAAACATCGAAGTCCTCAGCGGCAATGTCGCCCCGCCGGCCAACGACCCCACCGCCACCGTGACCATGCCTGCGGCCGACGTCGTCCTCACCGCCGTGTACGAAAACGTCCTGTATACGCTCACCGTGAACAACGGCGCCGGCGACACGAACTCGGCCACTTACCAACAGCAGATATCCATCACTGCGGATACGCCTCCGGTCGGCAAGGCATTCGACCGCTGGACCGGTGATACAGCGGCGCTCGGTCCCGGCCAGGAAACCTCGCCCACCGCCACCGTGACCATGCCCGCGGCCAACGTCACCCTCGCGGCCACGTACCGCGATATTCTCTATACCCTCACCGTGGTCGAAGGTTCCGGCTCGGGCCGCTACCCCATGGGCACGCTTATTCAGGTCGACGCCGACCCCCGCCCCAACGGCGCGGCCTTCATCGAGTGGAAGTACGATGTGGCCGGGCTCGCGGACAAGACGCAACAAACCACCACGTTTACCATGCCTGCCGCCGACGCGGCAATTGCGCCGAAATTCGTCGGCGACGACGGCTGTATCGGCCTGTATTGCCTGATCGTTCTCGGCGGCGCCGGCTCAGGTCGCTACGCCCCCGGCGATTCGGTCACTCTCACCGCCATCGTGCCCGATGGCTCGACTTTCGTGCAGTGGGGCGGCATGACCGACGCGTTCGCGGACAACATCGACCAAGCCACCGTCACGTTCGACATGCCGGCCGCCGATACCGCGGTCCGGGCCATCCTCAACGACCCCATTCGAATCGATGTGCAGCCGGGCTGGAACCTGATCGGCGTCGAACGCCCCACACCCGATCCGGCCGGACTCCTCGAGTATCAGGATGTCATTCTCGGCAGCGTCTGGGCCTGGGGAAACGGCGCGTATTTCAGCGTCGACGCCCCGACACCGCAAACCTCGGGCGGACTGGTCCCGGAGTGGCACCGCCGCGGATTGCTCCTCCCCGAGCATGGCTACTGGCTCTACAGCGCCCGAGCCCGTACCCTCCTCCTGCCGTAGCCCGGCGACTGTCCCCAATTCCGTCCGTCCATTCTTTTGCGAGACGCCGTTCCTCCCGCATACGGCGAAGACCAAAGCTCCAGACCTCAGTAGATTGAGCTTGGAGGTCTGTAAAGTTGGATTCCCTTTTGGGGACGGACTCCCGGGAATGGGTGTGGGCGCCCAGAATAAGAGGAGGTTCTGTTGTGCAGATTTACTGAGTTCCAGCCCTCAGCAAATCGTGCGTGATCCCGTTTTTGGCTATCGCAACTTCGGCGCTCGCTTTTTGGGGACGCTGGGGCGGCCGGTTGTGGAGGACGCGGGGGGGCGGTCACGGTGCTTGGGGCCAGGACAAGTGCCTGGAGATCCGTGTCGGCCAGGGTGACGACCGGTGAGGCGCGTCGGCGCCAAGCGGCATTGATCAGGGCGTGGTCCGGGCGCAGAAGGCGTTCAGGGCGGCCCGAGTCTTTGGCTGGAGGGTCAGTTCCGGAATGAGCCTGATGTGGAGAATGCGGAGACCGCAACGCACAAGAATCCCGCAGGAAAAACGGCCGCGAGCGCGGTGCGACGCGCGCCCGATCAATGTGCGATCATCCATGACAAGACGCTCCGGTGATCAGGCATTCCGTCGCGCCGGGCGTCCGTGGAATGCAGGGAAGACGGAACGCGCAAAAAGGAAGCCCCAAAGGGCAGGAAAGCGCTTGGCGGCGCAGGAAAGCGGCGGAGCCGCAAGAGAAACAGAAGAAGGAACACCCGAGAGGCAAGAAGGCGGCGGCAGTCGCAAGAGAAACGAAAGGAAGACCAGCGGGGTAGGAAGACGCCTGACGGCGCAGGAAAGCGGCGGAGCCGCAAGAGAAACGGAGGAAGGACGCGGCCGTTCGATCCGGCCATGGATCGGGTCTTCCACGGCTTCCTGTTTGAGATCAAGCGCGCAGACGTTTCGGAGAACCATGTCAAAAACCGAATAATTCCTTCGGGCGTTCGTAAGCCAAGTGGACGACCAAGCGTTCACCGACTACCAGCGGCATCTGGCCCCGATCAACCATGCTTCCCACAACGTCGCAGAGCACGCGACGAAACATTTCATTTCGAGAACCGTAAGACAATAGCTTGCGGGAATCGGAAACCATGCCGGCAAAATTCATCAGCAGGTCCACCGATCCAATGTACTCGAGCTGCCGCCGCATGCCGACAGGCGAGTCGTTGAACCACCAGGCGGCCCCAAGGTTGACGTTTTGGCCAAATGCCCGGCAGACAGTCGCCAGTGTGCTCTGGTGATTTGGGTCCAACGTGTACAGGACCACCTTCAGCCGACCGTCGAACCGGTTGAGGAAGTCCCTCAGCGGGGTCAGGATGTCCGTCGTATGGTCCGACACATCGCCGCCGGAATCCGGCCCGATGCCGTCCAGAAGGGTATCGCGCACGTCGCGAACTGCGCCGATGTGTATCTGGAAAACCCAGTTTCGGGCCGCGTCCATCTCCCCGAACCGGTGCAGGAGGTGAGCTGCGTATCCCACGCGTTCTTCGGGAGTGATGTCTTGGCCGGCATAGGCTTTGCGGAAGATCCGATCCGCGTCATCCTCGCTCACCCGGAACCCGTACGGGACCTCCACACCGTGATCGCTGGCCACGCACCCGTGCTCGGCAAAGTACTCGTGCCGCAGCTTCAGTCCGGCCACCAAATCGCCGATGGACTTAAAACGCATCCCGGTGCATTCTTCGAGCCGGCCGATGTAGTCGCGCCAGTCCAACTTGTGGATGTTCATGGCCCTGTCCGGACGAAATGTGGGTCGAACGACACCCGCCACCGACGACTGCTGCAGTTTCTCGTGATATTCGAGGGTGTCGGTCGGGTCGTCCGTCGAACACATGGCCTCGACTTTCATGCTCTTCAAAAGCTGCTGGGGACGCATTTCGGGCTTCTGAAGGACGTCCCGGCCCTGGGTCCAAATCCGGCGCGCATTCGCGGCGCAGATCAGGTCGTCAATCCCCAGGCGACGTTTCAGATCCAAGTGAATCCACTCATAGGTCGGATTTCCGGCCAACTCGTCGAAGACTTCGGCCATGGCGAGCCATTTCTCTTCATTGGACGCATCGCCGGTGATGTACTTTTCTTGAACCCCCCGCTTGCGCAGCAGTTCCCACACATAGTGGTCCGTAGCCGCCTCCGCCTGCCAAAGGTCGGTAAAACATTCGTTTCGCCAAATGGCTTCCACGTCCGCGTGATTGTGCGCGTCCACAATGGGGAGTTCCCGGACCTTTTCGTGCAACTGCACGGCGGTTTCACCTGACAGAAGGTAACGTTCGTCGAGAAAAGCCATGACCTGTCGTCTCCTGTTTCGTTCCTGACGATTTCTTCCACTCTTTCCCCGTGCACGGACTTCAGGGCTCCGGGAAGCATGCTCAGACTCAGGCTGCCAACCGGGGCTGAAAAACTTTCAGCCGTCGTGTTGCCGCGCTTGCGAAAGTTCGCCGCAAAGATCGGACGCCCCGAATCGTATTTCCGGGACATCGGGGCCCCGGACGGCAGGCATGACAAGCCAACGTCTTGTGCGCTCACCGCAACTCATTCGTGCATTTTCCAAGCGCGTTCCGGGACCGACAGGTAAACTTCGAGCGGCAACACGACGCCCAGCAGCGCCAGACCGGGCAAAAGCGGCGACCCGGGCGCACGAACTCGAACCATGAGAAACAACCAAATCGCACCGACCGCTGCCGCGTGCACTATGCCCCATCCCTGCTCCACCCGCTCCCGGATACCGGCAGGAGACCCGCTGTGATCGAGCACGAACAGCAGAGCCCGTCGGACGAGCCAATAAACCGCGAACGGCAATGACCAGATCAGAATGCACGGAAACGTAATCAGGTCGAGCACGGGGTGCTCGTGGCGCTGCCGGAGTCGCTCCCGCACGTAGGCGAACGAGACACCGCCGTACACCAAACTCAGGGCGGTCAAAACCATTTCGGGTAAAGTCATGGAAAACTCGTTCCGTGGAATACCGCGACAGTCTCATGGCACGGTTCTTGTGTGGAAGTATACTACACTTTTCCGAGAACCGCCCTCGGGCGAAGGTCCATTTCGGACTGTCGAGTGTTTTCGCGCCTTGACGGCGACCAGCCCACCGACGTACCGGGCGCCGCTCGGATTCGAGCGTCCCCCCCAAGCGACGGCCGTCGATGGGCCGTCGCCTTGCCGGACACTCTCCTGCACAGCACCGCGCGAGCCCAACTCTCGTCGCCCTCCACATGTTCTGCCGGTCGCAGCGCCGGCATATGCGAAACAAAGCAGTTGACAAGCAGAGGGCGGTGAGTATTTTCCGGGACTTCCAACCCAAAGTCAAAGGGCGTCCCCGCGGTTGGACCCCACCGATTCGGGACATTCTCGTTTTTCGCGGCGCAGGCTTTATTGTTCCGGCGTCCGGCGCGATCAGTTGCTGCCCGGGACCGGCTCGAATCCCGGCTTCCGCCGGATCGACGTGGACGTGAAGGCCGGATGGGGCCACGGGCTTTTCTGAGTGGCCCGTCCCTGCACGGCACTGCTGTTTCAAATAGCCTGGGCGAATCTGCCGGACCCGGGGGGTCTTCTGTCCGCGGACCGAACTGTTGTCGCGACACTCAGGGACCGACGGCCTGCGGGCGACGTGCGGTCGTGCGCCAAGCAGAGACTGCGCCGCCCGCCGCCAAAGCAAATGGGAGAAGACCATGTCCGCCACCATCATCGACGGGAAGAAAACCGCGGAAACCATCCGCTCCGAACTCAAGGCTGAAGTGGAGGACCTTGTGCAGACCACCGGGGTCACCCCCGGCCTCGGCGTCGTCCTCGTCGGCGACGATCCTGCCTCCGCTTCGTATGTCCGTGCCAAAGAGCGCGCATGTGCGGAAATCGGCGTCTACTCCGACGACAACCGGCTGCCCGCGGAAATCGACCAGGAAGAACTTCTCGAACTCATCGCCAAGCTCAATGCGGACCCGAAGATTCACGGCATTCTCGTTCAGCTCCCCTTGCCGGCGCATCTGGACGAAGACGCGGTGCTCCTCGCCATCAACCCCGACAAGGACGTGGACGGCTTCCACCCGATGAACGTGGGCCGAATGATGGTGGGACAGCGCGCCTTTCTGCCCTGCACCCCGCACGGCGTGATTCAGCTCCTGATCCGGCACAACGTGCCCATTGAGGGGGCCCACGTCGTCATTGTCGGCCGCAGCAACATCGTCGGCAAGCCGTTGGCCAACCTGCTGATTCAGAAAAACGCCACCGGCAACGCCACCGTGACCGTTTGCCATACGCGAACGCGGGACTTGGCGGCAATGACCCGTCAAGCCGACATTCTTGTGGCCGCCGCCGGCCGGCCGAATACCGTTACCGCCGACATGGTCCGCCCCGGCGCTGTGGTGATCGATGTGGGAGTCAACCGCGTGGAGGACCCCACGCGCAAACGCGGTTACCGCCTCGTGGGCGACGTGGATTTCGACGGCGTGCGCGAAGTGGCGGCCATGATCACCCCGGTGCCCGGCGGAGTCGGCCCCATGACCATTGCTATGTTGCTCTACAACACCGTCGAGTCCGCTCGCCGCTTCGCGACGTCACAGGCCTGACCCCCGGCGCCCGCCCGGCCGTTCCGCTCCCGGGCGGCCCCACCGGCGCGAGGCGCAGCGCGCACCCACCCAGGATTTGCCATGCGAATCACGCTCGCTCACATCACAAAACGCTTCGATGAAGTGGCCGCACTGGCCGATCTTTCCTGCGAAATCGGCGATGGCGAACTTTTCTTTCTGCTCGGCCCGTCCGGCTGCGGCAAGACAACCCTGCTTCGCGTCCTTGCCGGATTCGTACAACCGGATTCCGGCCGGGTCCTGTTCGACGGGGTGGATATCACGGACACTCCGCCGCACCGCCGGCCGACGGCCATGGTTTTCCAAGGGTACGCCCTGTGGCCGCACATGACCGTGGCACAGAACGTGGCGTTCGGACTCGAGATGCAAAAGGTCCCCCGGGCCGCTCGGTCCGAACAGGTCCGGAATGCGCTGGAACAGGTTCGCATCGCCGAACTGGCCGACCGTCGCCCCAACGAACTCTCGGGCGGGCAACAGCAACGGGTCGCGCTGGCCCGCACACTCGCCGCAGGCCCCAGGTGCCTGCTTCTCGACGAGCCCCTGGCCAATCTGGACGCCAAACTCCGGATCGAAATGCGCGTGGAGATCCGCCGACTCTGCAAGGAGAATCAACTCACGGCCGTATACGTCACCCATGACCAGAAAGAAGCGCTCAGCATGTCCGATCGACTTGCGGTCATGGACCGGGGCCGCATACTCCAAGTGGGAACACCCCACGAGGTGTACACCCATCCGGTCAGCGCCTTCATAGCCGAGTTCATCGGTGAAACCAACTTCGTGCCGGGACGCGTCCATGGCGCCGCGGACCGGGACACGGTCGAGTTGGCTACGCCCCTGGGCACCCTCCGGGCCGCCCTACCCGCCCGTGACTTGACGTCTGGAGACCCGGTGACCCTCTCCGTCCGCCCCGAAGTCATTCGAATCGTGACGGAATCAGATGACGCAGGCTCGAACACGATTCGTGCCCTGCTCATCGATTCCATGTATCTCGGCGACTCGGTCCAGTACCGTTTCCGGGTCGAAGGCGACCTCGAGTTACGCACCACCGAACTCAACCCGCGCGAACTCCGCGAGTCGGGTCGGTTTTACAGCCTGTCGATCAATCCGTCGGACGTACGCGTCCTGCCGCCGCACGCCACGGACGCCCCCGATTGAAGCCCTGGACAACGGAGCCTCCCCATGAACTACGAACGCGTCATCGTTTTCGGCGCCCACCCCGACGACGAAATCCGCATGGCCCCGGCCATGGCCCGTATGGCCGCGGAGGGCGTCCAAGTCACCGCCGTGATCTTCACGGACGGCAGCGAAGGCTATCCGCTGCCGGAGATGAAGGAGACAATTGTCGAAACCCGTGCCCGAGAAACCGAAGCCTGCCGCAAAGTTCTGGGCATCCACCGTTATGTCAACCTCGGCGCACCGGACATGGGCCTTGAGAACACCAAGAGCATGCTCCAGAAAGTCATCCGCGTCGTCCGCGAGGTCCGGCCTCAGGCGATTTTCACCCACGGCGAGAAGGATCGCCACCGAGACCATCTGGCCACGCATACACTGACGCTCGAAGCTTGGTGGCACGCAGGTGAGCCCGTGGCGGCGGAACTCGGACCTTCCTGGCGGACGCCGCATTTGTACTATTACAAGAACACGGCGCTGGAAGGTCCGGTCGTCGAGTATGACGTCACCGCCTATGCCCACAAACTGCCCGAGGCGCTGGCCACCCAGGTGTCGCAGCACACCCTCTTCCGGCGGACGCGCGAGGACTTCCTGGCGGAGGCAGAGCGCATCAAAGCGAATCCGCCGCGCAAGGTTCACCGATTCATCCTTCACGCCTGGACCGTGTTGAAGGACTTTCCCGCGACCTCCTGATACCGCCTCCTAGAAGTCGCCGGGCGGTCGAACGGACGCCAAAACGATCTGCACGCACTCCATGCACAGTTCGAAATCCGCAACACCGCCCGGGTGAACCGCCGGCCCGGCGATCAGGCCTGGCCCGACGCTCCTGCGGGATCGGCGCCCCTGCCGAGCAGAAAAAGGATCTCGGACTCCGGACGACCACGTTCGGCGCCGCTTCACACCCACTCGTGCTCGTAATTGAAACTGGCGACCGGAGTTCCGTCGTCCAAGCTCGCATGGGTCAAGTCGAAGAAGCAGGGGAACCCGAGCCGTTCGGGTATGCGAAAGGTTTCTTCGGGATAGAGGAGAGTCTCGGTCCTTTCCCGCTCGACCACAAAGCCCCGGCCACGGTCGTCTCGGACAGGGCCGTTCACGGGCAATTCCGAACGGGTGCGGAGGACGGGGATCCGCCCAAAAACAAACAGCTCGATGTGCTCGGGCGCCCTGCGAATGAGCGCTTCCAAGGCCGGAGCATCCAACTCCACCCAAGCCGTGGCGCGGCGCACTCCGAGATCGAGAAGGGACCGCAACGCCAGCGTGTTGCAGATCGGGAGCGGAAACGAGGCGACGATCACCAAATCCGGGGTCCGCGCTGTTTCGTCGCACAGGACTTCAAGCCCGAAGAACGACGTGACGCGAAACCGTCGTATGCCCTCGCCTACCAATTCCCGGATCCGCCGTCGCAATTGCGGCAGGTCCGCCTCCGGACAGAGGTCCGGCACGAGGACCTCGTCCGCTTCCGACACCCGGGCATCATCGAGGACACGGCAGGTCCTGCTGAGAGGAACGGGGTTGGGCTTGCCTTTTCCCACCAACACGGTCGTCTCAGGCTCCAGTGCGGGCCCCATACCTGACACGCTTTTCGCGAACTCCGCACGAAAACGACCGAGTGCCGCGTGGGCTGCCGCGGTAAAAAGCTCTGCGGGCGTCTGCTCGCGCACCCATTCCCAGAAAGACCGACGGACCCTCTTGAGTTCGGCCATGGGCAGGAACAAGCCCGGGGCCGCCGAAGCCGACACACCGGCCGCCATGATATCAGTACCGCCGGAACGCCGAAATTCAGACTCTATATCGGCCGCACTTACAGCACGCTTGCGCGCCGGACGGGTCTCGACTGACGTCTCCCATACCGGTATCGGCAGATTGTCGACCCGGACGGCAATCCGCTTGACCGCAAGCACTACATGGAGATCCACGACGCGGCGACAAACCGGCAAAGCGGCGGTCCGTCGGCCCATGTCCGACGTGCGCCGGCCTAGCCGATACACCCTGGCCGGGCACGGCACGGCGGCGGCGACCGGCACCCGGCACTCGCTGCCCGGCAAGGCCCGTTGCACCGCTCGACCGTTCACTTTCAACTGGGTCAAAGTGAAAGAGGGCCCCTCTTCCCCGGTCAAAGGCTGGAACCGAACTCGGTCGCCCACGGACAGAGGCCGCGTCACCAGCACGGTCACTCCGTGCTGCGAAGTCCGCACCGTGCTCCCGCACAGCAGCCCGGCCACCCCCATGCGCCGGTGCTCGACCACGTTCGAAAAATCCGCCGACGTCCGAAACCCGGACGACCACCGTCGCCCGTGCGCCTCGGACAAAACGGCCCGGGCTTTGCTGAGCACGTCGGCCCGATCCTCAGCCGAAGCGTCCAAGACCATTCGATAGGCCGACACCACGCTCCGCACATAATCCGCACCCCGCAGGCGCCCCTCGATCTTCAGCGAGGTCACGCCCAGCTCGATGTACCGGGGCAGCACGTCCAGACTGTAGAGATCCCGAGCCGAGAAGAAGAACCCGTTGCCCCCCTCCGAATAATATCGTCGCCGACACGGCTGTTTGCATTTTCCCCGGTTGCCGCTCCAGCCGCCCAGCCACGACGAAAACAGGCACACACCCGACCGGGAACAGCATAGGGCGCCGTGCACGAATACCTCGATCCCCACTTCGGTCCGCTCAAGAATACGGGCCAACTCGCTCACAGTGACTTGCCGCTCCAATATGACCCGCTCCGCACCGAGTCGCTCGAACAGCGCCACACCCGCGCTGTTGTGAGTGCCGGCTTGCGTCGAAACATGGATCGGCAGCTGAGGAAAGTGGCGGCGTACCAGCCGCAGGATCCCGAGATCCTGAACGATGACCGCGTGCGGCCGCAAAGGCGCCAGTTGCGCCACAAGTACGGCCACGTCGTCGATTTCGGTTTCTTTGACAAGGGTGTTGAGCGTCACATACACCCGGCGCCCGATTCGGCGGGCGTAAGTGATCAGTTTGCCCACTTCTTCCAGCGTGCAGTTCTTGCCGCGTTCCCGTGCGTTGAAGCGCGGCAGACCGACGTAAACGGCGTCCGCTCCGGCATCGAATGCGGTCAGGCCGGCATCAAGTGTCCCGGCCGGGGCCATCAGTTCGGGAATCGTATTTGCCACGGCTCTCTCCAAACCGCAGTTCACAACCATCCGGAACGTCCGGCTTTGAGCACTTTCTTGAGACTGTCCGCGTGCTTCCATTGGAGGAAGCGCCACCAATCCGTCATGTCGGGCGGCGGGACAACCGCTCGCGCAATCTCGTCATCGCTCAGCCCCCGCTCAATACCGTCCCGAACCCGTTCCCGCAATTCGTCGAAGTACGCCAGCCATCTTTGCAGGTGGTCCGTTGTGCAGAGCGGACCGTGACCGGGCACCACGTGCTTCGCCCCAAACCCGATCAGACGGCGATAGGTCTCAACGACTTGGGCCTGCTTGTCCGGACGCAGATTCCCCTCCCAGGGAATCAAGCCCCAACCAAAAAGGTCGCCCGCGAAGAGTATTCGATCGCCGGGGAACCAAATCACGCAATCCTGTGCTGTGTGACACGGCTGCGCGTGGACCCAACACTCCCGGCGATCCCCGCGGAAGGAACGCCCCTTTGCCGGAATGGACGCCGTTCGAGCATTGATGACCTGGGCCCCGAACTCGCGCGCAAACCACGGATTCAGGGCCACGTGATCACCGTGGGTGTGCGTGTTGAGCACGAAACGGACCGATTGCACCCCCACGGTCCGCCCCATGGCAATCCGGACCTCGGAAGCCAAATCCGCTTGCTCGAGCGCGTCGATCACCAGGGCCCACCCACCCATGTCGGCCCATCCCATGTTGTCCACGGCCTGCCGGACGAACAGCCCGTCCGCGAGTTCGATCAATTCCGCCATTGTCTCACCCTTTTGTGAATCGCGCCGCCAAGCCGTGGATCCAGGTGCATTGAGATCGCGCCCTCGCACGAGACGACCCTATCGAATCAGCCCAAACCGAGAACGACCCGGCGCGAGCCCGGCCGTCTCGTTCGCCCTTGCCGCACTTTTGTAGATCGGAATCGCGACAAGCGCACGAACCGGCTAAATATACCCGACTTCTCCGACAGATCCAGCGGCGCCATACGGCAAGCACGCCGACACGGCCCCCTTGCCGGTGACTCTTTGCCGTTGCGGTTCGGCAGTTGCTGCAACCCGACGAATCTCTGTTTCGGGAGCGACGTCTCGCTTTACACGGCCGAATCGAGACGGGGAAGGATCAAACGCTATATGCCGGACGGTAGATTCCTCGGGACCGTGGACTCGGTCGGTACAACTCGATTCAACCGGGCCGGCGCGCAGGCCGCGGCGTACAGCAACATCGCCGTTGCCTCTACACCCGGCGGACGACGTGTCTACATGATGGATCTCGTGCAAGGCCGCATCAGGGTGCTCGAACGAATCGAGCCCCGCTGCCCCGTGCTCCCCGGCCGACATGTCCGGACTTTTTGCACGGGGGAGTCTTGACTTCCCCCCTCGGTCAGCTATGGTTTTGGCCATGCTCCCCAATCTGCTCGGGTGGCGGAACTGGCAGACGCGCTAGGTTGAGGGCCTAGTCGGGTAACACCGGTGCGGGTTCGAATCCCGCCTCGAGCACCAGTTTTTCTCATTGTCTCGAAGTGGTCCGGCATGTAAGCAACTTCGCAGTCCTGTCGGAAGGGTCTCATTCCGAGACGCACTGTCAAGCAAACGCCGGGCCGGGCCCGGCGTTTGCTTTTCTCGCCCATTTCGGTCCGCACCCCCGGGGACTCCGACCGCAGACTGTCGCCGGCAGTCGATAGTCCGAACACCAAGTCCGCGACGCGACTTGATTTCCCGAAGCGGGCCCGGCATGTTGTGACCCGACTGCCCCCGGGCCAGTTGGCCGGCACGGCCTCGGAAACGGGTCTGAACATGGTCGCATCCGACTCCACATTGCCGCTTTTGTCTCGACACGCCGCAAGATCGGGTGCGGTGCCCGATGCCGCCGGCGCGCCGCTCCGCATGATCGCGCCCCCCCCATCCCGACTCCGCTGCGCCCAGACGCCGCCCCCCCTCGGAAAAAGCCGCTTTACCTTCCTCGAAATACTAATCGCCATTGCGATCCTCGGAATCGCTCTCGCCCTGGCATTGCAGATCGTCGGCGCCGCACGGGCCCGACTCCTGCGCGCGGAACGCCGTTGGGCACGCCAACACAACCTGGACCAAGTCGTCGAATTCTACCTCTTGGCCGGCCCCGATGCCGCGCTGCCGACGGACCTGCTCCCTGAAGGGTTCAGCGCGTCATGCACAGTCGAGCCGGTCCCGCTCGACGAGTTGCCCGAATTCGTCTCCTCGGAAGAGTATCAGGGCTGGACTCTGGCCCGATACCGTATAACGCTGGTCTGGCGCGGCAGCGCAAGCGTACAACAACAAGTTGTCGAGAAAGTGATTCGAGCCGATGCGCTTCCCTGACGCAGCACAACGGCAACCTGCCGAACGACAACCGTGGCGGCCGACCGCATCCCGGCCCCGGCACGCTGCAGCGACTCGCCGCACAGGACAGACGACACTCCATGGAAGGCCCTTGCACCGATACTTCACCCTGATCGAACTTCTGGTTGCTTCGGCCATTCTCGTGCTCTTGCTCGGCCTGCTGTTCGCCGCCGGAAACGGGATCACTCAATCCTGGTCCCGAATCAGGGCCGAAGAACGCCGGTTCGAAGAGGTCATGGAACTGGACCGGACCCTGGACAACATCTTCTCGAACACCATTCCCTTCCACTGGCGTGACGACGACGGCAACCCCGTCCTCATGTTTCGCGGGGAACCGGAGTCGGTGCGTCTCACATATTGGCACACGCCCAACGCCCCCGACGAGGGAGCACTCCGGTTCGTCACCCTCAAAGTACAAGACGGTGGCCTCCTGGCCTGTTACACCGACAGGCCGCGGCTGGCCTGGGAAGAATCCAATGGGGATGTGCAAGAGAGTATCCTGGCCGAAAAAGTCGCCGGCATCGACTTCCAATACGCTGATTGGGAGTCCGACAACGGCATTGTGTGGGTGTCGGAATGGGATCCGGACGCCGCCCGACAGGACATCCCTCTGGCCATCATGGTCACGCTTCACTGGGAGGACGGACGGCGGGAAAGCTGGCTCCGGCGCACCGCCGGGAACAGCCAGTTCGAGCGCTGGGGGAATCCCCCCCGCCCGATCACCACTCGACGCCGCTGAACGTCGCGTTCGCCCGCGGCGGCGCCCTTCCACTTTCGTCCCGCGCCTGCGGGACTATGGCGGACAGGTCGGGGCGGGGCGGGGGCCTGCGGATCCCGAACCGGTTACGCTTTGTGCGGTTGCCGCTGGGTTGAGACAAAAGGAAAGAGCGGCTATCGCCACGAGAGCAATCATACCGGCATTATTGGGTCGCGTTTTCATCATTTCTTCTCCTGATTTGGTTCCTTAGGTCCGGTTTGCCGGGACTTTGGTGGCACAGTTGTAGCCAGCACGAAAACCTGGGGCGCATTGCCATCCGTTCCCGGCATTCCCGGGGGTACGCCCCAAAGCACACTGTTGTCGACGCGACTGGTGTACAATGTGAACGTAGTATCCGATGCGTCCCGCCCTCCTGTGGCATTCACGGCCCGAGTTCTGCACCTCAATGAGGTCTTGCCCTCGGCGAAACTGAGCGTGAAAATCCCCTCCCAGTGGGCGAATTCATTGGTCTGAGCTACCCGCAAAGGATGATCCAGGAATAACGGGAACCGGATAGACCACAAGATTGAATACTTGCGGCCGGGAAAAGACTTACTCAGTTCCCTAAGGAATTGGGCGTCTGATAAGTCGCCAGGCAATAACCCAATCCTGTGAAATGCCTTGTTCAAGAGGTCGGGGGTCAAGGGCGTAGGAACCGATGGCAAAGACAACTTTGCTCCAGGCATGCTTTGAATCATGCGAAGCACGAGAAGCCAGTCACGCCCACCCTCTGGTACTTGTTGGGTTTTGGCCGGCTGAGCGCTTTGAACCACCGGGGCTGCCGTGGGACCCCGGAGCGCGGCTTTTGACAGGGCGATTGTCTTGGCCCTGATCTCATCATCGGACCAATTGAGTTGGCCCTGCTTTCGGAGTGTGGCGGCCACAGTTAAGGCTCGCTGTACATCGCCCTGCTTTTCGTAGCACTCGAGGAGACCGCGCAATGCCCCGAGGTAAGCTGCCTTTGCCTGCGGCTCCCCAATTCGGCATTGTTTGCGCACTGTATCGTACATTTTGATGGCTTCCTCGGTACGCCCGAGCCTATCCAAGTAACGCCCGGCCCGTTGGCGCACGGTGGCGCCTAGAGGAGTGTCCGCTGGGTAGCGGGGAAGCAGTGCTTGAATGCCCTTCAAGGCACCCTTTACATCACCCTTTCGCGCCTTCATGTAAGCAATATCGGCGTCAGCCACGTCAGCCAAATACTGTGAGGGCGCCAAGTTCCGTGCCTTGGCCAAATAGCGGATCGCGGCATCGGGGTCGGATGCCCGTTGGCTCGCGTAGCCCTCCCAGAGGGCGATATCCGCCTTGAGTTTTTTGCCCACCCCCTCCACCCGAGAAGCTTGCGTCAACAACGTTAGCGCTTTCGATGGCGCCGTGGGGTACCGCAGCTTGGCGGCGGCCAATAGAAGTCGCGCCCTTGCCGGTACAGGTCCAGGTCCCCGGGATACATCCAAGATTGATCGCACGGCCAACTCCGGCTCACCGAGGTCTGCGCAGATGCCCGATATGCAGTCAGCGACCCACGGGATGTTCTCTGGCGCCCACCGCAGCGACTGACTTTCCCGTGCCGCCTTCAGAATGCGTTTTTTCAGTTGGAGGAACTGGGCAGGGTTCCGGGCTTCTCCTCGTGTGGCTGCGGTTAACACCGAAAGGCAGGCCAGTCGAGTAGTCGGTGCGCAGTCCTGTGCTTTGGCGGCCTCCCACAGCCTTTCGGCCGCCCCCAAACTCATACGTCGAACAGAATAGGTTCGTAAAGATCGGGTGATTGGGGCCAAAACCGCAGGTTGAGATAGCCTCAGCAAAACATCGCTGATGACAGGCTGACCGTCCCCTTTCCCGGAAACTTCCCCGCCTACGACCATCGCCAAGAGGCCCAACCACAAACCAATAGCCACCGTAGTGAACCAAACCGACGACAAATGTTTTGAACCCGGCATAGGAATTCTCCCCCATAATAAGGACGTTTCGGTTCGCCGGATTAACGAGCCTCATTATAGTATACACTCACCACGGGGGCCCGACTGGGGGATCTGCGTGGCGAAGGTCTATTCAGTATGGAAGGCGCGAGCATGAGAAAACGGTACGGACTGGTTATCGGCGTCCGGGAGGAAAAGCTCGACGAGTACAAACGATTGCATGCCGCGGTCTGGCCCGAGGTGCTGGCAATGATCAAGGCCTGCAACATCGAGAACTACTCGATTTTCCTGCGCCGTATGCCCGACGGATCACACTATTTGTTCAGCTATTTCGAGTACACGGGTGACGATTACGAAGCGGATATGGCCCGAATGGCGGCCGATCCGGTCACCCGCGACTGGTGGGCTCGCTGCAAACCGTGTCAACTCCCTCTCGAAGACCGAGCCGAAAACGAGTGGTGGGCCGCCATGGACGAAGTCTTCCACTGCGATTGACGACGGAAAGGGCGCCGCGCCCCTCACGCGACCGCGGCGGGATTCGCCCCGCTGCCGGCCCTGCCCCGACCGCTGCTTTCGGACCGTCTTCAGCCACGGTGAGTCCCGTCCTTCGCCCATCGCGACAAACGTGCAAAAGACGGCACGCCGCATTCGACGCAAATGCCGCGCTCCGGGGCTTCGATCCCGGAAGCCTCTCCTGTCGGCAGACACCCTGCGCGACGGGTTTGGACAGTCATGTGTCGATCATGTGCCGGGCCATTGCAACCAGCTTTTCGAGAAGGAGTTCACCCGCGCCCGGCGGCAGGGCCGTACGGCTGTATTCGGCCGGGTCGGTGCTGCAGAGGTCGACGCCGTATCCGCCTTCGGCGTACGCCGCAAGCGTCGGAACATAACCGGGCCAACCGTTGGCGTAGCCGACAAAAATGCCGCATGCCGGCGCAACGGCGCGTCTGAACTGCAGTTGGAACTCGACAAAGACCTCGCCGGGCACGAACCCCAGCAGCACCGGTCCGAGGGCAAGACACGAGAGTTCGACGTCGACCTTCCGAGTCGAGTCAACGCGGTTCTCGAACGTCAGAGTTTCACTGCGGAAGCGGAGTCCGGGCGCGGGCGACAACACCGAGGCGTCGCGGGCGACATCCACAACGGCCTGTCCCAGGGCACGGCCGATTGCTTCGGTGGCCGTGAAATCGCGCCTCATGCATTCTCGAGGATGGACGTTTCCCGCGGCGCCGTTCAGAAACAGGGCTGCGCAGCCTGGAAACACGGCTTCGACTTCGCCTCGGGCTCGACCGGGATAGTCGGCCGTATACAGCAGGTTGCCGGGGCCCACCGTAAGTGAGTGGGCCGTGTACCTGTACACAATGGCCTTGACCCGCGACGTCGTGGTAACGATTTTCAGCACTGCGAGTTCCGGGTCCACAATGCCCGTCGTAACGCCGTCGGCATACTCCCAGGCTTCTCTCGCTCGGCCGTTCGCGTCGAGAACACGGCGGTTGTGATTCAGCTCGACCGGCCTCGACCCGAAAGCGACCTCGACGGGTTCCAGGTTCGACCAAGCCTCCACGACCGCCTTCGCGATCCTCGTATTCATTTCCAGGATAAATGGATCCTCGGGCGAATTGCCGAAGAGGTAGAGATCCTCGACGGACGAATGGCTGTGCGAACAGGCAACGACGATACGCTCGCCGGCGAGCGACGGCACATCTCCCGCGACGCGGGCCCTGATGCGTCCCACATCGACCCTCCGGATCCCGCAAAGATCGCACGCCACGAGAGCGACGGCACTTTCGCCGTGGCGCAGCAAGAGAACTCTGGCCAGAAGAGGATCATGGGCGCCGCGAGCCCGGCGCGGTTCGCGCCTTGGACCGTGCGGGAAACACGCCATGAGCGATCCCGGCGGCGGAGTGATGTCTACGGTGGCCGTGCCTGCCTGCAACATGGTCGTGTTCTCCCTGCGGTCAGCCGATCCCCAAGCGCTCGCGGCAGTGCCGGCCCTGCTCGACCTGCTTCCGCGGCGGCGCGACGTGCCCGTCCAGCAGCGGCGACTGCGTGTCCTCCATCATGCGTCGCAAACGGTACCGCAATCCGTGAAGCACGGATTGCGCCTCCGGACTCTCCACGAGATTGCGCTGCTCCCACGGATCCCGCGCCAAGTCATAGAGTTCCTCGCGTAGCGGCCGGCTGCAGTCGACGTCCATGGACTGCCAGGCCGGACTCGACATCACGTCCGCGTCGTCGACCCGAATCCACCTCCCGGCAACGAATGTCGCAAGGACCCGCTCATCGGCGCCCTCGGCATCCTCCGGCGTGACCGCAAAAGAACGGATGTACTTGTGCGTCCCGGTTCGCACATAGTGCATGGGGTCGTACGAAACGTCATAGAACAGCGCTCCGTAGACCGCCTCCCGATCATGGTAGGGCTCGCCCCGGATCAGCGGCAGAAAACTGCGACCGGGGATGTCGCCCGGAACGTCCAGTCCGCAGCAGTCGAGGATCGTCGGAGTGAAATCGACATTGCTCAGAAGTTCATTGAACTCCCTTCCTCCTTCCATGTGTCCCGGCCAATGTACGATCAGCGGAATGTGGATGCCGGGATCGTAGAACGTGGCCTTGGCGTGAGGAAAGGCGGCGCCGTGGTCCGTAGTGAAAACGACCATGGTGCGTTCGCCCACGTCGGACCTGCGAAGTTCGGACAAGACCTCGCCGATGGCCGTGTCCATCTCGAGGATGTCCTGGTGGAAATGCGTCAGATCGTCGCGGATGGTCGGGTTGTCCGGCAGGTACGGCGGCACGTTCACTGCGTCCGGCGCGAACGCGGACGTGTTGTCCCAGGGCCGGTGCACCTGCTTGAAGCCCGCGCACGCGAACCATGGCGAGCCGGAACGGGCGTCCGTGCTCCGCAGAAACTCGACAAGGTCGCGGCAGACATTGGCCGCGTGACAGCCGGGCGACGGGTGGTTGTGGAGGTAGCCAAGTCGATCGGGCGGCCCGTCGGTCTCGTGCTGCATACCGAACAGATGTGTTTGATAGCCGGCGTCCCTGAGACGCGCTGCGAGATGCGGAACGCGTGGAAAGATGTCCCACCCGAACCAGCACAGCCCCATCAGTCCATGCTGATGACTGTGTCGACCCGTCATCATGCAGCCGCGACTCGACGTGCATTCGGGTGCGGAAGTGAAGTAGCTCGTGAACCGCACTCCCTCTGACGCGAGTTCGTCGAGGTGCGGACTCCGCACGGTCGGGTGACCGTAACAGTGCAGGTAATCGCCCAAATCATGCGGAATGAAGACGAGAACGTTGGGACGCCTGTCGGTTCTCATGGCATTTCCTTTTCGGCACGACATGACTACAGCCACAAGCTGGTGTTCCGCGCCCGGAATGACGCCGCTTGCTCCGGTCGGGGCCGGATCCGAACCGTGTCCGGAACGTCCCGACAGAACTTGGGGCACGGAGGAACTCGCCTGCCCTGCAATACCGCCGGGATTGTGTCGGGACGCACTGAGACGCGATGCTCAGGGCAGTCCCGCCCTTTTGCGCAGGACCCACTCGGCACTGACGAGCAACAGAAACAGCAGCAGAAACGGCCACGAATCCCAAAGCGACCAGTCCCGCTTTTCCTCCAGCGTTGCCTTGGCCGGGGCAAGCGCCTCCAGAACGCTGAGGCTCTCTTCCGGCAATACGACCCGACCGCCAGTCAAGGATGCGAGCCGGTCGAGGAGTTCGCGGTTCGGTGCCAGTTCCGCTTTCTCGGAGCTGACGGCCGGGGCGACCTCGAACTCGATCCGGACCGCCGTGGACGGCGCTGTTTCGGGCACCTCGAGTTCCGCACGGTAAACCGCGGCGGGAAGGCCGTCCAAGCGGGTTTCGTAAAGTCCGGCCGAATCAGGGACAAACGCCAGCGGATAGCGGCCGAGGAACCGCTTGCCCGTGAACAGCTTCACTTGCGGAGTTGCATCGGTGACCGGAGTATAGTCCGAACGGAGCAGCTTGGCGCGCACACGCACGGGCATGTCGGGGGTATAACGCCCACGGTCCACGCCGAGCCAACTCCCATTGCCGCCGGCCGGCAGCTTGTCCGCCGCGGCCCAACGAAGAAGCTGTCCCCAGAATCGATGATGCAACGCGTCGCCTTTCCGAAAACGCAGGCGCCAAGTTTCGTCGAATGTCAGCAGAACCACCCGCCCGAGTCCAAACCTTTGGAAAAGGATGACTGCATGGTCTCGAATAAACTGCTGCTTCATGGCGACTTGGCTCTGCGAAGAGCCGGCCGGCGGGAGCCCTCCCTCCGTTTTGTCGAGAAAGCGGGGATGATCGGGTGGGAGGGCCCAGGCCAGGACCACAGCCTGGGGTTTGGCCGTACACCCCGGATGACGCCAACGGAACTCGGGGACATTCTTCCAAGTCTCGATGTTCGCAGCGCGATCCGGCGCCAGCCGCATCAGGACGTGATCGATCCCTGCGGGGGTAAGCCGAATTCGCCACTGGCGCTCCGGCGACGACACGGCGGCCGCGCCAGCCCCCGCAACAACGCCGGGCGTCGAGCATGTTGCCGGCAACATTTCGGCCAGCGGTACATCACGGTATTCGTGCGGCATGTGGTCGGGACCGGCAATGACCACGAGAGTGCCCGCCCGTTTCTCGACAAACCGGCGCAGCACGGCCTGGTCCGCGGGCGAGAGGCGCTGCGCCGGCAGGTCGCCGAGGATGATCACGTCGAACTTTAGCCATTCTTCCGGGCTGGCAGGCGGAAGGTCCGCCTCGATGTGTGCGGGTGCCCGGGACAACGCGGCGGGGACGGGCGGGCGGGGCGCCTCGAATCCGGCTATCCGATCCGGATGCAGCAGTACAGTCTGAGTCCGCACGGTCCTGTCTCGGCCGGCGAACAGGTTCTTCAGATAGCGGAATTCCCAGCGGGGACGGTTGTCCATCAGAAGCACGCCGATGTGATCATCCCGGGCCCTGATCCCCACAGCGTACTCGTTGTTGGCCGGGCAGACGTCTCCGGCCGGGACACCCAATTCAAGACGGAACCGGCGCAGGCCCGGTTGGGTGCATTTCGCCTGCAGCAGAAGCCGCTTCCGAAAGTCCTCGCTGTCAACCGCCACTTCGACGCGTTCCAGACGCTCGTCGCCGTCGAAGAGCGCCAAGCCCAATTTCTTCCCGGCCAGACCATTGCACTGGATCTCCACCTCGATCGCCGGGGAATCCCCCGTGTAAACCGTCTCGGGCGCCCTTACCGACACGATCGCAGCATCGGTGGGCGGCCGGTGCACCGAACCGAACACAATGGACGACACGGGGATATGGAGGACCCCGAGCTGGTGGGCCACGGGATCGACCGCTCCGGGTGCGTTGTGCCGGCCGTCGCTGAGGATCACGATGCCGGCCAATTGGTCCGAGGGAGTGTCCCGAAGTACCGCATCCAAGGCCGCGGCCATGTCCGTACGCAGGCGCCCCGGCGCATCGGCGCCGAGGGTATTCGCGCCCCCAGCCTTCTTGTCTTTCTCCCCCGAGCCAGCGCTCCCGACTGCGAATGTTCCCAGTTCAACCGACACGGGGCGCGCTGCAAAGCGAATGAGTTTCACCCGGTAGTCACGCCGAAGTCGGGCGAGCAGCGCCCCGCCCCGCCCCTCTGGACCGCTCTGTCCGCTTGCGGCGCCGATGAGAATGAGTCGAGCCAACTCGATCCGCTGCATCCGGGAAAAAGCGTCCACCCGCTCCCGCATGGCAACTCCCAATTGCGCGTAGAACGCACGGTCCACGTCGCCTGCGAGGCCCGAGGCCCTACGGGCCGCGGAGTCGAGGGCTTCGGCGGCATGGCGGAGTACGGCCGGAACGTCCGGCGACGAGCCACTGCTCAGACCGGTCAACGGCGTAATCGCCTCGGTCTCGACCGCTCTTGCCGCATCAACTAATGGCCGAGTCGTCTCGGACGGGAGAGATCCGCCACGGGCGCCGGTCTTCCTCAGGGCCGACACCGCAGGTCTGAGCCGTTTCAGGCACTCCCGTACCGCGGAACGAACCGACTCGACCTGTGCGGAGGGTACAGCTGCCGTCTTGCCGTCGGCCGGCCGCAGCAGATCTGCCGTTTCCCGCAGTCTCCTTCCCCATTCCCGCAGCACTGCGCCGACCTCAGCGACCGACTGAGGTCCACTGGGAAACCCCGGAATAAACTGCCTCGCAAGGCGAAGACGCCGCGATAAAGGCAGACGATCATCCGGAGTGTACATGGATGCGGAATCGTCGAGAAGCAGCACCACTTGTCGAGTGGACCGCCACCGGCGGACCGTTCGAAAAACCGGACGGGTCAGGAGCAACACCGCCAGAAGAACCAATGCGACGCGCAATCCGCACAACCACCCGGGCCGCCGCAGCCGGGCGGTCCGTCGTTCCAGGCCGTACAGGCCGAGCACTGCTTCGACCCCGACCGCGGCGATGAGGGCCGCCGCCCAGGGCGCCAGTCGCCCACCGAAAACCAGAAGAGCTGCGAGGGCCTGGAACCCAAGCAGGGCAACCGCCCAGGCTACCCCCAGCCGGAACAGTCCCATCACTGTCCTGGGCACGCTCCGGCAAAGCCGGGCACTCAGCCGGTGAACCCCCACCCAGGCGAGCACTCCGACAGCGGCGGCGCCCCACGCCAGTGCAGGCGCTGTTTGGGGCGGCAGCAGGTAGAATGTCGGTCCTGCAGACATGGGTCTCCTTGACCTATGAGTCGATTCTGTCTGTACAACACACCGGAAACCTGAAGCCAGGGGGCCTTCGTTATGACGTAAGGTCGAGTACGGCGTGCCTCCAGTCCCACGGGATCGTACACGCAACGCACTCCGCTGCCTGTCTCCGACAGCCGCAGTGCCCATACCGATTCCGACGCCGGGCATTCGCGCCGGGTCTAACCCGATCAATTCACGAACTTCGTCGCGAGAGGGCGCAGTTTGCACGGAGCCAGTCATTGCGTCGAACGCCGGACGAGACTGTGTTGAAACATCGCCTCGGTCGGCGGGCTGCGGCAATGTTCCGAAAGCGTGTGAAATGCGTCATCGCAACAGATGGCTCATGCATTAATTCCTGCTAGGCTCGCGGCAATACGTCTGTCGGCTTCTCTCGCCGACGTCATTTCGTTGCCCGCCCGACAGCGGACCCAACGACGGTCACGGGCAGACGCCAACGGTCCGCGAGCCGAGCCTCGAAGCCGACTTGCCGCCACTTCGAATAAAGGCGCAAGCCGTCGGGCGCCGGCTCGATCCGCCGCACCGGCCAAGCGCGCCAAGCGCCGTCCCCGGTCTGCACGAACAGCGTACTGCCGACCAGTTCTTCACGTGACTGCTCCGGCAAAGCGCCGGCAGGCACAGTAAACCAGGACGCACCTCGCTCGCCACCGACCCCTTTTACCGTGCCGGCGAACTCCGCGACCGAAGCGGTCAGGCGCAACTTGCCCGCTTCGAGGCGGGTACCGCCAATCATGCACGCGCGGGTCGGGACGCCGCCTCCGATGCGGACCACGGCCGCACGGGCGTCGGTACTGATCCGCAACCCGCCCGAGCGTACGGTCAAGCTCACCGGCTCTTCGGTTTCGAGACGCGTGAGTACAATGACACGCTCGACGGACGTAACCACCGCCAAAGCCACCGCCCCCGCCTCGCGCCGCTCACCGGGAGGCGCTCGATACCACGGACGATCGGCGCACCGGTCGACGGTTCGTCTACAAATGCCGCAGTAAACACATCCAACCGACCACGCCCCTCGCGACGGCGAAAAAAATACGGCAAGACGGCGCCGCGATCCGTATTGCGGTAGTCCCGCTGCCCCCAGCCATCGCCGACAAACACGGTCTCGCCCGGCGCCCCGGGAAACCAGGCGCTGAATCGTCGAGTCTTGCCGAGTGCCCATACGGCGCGCCATGGGGCAGCGCCGCCGGCACACCGTAGGTTGGCGATGCCGTCCCATGCGCCGGACGGTAACGTCACGTCCGCGGACAGGGTCCGCCAATTCGTTGATGGAACGAGAGTCGATCCGCCGCCTTCGAGGCGGCTATCCGCCCACTGCCGATCGGATGACGACTGTGCCGCGTTCGGCCAGGATACGACCTGGATCCGCACCCGGGGTGCATCCCCGCGGATGCGACAGCGGAGCCGGTACACGGCACCTGGGCGACCGACCGGCGCTTCGATGCCCGTGTAGCCGTTGGAATGCCCGAGCATGAGACCGACATTGACGACCGGGTGGACCTTCCCCCTGCCGGTCGCCCGAAACCGCAGTACGGGGCCGCCGCCATCGGAAGCGGGAACCACGGTCAACGCGGCGGCGCCGTCGCCGATGTACCGGCCCCAGGGAGGCGCTTTCGGACCCGCTCGCGCCGGGTCGAGCAGGTTCGGCCCGACGGACTTGCCGTTGCGGAGTTCGCGAAGGTCGACATCCGTCACGTCGATACTTCCCAATGCGTCCAGGTGCAGGCGAAGGGCAAAGTGCACGGGGTCGCCCTGCGGGGTCGCCCGACGCAACTCGAGTTGGTCGAAGGACACGGCCGTGCTCGGACCGTGGAAAACGTAATCGCGGACGTCCCCTCCTTTCACCCGGAACACATCCACGGCCGCGCGGGCGTCGCCGCCGAGATCGAGGAAAAAGCAGGTTCGGCGATAGAGGCTCGCCTCGGGGTAGGCCTCCGACGATGCCTCCATGACTTTGGCCACCGGGGTCGCGGCAAACAAATGAAAGCGCCCGCGCCGCCCGGGCCCACGCTGGTCATGGCCGTCGACCATAACCAGGTTGTGCGCCCGAGTACGCCGGGTCTGGTAATGGTCGGGATGGTCCCAGAGGTAACCCAGGTCGGAGAGCAGTTCACGACCGCGACCCCAAAGGTACAGATTGAGACTGTCGAGGTGATGGTGGTTTCCCCACCAACTCGCATTCAGCAGCATCAGAGCCTTGCGTCCGTGCCGCCCGGCCCGAAGGAAGCCCTGAGAAAGGTAGGGGAACACGATATCCGGCAATGCGAAGGGCGACGGGGAATTTCCCGCGGCCGGATCCGGATTTCGGTAAAACAGTGCGGAACGACAGCCGCCGCCCGCCGGCGTATCGCCTGCAGTTTCGCGGAGAAACGCCTGCATCTCCGGCTCGGGGAAGAGCAGGCCCAGGAGTTCGGCGAAAGAGGCGCCGATGCGGGTGGTCCGGTAGCTGTCGGCTGCGGGCGGGTGGCGCAGGTCGCCCTGGAGCGTCCACAGCAGCGCTTGCCAAGCGTCTCCGTACAGCGTGTCTCGGACCGCGTCGAAGTGCTCGATCCGACGCCCATCCGGCCCCACATAGCCGCGGGGTTCGCTGTAGTCGCGAAATGCCAGCGGAAACGGACGAATGCCGGACATGGTCATCAACGCGTAGGCGGCGGATTCGGACGTTCCCCCGTCAGGCAGAAACCAGTCGTTGACGGTTCGCAAGAACCCATTGAGGCCGAATCGGACCAAGTCGGGCTGCCCCACGCACAGGCCGACCAGGGCGGCCCCCGTGCGATTGCCCACGGATTTGTTGTTGATGTCCGGATCGCAAGTGGCCAAGTACGCACTTTCGAGCAGGACGTCGCGTTCGATGGTTTCGCGGTCTACGGAAGAGAACACCGGGGCGCCCTGCGGGTCGCGGGCGTCGCAGGTCAGGTCGTAGGATTCGGCGACTCGCGCCACCCACCAGCCGTCCATGCCGGAAGTCCCCACACGGCTGGCGGCCCAATAGCCGGCATAAAGCTTCCGGTCGGGCGTGTTCGGCGGCGCCACGATCTCGTCGGCAGGCAGGTCGGCGATCCGACGCGCCGCCACGTGAGGATCGCAGTCCGCGTATTCCCCGTACCCGTATCCGGCGCGCACCAGCCAATGCGGCAAGGTCTCGGCGAAACGCAAGAGAATGGCACGCGCCGTACGGGCGTAGCGCGGCTCGCCGGTGAGAGCGTAGGCGGCGGCCAGCGTCGCAAGCCGCCCGGTGGCGTAGCCCACTTTGCGGGCGCGGACGATGCCGGTGAGGCTCGGGCGAGCGCGTTTGTAGCCAAAACACCGAAACGTGTCCCCGCCCACGTATCCGAAGACCTGTCGGGGATCCCACTTGCTGCGGACGGTAATTGACTCGGGGAACCGGTCGTTTGGAAAAACAGTGCCGCAAACCCGACATTTCAGTTGGTTCGGATGCCCGGGCGACCACGTCCACTGGCCGTTCGGATGCCAGGGAAGGCCCTTGGCCCGACAAGCCGGACACGGTCCCACGCAACCGGGCGTGGTGACTTCGATCATCGTCCGCAACCAGTCCGGTGCGACTTCCCGGCAGATGCTGTCGGCGTCTTTCCGAAGACGACGCATGTAGTCCGCGGCCCAAGCATGACGGGCGATGTTATCCCTGGCCCGCTCAAGGTCGGAGGACTTCACCGCGGCACAAGGGTGGCGAACCTGAGCACGAAAACGTTTCCAGGTCGCCAAGTCTGTGGGATCATTGCCGCGGTACGGTGTCTCGCCGCAGACAGACAAGGTCGCGAACGCCGCAACGGTGACAACCGGCAGAGAGCATTGACAGTAAAGAACCATTGAGCGCCCTTGTCCTGCACAGAAGTTTTGCGTTGCTTGTCACTCGGTCAAAGGGCGCCCCAAATGGTCTCGCAAATCCCGAACCGCGGGAGAATGCAGGGCCGCCGTGTTCACGAAAGCCCCAAGAGTTTCACGGCATTCTCACGGGCGACCTTGTTGAAGACCTGCGGCGCAATCTTCTCCGCGTCCCGCCATTCAACCAAGAGGTCGACCAAAGGAAAGGCCGTCCCGAAACCGCAGATGTCGGTACCGAAGAGCAGTCGGTCCTGGAACTCGGTCAGGAAATTGGGACCGTACTCCGGATCACGCGCCAAAGCGTGCCAACCGTTGTAGTCGGACAGGTCGCCGTACAAGTTCGGGTAGCGACGGAAGAGTTTGGGCACGACGCCCTCCTCCGCGATGGCCCCGACGGGCCGCCGCCCAACCTGTCCGCCGCCCGGCCGAAAGACATAGCCACGCTCAGCAGGCGTATCGAGCCGGCCGATCTCACTCCAAAACACGGGGCCGTGCCCAAGTAAGATCAGGTCCGGGAAGCGCTGCAGCGAATGTTCGAGTTGCGGCAACCCCGGATCGTCATACAACCCGAAGTCCCCGCCGACTTGGTCGGACCCATCGAAAATCACGGGGAGTCCCACGGCCTCTGCGTGCTTGAAAAGGTTCTGAACAAAAGGATTCATGATCGGCATGTTCAACATGACCTCCCCGAGGCCTTTGCACCCCTGGTCGCGGTAGTAGCGCAGCAGCCGGTCGAGGGGCGCATCCGTCGAGTTGGTCAAGGCCCTTGGATCGATATTGCAGAACGGTATAAAACGGTCCGGATACCGTTCAGCCATTTCGAGGATGTCTTCGTTGGCCTGGGGAAGGTAAATCTCGGGGCTGACAATCGGCAGCAGCACGCCTTTCTCGATCCCGGCCGCATCGTAACGTTCGAGCACCTGCTCGGGTGTGCAGAACTTTACGGGCCACGGCGGTGACCGCCGGTAGGCGTGCGCATGAATGTCAATGAACATCGTGCATCCCTTTCGAGTCCCCGAGAACCACGGGCCGCGCCGGCAACGGACACGCGACCAACCGACATCGACGCGGCAACTGTCTCTGTTTCAGTTCACTGTACGCCGATCTTACCCCCATGCAACCGCCGCGTCTCGAACTGCGGGGAAACGTGCTCCCACGGCAAGGCGGACCCGCGCTGCGAAGGATGGGGTCACGGCTCGGGGGGCAAGCGGCTCAAGTTCCGAATGAGGTCGGGAGCGAGCACCCGGTCGTAGATGCGGACTTCGTCCACGAGTCCCCCGAGGTACGCAGTCCCGTCACGTACGCCGATGGCCAAGCGGCTTTTGAGCGGTGGAATCCGGCTCCCAGGCGGCGTATGCCCCGCCCTGACCTTCTTGCCGTCGAGATAGATGACCAATTCGCCGGTCTCCCCGTCGAAAGTCCCGGCGACATGCGTCCAGACCCCCGCTTTGACGATGCGCGGCGACCCCGCGCCGGCCCATCGGTGCTCGTCCGTCTGCACGTTGAACACAATGCTGTACGGCGCTTTTGTGTCCACCACCATCAAACGAAAGTATTGCGGGCGCTCGAAGATCCCGGTCGCCCCCTTCGTTTGAAAAGGGTCGAGTTTGATCCAGGCCGCAAGCGTGACGGCGTCGCGAATGACCAAGTGCGCCTTCCAGGGGATGAAGGCGCAAGATTCCTCGGCAGCGGCACATGCCAGGGCCCGACCGAGGACTCCCGGCTTCAGACTCGCGTCCGCGCTCAGAATTGCCGGGAAATCGTGTCCGGACACGTCCGGTACGCGCCGGGGCCGGTCGGGAACGATATCGTCGAACGTCCAATGGCCGAGCAGGTGCTTTCGGGCCTCGCGCTCGCTCGTGATCACAAAGCGGCGCTTGAACTCATGCATTCGGACCGCCTGTTCCGGCGTGATGCGGGGAATGTCGGGGCCTTTCATGGGAGGCTTCAAGGCGAGAGGTTCCGTCCCGGCCCAAGCCGCAATGCCCGGATCCTCAGCCTGGGACCACGCGGAGCACGTTTGCAGAGGATAGTTGCACATACACCCCTGGGAGAAGTTCGGTGCATTCAACAGGCCGCCGGCAGGCACGAGACTGGCGCTGCACCCCGAGCGCATGTTCCGTAAGTAGTTCCGGTTGCCCGTATCCAGTTCCACGTAGCACACGGTTTTGTCCCGAATGAATGCCAAATTCGGTCCGGCCACCCCGTAGTTACAGCCGCCGCGACGGAACAGAGGGACGGCGCGCGTCATTTTGCCTGTTCGCAAGTCGAAAACGCGTGCGCTCTGGTCCATGAAAACGTCGCGGTCGACCATCACGGGCTGAGTGCCCACATCCGCACTGCGCCACAGTTCCTTGCCGGACGTACCGTTGAAGGCAACGGTGCGGTTCTCCCTGCCGGCCAGCAGGATGTCGTGGCGGGCACTGTAGGCCAGCCAGTCGTCCCGTCCGCGCAAGCTGAGCCAAGCGCCGATGCCGTACACGCGGTAGGGACTCTCCACGCGACGCGTCCAAAGCACGGCCCCGGTGCGGGCGTCGAGGGCGAGAATGCCGGATGCAACTTTCGACGGCGGCCGACCGCGACGCTGAGCCAAGTCCGTCTGCACCGGAGAAATCGAGTCGACGCAGAACACACGGTCGCGCCCGAGAGCCACCGCTTTGACGTTGAAACGATTCTCGGCGCGGCGTACCCAGCGCACGGTGCCGGCGGCACGATCCGCACAAACCAACACTCCCGCTTCCCAAACCGGTTTCCCCTCAGCGTCGGCCGCCGCGCTCGACGCGGGGATGACCACCGAATCGTCCCCCACAAATACCCCGCGGCCGATCAGGTCGGGCGTTTTCTTGTCCGCCGTTCGGAGGTCGATACTGCGGAGTTCGCGGCCCGTGGCAGGATCGAGAACACGACAATGGTGTTTGTCCACCACATAAACGCCGTCGGACATTGAGGCGTATCGTATCACCTTGCCACCGCTCGCAACCCATGACCACTCGTAACTGCCGTCGCGCAGCCAAGGCCACGTCGGGGTCCGGCGAAGCACCTGCTTCCTCCACTGGACGAGCCCGGTGTAGGCATCGTACGCCACCAGTGTCCCGCTGAACTGCTGCAACGCATAGACGCGCCCGTCGCATACTTGGGGTTTGACGCCGCCGCCATAATCGTGGACCTTGAAGAAGCCGTAATCCGGACCCTCGCCGAACCAGAGGGGCGCCAGAGGGGTTTTGACCAGAGTATCCCGCGAAAAATAGGTTCGGGCCGCATCCCCGGACTCGTGCGTCCAGTCGGCCGCGCCCGGAAGAGGACCGGGGCGGAGCACCAGCACGGCCCCGGGCAAACGCTCGACCCGGGCCTGCGACAACCGCGCGGACTTTGCAACGTCCGCGAACTCCGCACAAGGCGCTTCCGAACCGATAAAGGCCAGCATTCCCCCAAATGGATGCACGCTTCGCCACAGCCGCCGCAGCGCGTCGATGCCGGGAGGGGGCAGTCGGGTGCCGTCGATCAAGAGCGCATCGGCCAAATACGCGGGAAGCGGGAATTCGAGCGCTGTCCCCTTCCACACCTCGATCCGTTTTCCGTACAATGCGTTGCTGCCAAACACATCCCGCAACGCATCCGCGCGGGCGGGGTCGCCTGCAACGCCGAGAACTCGCCGCAACGAGTCCTGCAAGAACGCAGCGCACAAACTGCCGTCGGCCGCCCCAAGCACTACTGCGAACCCCTTGCGTTTCGGCATCCGTTCGAGCAGCCCTTTCAAACGGGCGACGGCGGCGCCGCTCTCGGGCAGCGGCCGCGACGTCGGTTGCCGGATCGGGGACTGTTTCGGAGCGGCCGTGGCGTCTCCGAAACAAAGGAGCCTGCCGTCTTTCAGAACCACGAACAGGCGGTCCGCAGCGGCAACCATCGAGGTGGGCCGGGCCGGAAGTTCGTGGGTCCAATCCACGCGTGCGTTGCGTTTGTCCTCAGTAAGCTGCAGCACGAGCAAGGTGTTTCCAGCGTGGCCGTAGAGGCGGTTGCCGGCCTTAATGAACAGCCTCGACGGAGCGGCGTTGTGGCGCGTCGGAGTCCGGAAAAGCAGGGGAACATCCCAGCGTAACGGCTTGAGCGGATAGTTGGCCTGTTGGGCGTCGTACTCCGATAGAGCGGCGCCGGCGAGGTCATACCCGTAGAGAACACCGCGTTGAAATCCGTAGACCGCCAGCCCGTCGAACACGGAAAAGGCATCGCATCCCGGAAAAAACTTGTACCGGTGGTACGGCCCTTCGTACAGGTCCATCCGTTTCAGATCAAAAGCGTCCGGAGCATTCTTACCCGCGCTGAGCCACTTGCTGCCCACTTCGCGAAAATCCACCAGGCTGACCACACCATCGCGCCCCACGAAGGCATAGTCACCGCCAAGCGCCACGCGACAGTCGCCGTTGCGATAGCCTTGGACATAGTAAATCAATTCACCATTCGCCTTTTTCAGGCCCATGGGTTGCGACCGCCCGGTGGCAAGCACCAATCGGTCCCCCTTCATCGATAAGTATCCGACCGGAGAAATGCCGGCGTCGAAGCGCGCATTGTGGTCGATCCGAGCCTTGGCGAGGTAGTTCAGGCGATCATTTCGCCAAACAAGCTTGCCGTCGGCGATTCTCAATGCGTACACGAATACGCCCACAGTCGGCCACATGCCACTGGCAAAGTAGACCACACCGGCATCGTCGTCGACCACAGCACCGCCGCGCACCGGCCACATCGAGATCAGGCGATTGTTGCCGAGCAGGTGCAGGTCCGGACGGTCTTCCGGAAACGCCCGGAACTTCCATCGCAACGCACCAGTCGCGACATCGAGACAATAAAACCGTCCGTCGTCCGACCCGAACACAATACGGTCGCGCCAGACTGCGGGGGCGAGACGCACCGGGGCGTTCGAATAGAAACACCACAACTCCTCGCCGGAGGCGACGTCGAAAGCCCGAACCGAACCGTCCGCCGGCGAACCGAGGAACAGGCGGTTGCCGGCGACCACCGGTTCGTATGAAGCGTCGAATTGCAGTCGGGCCGTAAATGGAAACGCCGGTTCGAAAACGGGAAAACGACGCTCCCAGTGCAGAGCGAGTTTTGCCGGCAACGCCTGCTCCGAGCGCGCTGAGCGCGTGGCGTCGTGCCGCCAAGTCGGCCAATCGGCGGCACACAGCGACACGCCCCCCACACGGCAGAACACGAAAACAGTCACAACACGGAAAACCAGGTGCAATCGCGATTGGGTTCCGAACATGGCACCATGCTCCATCATTGAATGGACACATCGGGGATCGCCTCCGCCGGCTGCGTCCGTCGCGACAGCGACGCCTCCCGACGCGAGCCTTGCCGCTTTCGGGAGGATTGCGGACCCGACACGGGGCACGCCAGAACGCCGGAATCAAATCTGCCGGACGTCGACGCGACATGCTGGACCCCGGGCGCTGCCCTGAGTGTACTGAATGACTTGCACAACAAACTGTGAGGACCACGCCCCCCTGAACGACGGAACGGATCTACACCTGAAACGACCTGACGTCCGGCCCATCAGAGGCTCTGAACACTCTCACTTGGCCCGCAAAAAGATTGCCGCAAGCAGGAGCGGCAGCATCGCCACTCCCGCCAACGCCCAGTGCATGGACGAGTACTCCGCAACTACCCCCATGGCCCACGGCACGATCATCCCGCCGGCGTTCCCCGAGGCCGCGTAAGCCGAAAACATGGCCGCCCCGCCGCCGGGAAAACGACCTGCCGCCAAGGCCAATGTCGTGGGCCACAATGTACCGACGGCGAGACCGAACACCACGCCGCTGCAGACGGAAACCAAAGGATGGCCGGGACGGCTTGTGACCAGAATGAGTACGGAACAGAAAAGGGCGGCCCCAATCACCAGACGCTCCGGGGTTACGGTCCGGGCCAAGCGGGCGCCGAGCAAGCGCCCTCCGGCCATCGCCATACTGAACAACAACAGAATCACCGGCGCCATGCTACGCGACCAACCCAGTGTACGCTCGGCATACGCGGGGAGCCATTGGGCGGGGCCCAGTTCCGTCCCCCCACAAAACAGCATGGCAAGAACCAGAAGATAGAAGTCGCCGCGGCGCAGCAGCCCCCGCAACGGAACATACGTCGCCCGGACGGACGGTGGAGCGTGAGCAACCGGCGATAAGGCCAAAGCCCCAAACGCGACCACCGACGGCACGGCGCCCACCGCAAACACCGTCCGCCAAGAGAAGTGATTTCCCAGCAACAACATAGCCACCGCGACCATCCCCGCTGCCCCGATACAATAGAAGGCGTGCAACAGGTTCATGGCCCGGGTCTTCTCGTCCGGCCGTAGCGCACACACAAAGGGGCTCAGCAGAGCGTCCAGGATCCCGCCCCCGAAGCCGGCCGCAAACGCGGCGCCGAGCAAGGCCGGATAGGCCGGCGCCATTGCAATCCCGCCGAGACCGCAGGCCTGCCCGACTGCACCAAGCAGCAGGAACGGCTTCATGCCAAAACGGTCGCTAAGCGGCCCGGAAACGCAGATACCGAGAACGAGACCGAAAAACATCGCACCGGCCAAGAGCCCCATCCGGGCTTCCCCGAGCCCGAAAGTGTCGGCGATACCCGTGAGACAGACCGGCCCACTGTTGACCGCTGCAGCCAGCGATACCATCCCGAAGTAACTGGCGAGAATCGCGAAACCGTCGTTTCGTGAATGCTTCCGCAGCAACCCCTTTCTCCCGTTGCCCCACCGCCGCCGCGGTCACGCCGAACTGCCTTCACTCCACAGACTTTTCCAAGAGTCCGGTCACTTTCTCCCTTAGCACATCGAAATCGACCGGTTTCTCCAAAAAATCCGCCGCAGGCAACCAAGCGTCGTCGATATCTTCAGCGCTGAACCCGAGCGGAAACCGAGCGTTCACCGCCGTCAACAGCAGAATCGGCACGCTCTGCAGACTCGGCTGAGAGTTGTGGATCTTCCGAGCCAAACGAAAACCGCCCGAAGGGTCTTCGGGAAACATGACGTCAAGGATGACCAAATCGGGGCGGCGCTCTTTCATCAAGGGGATCACTTTGGCCGGTTCCGACACGATTTGGACTTCGTGATTGTCCGCGCCGAGGACAGTGGCAACGGCTTCGGTAAAGTCCAGATCGTCTTCCACCATGAGGATGTAGGCCATGATTCTCTCCTTTCTTGAGGATGTGTGTTCACGGAAGTCTTGAGGGAGCAAGCGGGGGGAACGCCGCAACGCCGACCGCTTCGGCACGATGCTCGTCCACCCTGACGAAAGGAGCTTGTGCCCCGTTGGGCCCTGCATCGTTTGCCGGCGGTCTGTTGTCGCTACACTCGGCACTCCTTCCGAAAAACAATGAGGGCTCGCCCGAAAGCGCACTCGGCCGCGAATCCATCTGGGACGCACTCGCTCCAGCGATCTCCGGCTTCAGGCAACGTCCGGACCGTTCCAGCGCACATCCACGGGTACTGCCGGAAAGTATACACGAAAAGTTGTGCCTTTTCCCGGCGCACTCTGCACTTGAATGCGCGCCCGTAAGCACTGAGCGGCCTCCTTCAGGATTGCCAAGCCCAGTCCGGACGAGTATGGGTTGAGACGGACGGCTTCGTCGGTTCGGTAGTGGGCGTCGAAGATCAAAGGGAGTTTGGCCGCGGGAATGCCGATGCCCTCGTCCGTCACGCTCAGGAAGACCTCGCCGTCGGGGGTGAGGCCGCACGCAACGCCGACCCTGCCACCGGGCTTGGAATAAGCCGCTGCATTACTCAGCAGGTTTTGGATCAACATTTGCAAGTGCCCGGGGGCGCCCCGAACCTGAACGGGCTCGACAGAAAGATCGAGTTTCAGTTCCCGCTCCCGGAAAAGGGGTTCAAACTGTGCGGCGGCCCGGCGAAGGGCCGCATCCAGGGCAAGCGTTTTGTCGGGGGGCGGCGCCTGAGCCGCCGAGTTGAGGTTCGCGAGTTGAAGCATTTCCTGGATTTCGTGGGCCAGTCGCTCACAGCGAACGGCAATCTTCTCGATCACGCCACGCGCTTTCGGAGTCAAGTCGCCGCAGTATCCTTTGAGCAGAAGTTGTGCATTGGCGCTGATGGCGGCAAACGGCGACTTCAGCTCATGCGTCGTTCGCAGCATGTGCTCGGTCCGCTCCTGTTGAGCCCGACGCAACTGAGCGTTGGTTTCGACGAGCCGGCGCTCACCGGAACGGACCAGGCGTGCCAAGTGGGAAACCAACCCCCAAGCGACGAACCACACCAGCACGGTGCCCGCAACGTTAATCCCACGGGCAAAAACACAAGGATCTGGAGCGCCAAAACCGCTCACGCCATCGAAAACCGATTGCGACTCCACAAGCCCGTAGGCTTCTGCCAAGCGGAGCCCCAGATACAATCCGGCTGCGCAAAACGTTACCCCCAAACTGAGCGAACTTCGGAAGAATATGCAAGCCAAAATGATGTGAAACAAATAGACAAAAGGGAGCCAGACAATGCCTGCGCCCACAAAATGAATGGCCGCGGTCAGGACAGTGAGGTCAACCAGAATCTGCCCCCAGAGATTCAATTCGACTCGACGCCGACTCAGTCGACAGGAGGTCCGTTGAACCAGGCTCGGGTGAAACATCAGATTCGCGAGGGTAAGAACGCCTGCCGTCAGAAACAGCCAAGCACTGAGCGGTCTGAGGCCGGTCCAGTTTCGGACAGCGGGAATATCGACCACCCCCCCAAGGGCCAAAAAAGTCGCCACGACAATCCAACGAAGCCGGCAGAACCAAAGCGCATTGGCCTCGAGCAATTCCCGCGCCAGTTCCTCGGACGCTGCCGGATCCAGTGGACCCGACTCATCGCCGTTGAGCGGCACATCGTATGAGACCGGATCGCATTGTGGGCCGTTTTCCATTCGCTCCCCTGCCAGAGAATCAAGGAGCATCGCAGAACTCTTGGGACGAATTTACGGAGGCCGGGCGTTCCAAATCGTCGCGCGGCGGAACTCCGCCAGCACCCCCGTCTCCGACGGTGCTTCGGATCCGCCGTGATGACGCCGTGTCGGAGCGACGGCCCCTCAAAACTTGTCGTAAAAAACGTCCTGCTCCGCTAACCCTTTGGCCGCCAAGACTTGGGTAACAGCCTCGATCATGGGCGGCGGTCCGCATAGAAACGCCTGTCGCCGTGTGCCGTCCTGCTTCAAGTATCTGTCCACTGCCAGATGGATAAAACCGGTTTCACCGTCCCAGCTCTCGCCGGGTTCGAGGGGGTCGGACAACGCATAGATCACCCGGAGGTTCGGGTGATCCGCGGCCAGGGCACGAAATTCGTCATAATAAAAAATGTCTCGCGGCCCGCGGCACCCGAAGAACATAAAGCAGGAACGTTCCGGCCATCGTGCGCAGATCGAATACACCAAGTTCTTGATCGGCGCCATGCCGACACCGCCGCCAACACAGACAACCTCCACTTCCGGATCTTCGCTGAGCGCAAACTCGCCGTACGGTCCCGTAAAGGTCACCGCGTCACCCTTTTGCAGACCGTGCAAATAGGTCGAGCCAATCCCTCCCGGCACCAAACGCACGTTGAGTTCCACCTTGTCGCGAACCAGGTAAGAGGGCGAACTGATCGAATAGGCCCGGTACTCGCTGCCGTCCGGCGTCGGCGCCTCGATCTGCACGTATTGGCCGGGACGGGCCTCGATCTCGGGCGGCTCTCGCAACGCCAGAGTAATCTCCTTGATATCGTAGGTCAATTCCCGGGTACTCTCGACGACGGCCTGGAACAGCTTGACGTTGAGGTACTCTTCCGGAACCACTATTTCAAGGTCCTCCCGAACCTTGACTTGGCAGGCAAGGCGCACACCGGAACGAGATTCGCGACGCGTGAGGTATGGCGTTTCCGTCGGAAGGACCGGACCGCCACCCGAAACCACCCGGACCTTACAGTATCCGCAGGATCCTTTGCCCCCACACGCGGACGGAATGTAAATCTCATTCTCAAACAAGGCGCTGAGCAGGCTCTGGCCGCCTTCCACCTCGAGCACGCGCTCTTGGCGGTTGATGTCGATCTGACAAACACCGTAGTTGATCAGCACCTTTTCGGCAAAGGTCAACACGCCCGCCAGCGCAGCGAAAAGCCCCGCAAGAACCAGACTGGAAACGACGATGCTCATGGATCGCTCCGATTCAAGACATGATATGCGACCGTATAGAAATTGAGAACACTCACAACCTTCCAGGCAAGACCGCCCGGGACGCAGAGTGTCACAATCCGAGACAACTCCGGCGCGGCGCACGGCACGGCGACAAATACTCGAGGCCGAAATCCGGCGCCACAGGAACGGGCGTCGGCACGCAAGCTCGTCACTGAATGCTCACCATTCCGGCAAATCCCATGAACGTCATGGCCATGACGCCGGTGACCAACATCGCGGTGGCCACGCCCTGAAACGGTGCGGGGATATTGCTGTATCCCATTTTCTTGCGAAGCCCGGCCATCAGTATGATCGCCAGGGCCCAGCCGACGCCGGCACCGAACCCGAAGCCTATGGACTGCGTGAAACTATACTTGCGAATGACCAGGAACAGCGAAGCGCCAAGAATGGCGCAATTGACGGTGATCAGCGGCAGAAAAATCCCCAGAGCATGGTACAGCTTGGGGCTGAAACGCTCCACAAACATTTCGACAAATTGGACGAAGGCCGCAATCACTGCAATGAAAACAATGAACGTCAAATGGTCGATATGCAGCGGGACCAAAACCCAATGATAGATGGCGTAGTTCAACGTCGCCGTGCAAGTCATGACGAAGGTCACCGCGACCCCGAGACCCGCCGCTGTCTCGAGCTGCCGCGAACACACCAGAAACGAACACATTCCCAGAAAGTTCGACAGCAGGATATTGTTCGTGAAAATCGCCGCTATCACGATGATGAATGCCGCAGTTTGATGTTCCATTTCAGTGCCTTACATATGAGAATCATCGCTGCAATCGCCGGTCTCGCGCCGGGTGCCCACATGAAAAACCCCACCCCGGCGACAACACTCGAGCACGTGTGCTCCGCAGTCGGGCGCATTCCGGGCACTCACGGTTTGGCGTCCTCCGGCTGCGGACCTCGCAGCACATTGTACAACGCAATGAGAAACCCGAGAGTGAAGAACGCACCCGGCGCCAAGACCATAACTTGATTTGGGGTGTACCACGACAGCGCCCCGAAAGAATACCCCAGCAGAGTACCGGCCCCCAATAGTTCGCGGACAACCCCGATCAGGGCCAACACAATGGCGTATCCGAGACCATTGGCGAACCCGTCCACGATGGATACCAAGGGCGGGTTCTGCAAGGCGAAGGCTTCGGCGCGCCCCATAACAATGCAGTTCGTGATGATCAATCCAACGTACGGTCCGAGCTGCTTGGACATGTCCCAGTAAAAAGCTTTCAAAAACTGGTCGAACACGATCACGAACGTCGCGATGACCGCTACCTCGGCGATCATCCGAACCCGGCGGGGCGTCACATTCCGCAACAATGAAACGAACAAGTTCGAGCCCACGGTAACGAAAATCAGTGCTCCCCCCATCACCAGGGCGTTGGCCAACCGATTCGTCACCGCAAGGGCCGAACAAATGCCGAGAACCTGGATGGAGATCGGGTTGTTGGTCCACACTCCCTCGCGCAGAGTTTGGATCCCTTTGCCCCCGCAGGCACCTGTCCCGCCGCAACTCGCGCAACCGATGGGAGAAGCAGTGTCCGCCGCCATGTCTTAATTGCTCCTTGACGAATCGAAAACTCGCCGCAATGCACGATTCAACATGAATTCCAGCTTGCCGCACGTGAGCGTCGCACCCGTGATGCCGTCAACTTCGGTCGGCGCCCCTTTCGCCGTGCGCCCTCGGGCGATTCGGATACCGATCTTTCCGGATGCATCGCGGATTTTTTTCCCGCGAAATTGGTTGCGGAACCACTCGGACGCAATTTCTCCGCCGAGGCCAGGAGTTTCCTCCTGGTGAGTGAATGCAATGCCCCGCACAGTATCGTCGTCCGCTTCCAACGCGATCAAACCGTCGATGGGGCCCCACAGACCCTGGCCGGAAAAAGCCAGTGCGACCGCTTCCGGGGTTCGAGCCCCGGACGGAACATAGGCGTAGCGTGTGGTTCCCCGTGCCTCGTCCTTTTCCACGCGGACGTTGGCCTTGAACACCTCGACCAACTTCGCCGCGGACGCATCGGCGGGAAACGGGACCTCGAGCACTTCGAGCACGCGCCGCATCTCCTCCGCCTTGGCATTGGCCTCCCGATACGGACGCGTAAACCCGCCGACCACGGTCAGCAACAAGGCGCACACCAACCCCAGGCAGGCGCTGTAGACGACCGGGTAAGCAGTGCTGTCTCTAAACCCCTTCATGCGCAAGTCTCCGAAGCCGAAAGTGCACCGCGGCCTCGTCCAGCAGAGGTGCACAAATGTTGCCCAACAAGATCGCGAACATGACACCCTCGACATACCCGGTCAGGTTGCGGATCAGGAGGGTCGCCAGTCCGATGAGCGCGCCATACCCCCATTTGCCCGAATCGGTCGTGGGGCTCGATACTGGGTCGGTTGCCATGAAAAACGCCCCGAAAAGCAGACCGCCGGCGAACAAGCTCCAGACCGGGGGTGCGAACGCCTGGGGATACGCAGCGTGCAATACAGTTCCGGCCACAACGAAAGTTCCCAGCATCGACACCACCGTACGCCAACTTGCCACCCCGACCAACACCAGAAAAATGCCGCCGACAATCACCGCCAAGGCAGATGTTTCGCCCACACAACCGGGCACATGCCCGGTAATCAAGCCCGAAAGCGACGCAAACTGCCCTTGTTTGGCCAGGATCAGCGGGGTCGCCGAAACCACGGCGTCTGTCGTGCCCGAATCGACATACTGAAAAAAACGACCGACCGCGCCGCTGCCGGGCTTGATCCAGTTGCCCGACATCGCCGCCGGGTAAGCCAATGCCAGGAAACAGCGCCCGACCAAAGCGGGATTGAAGAGGTTTCGCCCCGTGCCCCCAAACAATTCCTTTCCCACGAGCACGCCGAAGGCAATGCCGACCCCGGCCATCCACAGCGGCAGACCCGGCGGCAGGATGAGCGGGTAAATGAGGCCCGTCACCAAAAAACCTTCGTTGATCTCTTCCTTGCGCACCACGGCAAAGAACATCTCCACAATGCCGCCCGCCGCGTAGGAGACCACGATCAGCACCAGGACGCGCAGTCCGAAGGAATACAAGGCGAACCCGACACAAGGAATCAATGCCACAATCACCATGGACATGAACCGCTTCACGTCCAAAGGGTCACGCACATGCGGACCGAAAGCGGTCTCGGCGTCCGGACCGAAAAAGAAGCTGTCGGTGGCGTCGTAAACCGGCTTCAACACCGCAAACCGACCGCCCTCTTCGAAGAGCGGACGGAAGCGCTCGAGCAGGCGAAGCAGCAATCTCATGCGCTGTGGTCCTCTGTGGAATGCAATTCTTCTTGAATCCGAAGCCGGGCATCCCGAAACTGTTTTGCCAAATCGATCTTCGACGGACAAACCAACGTACAGAGCCCGCAGTCGATGCACAGATCGAGACGCAGCCGCTCAACCTCTTCGAGGGAATCCTGGTATAGCGCCCGATGGATCAGATGCGGGAAGATCTCGACCGGACAAACCTGCTCGCACAGGCCGCAAGCCACGCACGGGCGCACTTCTCCACGCAAGCCAGTGGTCATCGACTCCGGACGACGCTTTCTCAAGAGACTGAGAAAACACCGACTGTAAGAGGCCCGGTCCGACCCCGGACGTAGAAACGAAAGAAACTCTCGCTCACCCGGGACGGGAACGACCGTGATCCCCCGTGTCTCAATGTCGACCGCCGCATCGTCCCCGACGATTGAACCGGTCAGAACGTCCCCCCGAATCACGCGCCCCGGTCCTACGGCCTCCGCCGCCGCCAGTAGAGCCGCGACCGGGGTCCCGGGCACCACGCGAAAATGGGCCGGCTTACGGGTTCCGGGGCCGCCGACGGCCACAACTCGATCAAGCACAGGCTCCCGGCGGACGAGTGCCCGGTGTACGGCCAGAACGCCCGCCACATCCGTTCCCCACACAGGCGCATCCTGCCCCCGAGCCAATCCCAGTGCCCCCAAATGCAGCCGGGGATCCCCGTACGGGTACCGCGCAGGGATCAACCGCAGTTTCACCCATGCCTCGCCCCGAATCGCGGCCACCACCTTTTCTCCAAGAGCGGACCGGATTCTCGGAACCAACAGAAGAATCGGCTGATAATCGAGCAGCGACTGAATTGCCTTCAGGCCTTCGAGGAATGCCTCGAACTCGCCTCGCAGCAACGTACTGCCCCGTGTCACAACCGGTTCGCTCATGAAAGTGGTTACCACCACCGCCGCCGGCGACAGGTCCGGGTCCGGCACACACCGCGTCCGAACGTCATAAAAGTGTGCCCATGCCCCCAGACGTACGAGTCGACGACACGGCGAGATCTCCGCCAATTCCGACCGAGTATCCTCCGAAGCGCCTCCAACGTTTTCCGAAACACGTTCGAGAACCAACGTGCCGGCATCGTCCGTCGTGCGCACCACCCCAGGGCGCGGCGCGAGTAACGGCAAATCGTATGCTCCCGGGTCCGTCGCCAGGACCGTCCCGGGCGCCACAGTCTGCCCCGACTGGACGCAAATGTTCGCGGCAAACCGAAAACGCTCCGTCTGCAACGGCAGTCGCAGTAGGTCAGGGACGGGCAAAGATGTGACCTCACCGACCGGTCGACCGGCCAGCGGCAGGTTGTAACCACGCGTCTTTGCTGTCATGCATTCGTTCCCAGAATCGTCGGGTGTTAAAAAATCAACGGACAGCCCGCTGCCGAGCGAACCTTGTCAATGTCGCGCCCCTGAACAGAAACGTCCCGCCGGTCGGAGGGGACGGGACAATCACCGCCGTGCCAATCGCCGCGTCCATTCGCCCTGCTTCCGCGAACAGGTCGCCTCCAACGCGTGCGGGCCCGAAAAAATCGATGAATTATATCACATTACTCCACTATGTGCAAGCCAAACCAGCGAATACCTCCCGAAATATCCTGTCCACCCGTAACCGGCGGTCCGCACCGCACCGCACACGTGTGCTGAAACTCAGAATCCGGACATGGTACGCGCGCGGAAGAATGCCCGGAAGGGCATCGCCTCCAATGATCCCCGCAGCCGAATCCGAGACCTCCCCGTCGCCCCGGAACGACGCTCTGTCCGGCAGAAAGGTTCCCGGACAAACACCACAGCCCGGGCCATGGCCGGCCAATGCTCAGAAATCGGTCGTCGCGAATTGCGGCAGGTAATCCCGGTTTTTCCGGAACATCGCCTTAACCATCCGCCGGATCTCGTCGAGCGACAGCACTGCGGCGCTGAGGGGGTCGTAACAAATCGCATGGTAAACCATCTCGGCGTTGCCCGTAATCGCCGCCTCCACCGCCATTTCTTCCACCGCTACGCTAATATTGTTCAACGCCGCACACTGCGGCGGGAGAGGACCGACATAGATGGAGTTGAAACCACGCCGGTTTGCGACCACCGGTACTTCGACGCACACGTCCGGGGGCAAATTCGGAATCAACCCCGTATTCGGAACATTCCCGTTGAATTCGAACGGCTGCCCACCCATATAAGCGTTAATAATTCCACTGGCGTATTCGTGGCCCCGCTTCAGATTCAGCGGACCGGATTGGTCCAGCCAATCCTGAATTTGCTTGCGCCATGTCTTCACCCGTTTTTTGTAGTTCTTGACGATGTAGGCATATTCGCCCGGGTTCCAATTGGTTCCGTGAGTGCAATACTTCTCGATAAGGTCGGGGCGCTTCCGGAACCACCAGTTGTATTCCGAATTGTGGCCGCTGGACTCGGTCACATAATACCCGAGAGCCTTGAACATTTCATTTCGAACCTGCTCCCGGTTATAAACTTCTCTCTTGCGAATCACCTTGCGGAGCCGGGGGTAAGCATCCTCGCCCCGCCACTCGTAGCGCAAGTACCAGGCTTGGTGATTGATCCCGGCGCACACATAGTCAATCTCATGGAACGGCGCACCGATCCAGTTGGCCAACATCATCGCCGTACCCTGCACACTGTGGCACAGGCCGGACACCTGGATGCGCGATTCCCGCTGCATCGCGCGGCAGTTCATGGCCATCGGATTCGTATAGTTCAGCAGAATAGCCTTCGGGCAAACTTCCTCCATGTCGCGGCAGATGGCGACCATAGTGGGAATCGTGCGCAACGCACGAAAGATCCCGGATGGTCCGCGGGTGTCGCCGATATTCGTGTCCACGCCGAATCTCTTCGGAATCAAGATGTCGTGCTGCCAAACGCTCACGTCCCCGCAAAGGATGGTGCAAATGACCGCGTCCGCCCCTTCGAGGGCCTCGCGCCGTTCCGTGGTCGGCAGGATCTTGGCCGGGTATTTCCCTTCGCTGACGATCCGCCGGCACGCCTGCGTGATGTACCCCAGTCGCTCCCCGTCGATATCCATGAGCGCCAGTGTGGCATCCTCCAACAGCGGATACGTGAGAATGTCCCGTACCAAGTTTCTGGTGAACCCGAAACTTCCGGCGCCGATGAACGCGATCTTGGCCATGAGAGCGTCTCCTGATGTTTCCTTGTTTTGTCTCGTTGGGGCGTGCAACCCGGCCGACGACTCGTGACGCACAGCGGCAACGGGGCCGGGGATCGGCGAAAAGCAAAGCCGTAACATCGTACCGGGAGTGTTTCTCCGCAAGGTGCCCGCAACGCAGTCTGGGATGACAGAGACAAATCCTGATTCCGCAGCGCTGAACGCAGTCCACGGGAATCCGCCCAGCCCTTCTCTTCGGGCCGCCGTTCCATTCGACCGAAAAAGCGCAGTCGCTCGAAGAGGCGCTTGTCTGTCCGAGGTTCCCGCCCGGCACGCACGACATCCAGCCCTCAGCGAATGGCGATGGTGGGGCGCAATTGCGGGGCTCTCTTTTTCGCGACGAATCGCAAGAATCGCAATGTTTCGCTCCCCGGCAGTCGTTCCACGATGCCGATCCAGCCGGGTTCGCGAGCGAACCGGTGCAAGAGCCCTGTCATGCTGCAAGCGTTCATATGGCCGGACTCATTCCAAAGTTTTCGGAAACGGTCAACCGCCTCGACAGGAATATGTGGATCGCGTACTGGCTCAACACGAGGCCGCGCCCCGGCGCGCATCAACCGACATCAAATACTCGTTTCCAGTAAACCGAGTGCCCCGTTTCGGCAGAAAACCTGAATTCCTCCGCGCGCGACCGGGTTGCCGAACGGAGGCCGGCGAAGTAAAGTATGGAGCTGTCGGACGGCGATTCATTTCGGAGACTTCGAGGGAAAGCCGGCGGAATACGGCTTGTTGTCCCGTGAATTGATCGGACAATCGGCCGTTTCTTCCGGGAGACAAGATGTTCCCCGGGCGTGTGTCTGTGGTGGGACGGTCCGACTGCTGCAACGTCGGGGGGAGTGGTGAAACGGCTTTTGGCCAACCATTCGAAAACCGGGGACGGCTTCTCTCTCAGCGTCGGCCTTGAACACCAACCGGTGAAACAGCAAAAGGACCCAAAAAATGACATCGATCTACGAAATCATCGCGCGGGAAATCATTGATTCGCGCGGAAATCCCACGGTGGAAGTGGAGGTCACACTGGAGAGCGGCGCCACCGGCCGCGCCGCCGTCCCCTCGGGTGCGTCCACCGGAGAAAACGAGGCACTCGAACTCAGAGACGGCGATGAGGCCCGGTTCATGGGCAAAGGAGTGCTTCAGGCCGTTCAGAATGTCAACGAAAAGATTTTCCCGGAAATTGAAGGGATGGACGCCCTCGATCAAGGGGCCGTGGACCAAGCAATGATCGACCTGGACGGGACCCCTAACAAAAGCAACCTCGGCGCCAATGCCATTCTTGGGGTGTCTATGGCCGTGGCCAAAGCGGCCGCCAACGCGCTCGACCTGCCCCTTTTTCGGTACATCGGCGGCGTAAATGCCAATGTGCTGCCTGTGCCGATGATGAACATCATCAACGGCGGCGCGCACTCGGACGCCCCGATCGATTTTCAAGAATTCATGATCTATCCCATCGGTGCCCAGACGATTCGGGAAGCCGTGCGATGCGGCTCCGAAGTTTTTCATAACCTCAAGAAAGTCTTGCAGGCCCGCGGACTAAGCACCGCGGTGGGCGACGAGGGCGGTTTCGCCCCGAATCTCGAGAGTATCGAGGATGCACTGTCTGTCATTGTCGCGGCCATCGAAAAAGCTGGATACAAACCGGGGGAGAACGTCACGATCGCCCTGGATCCGGCGGCCTCGGAGTTCTTCCTGGACGGCGCCTACGTTTTCAAGAAAGCCGCCCGTGGTGGAACGCCGGTGACCCGAACACCGGCCGAAATGGTCGACTACCTTGAGGAACTCGTCAACAAGTTCCCCATCGATTCCATCGAGGATGGCATGGCGGAAAACGACTGGGACGGCTGGCAATTGCTGACGGCCCGCCTGGGCGACAGAATCCAGATCGTGGGCGACGACGTGTACGTAACCAACGTCGAATACATCGCCCGAGGTATCCGAGAAAAGTCCAGCAACGCGGTGCTGATCAAAGTGAATCAAATCGGGACCCTCACCGAAACGCTCAATGCCATCGAAATGGCACACCGTGCCGGCTGGAACGCAGTGATCAGTCACAGGTCCGGGGAAACCGAAGACACTACTATCGCGGATATCAGCGTTGCAGTCAATGCGGGCCAGATCAAGACCGGATCAATGAGCCGAACAGACCGCATCTGTAAATACAACCAGTTGCTCCGCATCGAAGAAATGCTCGGAGACCAGGCGGTGTATGGTCGCAGCAGACCTTAAGGCACACGAGAGGGCCGAGGCGCCGCAGGTCCTACCCACAGCAAGCGGTGGGCTTCTGCCCCCGATGCGGCCGGGGAGGCCCTTCCGAACAACACATCCGGAACACTTGGACTTCGACCACGTTGCGACGCGGCAGGTGCGGCTTCGCCCCCCGCCGCACACGGTCGTGCGTTGTCCGTCCGTGTCTGAGGTCAGGGAATGGCACAACGGATCAAAATCCGGCGTCTGCACCAGATCGCCCGCGGAGGTATGGCGAGACTGACTCTGGCGGTTCAGCCGGACGGAACCCATCTCGTCGTGCGTGAACTCCACTCGCACTTGGTCTTCAATTTTCGGGTGCACATGAGCTTCCGTAACGGTCGACGGATCCGGGAGCTGCTGTCCCCCCACCCTCAGATCGTTTATCCGGTCGAGTCTGGATACTACGGCTTGGTCCCGTACGAAGTCATCGAATACGTCCCGGGCGAGAACCTCCATGAACGAATCATTCACAAGGACAACCTCGTCCAGCGCAGTCACCTAGAAATCCTGCGCCAAGCGGCCCGTGCCCTGGCGTATATGCACGAAAAAAACATCATTCATCTCGATGTGAAGCCGGAAAACTTCCTCATTGACGACTCGGACGGCAGTCTGCGCGTCAAGTTGACCGACTTCGACCTCAGTCGGGATTGTCGAGGGGTCCGCCGGGACCGATCTCGGGCCGGGACCGCCAACTACATGGCCCCCGAACAGTTGACGAAAGGGGCCGTGGGAGTCCAAGCGGATATCTTTGCCTTCGGCATCATGGCCTACTATCTTGTCACTGGGCAAAAGCCGTTCTCGGGTTTCACGATCGAAGAAATGCGCCGCCAACAGGTGAGCGAATCCTATGCCGTAACGCCGCCGTCCAAGCACAACCCGGACCTCGCCCCGAAACTCGGTTGGCTGATTCTCCGCTGCCTCGAAAAAAATCCCGCGCGGCGAATACCGGATATGTCATACCTGGCCAAGGAGCTGGAGGCGGTCTGACGTTTCGCCTGGGACACTCGTCCCCCGCCATACCCGATGTTTGCCGATTCATCTCGGGAGAGGTGGGACAGCAACAGTCGGTTTGCAGTCGGCAAAGGCTTGCGGCCAACGGGGGCGGGACGCGCAGAAACCACGGCGGACTCGTCTCGCCGATGATCTCAAAGCAGACTCGGAATACAGGCGAAGTCGCCCGATTCAATTCGGATGCCGCGCAGGGCGAACAATTCACAATCACCTGCCGGGGTCCGACGCGAGACAACGTTGTTGCCTGCCTCAGGCGTGGTCGTGAGCCGGCCGAAAGGCTGGTTCGGAAATGACGTCCGGACAATTCTGAGACGTATTCGAAATGTATTGGTACTACAAATTCCCGCTGATCGCCCTCGGCGTCATTGCTGGCATCGGCCTGACCTATCTGGCCTGGACCCACTTGCCGGAAGGCTTGAAATCTCGCTTGCCCACTCAGCGGACTGCGCCGAAACAACCGGACGGTGAGGACGTCGCACCCCCGGTGTCGCCGACAGGCGTTGGTCCGGAAAGAGCGACGCCGACTGTCTCGCCCAACGTCTCCCGATCAGCCGCCGCTACCCCCTCCCCGAACTTGGCAGAGCAGGAAAAACGTCTCGCCACAGCGGAACGCCAACTGGCACGGGACAAACTCCTCGCCGCCCGCGAACTCGCACGCAAAATACTCGAATCCCCGGAGACACAACCATTCTCTCCGCTCTGGGAGCGAGCCGCAAATGTGGTCAGCCGTGTCGATACCGTGCTGATCAACACCGACGCACCCGCTCCGGAGAAAGTGGCCTATGAAATCCGTGAAGGAGACACCCTCTCGGCCATTGCAAAGCGATTCCACACCACTGTGGAGGGTATCCAAAGAAGCAACAAGTTGGATCCGACCAGTGCCGTAATCTACCCCGGAGACATCCTCCACATCTATCGGGGGGATTGGCGGATCACCGTCAAACGGTCGCGATTCCTCTTGATCCTCTATGACGACAAACATCTGTTCAAACTCTATCCCGTCGGGATCGGACGCCAAGATCGCACGCCGCTGGGAACTTTCCGCATTGCCACCAAGATCCGGGAACCGGCCTGGACTCCCCCGGGACGCGTCATTCCGTACGGCGACCCGGAAAATGTCCTGGGGACCCGCTGGCTGGGCTTGGAGCCGATAGGCGACACCGACCCGACACTCAGAGGATACGGCATTCACGGAACCTGGCAACCGGAAACTGTCGGCACGGCAGCCAGCGAAGGCTGTATCCGCATGAAAAACGATAGTGTGAACGAATTGTTCGATATCGTTCCCATCGGGACCCCGGTACTCATCGAGGACGAATGATCATGCCCACAATCCTGGACTTCGAGCGACCGATCCGCGAACTCGAAGACAAGGTGAGTCAACTCCAAAGCTTCAGCCGCGAACACGGGGTCGATGTCTCCCACGGCGTAAAAGTCCTGGAGGAACGTATTGCTGAAGCCAAACAGAAGATCTTTGCCAATCTCACGCCGTGGCAGCGAGTCCAGCTGGCACGCCACCCCGACCGACCGTATCCGCGGGACTACGTCGAACGTCTTTGCACCGATTTTCTCGAATTGCACGGGGACCGACGTTTCGCTGAGGATCGTGCCATATTCGGCGGGTTCGCCCGCATGGATGGACGCGCGGTCATGGTCATCGGCACCCAAAAAGGCCGGGACCTCAAAGAGAATGTCCGGTGCAATTTCGGCAGCGCCCATCCGGAAGGTTATCGGAAGGCCCTCCGTCTCATGCGGCTCGCCGAAAAGGCGCGGGTCCCCATCGTCTCTCTAATCGACACTCCTGGCGCCTATCCCGGCATCGGGGCCGAAAAACGCCACATCGCAGAGGCCATCGCCGTCAATCTGCGTGAAATGTTCCGCATGCACGTTCCGATTCTCGTGGCCGTGACCGGTGAAGGCGGCAGCGGCGGAGCCCTCGGAATCGGGGTCGGCAATCGAGTCCTGATCCTCGAGAACGCCTACTATTCGGTCATCACCCCGGAAGGATGTGCCGCCATTTTGTGGCGAGACGCCGCCAAGGCGCCCCAGGCCGCCGCCGCCCTTAAATTGACCAGTCGAGATTTGGCCGACTTGGAGGTTGTGGACGAAATCGTTCCGGAACCCCTCGGGGGGGCTCACCTGGATTGGGATCAGGCAGCTGAACTGCTCGGAGAAGCCTTGAAACGGCACTTGGCCGAGCTGACGAGAATCCCCGTCGACAGACTGGCCCCGACCCGCTATGCCAGATTCCGTCGCATGGGCATTCTCCGAGAGGGATGACTTCAGTCCACCCGCACGGGAACGGGATCGCGGGACTTCTTTTCCCCACGCTCCATAGGATCCAGCCCTGCCCGAAGGAGGGGGCGACGCCCGGCGGTCGACGCAGATCGCCTCCGACCTCGGGAGGGATTCGCCCGGCGGAGGACCGTTCCCGGCAAAGTCCCAAACCGGGATTTTATTGGGCGGGGCTGCGCACCGCTTGCGCACGGTTCATCCTTCGCTTTTAAAGCCGTTATCGTTTGCGCTTCCTAGTCTTCCGGTAGTGCAGTCGCGGAGGTCAAGACCTCCCGAGACCGTTGAATATGGGATCCTGCCATGAATTGCTGCAACATTCGGCTGGAGACCGCGACGCCGGCCCAGGCCGAAGCCATTCACCGCCTGATCCAACCCCTCGCACGGCGGGGACTGTTGCTTCCTCGTTCCATCGAAGAGGTCCGCACCGCTGCGCCGCCGTTCATCACCGCGGAAGCGGACGGCCGCATCGTCGGCTGCGTGGTTCTGCGGGACTACGGAGACGGATTGGCCGAAGTGCGTTCGCTGGCAGTCCAACCCGACTGGAACGGGCAGGGGCTGGGCTCGCGCCTCGTAGCCCGAGCCGTCGAAACGGCGAGGCGAGACGGCTTTACATGGCTCTTCGCCCTCACCCGCAGACCCAACCTTTTTCGGCGCCTGGGCTTTCACGTCGTGCCCAAAGAGCGATTCCCCAAGAAGGTTTGGACCGATTGCGCCCGCTGTCCCATCCGTGACCACTGTGATGAATTCGCTATGATGCTCCCCCTCGATACGATCCCCTCAAAAGTGAATGTCCCGCGGCGCGAAACGGCCGTTTCGACCATCCCTCCATCGAACGACGCCACGCTGGGACGGGAGCGGCCGTAACGGGGCCAAAGGCCGACCCGCTGTTGCCCATGTCCCAATGCGATCCCAAACCATCCCCTCAATCCAAAAAATCGCCGAAAAGGGGTTGATTTTCGTCCCGTACGGACTAGATTCAGGTTCGTGACGATGAAAGCCGCAGCGAGTTCGGCAGAGGAAACGAACCGCCGGCCGTGTCCGGGCTTTGGCCACGACAGTTTCGTTCACTTGGATGCCAGATGGTTCTTGTTGCGGGGTGGAGCAGCCCGGTAGCTCGTCAGGCTCATAACCTGAAGGTCGCAGGTTCAAATCCTGCCCCCGCTACCATTTCTCGGCCCGACCGCCAGAGGTCGGGCCTTTTTTTCGAGACACCGCGTGTGAAAAACAACGGCCGTACCACTGCTACGTGCTTTGGTCACCCGACGGACAACGCTTCTACATCGGTATTGCCGAAGACGTTCAACGCCGCCTGACAGAGCATAACGCGGGCATCTCCAAGTGGACCAAACGGTATGCCGGAACTTGGAAACTGGTTTGGCACGAACTCTGCCCAACCCTCGGTCATGCTCGAAAACTGGAAAACTGGCTCAAGCGACAAAAACGCGGTCGCGGCTTTTGGCAACGCACCGGACTGTGTCGAAGCGACTTCCGACAATCAGGCTCATAATCCCGCTCAGCGGGATCGCAGGTTCAAATCCTGCCCCCGCTACCATTTCTCGGCCCGACCGCCAGAGGTCGGGCCTTTTTTTCGAGACACCGCGTGTGAAAAACAA
>JAADHN010000166.1 GCA_013151865.1 Kiritimatiellota bacterium
GCGCCACAGGTGGGACTATTGCACGCAACCTCAGCGTGTTGCGCCCACTGTCGATCTCGACGGTTCTCGATTGCCGCTCCCCTACCCGCTATCCCCTACCCGCGCGGGCGCCCGACTGCCGTGGTCGTGGTGCGGGACCGCCGGGTTCGCGATGCCGCTCGGACACTGACGTACGAAACGGGCTTGCATTCCGGAATGCTGTTTGAGGGTTCGAACCTCCTCACGGGGCAAGTACACGCGGTGCAGACCAAGGTAAGGATGCCGGTTTTGAAGTAACACCGGCTGACAATGCCGGCAGGAAGTTGTTCAGTAAAGTGGGAGTCAGGTGGTAGACGACGAATCCTTTCGCGCCCTGTTGCCGTGTCAGCAGTATTTGATCGATCAACTGGACGGGCGATTCGAACCAGGCGGCGTGCGAGAACGCACCAATAGCAACACACGTCGGCGTCTTACTTCCGGGTAGCGGCGCCTGCAGTTTCACAAGGGAAGCAAAGTAGGGGTCATTCTCCGTGTAGTCCATGAATACGGGGAAGTCCAGCAGTCCCTCCTTCAACCAAGTATCGGAATCCTGCCCTACCTGTTCTCTGGGTTTGGGCCATCCAAAGATCGCGGCCGATATCTTGACCTTCGGATCAACTCCGCGGATGCTCTTGGACAGATTTCGAAGGAAATCGGTCAATTGCTGCGTTTGCCAATGTCGGTAAGTTTCGGCCAGTTTCCCCTTCAGGACCGCGCCCGGCCAAGGATCGATTTTGGTCCCAATCGCTTTCTCGAAACGAGTCCGGCAGCAGTCGCAATAACAGTAGGTCGGTGGCCAGTTGGGCACGCGCAGGTAGTCGAAATGAACACCTTCCGGCCTGAATTTCTTTAGGAGTTCTATTGTGGCGTCGACTTCGGCCCGTTGGTTCAGCGGGTTCACCGGACACAGAAACTTGACCGAGGCTCCTGAGGCGGTGGTGACCAGGCGGCGCGCCTGCTTCATCCGGGCGATGACGTCTGGAGGCGCATCCCCGAGATTGAACAGGTTGCGCCAGAGGTGCAGGGAAATCCCGTTTTGTTTTGCGGCGGACATCCAACCTTGCAACCAATGCTCCGGGTCGGTAATCCGCGGGCTGACCGGTGCATACGCGGAATCATAGGCCGTCCCCCCGAGACTGCCCACATAGAGGAATGCTGCGTTGAACCCATTCTGCGCAAGCGCGGAACAGGTCTTGTCGGATTCGATCTTCCAGGCGTTACTGGGGACATAGATGCCTCGCAATTCAGGCGTCTTGCTCGACCATAGCCGGAAGTACTCACGGTGGAGGAGTTCGCGTGATTGCCAAGACGCTTTCAGGCTATCGATGGACTTCCCGGCCGCCAACGCCGTCTCAGCTTTATCCAGGAGTTCTCGCCCCGCCTTGAACGCGGTTGTCCGGTCCTCGACTTTGCTGCTCTTTCCCGCACCGGCCTCGATGGCCTGCTCGAACTCTTGCAGAGTATCGAATCGCCCGACTGATTGGCTTTCCTTCACAAAGGCCTGTGCAATACTTTTCGAGAGGCAGGGGGCCAACTGGATGGCAAGAGCCTGCAACAGACGCGCCTTGCCAGCCAAGTCTTCCGAAGTCAGCACATGGGTGAACCAGGCGCCATTGCCATTCAGAAGGAGCGCCGGATAGCGGACTTCTTCGCCTGAGTTCCCCCGGCAGCCGCCCCACCATCCAGCCACAACCGTTCCCGGCCAGGGCTTGACGTCGATGATATTCCATGATCTCTGGATTACTTTCTCTGGCGTGAGAGGTAGCAGGTCTTGTTCTAAATAGATCGCATAAAACGCGTCGCCAAGCTCCTTGATGTAACGGCCTTTGAATACCCCGAACAGGTCGAGCACCGTCTCCGGGGCCTTATAGAAACCTATCAGTTTACCACCATCTACAATATACTGATTCAAAACGAGCTGTACGTTCTCCGGGATTCTCCCGCTGCCGGGGACGATCAACAGAGGCATCATCGTCACGGAAACAGAAGGCGTCTCTTGCGGCGCGACGACGGAGTACGGGATAGCCGCCGCCTGCAGGGTCCAGCGTAATGCAGAGCGTTCGGCCCGGTTCTCGCCGAGTCCCTGGAGAAGGCCGACCTTCGGCTGAGGATTTGCCCCGCCTGTGACCCCGGCAACGAGAATAAACGCGAGAAGGTTCATTCCGCCCCCTTCCCCCCATTAGGAAGGCTCTTTTCCTGTTCTCGCACTTGTGCCAGGAAATACGCGTGCGGCCCGCCGACGTGCCGAAGGATAATCGGTTCAATACAAGCGTGATATCCGTAGTCGCAGAGAAACTCGTTCCATATGGCGTCCTTATCAGCCTCCTCGTCACTGCCGCCAGTCGTGACCTTCAAGCGAATTCCAATGGTAACGCCCACTGAAGAGGGAGGCCGTGCGGACTGATCGACCGCTGTGACAAACAATTTCTGGAGTTTCGGAGGCATCTCTCGAAGGTCTACGAGCTTTCCAGCGTGTGAGACAGCCCATCTCACGAAAGGATCCCGGGAGGAGGCCCCCTGGAACAATTCAGAAGCAAGCGCCTGGTACCGTTGGATGATTCTTTTGTTAATGTAAATGCGGCGTGGTAAAGCAATCTTGGTTAATACGAGTCCGTTCTTATCACGCTTCCACGCGCGCATACTGGCAGCGACAATTGCTTGAACAAGGACTCCCGCTGTGACTGAGTCTCTTGGTGCGGCGATCACGAGGGGCTCGGCGTCCAAAGGCGGAATTACGTGGGCCGGCACACCATAGCGTCGCAGTAACTTTGCCAACTGACCGAAAGTGTACCGTTTTGCCGGTAAGGGCAGAACTCGGTTCGAGGCAACCTCGGGCAATCGCTCGTAGGGCAACACTTGGTTCAGTGTTTTCCCAATCAATGGGATTTCTACGACTGCCGGCAGTCGCGGCTTGTCAAGCTCTAGGATGAACAACCAAGGTTTGCATGGACACCAGAGCCCGAGGAGTCGCCTGACCGAGCACCGGGTGTGGCGAGATGTCAACTTGTCTTCAAAGTAAAATCCATTATAAAACTGACGGAACTTGGCGTCGATGGGTATCACCGCAGGCCATCCTTGATCGTCTTCTTGTTTCTTTTCGGACATTCGTGCCACCAGCGAACCCAACAAGGAAATATGCGCAAATGGCATAGGACTGGCCTTTATAAACTTTTCCAGTTCTTCCCTGTCGGCAACCCCGACGGCCCACCAAGGCGGAACCGCCAAAAGGCTCTCTGTTTCGTACGGCTGGGTGCGCAGCCGTGTTGTTAATTCCTTGAGAGCATCCGCGGCGCGTCCACAAGAACGAATATCCAGATGCTTGCTGTCGGTATTCCAATCTTCCGGGTAGACCGCCACAACTTTATGAAGATCATGCGCTAACCTACGCGCGGCTTCGAGGACTGGATCTCGCGTCATGATAGACCTCCCGAATCATGGGACTACGACCTGATCCGAAACCCAACACTCAGCAATCCAGGAACTTGGCGCCCCCCTTTGCTGTCGCCGCAAGACGGGGCTGAGTCCCAGAGAATACCCGGGTCATTCTCTCCGAACTCCCGAAGCCCTTGGCCGGGGATGCAGCTGCCGACTGCGAACACTGAACCAACAGACGGGATCGATTCCGGATTGGCGCTCCGTCGAATGCTTCGGGCGCGACTCGTCCCCGTCTCCGGTTTAGGCATATTGGTCGTCCTCACCGTCTTGGCGACATTCCAATGGAGGATCATGGACTTCCGTATCGTCATCGTCTGACCAGTGGTAGAGATCGTCGAAGAACTCGGGATAGACCTCCCGAATGCGACAGTACAAACTCAACTGCCTGAGCAAGGTGGCACGGTTCACTCTACACGCGAGGCGTTTGTCGACGCCCCAGTCCGACCCGGTCGTTGTCCTAACGCTTGGGCAAAGGCCGCAAATCGGCAGGGCCCAGCATCTGAGGCATTCCTCCGCATTGCTATCATAGAATCGCCGAACAATGTCAACTGAACGTTGAGGCTCGATACCAGTGAGTACATCACCGATGCACAGATCAACACACTGCGAGTTCGCCCGCTCGCAAGGAAAGAGCCGACCGTCAACCGTCACAAAGAGTCGCTGTTCGCCGGGTAGGCAGCAACCGGGAGGACTCAGCGTTCCATTCGCCCAAAGGCCGACCTGAGCATTCCGCAGATGGATCAATCTCATATCCTTGAGCCCAAGGAAGGCCCCGGTAATGCCAAGACGTTTGTGTGCACTCGGATCGCCGTCCCGAAGGTGTGCAACTACCTCAAGCAGCTCCCGTTCGATGGAATTTCGCTGGCGACGCCAATTTTTCCAAGACTCTGGATCACCGACTTTTCCCTTCAAACCACCCGCTCGAATCCACGCCACGCTGACGGGGGCGGAGGAATCGGGCAGGAATTTGCAGTCGCGAAAGAAATCCAGTGCCGGCAACCAGGAATCGGGCGAAGCGACAGTGCAAGCAACCCGGACATGCTGGTCATACCATTCCTTGTCCAAAGAGCGTAGGGCCTGGAGCGTCCTGATCACCTTCTGAAACGTTCCGCCTCCATTTCGCGTGACCCGCTGCGCGTCATGGATATGTTCCGGTCCGTCCAGACTTACAGTGACATGAAATTGGTTTTCAATCAAGAATCTCATAATTCCTTTGCTCAGATTGACACCGTTGGTCGTGAGAGCGAAAACTACTGCCCGGTTCTGGAACAGATTCTTTGCATAGCCAACCAGTTCCTTTATGAGTTCGAACTCTAAAGTCGGTTCCCCTCCATAAAAAGAAAGAATCACAGATTCTTCCTCACCGGAATGGTCGGCAAAATAACAGACTGCACGTCGTCCAATGTCCCCGGACATTGATTGGGTGGAATGCGAAGGCCATTGTGGATATCGGTCGCCAAACACGCAATACGAGCAGCGGAGGTTGCAGCCTTCAGTGACACCCAAAATCAAGTGATTCACCCGGCGGGATAGAGCACGCTCCGCATCGGCTACGGACAAGCCGGAATCGATGCTTACACTTTCCCTTGGAACGAACAGACCGTAATCGCGCCTTGTTTCCTCGATCCACAAACCGAGCGGAGTCGAACACGCTTGTGGATAATGAAGTGACAGTGCGCTTTCCATCGGCGCGTCGACTTGGCGGGATGGAGCCCTTTCGCAGGAGACCGAAGGGGGAACTTGAACAATGTGGCCCGACGAGCCGTCAAAAAGATACGTTTGGCTGTCTGTAGAAAACAGCGCTACGGGCGACACGGGTTTTCTGAAGGGGTTCAAAAGTTTCCTCCGGTTATCATCTGAACTCACGCGATCAAGCTATCCTTCTGGGAATCCGTGGAGCCCCCAGTTATCATTTGAGTAGCCGCCTTGGCAGTGGCAAAAACACCGGTCTCCTTTACGCAAATGCAGCTGCACGACAAGCAGATTCCGCACCCACTATCACTGCAAAGTAATCTGCTGCGTGGGGAGGTTGGCACAACAAGCGGTTCGTCTTTCTTACGGACGATCCCCTCCAGAACACTCAAAGGGATAAGCAGTGCAGTGGCCGAACTGCCGACAGTTCTCGCGAATTCACGCCTGGACATGCCCGTCTCCGGCGCGGTATTTCGACCTTGTTCCCTTTGCTGTTGGCGACTTTTCTTGGCACTCATTCTCGGGCTCTCCTTTGTCGTGCTGGTCTGGGGCTCGGCCACATGTTCTGGAGCAAGTGCGTTTGTTCTGGTGCAGGCGTTTGCCGGTTCTCCTTAGTGCGCCTTCTCCACATTCACAATTACAGGCAATTCCAAAGTGCGGGGTACGGGGCCATCGACGACAATCCGCACTTTTCCGGTGTGCCGACCAGGCGGCAGCGCGGTCGACAACACCGCCCGGATTTCATACCACTCCCCGGAAAACCATCCGGTAGGCGTGGTCTTCAGGTGCTTTACTGAAACATCAAGATATTTGGGTTTTCCACGGAGCTGTAGATGAACAGGCCCGAAAGCGTGAAGTCTGACTGCCGCCCAAGGACGGCTCTTCTCCTGGGGTCTCCGGGAAGACGAATCAATCACAAGTTGGTCAGCCTCCAAACGCAAGGGATGCTTGCGCCAAGCGCGGATTTGCATGAACCAGGCTTCCGGCGACCGCAAGTCGTCACGTCGAACTTTGCCGAAGGCCACGATCGCGGCCTCGGCCTCGTCAAACCGTCCAAGACTCACCAGCCAATTCGCCTTCTCCACCCACCGAACCAATTGCAGATCCTCCCCCGGGTCGCTGCCCTTGCAGTCGGGTATACTGTCCAGCGTAGCCAACGCTTTATCGTGTCGCCCCAGTTTCCAGAGCAGGCCCGCTTCACGGTGCAGAAACGTCGCGTACTCCGGCGTGCCCGGTCCAACGACACGGGCCGCCTCCCGAGTGAGTTTCAGTGCCCCCGTGAAGTCCCCCCGAGCCCGGAGAACATCGAAGGCGAGGTCGGCTTTGGCAATGGCCGCCAGACGACGGCAGCCGGAATACTGCGAGATGACCAGCCGATAAACAGTTTCCGCCTTTTTCAGACATCCTTCGTCGACCCACTTTCCCTCGTGAGCCCATGAATAAGCAATTTTGAGCCAAGCGGTCGCACAAATCTCGGCATCTCCGGGGAAGTCCTTAATAACTTCTTGGGCGATCTGCCGGGTGCGCTCGTAATCCTGGGTTTCCAAAGCAAGATGCGCGGCATGCAGTCGCAGGCGTGCGCCCTGCCATGGGGCGAGTTGTGGCGATTTGGCCGCCGACAGAAGAGTGCCGACAGCTTTTCCTTTTTTCCCGCGCCGCTGCAAGATGTCCGCGTATGTGCGTGCTGCCCGATAAACAGCATTTGCGTCCTCAGCGCTGTCAAGGGCGAGTTTTGCCAAGCGCTGTGCGCCGTCAAGAATGCCGCGTTCGTTCAGCATCTCCGCGGCCACGCGTGCGACATCCGTCCGCACCGGGCTTTTTCCGTCACATTCGCTGATCTCGGTACACGTCTCGATCGCCTCGACGTATTCGGACTCGTCCCAATTCTCTTGATGCGCATACAGCCTGAGCAGCACCTTCACCCCTTCCTCCCAGGAAGCGGTGCCGCGGAAGTCGGAACCCAGTCTCTGGAGTGAGGCGATTGCGCGCTTCTTTTGGCCAAGTCGGATCCGGCAATAAGCACTTCGCAATAGCGCCTCAGACGCGATCTCAGGGTCATGGTCCAGGCCGCCTGCGCGGTCAAACCAATCCGCGGCTTCCGCGTACTGCTTCCTCTTCAATGCTTCGTATGCGAGTCTTCGGAAAATCGGTTGCGCCTGAGGGGAAGTGCCGTAGTCTGCCAAAAGTCGCTCGCGCAGCTTGTTCGCTCGCGCGTCATCCCCTTTTTCCCGCCAATATCGCTCCAAACGAGCCAAAGCCATGGGGGCGAAAACGGTTTGTCCATAATCATCGACTACCTGGGTGAACGCCTGGATCGCCGACCCATCTTTGCCTGACCTCAGTCGTGTTTCTCCCAACCGGTAAAGCGCGCGTGCCGCCTGCTGTTTGTCCCGCCCGCGGAAGGCGTTGTGCGCGTCTGTGAATACCTGCTCCCAAGTGGCGGACTGGGGTCCGGCCTGCCCGACAGCGCTCTGCTTGGCGGCGACGGCAGTCTGGATCCAGCACGCCGACCAACAAGTCACTACAAGGAAGAAGCGAAGGAATAAATGTGTCGGTCGGCCGAACACCGAATGCCTCCCCACCGTACCAGATGCGGCTTCGATGTTCGCGCTTCGTCCGCGTGCCGAACGCGCCGGGAGGCAATCGCGCTATTGGGCAAACCGAATCCGGTCAGGTGTCGGGAATGAAGAATAACGCGGGAAAGCAGGCTGAAGAATCAGCCTGTACAAGACGTGGGGGGGGAGGCAGCAAAAGATTGGTCCCACTCCCAGGAAAGTGGAAGAATATCGATGTTCCCCGTACTCCGCACTGTTCATCGAAGGCCCCTCTCGCCGACCTCAACCAAGGCCCGGACATGCAGGTCATAAGGAGCAGCTTCGGCCGCTGTTTGGGTACATTAAGACTTCAATTACAACTTTGTCAAGTGCTCCAACCGATTCTCTACAGTGAAGGGCCATTTTCGGGGGGCTCTGAGCACGGATTTTGTCGTTGAATGACTGGGGAGAATGACTGGAATGACTGGGGACGGGCTTTTTGTAATGACTGGAATGACTGGAATGACTGGATGACTGGGGACGGGCTTTTTGTAGTTGACTTTCGGCAGGGGGCGGGTATGGTATGAGACTTGCCGACCGAACGAGCCGGCGCGCCGCTCCCAAGGCAAGGCAAGCTCGCCGGATCGGCGCTCCATCCCGGTGCAAGGCCGGGGGCGGCGGACACGGCTCACGAGGCCGTTTTCCCTCCAGAACGACGCGGAATGCGCAAGGGGCGGGGTGCAGACGGACAAGAAGGAACAAAATGCCGAAGTGGCCTTCGGCGGCCCCAGGGAAGACAAATGCCGGACTGGTCCGCCTTCGTTTGCATAACTTCGGCGAGACAAGCTGACCGGCGGCCCCAGGGGCGGAAAGGAACGGTGCAATGCGGAGTGCCAGAATACGATACGACCGGGAGTTGTGCTATTATCACCTCCTGAACCGAGTGGCGGGCGAGCGGAGTTTTTTTCCGTTCGGCGATGTAGAAAAAGAACAGTTCTTCCGTTTGGCCTTGCACCTGACGAAGCTGTACACGGTCGAGCTGCTGTCGCTGGTGGTGATGTCGAATCATTATCATATTGTCTGCGCGGCGCCGACGGCGCCGCCCGGCAAGGAAGAGATTCAGCGGCGCTGGCGGGCGTACTACGGCGAAAAGAAGATCATCGAACCGAACTGGGACGATCCGGATGTGGTTGCTGCGTGGGGAGCACGGATGCGGGACATTGCGTGCTTCCTCAAAGACCTGCAGCAGCGGTATACGTCGTGGTTTAACCGGACGCGCCCGACGCGGCGTCGGGGTACGCTGTGGGCGGACCGGTACAAGAACGTGATCCTGGAAGGCGAAACGGCGTTGTGGGACTGCATTCGATATGTGGAAATGAACCCGGTGCGCGCGAGGATTTGCGCGGACCCCGCGGAATACAGGTTTTCGACTTGGGGCCGATTCGCGGGGAGCGGCCGCCACCCGTTCCGGGCGAACGTGGTCCGGCACTTACGGCGATATCTCGGGGAACGTGCACGGGGTTGGACGGGGACGCGAGTGCTGGCGGAATTGAACGCGGATATGGCCCGGGTTGCGGCCTCGGAGCGCGGGGAGACGGAAGAAACCTTTGCGGCGGAAGGGGCGGGGCGCAAGGCCCCGGCGTTCGTGCTGACGGTGCGGCGCCGGGTGCGATACTGGTCGGACGGCGCGATCATCGGATCGAAGCTGTTTGTTCGGAACCTGGGGGCGGAATTGATCAATCGGGAGCGTGCGCCGAAAAAGCGGTTGGCGCGATCGCGGTCGCCGGGCGGGGGCGGTACTCTCGGGGGGCTGTACTCGTGGCGGCTCCTGCGGGTGGATGTGCAGTGACCCGAAACCCGCCGCAAAGGCCGCATGCGGCAAGAGAGGTCTTGTTGCACTGGAAGGTGGTCGATACGGATAGGGATCCGATCTCGACATCAATGGGGCCTGGACGCAATTGATCGCCGGGCGGGAGCGCCTCCCGCATTGGAGGCAGGATCCCATGGGAAAGGCGCCGGGGGTTTTATCGTTTGACAGACGGTATGTATGATTTCGGCTCTGCGGCGCGTCGCCCTCCAGGAGGCACGGCTCTCCCGCTCAGCGGAATCGTCCGCCAATACGGCGCGGCGGGCCCGGACGTTCCGCAGTTCTCTTTCTGCGTCCGCTGCGTTTGCCGGGGTTCAGTTTATATCCGCGTTCATTCGTGTTCATCCGCGGTTCGACATGCCGACTGGAACGCGGTCCGGCCAAACGGGATCGTCCGCCAAAGCCGAGTTCAGCGCCGAGGGCTGGGGATTGCAGCGCTATCTGCGAGCGCGTTACGCCGCGGATCCCGTGTCGCCGCGCGCGGCCGGACCAAGCGGCGTGGCCCGCGCGGTAGAGTATCACCGGCACTGACCGCCGAATGCGTGTGGGAGAATGCTCTGGAGCGGGAATGTCCCGCAACACCGGTTGCACTTGCAGAGAACGTCCCCGCGGTTACCTTTTCCGATCGGGGCGCCGTTGTCGGGATCCGCGAAAGATATGGGCAATCGAGTCAAGAGAGGGAAAGCGACTGATGAAGCTTTTCGATCGAGCTGAAGAGATCCGGTGCGGCGTGGTCGGGTACGGGGCGTCTTTCCACATGGGCCGGCATCACCTCAACGCCATGGCGGCCGCCGGGATGAAGCCGGTGGCCGTGGCGGACATCGATCCCGCTCGCCTGCCCGCGGCGGAAGCGGAATTCCCGGGAATCAAGACCTACCCGTCGACAACGGCGATGCTCGCCGACTGCGACCTGGATCTGGTCGGCGTGATCACGCCTCACAACGCGCACGCCTGCGTGGCCCTGGAATGCCTCGAAGCCGGGAAACATGTGGTAACCGAGAAGCCCTTCGCTATCACCACCGAAGAATGTGACGCCATGATCGCCGCCGCGAAAACCCACGATGCAATGCTCTCGGTGCATCACAACCGCCACTGGGACGGCTGCATCCTGAAGGCCCTCGAGAACATCCGCTCGGGCATGATCGGAGAGATCGTCCGCATCGAGGCGCACATGGGCAGCTACCGCCCGCCTCGGGACTGGTGGCGAGCCAGCAAAAGCATCTCGGGCGGTATCAATTACGATTGGGGCGCACACTTTCTCGAGTACGCCCTGCAGTTGATCGACAGCGATACTGTGGAGGTTGCGGGTTTCGCACGCAAGGGGTATTGGGCGCCCCGAAGTCCGTGGGGCGACGATGCGATCGAGGACGAAGCCTTCACCGTGGTCCGTTTCGCCAACGGCGTCCCCCTCACCTTGCTGGTCACCCAGCTCGAGAGCAATCCTCGAGACGGCTGGTTCGACATTACGGGCACACAAGGCAGTTACCGGTTTGACCACCAGCGCTGGCAAGCCATGATCCACGAGGACGGCGGCACGGTCTACCGGGAAGGACCGAGCCCGGCGTCCGAATCCTGGCGCTTCTACCGGAACATCGCGGCACATCTGACCCGGGGCGAACCGCTGATCATCACCGCGGAATGGGCGCGCCGCACCATTCGCATTCTGGATCTCGCCGACCAAAGCGCGAACAACGGCCGCGCCCTCCCCGCTTGACCGACCGCCCGACGGGGGGAAGGCGGCTCATGGCTTCCTTCGCAGCCGAATCGTCCGCACGCGAATCCGCGGCCCCGGTTTGTTGCCCGGCGGATCGATTCGCAGTACCGTAATCGTGCGACCGCGCCACTGGGGATGCGTCCCAACAGGGATGACGACCCGATGAAAGCGGCCGTCGCTCGGACACTCGGCAGCCATCATGCGTTCCGGCGCGAACCCAGCCGCTTCGGCCGTGCCCCAGTACACGGCCAGGCCACCCGATCCGTGCGGGTCGGTAACCGCCATGTCGATCTCGATCCGATCACCGGCGCGACCGGGAGTGTTTAGCGCACTGCTCACCATATACGGATCCCCGCCCGTAACCGCGGTGGTCAAAACGCCTGAAGACGTTCTCAGTGGAGTCAGGTCGTGCGCGGCGAACCAGCCTTGGACGCCTTTGCGGAAATCGAAATCGATCGCGCCCCGAATCCGCGCCGCCCACCGCACCGGGGACACTCGCACCCCCTCGACCGCGATGCGCAGGGGGCCGGACGCCTCCGGACGTATCTCGAGCATCCGCTCCGGCTCGATCCAGCGCCAGCCGGGCGTGGCGACCTCCGCCTCTTTCAGTTCCGACAGCACTTTGCCGTTTATCAAGACCCGCTGGGGCCGCTCCATGCTGTAGACCACCACCGCACCACGCTGCGGCCGCCCAAACACCGTGTCGATGCGAAGCCGGTCGCCGATCCATTGCGTTTCCGTGACGGCGGCGGTCGTACGCACGACCAGTCGCTGCGTCCCCCGCGTCAGCAGCCAATTCGCGGCGGCACGGCGAATCCCTATCCCCCGCAATGTTTGGTCGAGGATGGTCGTGGGCCGGAAACAAGGCGGGGTCTGTCCGTGCGGGCCTCGTCGGTCTGGAATGAAGTTCATGGCGTCCGGCCATTGTCCGAAACGTTCCCCGTCGGTCGCCTGCTGGTACATGGCGCTGCGCAGGATGTTGTCGGCCACTTTGGCCCACGGAAAACTGCGGTCATACACCGCAAGATCGTACAACGCCGAAGAATAGGCCAATCCGTTCCACTGCACGGCCACGGCGAACCAGCTCAGAACATAGGCCGTGGCCCCGAAAACCGGAATGGTCGCGCCCTGCATGGCGGGGAGTTCCGACGCGTGCCAGACATAGACGAAAGGGAGACCGGTCCGCGCCCAGTATACGGCCCGGTCGAGATAGACTCGATTGCCGGTGAGACGATAACCGGCCAAGTACGCCCGGACCGCTTTCGCGCTCGCCAGAATGTCCGGGGTATGCACCGGCACCTCCCAGACCTGGGCGGCTCGAGGGACCCGAAACCGGGACATGCCTTCGAGGGCTTTCAGGCCCGCGGCTCGCAAATCGGAATCGCCGCTCAATAGTGCGGCTTCGAGAACAACCCCTGCGTTCGCGGCCGTCAGGCCGACCTCCCGGGCGCCGGCCGGGCCGAGTTTCGAGTAGTCGACTCCGTTCTCGGGCCATTCGTCCGCGGCTTTTTTTCCGGAGAACACCCAATTCCCGTCCGGCTTCTGGGCGGCGACAAGACCTTGGGCGGTGCGAACTTGGGCCCGAATATAATCCGGATCTGCCCGGTATTCCGGTGCCGACGGACGGTTGCCCCCGCCGGCGCCCAACACCTCCGCAGCCAACGCACGCGCCCATTTCGCCACAGGCCCTTTCCCCAGGACTTCCGCCCCCAACAGCAGTTCATAGGCAGGCTCGACCGTGGGCCGAAAGCCCACGATGATGTCGCTGTACCACTTGCCCCACTTCGGGTTCCAAAGCGCCTTGTCCTTGGCATACGCCCGGAGACTGAAGGCGATCTCCGCCTTGGCGCCGCCCCGCGGGAACGGCAGCGGGTCCGGCACGCCGTACAAGGCGAACCAGCGATCCAGGACCGTCAGAGCGTCCGTCGCGCCGGACGCCGCGACCAGGCGGGCTTCGATCACCAGCGCCTGTCCGGCTCTCAACTCGAGGGGCGTCTTCGCCGTCCGCCGATTCTCCCCCAACCCACGGGCTACGCCGGGCAGCATCAATCCCATCAAGTGTGACGAAAACCCTTCGAATCGGTCCGGACTGGCAAAGACCAGGCTCACTGCCCCGGCGGCTTTTGCCGACGCCTGTCGCGGCGGTGGGGCCCACAGAAGCCCAACGGCAATGTCGCCGAAACGTACGCCTGCGGCCGGTACGGTAATCTTCCTGGGATGCGGCACATACCGCAGCCGGTCCGGGTGGTCCGGCTTGATGTCCAGGGCATTCGAAGACACCTCGCCCCGAACCAGCCACTCCAATCCCGGCAGAATCGCATCGTCGCGCTCCCCGAGTCCCTCCCCGGCCAGCAACATCGGCCCCTCGAACGCGGAAACAAGCGCGGCACTTCCCGGGACAACCGAGAACCGGCAGAAAAGCACGTCGCTCTCCGACCCGACGCGGAATTGGCAAGAGGTGCGCCACTCTACGCCGTCCACCCGTGTCGTGCCGGTCAACGTCAGCACGGCCTGCCCCGACGCAGTCCTGTCCGTCGTCGCCTGCGTCCAAACCAGCGCCGCCTCGGCGTGCGGAGTCCGCAACAAACCCAGGTGAGGAAGCAAAGCGACCGTACGCCACTTCCCGGCACGGCGCGCCTGAAAGAACCCCGCCCGGACGCCGTCCGCCACGGCGAACACGGCAAGACGGACTTTGGACGACCCGACCAACAACCACCCGTCGGTCTCCCGTGCAAAGGCGCCGGCCGACCGTATTCCCCCCGGAGGAGTTCCAGGGGCGGCCGCCAGAAGCCGGGTTTCCACGCTCGATGTCCCCGAAATTCCCTCGGACGTGGCCGTCAAGCGAATCAGGGGCGACGCCTTGGACGCCGTAATCCGCCAGGCGGCAACCGCAGCCGTCCGGCCGGGAAGCAGCGGCACGGCCAAAGGAGCCCGCTCGACCAAGACTCCGGTCGGAGCACGCAGCGAACTCGATACCGACCTGATCACCACATGTCCGGTGTTCCGGGCCGTCAGTTCGACCCGTACCGCTTCACCCGGCAGGACCATCGGAGTCGGGCAGCGCAACGCGGTCAGTTCCAGCGACGGTTCGAGCCGCAGCGCGGCACTTGCGCGCCGGCGACCGGCTTCCAACGTGACCCGCAGTTCGTAGGTCGACCCGACACGCGCCCCGAGGATACGCCAATCGAGCGTCACTGTTTCGCCGGGAGAAAGCCGAGGAGTGTCGCGCACCGGCCGCCGGCAGTCGAGATCTTTCGGCAACCGGAGCCGGACCGTTCCCCGCGGGAGCGGTTTGCTGCCGAGGTTGGTCACGACGACTTCCAGCTTGCCGTCCGTCCCTTCTTTCCCGACGGTCTCAGAGAATGTCAATTCGCGAAACTGAGGCACGCCGTCGACTTCGGGGACCCACTCGAACGCATCGAGCCACAACTCCCCGGGCCCGGTCAGCCGCGCGCCGACGTGCACCCACTTGACTTCCGGCAATGCCGAGAAGTCGTAGGCCAACTCCCCAAGATGCCACCGGCCGTCACCGACATCATCGGCCGGCACGCGCCAGACCACACGGTGCCCGCCGAACTCGAGAGGCTTGTCCGTCATGGGGATGACCTGAACCGTGAGCGTCCCGGGCACGGCCTGCCTCACCGCCCGGTACCGAAAACGAATCGCCCCTTTGCGTTCCGCCAGCATTCCGCCCTGCTTCCCGGAAGTGGGCGACCAAGCACGATTCAACCCGGTTTCACCCGCGGCCGACGCCGAACGAACCAAATGAAGAGCACGTTTGCCCTCGAATGCCCGGGGCCCGGTCTCGACGCGCGCGCCCCCGAGCAACTCCCAGCCCGGGGCGCCGCCCGCCGGACCGACAACTTCGAAGCCGCCATTGGTGATGGGGCCCGCACCGGCGCCATTCAAGCCCGAGATGGCGCCCAGCCCCCATGCCCACAACAGCAGACCGGATTGAATGCGTGAAAACCTCATATGCAGTCCTTTCTTTTCTGCCCACCCAACGGCCGAGGAAGACATCTGCAGGAACCGGCCCCAGCGGCCCATCGGCAACAGGGAAACATACCCCGGAAGAACCAGCGGTCGCTCGTCCTTCTTTAGCCTGACCTATTCACCCGTCGCCCGGAGGGTGAAGCGCATTGCCGTTCGTCCGACGCAAACGCTGGGAATCGAGTTTAGTCGCAGCATCGTCCGCAACCGTTTTCCGTCCGGTGTGGATCGACACAATATGGTCAACTCCATGAATCGTTCAGATTAGTGCGCCGTCGAGCAAACAAATGTACTGCACATTGTCGGGTGTGCAGGCCCCAAGGTCTCGCATGACCTTCCAAACCGTGCCTCGAGTGTTGATGACGGCGTCTCCACCGCACGATTCGAGCAGCGCCTTCCCGGTTTCCCGGAGGGCCGCCCCATTCTCGAGCCCGGCCACAAAGGGGGCGTGAGCCGCGGGAGTTGTCGCTCTCCCGCCAAGCGGGATCGGCTGGGAGCGCAGGGCGGCAGAGCGACCCCCCGAGCGGCCCTGTGCAGCGGGGACTGCGGAATCTGCCCGAGGCGGACGTGCCTGTCCCGCTCAGCGGGAACGAAATCTCACCCAAAACCGCATTCGCGCACGGCCACGCACCCTTTGCGGCAGGGCCCATTCTCGTTTCCCGTCCGCGGGGTTGAATTCCAGGTGAAACGGCAACATGGTACCGCATGTGAGGATGCCGAGAAGCCGTAACCGGCACGGATCAGATCGAGGGTGTCCGGGGGAACCTGCGAGGAGCGCGAGTCCGCCTGCACTCCGGAACGTTTCGGGAGGATCGGCAAACGGCGCGCCCCCGAACCGCTGGGGAAGGAAAGTCCGCCGAGATGCGCGGCCGTACGCAGCAAAGGGCGAAAAGTGTACCGGAACCCGGCTCGCCTGTTCGCGAGCGTGCCCGACGATTGCCGGGACCCGGGCGCGGGTGACATCTGGAACGGCACACCCGAGGGTCGCCCGGGCTGCATGGAAAGGGGCAGAAAAAAATGGCATATCTCGTTTTCTACATCGGACGCGAGCGCAAGGAACTCAAACTGGAACAGCGGGATACCACAGTCGGCCGCTCACGCAGGTGCAGCGTATCGCTCGAAGACGACATCGAAGTGAGTCGGCTTCATTGCACGATCCAACGGCAAGAAGACGGCTCGTATCTCCTCATCGATGAAGAGTCCCGCAACGGCACCTACCTGAATACCAAGCGAATCACCAGTGCCGAAGAACGCACGTTGAAGGACGGGGACGAGATTCTGGTGGGGACAACCCGGTTCCGCTTCTACCAGGATGACGAGAAACCGCCCAAGGTCCTCTCCAAGAAAAAATTGTAGCCACCAACCGGACCGGTGCCGGGACCGGCTGCCACACGACCGAATATGCTTCCGCTCCGTTTGGGCTCGGATGGTCAGGACTTGGGCCGGAATGTTTTTTTATCTCTTTCTTCTGTTCGTCTTGTTGCCCTGGCTCGAGCTGTATCTGCTGTTCCGTGTCCACGAACTCGTTGGCTGGGGCCAAACCTTGGCACTCGTGCTGCTGACCGGAGTTGTGGGGGCGGCGCTGGCCAAGTGGCAGGGCCTGGACGCGCTGCGCCGAATTCAGACGGCAATGCGCGAAGGACGCGTCCCGGCCGGCGAATTGCTCGATGGGTTTCTCATATTCGCCGCCGGACTGCTGTTGATCACTCCGGGCCTGTTGACGGACTCGGCGGGCTTCCTGCTCCTGGTTCCGCCGGCGCGACGCGTCATCCGGCGCTGGATCGTGCAGTGGGCGCGCCGGCACATCCAAGTGTCTACAGAGGCAAATGGCGGCCGCGGTCCGTTCGGTCCCGGACCGCCGGACCCGGACGTGATCGATGTTTCCGCCACTCCGTTGGATGACGACGGCGAATGAGGAGACGGGGCCGGGCGAGCCGCGGGGAATTGCTTCCGGCGTGCCGGCGATGCAACCTGTTCCGGCCCGGGGCCGCCCTCCCCGGGAATCGAGGAATGAACCATGAAATGCCCCACATGTCAGGCGGAAATGATCGTTGTCGAACACGCGGATATCGAACTCGACTACTGCGTCGAGTGCGAAGGCATCTGGTTCGATTCAAGCGAGCTGGAACTTCTGTTCCAGACTTTCGATCTCGATGAGGAAGCCGACCTGGACCGCTTGACGCGCCCGGCCGAAGCCGGCGTTGCGGAGTCCGCGCGCCGTTGTCCACTGTGCCCGCGCAAGATGGAAAAAGTGCGGATGGGGACCGACCCCGGGATCTTGATCGACCGCTGCCCGAACGGCGACGGCCTCTGGTTCGACGGCGGCGAACTCGGCCGAGTCATTCAACTCGTGCTGGATTCTCCCGGTTCGGAGGGTAAAGTGGTCTCGTTTCTCGGGGAGACTTTCCGCGGACCGCCCCCCGAATCCGATGTGGAAACCGGCTGAGTACCGGTCCAGTCGCCCATGGGAACATCGGCGGCTGTACACGGCAGCTTCAGCGCGTGGCCGGTGAACTCCCCTCCCAAAGGGGTCCCTCGGGACCGCGCGGAAGTCAGTACCGACTGGGCGAAGGCGAAGTGCCGTCAGTGGGCGGACGACGTTTCCGCAGCAACGGCGCCCGCAACACCGGACAAAGACAAAGAGTCTCGCCTGCGACTGCCGCAAGCAGGTGGTTCGATCGACCAACGAGGAGAGCAGCCCATGATTGGCGGAATCGGTTTGCTGGTTGTCGTGGTGGTCCTGGGCCTGCTGTTCGTGGGCGTGTACAACGGCTTGGTCCGGCTCCGAAACGCCGTCAAGAACGCTTGGTCCCAGATCGACGTGCAACTGAAACGGCGGCACGACCTGATCCCGAACTTGGTGGAAACAGCCAAAGGATACATGAAGCACGAGCGGGAAACGCTCGAGGCAGTGACCCAGGCCAGAAACCTGGCTTCCCAAGCGCGAGAGAAAGGAGATGTCGCCGGAACGGCCGCCGCCGAAGGGCAGCTCGCCGGGGCACTGTCCCGGCTGCTCATGGTGGCCGAGAGTTACCCGGACCTCAAGGCGAACCAGAACTTTCTGGCACTCCAGGAGGAACTGACTTCCACCGAAAACAAAGTGGCCTATGCCCGGCAATTCTACAATGACAGCGTCATGCTGTTGAACAACAAGATTCAGATGTTCCCCTCGAACATCGTCGCAGGCATGTTCGGATTCAAGCCGGCGGATTTCTTCGAGATCGAGAAGGCCGAGGAACGAGAAGCGCCCAAAGTGAGTTTCTCGTGAATCGACGCCCCGCTACGGCTCGAAGACTCATGCAAAAGGGCCGACCAACACGGACAGATGCCGAGCCCGAACCCGGCGCACGGGAACCCGCAGCCATCCGATTCCATCGATTTCTGCGTCCGCCCGCGTCCATCTCCGCGGTTCCATTCCCATCCGGCCCGCCCCCACAAATGCCGACAGCACTCACCCTCACCGCAACATGACCTGGCCCCCTGTCACGGGCAGCGCCTGTCCCGTTTCGTAGTCCTGCTCGATCAGATAGAGAATGGCCCGAACCACGTCCTGCGGCGTACAACCCCGGTTCATCGGTACCTTGGCTTCGTAAAAGCGACGAACGTCCTCAATGCTGCGCGCGCCCGGCACTTTCCCGGCGCGCAGATACTGAACAAAAAGTCCGTTGTCTGGATCGCTCCACAGGGGGCCGTCGAAGTAATTGCCCGGACAAATGCCGTTCACTTTAATCCGGTCCGCAACCAGTTCTTTGGCGAAGCTCTGCGTCAGCCCGACACCGCCGAACTTGCTGCCGGCGTACGCCGCGTTCTTGTTGCTGCCTTCCAGGCCGCTCTTGGAATTGATTTGAATAATGTCCGTCCACGGACCGGCGCCGACAGCGGCCTGTGCCGCCATGACTCGCGAGGCGTGCTTGACGCAGAGGAAATAGCCCGTGTAGTTGACCGCCGTCACGAAGTCCCAGTCCTCCTTGCTCAATTCCCGCACCGGCGCCGCCCGCAGCACACCTGCATTGGAAACGAACAGGTCGATCCCGCCGCATTCACGCGTGACTGTCGCGACCATGGCACGGACGGACTCTTCATCGCTCACATTCACCTGCACCGCAAAGACCCGGTCGGCCCCGAACTCCGTTTCGAGCGCGGCAATGGCTTTTCGCGCTCCTTCGATATTGATGTCCGCAATGGCCGCAACCGCCCCTTCCGCGAGCAGACCGCGGGCGATCCCCAAACCGAAGCCCTGGGCCCCACCGGTGATAACGCAAACTTTCTGGTGGACCCTGCCCGCACGCCCGTCACCCGCCGTGACTTTGCGTCGGTACGACTCCACCTCCCAGTTCTCGATGAAACCGCGCTCGCGGTCGGCCAGGAACCGGGGGCCGCCGAACGCCTCGGTCAGTTGCCGCACCAGGGCGCCGTCCCTGGCCACGAGCCGCACACCCCGGGCCCGCTTCAGATCCATGTCGGCCCCGAATACGGCGCGCCCCGGAACGGCAATGACCCGCGGCAGGTAGCCGCGAGACGCGACGAATGCGGCGACGCCGTCGGGATCGAATCGATCCGCAACGAACGGATAGGACTTTCCGTACACGATGTGGTCCGGAGTCAACGGGCCCTCGGCGGGAGCAAAAACCTCTGCCGCGGCACAGACGGTCGCACGTTGCTCCGGCGTCCCCAGCAAACTGCGCAGGGCCGGCGCCCATTCGAGAACAACGTCCGTGTCCACGTGCCCCGAGGTCTCCAGCGCAGTCGCCACACCCGCTCGGCTGTAGGCGTCCTCGAGGACGCTTATGACCCGCTCGTACAGAGCCTGAACGCCCTCGAGCGTGTCCGCACCGGCGAACACGCCGTGATTCTGCAGGAAGATCAGGCTCGGTTCCGGCCGACCGGCGGCCCGGAGCGCCTCGATTTCATGGGCCACGGTCTTGGCCAGAGTGTAGCCCGGATCCGTGTACGACACCCACAGCGCGTCCGGGAAGAGACGGCGGCAGACCTCTGCGCCGTTCCGCGCGCAAGTCATTCCATTGACAAGGGCCGGGTGCATGTGGTAGACGTACCGGAAACTGAGCGCCTCGTGCAGCGGGGTCTCGACCGACGGACGCCCGGCCCCGGCGGGACGCACGGCCCGCAGCATCAGGTCCTTCACCGCCGCCTCCCGTTCCCACACATCCGCCGGCAGGTCGGCACTGAAAATGTCCCGAATCGCGGTGCGTTCCACAGCGATGAATTGATCCGGGCCAATGCTCCCCAAGGCAACCCCGCTCGGTTTGATGTAAAGCAACTCCGCAGTCTTGATCGACGTGTTTCCGCCCCCCAACACCACGAAACGCGGGTCCGAGCCGAACCGCCGCGACAGCGCGGCATGTGCCTCCAATTCTCGCATCGCATCCGTTCCTCGTCGTTTGCTTTTCCACCTGGAGCGTTGGTTGCCGGGCAGACGCGCGAACGGGCGTCGCTCCGGGACCAGCACAAATCAGGCGAGAAAGAACCGCATGAGTTCAGCGGCAAGTTCCGGTTTGGGCATCTTCGGGAAGTGTTTCTCCCCGCCGGGGAAATAGACCGTGACTTCATTCTCGTCGCTACCGAACCCGATGTCGGGGCGACTGACATCGTTCGCCACGATAAAGTCCAACCGCTTGCGGGCCAGCTTCTCCTTTGCGGACTCCGCAACCCGTTCGGTCTCAGCGGCAAACCCCACCAAGATTTGGGACGCTTTCCGACGCTCGCCCAGGGATGCCAGGATGTCTTCGGTGCGTTCCAGCTCGAGTCGAAGCGCGGCCGCATCCTTGTGAATCTTGGCGGAGGCTCGGTCCACCGGCCGATAGTCGGCGACTGCGGCGGCCATGACAATCAGATCGGCTGCCTCGAATTCCGCATACACGGCGGCGGCCATGTCCGCGGCGGATTCGACCCGGACCCGTCGACACATGGGCGGCGGCTCAAGGGCCGCCGGGCCGGAAATCAACACCGTATCGGCCCCGGCGGCGGCGGCGGCGGCGGCCAGCGCGTACCCCATCTTGCCGCTGGACCGGTTCGTGATGAAGCGGACCGGGTCGATGGCTTCCCGAGTCGGACCGGCGGTCACCAGCACGCGTCGCCCAGCTCCGCAGTTACCGCCGGCCGCAACCAGTTGCACTCGAACCGCATCCAGGATGGTTTCTACCGCCGCCATGCGACCGACTCCGGCCTCGCCGCACGCCACGCGACCGGTGTCCGGGCCCACAAACAAGATCCCGCGCCGACGCAAAGCGGCGCAGTTCGCCTGCACGGTCGGGTTGGCCCACATCCGTGGATTCATGGCAGGTGCGACGATCATCGGCCCCGCGTGCGCCACGGCGAACGTGCTGAGCGCATCGTCCGCAATGCCGTGCGCCAGTTTCGCCAGGAAATTGGCCGTGGCCGGCGCCACGATCAAGAGCTGCACCAAGTCCGCCAGCGCAATGTGTCCCGGCTGCCAAGCCGGCACCTGCCAAAGGTCCGTCACCACCGGGTTCCGCGACAGGGTCAGGAACGTCCGGGGCCGAACCAACTCGGCGGCGCTGGCGGTCATCAGCACATGCACGTCAACCCCGGCCCGTACCAAGCGACTGGCCAGGTCGGCAGCCTTGTAGGCCGCAATGGATCCCGTGACTCCCAGCGCCACGCGACGCCGGGTGTCGTCCGTTCCCCTGTCCTGATCTCGCGGACCGCTCACCCCGACTCTCCCGTTGTCTGCCGGTCCCATGGGCTGGCAGGAAACCGTGCCACCGCATAGCGCGCCGCGGCCAGGATCAGTTCGAGGCAGGCCGTGGCACGCTCAACCCGGTCGTTGACGACCACGTAGTCGTAATCGCGCCAGTGTTCCAACTCTTCACGGGCGTTCCGGAGCCGTTGCTGAATCACGTCCTCGGGGTCCGTGGCCCGATGTCGCAGTCGGCGTTCCAACTCGCCGAAAGAAGGCGGCCCGAGAAAGACGAAGACCACGCACGCGCCCAGCGGGTCGTCGGCCACTTTGGCTCGCACCAGGCGGGCGCCCTGGACGTCGATATCCAACAGCACATCCTGTCCGTGTCGCACGCGCTCCACGGCCTCCCGTTTCAGAGTGCCGTACAAATGACCGTGCACCTCGGCGTATTCGAGAAAAGCCCCGGCCGCGATCCGGGCTTCGAACTCCGCACGACTCAGAAAGCGGTAGTCGCGCCCGTCCTCTTCTCCGGGCCGCGGGAGACGGGTGGTGCAGGAAACCGAAAAGTGCAGGTTCGGTTCGATTTCGAGAAGACGCCGGCATACAGTGGTCTTGCCCGCGCCGCTCGGCCCCGAAACGACCAGCGCTGTGCCGTAGCGACCGCTGGAAACGTCACATCCCATGTTGCACTCACCCGGCGTTTGCCGCCGGACGCCTTTTTCGCTGGTTTGCCGGACGTACTTCAAAGCCCGATCCCTGCGCCGTCAAGCCCTTCGATTCCGGGGACGGACCCGGTTTCACCATACATGAGCTTGCGGAGTTCGCAACCGAAAGCGGAAGGCTCGGCAACCCCGGCGCACCGGGTCGCGCCGGGCGCCGCCGCCGTCCCGCACACGCTCAAGGGAACTGAACGGGTTCGCCGGGCTGCGGAGGAGTGCGGGTGTCGATGTAGGTGCTCGTGCCGTAGGCCGAAGCCCGGCCGCCCGGCCGTTTTTTCTCCAGGAGAATGTCACGGAGTTCAACACCGCGGCAGGTCATTCCAACCCGCGACCGGCTGTATCCGTACCCTTCGGCACCGGTGCAGAACTCATAGCTGACACGCTTGCCTGCGGCCCCCGCGGGCACGGCGAAAACGACGCGCAACGGCTGTTTCAGGCGTTCCCCTGTCCCATGCAGTTCGACGGTCGGTTTCACGCCGGACGTTTCGGTAACGCGAAACGACAGAGTGTACCATCCGGCGATGAGCGGAATGCGGGACGCACCGCCCGGGCCGCCCGTCCACAGGTTGTCGACGCGCACACCGGCACCCACGGCGAACGTCGGTCGCGTCTCCGGACGCTCGAGGCGCAGACTGTCGACGAGCTTTTTTGCCAGGATGTCTGCGAGAAGCCGGTATCCGTCCGGTGTGGGATGGAGACGAATCTCGGGGCGCCAGTCCGGCAACGCACGGATCGGTTTCTCGTACTCGACCCAGACCACCCGCCCCCCGGGCAACGCACCCGTCCGCATCATGTCGCGCAACAGCCGGTTCGTGGCTGCATTGGTTTTGTCGCGCAATGGATTGTCCGTGTCGCACGGAAGGACGCTGCCGAGAAAAACCTTTTCGCATCCGGGCTTTTTCAGAAGTCCGAGCACGATCCGCCGCACACGGTCGGCCGTCGCCGCCGCTCGCGCGGCCACGTCTGCAGCCTTCCGGACATTGTTGTCGTTGGTGCCGATGAGCAAGTGATAATACGGGCACGCGGGGATCGCATCGAGCCGGGCCAACACCTGCCGCGTTCCGTTGCCGCCCTCCCCCGCATGGTTGTAGCCGAACTTGGCGCTGTGCGTGCCCACGAACGCCAAGCGCGGCAGGCGCTCGACCAAGTACTTGCGCCACCAGTCGCCCTCTCCCCACCAAGTGATGCTGTCGCCGATCATGCACAGAGGGATTTGGGACGGATTGGCGGGCGGCGGCGCGGGCAATTCCGTCAGCCGCGCCTCGTCGGCGTACAGCACGGCCCCGGTCCGTTTGGTCGACATGTGCAGGCGCACGTTGGTCAAGTCTTCCCCTGCGGGAAGGATGAACTCGCGGGCCGTCTCGGTCCACTTGTCCGGACTGCCGATCTTCCGCGTCGTCTGGCAGAAGACCCAGTCGCGGCTCGTGACCTGGATCCCGGCCACGGCGTCCGGATCGGTCCGAACCCGACAGGATAGACGAAACCGACGGTCGTAAGGCGCGGGACGCACACCCGGCCAACGGAGCACGGCGCCGAAATCGCCGCCGGTCGCCGCGGTGCAGATCACCTTGATGCAACGCCGTCCCGAAGCGCCGCCCGGGGCAATCTCGATACGACATTCCGCGTTGCCGGTGATGGTCGAGGCCCGCCAACCCTCCGGTGCACCGTCGGCGACCTCTTCGAACGAGGGATTGGACAGCAGGTTCACACCCCGCACCCGCCGAGCGAAAGCCGAAACCACCTCCAGAGTTCCGCCTGCCGCGGCGCGGGTCACGGTCACCGGCGTCCGAAAATCGAGCGAACAGGCGGGCAGCACAAGTGTGCGTTCCTCGCCGGCGGCAAGGTCCGCCACCGCCGTGGCCGTACCGGCTCGGAGCAATACCGTGCCGCGCCCCCCGCCCGCCCCGGCGACCCGCACCCCAACTCTCCAGATGCCCGACGTGCCGGGGAACCGCGCCCGGTACCCGACCTGCTCCACACGTGGATAATCGGTCCTGATGAAAGCGGCCGGTGCGGCGAGCGGCACGTACAACGGCGGGGCGGAGTCCAAGTTGGTGCGCGCTTTCCCGGATTCAATGCGGACCATGCGGCCTGGCGGCAGATCAAGCCGGACAAATCCGTCGGTCCCGGGCTCGATCCGGACACTCGTACCGTCTTCCTCCACGGCGCGGGCCGCGGTGAACGGTGCACGGACGGTCGCAGCGACCGGAGCGTTGCCTGCTGCGCATTCCACCCAGAGGCCGTCGCCGGCCCGGACCACGCTGACATCGGCGCGGCGCGCCAGACGGAGAAAGTCTTTTCCGCCGCCGGCCGCCACGAACGTTCCGCCGAAAATCGCGACCGAACGAACGCGGTCGCCGATGAACGTCACGCTGGCTGCCCGTCCGTCGGTGCGGAGTCCGCAGACCTCGACGGTCTCCGCGGTGGGGTCCGTCCGAAACAGCGCAATCACCCGCCGGCCGCCTCTCGTTCCCGCGGTCCTATTCTTCGATTTCCGTTCTCCGGTTGCCGTATCCATCGCCTCAAGAACGAAGACCGCGGCCACGGCGCCCTTCCCCGTCTCGACCACGGGCCGGGGCCGGCGCTGCTCGTTCTCGCGGCGGGAGGGCTGAAGGGCGATGAGCGAGTGCGTGTTCTTGCGTTTGCCGCTCGTAACGGCGCTCAGGTGCCACTGGTTCGGCGCAGGACGCTGCGGCGGCACAGTGAATTTGTCGGTTTGCCGGAAATCGAGCTGAGCGGGTTCCAGGAAATCGACCCGGCACGCGGCGGCGCCGTTCCGGATACGCACGGTCCGCGTCTGGGGGGCGACCTCCATGCGGGTCAAGGCGTGAAGCAGAAACGTGATCGTGGCGGGTTTCGCGGCTTCAATGTCGTCCCGGACCACGACAAGCGGAGCGCCGCCGGTATGCATGGGCCGCAAGAAGAGCACGCGGCGGTCGTAGCGTTCGAGACGCCCGGTGTAAGCGGCACGGGCGTCTCCGACGATATAGTCGGCCCCAACCGTGCTTGCGAACTCCGCAATCCGTCCTTTGGCGTCCCAGGCGCGCTTCTGGCCTTGCCCATCCACCAAGATGGAGTTCGAGGCAATGGTCTGCCAAGTCCACTTCGTGTGATGCGGACAGCCGTAGAGCTGGTAGTAACCGGACGCGATGACGAGCGGCTCGCCGTATGCGTCCAGAACGAACGTATTCTGGTCCGCGTAAGAATGACTGCAACCGCCGAACGGACTCGAACGCAAGAGGAAGACCACGTCCATGTCGCCGTCGGCCAGGTTCGTGTGGGAGCAGGCGAGACCGACGTCGGAAAAACAGCGCCCCTGCGGCAGATCCAGGGGCGGGTTCGCCTTGACGTGTTTAAGGGGAAAAAGCAGCGCGTCCATCCCGGTGAGTCGCGTCTTCAATCGCTCCCCATACCACTTGGCGTACGGATTGTCGTACAGGGAGGCGAGCATGAGCATCGCGGCGCCGCCGCGGGCCGGCCCCTCCTGTCCGTCGCCGAACGGAGACATCTTGAACCAGGGCGGATTGCCGTAGAGTTTGTAATAGACCTGATTGCGCAAATGAGAACGCTTGTGGACCGGTATGCCGGTCGCGCGCTCAACAAGACGGTACGTCCGCGCGCATACACGGGCGATCCAGCTCCAGTAGGATGGCCCTTCGCTCCAGCCGCCGTCCGCGTCGCCGAAAGGCGGATAAAAAGGCGACCACAATTGCAGCAGTGTATAATGGAGCATCTCGGTCACATCCAGGTCTCCGCTGACCGCCAGACACGCCTGGAGCAGGTCGGGCAGATAATACCCCATGACGTGGCTCGAATACGGCTTCTTTTCAAAGGGATACGACAAGAGAGTGTCGAACATTTCTTGCATGCGTACGCGAAAGACATCGAGGCATTTTCGGCGTTCGTCGGGCGTCAGCAGCGGGTAGATCCAATCAAACACGCGGGGGCAATGCCGGACGACCTCCGTACCCACTTCGTCGTTGTGGCGCAATTTCGTGCTGCCGGCAGGGTCCCAGGCTACGATGCTCAAGAGGCGGCGCTTGGCCTCGACACCCGCTTTCTCGTTGCCGATGAGCAGGTACGCTTCCGCAAGCCGCGTCATTTCCGCAAAGTACGGACGGTAGCGCATGAAGGTCTTCTGGTAAACCTCGACCCGGCGGAGCCTGCCCTCCCGTTTGGCGTCGGGGAGAGAATCCGGTTCGGGCAACAGATTCTTGCGCGCGGCGGCCTCCGTCATGTGTCGAATCTGCGTCGGCCAGTGCGGTCCGAAACGCGCGGCGGCCTGCCGGCGAAAAGCGATCAAACCGTCGGCGGTGACGTTGACACGGGGGTGGGACCGCCCCAGCCGGCGCACGAGCGTCGGAACGTCCGGAAACGGCAGGACAGGCACGTCTTCCGGTACGGTGAAGGCACGCACCGCCGACCACTGGGTGTCGCCGCCGGGACGGAGCGGCCGCCAACGCCAGAACCAGCGGCCGGATTCCAGCGGCCCTTCCGGACAGTTCAGCATCCATTTTCCCGTGAGCCTGTGAGTGGCCTCCGGTGCGAACTCCGCACTCCGGCTGAACTCCACCACATAGGCAGGGAACCGCCGGACGGCCGGGAAAACGAAGCACGGCGGATTGACAGCCACGGTCTCGCCGTTGTACGGACGCGGAACGGTCTGGGCCGGGGCCGGCGACGCCTCGAAGGGTTCGAGGCCGGCGGCGGCGGAACACAGCAGGCAGGTCAGCAGCGGCAACGAGGCCCGATTGTGAAACATGGCAACGACTCTCCCGGTCCTTCTTGCCGGACCCGTGTTCGTACCTTAACCCAACCCCACACGACCACTGCTCATCGGCCGTCGGGAAACCGTCACCGGACAAGAAATGCAATTCAACCACAGAGATCGCGGCGGGGATGTGAAAGAAAAGGGTGCGGCGGACGGATTGCTCTCCCGCAGAGCGGGAGCGGAGACACGGCGACAGTCGGAAGCGAATCTTCGTCTGTACCGATACGCAGGCGTCTATCGGTCATGGAAGGACCTCCGAAATGCCGCACCAGGGGTGAGCAGGACGTACCATACCCTTTCCCGGAGGCGGCGTCCAACCGGGCGCCAACACGACTCTCGCGACCTGCAACCATGATAAGCCGGGCCTTGGTTCCCGAACTCGGGCGTGAAAGGCGAACGTCCCCGTGAGCCGTGTTTTCCCCGGTGTTGGGCAATAAAGCGACAGGCCCTGCAGCCGGGCAATCCACGCGGGGAGCCTTGCCGTCGCCATTCGGTTGCTCGCGGAGCCGAGAGTCCGCTACGCCACTCACTACCATGCCCCCTCGGCGACCATCGTCGGCCGTAATGCCGCAAAGCGGCGCAGAACAGGGGGGGAGCACCCGGTGACGCAGCGGCATCAGGTCGGGGCGGAGGCTGAATCGCCGAGTCACCGGATCACTGAATCGCGGGACGCCGCTTCTGCTATCGCGTTTCCATCTGCGTCCATCCGTGTTCTTCCGCGGTGTTTCCTCTTTCTCAACCCCAGGTAGACGCCGGCCAGAGTGAACCCGGCGGGCTTGGCTCAGGAGTCAGAGTCCGGGTCACCGGCCGCAACGGCCATTCGCATTGTGCTTTTCCGGTCCCGGCTTCCGCTATTCTACCGCGAGACAGACGGGGAAGCGCTTTGCATCTGCCAAGCCTCGAGGGAAACCAATTGCGCGTCACGACCGCGGGCCGTGACGGATACGCCCAGGCTGTCTTCGCGACCGGGATAGACGCGCAACGCCACGCACTGCTTGTCGTTGACGAACACCTCGACGATGCTTCGGTCGATGAACACGTGCAGGCGCAAGGTTTCTTCCGGTTCGAGGAACACGGGGGCCGTCTCCGGGGCGCGACAGGCGACGTCGGGAAGAACGGAGGAGTGCGACGAGTCGAGTGTGACCAGGCTGTCGCGTCGGTCCGGTCGCCCTCGGTCCCGGTGCGCATTGCCGCGGTCCCGGAAGAAGGCGATGCGCGTGTACTCCTCACGTCGGGGGGAACGCAGCACGCTAAGTTCGATCACCGGCGCCCCGCTCGTGTCGATCTCGGCAACCAGTTCCAGGCTATTGCCCCGAATGGCGTCGAACACAATCTCACGATTGGCTGGGAGCGCGGTCTTGCCGACGCTCCGGTGGTCGCTCCGCAGCGACGCGAAGTCTCCGGCGGGGGTGGTGCACAAGAAGCCGCCGGCGCCGAGCGTCAAGCGCCTCGGCAACGACATGATCTGGTCCCAGCCGCTGGTGGGTTTTCCGGGATTCATGTTGAAGATGACGATCACCCCGCCCTCGCCGTCGGGCGTAGCCGAAGGCGCGTGAACTCCGCACGGAGCGGCCGGACCGAAATTGAAGTCGCCCCCGTCCGTAACCTTGAACTTGCCACGCGCGGCATCGTATGCGCCCAGCAGGTACTTTCCGCCGCTCATATGACTGAAGTGCAACAGAATATGGAGATCGCCGATGGGCCAGAAATATGGACAGGCACCGTCGTCTCCCACCAAGCCGTAGTGGTCGTCTTCGAGGAAGGGATGCAGGTACTCCCAGGAGGTCAAGTCCGCGGAGCGGTGAAGGAACTCGGCCCGCACAGGTTTGCCGGCCGGCCCATTCGGCAACGTCCCTGCGGTCAACGCGTAATACATGCCCTCGTGCGTCCAAATGCACGGGTCGAAGATGTTGTAAGGCAGCGGATCGTCCCCCGGCTGCGGCAGGGGAATGACGGCTTTGCCGGTGACCTTCTTCCAATTGAGCAGCAACGGGTCGTTCGACACGGCGACCATGGTGCCGGCGTTGATACCGTGATAGACGGCAATCACCCGGTCGCTCTCGACCAGAGTGGCCCCGGAGAAGCATTTCTCCTCCGGATTGGGGTAGACGGCGTACGGCAGGTCCTGCCAGTGGATGAGGTCCGGGCTGACGGCGTGTCCCCAATGCTGGCGCGGGTCTTCGGGCGGGTACGCCTGGTAAAACAAGTGCCAGCGGCCCCGCCAGAGACACAGGCCGTTCGGGTCGTTCATGCTGCTCTCCGGACTGACGAAATGGTACAGAGGCCGATACGGGTCGGCGGCCAGGCGCCGGCGTGACTCACGGAAGCGGCGCAGCAGGGGATTGGCGCTCAATTCCGTCTCCTGCGCCGCAAGCGTGTCGGAAAAACGGTATTGGGGAACGCGGGAAGTGTAATCGGGGCCTCTGTCCATGATTTCGGTCGGCATGGTTTCGGTCCTCCTCTTGCCGTCTGCGCTTTTCCTTCCGATGGGCCACGTTTCGCCGAGGCACACATTGACTCCGTTCACGTCGTTGAAACTCAATGTGCGGCGGTGCAGCACGAGTCTTTGCCGGAGGGTGTCCGCGACCGCCGCGAAAGCGGTGACAACGCCCGGCAGGCACGTAACATGAGCAATGCATGAGCCATCTGCTGCGATGACGCATCTCCCGTGCTTTCAAAATATTGCCGTTGCTCACCGGCCGATGCGGCGTTTCAGCACAGCTTTGCCCTGCGCTCGACGCGATGAGCCGAATCCACGCCTGAGTTCTGCCCTCTCGCGACGAAGTCCATGAGTGAATTTGGTCGTACCTGCTTGCCGGACCATGATCCGGTCCCGCAGATAGGGGTCCGTCCGAACACGGTGTGCGGTCGAGCGCCTCAGCTTGAGGCGACAGGCAGGAGTCGGGCCGTTTTGTGTACCGCCGCCGCGATGTCGTCGATGTCGTTCTCGTCGTAGTTTTCGTGAAACGGTATTGTCACCATGCGATCGAGGGCCTGCTGTGCCTCCGGACACGTTCCGTCGTCGTACTGGACGTCGTGCTCGATGTAACGACTCTCGAACGGGAAATGCGACTCGCCGTAGGTGACCTTGGATGCACAGCACTCGGCACACCGAAAAATGGGTTTCCCGATGTACCCTGCCCCGGCGGAGACCCCTTCGGCAGAGAGTGCGACGGCAAAGTCGCGGGCTTTCCATTTCTCAACTCTCATGGGGAACAACCAGAAAGAATGTTCGCTCCCCGGGGTGGTCGGCGCACAGCGGAGTCCTTCCACGTCCGCAAGGGCCGCGGCCAGGCGGCGGCCCAGGGCCATTCGGCGCTCGACCCGGGCCCGGACCCGCTTCAATTGCGGCAGCCCCACCGCCGCCGTTTGCTCGTTCATCCGGTAACACGGCGCCAGGAAGGCGTAGGCCCGCGGTCCGTACCCTTTGCGGCGGTAGCCCTTGTCCGCAAACAGCCCCATGCGGTCGGCAAACACTTCATTGTCGGTGATCGCCATCCCGCCGTCGCCGGTCGTCATGTGCTTGGATTGTTGCAGACTGAAGCACCCGATGTCGCCGATGCTTCCCAGGTATTGATCGCGATACCGTGTGGCGTGCGCCTGACTGCAATCTTCGATGAGCACCAAGTCATGTTTTTTCGCAACGCGGACCAGGGCGTCGAGGTCGCAGGCATTCCCGAAGAGGTGCACCGCAATGATCGCCCGGGTCCGGGACGTGATCTTCCGCTCCACGTCCGCCGGGTCCATGTTGAACGTTTCGTCCACGTCCGCGAATACCGGCACGGCGTTCTGAAGGAGGATCGGAACCACCGACCCCAAGTCCGTGATCGGGGCCGTTATAATCTCGTCTCCCGGCTCAGGATTCACGGCCCCCACCGCCAGGTGAATTGCGGCCGTGCCGGATGTGGCAGCCACTGCGTGGCCGACACCGTACAATGCGGCGAACCCACGCTCGAAGTCGCTGACGAACCGCCCGGACCAGCGAAACAGGTTCTGGGAACGAATTGCCTCGGTCACCAACTCGATCTCTTCCTCCCCGAACGGGGTGCGACGCGGAAACGGTCGCGTCCGGGTTTTCTCTCCACCGAACAATGCGAGTTTTTCCATGGTGCTCTTGCTTCCCTGGTTTTGCGGCCGACACGCCGGTGTTTTCCTGACCTCGCTGATTCGGAAAAAGGTCGGAAAAGACCAATGCGACAAACAGTGGCCTCGGACGCGGCCGCGATCCGCCTGATCCGACCCGTCCGTCCGATCATGCGGAGACCGCCGATTCACCTGCGGTCCAACTTGCCTCGGGGCGATCAACAAGCCTCATCGAGTCGCCGGACGAGTTCCACGGCCGCATCCCGAATCTGTTCCCCGGCCCCCGGCGCCAGCGGCGACCAGCGCCCGGGGCTGACCTCGTACCCCCCCACGCGGTGGGCTTCAGCCGGTGCAATGTACCCCAAGTATCCGTTTGCGTAGCCGATCACCCAGACCCGGCGCCGGCTGGCGGCACGCCGGATGTCCTCGCCCAGACAACAGAACAACTCACCGGGGACGCCGACCACGATCCAGTCACCGATCGTCACGGCCTGAATCTCGGCTTCGAGGGTTTTCGGCAGAGCAGCAAGTGCAAGTCGTTCGTTGACGGAAAAAAGACGCCGCCCCAATGCGCGGGCTCGGTCGGCATCGCCTGCGGAGTTCGCGGCGGCGAGCGCCTCGGTCAACTGCCGCCGCTCGTCTTGAAGCAGGTCGAGGTCGGCAATCGGCCGCCGCGGCAGGCGAAGCGTTGTGCGGACTCCGCAAATCCGGTGGACCTGGAGGGGCGCACCGCGGCTGCATTCTCCGCTCCGCCCCAGAGCGGAGTCCGCAAGCCGGCGGGCGGTCCACTCCGCATCCGTGTAGCCATCTTTCCGAACGGGGTTCAGGTCGCCGCAGGCGCCGTTGAAGAACAAAGCGGGGGCTGCGGCCGTCGTTTCGATTCGCCGCACCAACAGTCCGGGGTAATCGGCGGACAGAAACGGCTGCGTTTGCACCGCCACGGGATGACAGGCGAAGTTCAGGAGCATTCCCAGACATTCGTCTCCGATGCCGGGCCGGACGTGCAAGACCCGCAACCGGTGGTCGACCAAAGTGGCGCGCCGGCGTTGTTCGTCCGTCAGTTCCGACCCGGCCCGACCGGTTTCGAGGTGGCGGGAACGACGGTTCAGGTTGATTCCGGGAACGGGCGCGTCCTCCAGCAACAGTTCCGCGGGTTGCAGCGCGTCGAATGCGGCCCGGGCGGCCTCGGCGGCGGCTTGGACAACCGCGTCGAGCCAGGCGGGATTCACCGGGTAACCGGAAAGCGCAATGGTTTCCGGCGTGGTATGCGCATGGGTGCAGGCCACGAGCACCCGATCCTCGTGAATGCCGGTGGCCCGGGTTATGGCCTGCCGCGCGCGCCGCGAAAGGCCCACTGCGTCGCCAATGAGGTCCAGCGCTACCAGGCAGGCCGCACGGCCGGCGGCGGCCATGACCGCGACGCGAACGAAGAGGGGATCCCGCACCTCGGTGTAGGGCTTGGCCCGCTCGTGCCGGAACCCGAGAATTCGCAGACCGGAGCGTTCACTGTCCGAAGCGGGTGTGATTTCCCGTGCGGCCATGCCGAACCGCGTCGTTTCCATTGCCGATCTCTCCTCGGTCCCCGCACTGTCCCTGGTTGGCGGTGGACCCTGCAGTGCAAATGTGCGCATAGCGGGATTGCCCGGAAGATACTGCCCAGTCCGACGGTTCGCCTGTGCTCCACGTTGAATCGGGGGCTACACGCGTGGCCCCACCCCGACGAAAACGGAGAACGCGACCGAGAAACACGTGCGGTGGAGCGCCTGCATCTTTGCCGATGCACCCGCAAGGCACGAGTCCTCCGGCCGCGGGACGCATCCGCCCCGAATTCTCCCTCGATGTCTTCGCGCGGGATCGAATCCCTGGCTTCACCAAGGACCGCGACTTCCCGAACGGGCCTGTTGCTTCATTCCGAGCCTTCCAGGACGAAAGTCGTTGGAGTCCGCGGTCTCCGGGGCAAACCAAACACGGACCACCGTCGAAGCCCCGTCTTCACCGCGGTTTCCACCTTCGCCTGGGCGCGGCGCGATACGACGGTGCGAGCCTGGGCGGTTTCCAGACGGTCAGGAGAGTATTGCGACAGTCCCCTTCAGGCGAAATCACCCGAGCAATTCGCTCCCGACGGGACAGGCGACGTTCGGTTTGAACCGGTATGATACAGCGGTAACGAGTCAATTGCGGCGGAAACCGCCGACTCCAGGGAACGCCGCCGGGGCGCAACAACGGGTCTGGAGGCAGTCGGCGCAGTCGCCGGCCAGACAGCGGAGTCCACTCTCCATGCAAACCGATAAATTGCTCGACGGCAAGGCGGCCTTGGTAACCGGGGCAGGACGGGGCATCGGGCGGGCCGTTGCGACTCTCCTGGCAGCGAACGGCGCGTGCGTCGGTGTGACCGCGCGCACGGCGGCCCAGGTGGAACTGGTCGCCCGTGAGATCACCGCGGCGGGCGGCAGGGCGGAGGCTTTTGCGGGGGACCTCACATCCGATGCTTTCCGCAACACCCTGTTCGGCGAATTCCACGCCCGTTTCGGACGTATGGATATCCTGGTGAACAACGCCGGGGTCGCCCCGTTCGGATCGGTTCAGGAACTCTCCGTCGGGGCGTTCCGGGACTGCCTGGAACTCAATGTAATCGCCGTGTTCTCCTGCATGCAGCGGGCAATCCGCCTCATGGAAGAACAGGACGAGGGCGGGAAGATTGTAAACGTGGGATCGGTGCGGTCGCATTGGACCGAGCATGGAGACGCCGGGGCGTACAACGCCAGCAAATTCGCTTTGCGCGCCCTGACTGAAACCGTCGCACGCCAGCTCCATGGCACCGGGTCAAGAGTCGCGGTGAGCCTGGTCTGCCCCGGGGTGGTCGACACCAGCATGACCAACCCCCGGGGCGAACCCCGACCGGGTTGGCTCCGCCCGGAAGCCGTGGCACGCGCCGTTCTCCATGCGGTGACCGCACCGGCAGACGTCAACGTTTTCGATACCACCCTGTTTCCCCTTTCTCAAAAACCGTGGTGATTCTATCGGCACCCCATTTTCGCGATGCGGCGAGGAGGTCCCTTCACATGTCGTCACAACACCGCAGGGTCCTGGTCACCGGCGCCTCCGGACACCTCGGCTCGCGCGTAGCGAACGAACTGGCCGAAAGGGGCTATGCCGTAACCGCCCTGGATATGGTCCCGCCCCCGGATACCGTCCGTGCGTGCGTGCGGCGCGCCGTTGTCGGCAGCCTGGCGGACCCGGACATCGCGACCGAGGCCGTCCGGGACATCGAGGCTATTGTGCATTGTGCGGCGCTCCACCCCTGGAAAGCGTACTCGGACGATCAATACCTGGATGCAAACGTCAAGGGCGCCTGGCATTTGTACAGGGCCGCGGCCGCCGCCGGCGTGCGCCGGGTCGTGCTGACCAGCAGCATTGCCGCACCGGGCATGCACGGCATCCCTCCCAGCGCGTGGCCCGTCCCGGAAACCGCCGAGTTCCCCATTGTCGACCTGTATGGTTTCACGAAGCACGCGCAAGAGGATCTGGCAAAATGTTTTGCGAACTCCGCAGGCACCCGCACGATCGCCTTGCGCCCGCCGCCGTTCATGCCCAGACCCGAACTCGAGACCGGCTTCAGCCTCACGGCCTGTTTCGCCTTGGTCGAAGACATTGCCGGCGCCCACGTTGCCGCGCTGGAAGTCCTGTTGGGCGCCCGCGCCCCCGAACCGGACCATGGCCCCGCGGACTTCGAGGCGGTGAACGTGACAAACAGCCTTCCCTACACGCCGGAGGACGCCGCCATGATCGGTCCTGACGGCGATATGCGCCCCCTGGTGCGCAAGTACTGGCCGGCGGCGGCCGACTGGCTGGAGGCCCGGGGTTACCGAAGGGCCGGGCCGCTGATCGTGTACGATCTGCACAAGGCGCGTCAACTTCTGAAGTGGACGCCGAAGTACAACTTCGAACAGTGGTTCGCCAAACACGCCGCCGGTGATTGACGACGATACGGTCGGCCTTTCTGCAAGAACGGGAGAACCATGAATCGCCGGGAGAACATTCTGCGGGCCGTGCGTTTCGAGCAGCCCGAAACGATCCCGATGCAGTTTTCCGTCAACAGCGCCTGCTGGGAGCGCTACCCACGGTCGGCACTCGAGGATCTGATGGAGTCGCATCGGCTGCTCTTCCCCGGGTTCAAGCCGTCGTCGGCCAAAACGCCCCCGCGCCCCGCGCCCTGGCGGATCGCCGGCCGGCCGTATACCGACAGTTGGGGGTGCGTGTGGGAAACGTCACAGACCGGCATCACCGGCGCGGTCACGGAGCACCCCCTCGCAAGCTGGGACGCGTTCGCCGACTTTGCGGCGCCCGACCCGGACGCGACGGACGGCTGGGGCCCCGTCGATTGGGAGCGGATCGCGCAGAATCTGGGCAGAATCCGGCGCGGGGGCGGGTTGACCATCGGCAGTTTGCGACACGGCCACACATTTCTCACGTTGACCTACCTGCGGGGCTATGAGGGCCTCATTCTCGATATGGCGGACGGCGAGCCGCGACTCAGACGTCTGATCGACATGGTCGAGGAGTTTAATCTACAGGTCATGCAGCATTACATCGGACTCCGGGTCGAGGTCATGGCCTTTCCCGAAGACCTGGGCATGCAAAAAGGCCCGATGCTTTCCCCCCGCCACTTCCGCGAATACATCAAACCGGTTTATCGAAACCTGATGGCCCCCGCACGCGCGAGTGGGTGCATCATCCACATGCATTCGGACGGCGACATCCACGAGCTGGTCGACGACTTGCTCGAGGGCGGCGTCCAAGTACTCAATCTCCAAGACTTGGTCAACGGCATCGATTGGATCCGGGACCGTCTCGCGGGCCGTATTTGCATCGATCTCGACATCGACCGACAGGCCGTGACACGTTTCGGCACCCCGGGTCGGATCGATGCACTGATTCGGGAGGAAGTCGTCAAGCTCGGCAGTCGGAAGGGCGGTTTGATGATGCGATACGGACTCTATCCCGGTGTGCCCCTGGAGAACGTCCGGGCGCTCATGGACGCCATGGAGCGCTACGCCGGACATTATTCGTAGCTGTCCGGGCGCGACGAATCCACGCCCACTTTCTCTTTCCCTGTCCGCCGCCGACCGGACCGCTTCGACGTTGCTCCTTGTCTTTTGACAAGTAAAACAATATACTTAGATGGAATTTAGCCTGATGAATTCACGGACTTGGCCGCGAGAGGGCGCATTTTATACGGACCCAGATCATTGCGTCGAGCGCTGGACGAGGCCGTGTTGAAACACCGCTTCGGTCGGTGAGCGGCGGCAGTGCTTTAAAAGTGTGAGATGCGCCACCGCAGCCGATAGCTCGTGCATGTTTTTCAGGTCAGTGGCGCAAACGGTCCTGTGAGTGAGTCATCCCACCTCGTGAATGCGCCGGGAGGGGGCGAATGGCAGTCTGGCGTCCCCGTCATACGGGGTTTTTCGCTCACGCCGGGTCCGATCCGTTTTTTTTAATGCAATGAAGACGACGAACTTCTATTTCAACGCCGTAGTGGCGGTTGTCGTGGCGTTCGCAAGCGTTTGGGGAACGCTTCTGGCGCGCCGCTCGCTTCGCCTGCGGGAGCCGTATGTCCCGCTGTCGGACCCGCGCCGCCTCTCGGTTCATCTTTCGAGTTTGGACGCAGCGGAACCGCGTCTGCGTTTCGGCGTGGCGACCATGCTCACTCCCGAGGCGACCTTCACGACGTATCACAAGTTGATTGTTGAGGTTTGTCGTCGGGCCGGGGTCCCTTTTCGCTTCGTGGTCCGCCCGTCCTATTTCGCTCTGCGTCAGGCGCTCGAACGGTCCGATGTCGACGTGGCATTCGTCTGTACCGGCACTTACCTGCGCTCGGACAAGGCACAAGTCCGTCTTCTCGTCCGGCCTGAGTATGCACGCGGCTGGGAGTACCGTGCCGTGGTGCTTGTTCGGCTGGCATCGGACTACCGACGTGTTGAGGACCTGGCGGGGCGGGTAATGGCCTTTTCGGACCCCGAATCGTTCACCGGCTGTCTTGTTCCCAGCGTATTAATTGCCTCCAGGGGCGCCGCGCCGCGGACGTACTTCCGCAAAGTCGTTTTCACGGGCAGTCACGATAGGTCCGTCCTCGCGGTTTCGCGCGGCGTGGCGGACGCTGCCAGTGTGGACGCGCTGGTCTGGACGTCCCTGTCCCGCCAGGAACCGAACCTCGTCTCCCGGCTGCGCGTTCTGTGGCGGAGTCCCCGATTCGGCGAACCTCCTGTGTTGGCATCGTCCCGCCTGAAGCGTGAAACGGTCGTTCGATTGCAGAAGTCACTCTTATCGTTGAACGAGGATTCGACGGGCCGGGAGATCCTACGGTCCATCGGAGTCGCCCGATTTGTTCCCGCCACACCCGATCGTTATGAATCTGCCGAAGAGTTGTACCGCAGGTTCCGGGCTGCAAGCATGTTGTCATGGCCTTGAGAAACAGTACAATTGAGAACCTTGTCCTGAGCTGGGGCGCTTTGGCGCTGTTCTGCCTTGCTGCACCTTTTGGGGTCGGTCTCACCGAGATGGTAGTGGCTCCCTTGGAACGCAACGTGGTCGGGAGCGGCGAGATTCGAGCCCGGGAAGCGGCGGCGGCACTGGTCGAACCGCTTCTGCTCGAGGACAGACTGACTATGCAGGACCGGCTGCTCCGCCTCGCCCGGACATGTCCGGACTTTCTGTATGTTTTTGTTGTTTCGGGGGCCCCCAGCCCCGGCCGTCGCATCGCGGCTTACGGCAGGTGTCCGACCACGTCGGGTCAACTCATGCTTTCGGGGCTCGGCAGGATTGCCCGTTTCCGATCTTCTGCGGGTCTGGTGCTGGACATTCGTGCGGACATCCTGGGGGGTCAGCTCGGACAACTGCACCTGGGTCTGTCCCGGGCGGCCCTCCAGGCTGCGGAGAATCGGGCTGCGACCACTTTGAGTATAGGTCTTGCCATGGCTTTCCTCTGCCTGGTCACCGGGGTGCAAATCGTGACGCGAAAAGTCTCTCTGCCACTTCGTCGCCTCGGGGAGATGATGTCCCTGTATCCGGGCGCCCCCGTCCCTCGGCCCGGGACCGAGGTATCCGGTTCGCCGGAAGTCGATTCTCTCGCGACTCAACTGCAGGGAATGATCGACCGGCTCGAAACGTTGGAAGCCGAGCGCACGGCCACGCAGCAACGGATGTTGCATACGGAACGACTTGCCGCATTGGGTGAACTCGCGGCGGGTCTGGTCCACGAACTCCGCAATCCGGTGGACGGGATGCTGGAATGTGTCTCGTTTGTGGCGGAGGCCCCCGACCGTCCGGAGCGGGTGGCCAAGTATCTGCCGTTGGTCGGCGAAGGATTGGAGCGGGTTTCGAGCACGTTGAACGGCATGCTGGGTTTCATTCGGTCCAGTGAAGACCTGAGCATTCGTGCCTGTCAGGTCCGCGAAGTCCTGCGGGAGCTGGAGCCGCTGATTCAGGCGCGCCAGGAACACCGCCGGATCGATATTTCCATCCAAACCTGCGCCCAGTGCTCCTGCCTGTGCTCTGTGGATGCTCTGCTGCAAGTCTGCCTCAACCTGGTCCTGAATGCGTTCGATGCGCTCGACGGGGTCCCCGGCCCGCGAATCCGCATCGACGCGAGGTGCGACAACGCCTGGGTGTACCTGTGCGTCGCGGACAATGGCCCCGGCGTCCCGGAGGATTTGCGCAGCAAGGTATTTGCGCCTTTTTTTACCACCAAGGTTCAGGGACGGGGGACGGGGCTTGGCCTGTCGGTGTCGCGCGAACTTGTCCGCGCCGGCGGCGGCGAATTGCTGCTGGTCTCCGATTCGGGGCCGTTGCCCGGAGCGTGTTTTCAGGTGAAGCTCGTGCGAAGCGACCGCGCGGTCCCTGCCGACGGGAGGTTGTGATGTCGAAGGCGCGCATATTGATTGTGGACGACGAACGGATCAAACGGACCGTGCTCGTCGACCGATTGAACGAGGCCGGCTACGACACTGTTGCGGCCGAGAATCCCTGCAAAGCGGCACCGATCCTGGCCAAGACGGTTTTCGACGTGGTCATCACCGACCTGCGCATGCCCGGCCAAGACGGTCTTTCGTTCTTGCGCGAACTGCGAGAACGCCGTCCTGAGCAGGTGGTGATCGTCGTTACCGCGTACGGATCGGTGGAATCCGCGGTGGAAGCCATGAAGCTGGGGGCATTCGACTACATCCAAAAACCGTTTGCCGCCGAAGAGCTTGCTCTGAAAATCAGCCGTGCGCTCAGGTTGCGCCGGTTGGAACAGGAAAACGAAGCGCTGCGGAATCGGCTGGCTTCGACATCTCCCACGCCTTCGATGGTGGGAAAGTCCCAGGCGATCCGGGAAGTCCTTCTGGCGATCCATGCGGTAGCCCCTACCGAGACAACTGTTTTGGTGGAAGGGGAAAGCGGGGTGGGCAAGGAACTGGTGGCACGCACGATCCATGCCTGTTCTCTCCGTTCGGACGGGCCCTTCGTGGCGGTGTCCTGCGCCGCGCTGCCGGCGACCATCGTCGAGTCCGAATTGTTCGGTCACGAAGCGGGTTCGTTTACCGGCGCGCGTCGTCGTCGCGCCGGCCGGTTCGAAATGGCTTCCGGGGGGACTTTGTTCCTGGACGATGTGGACGATACGCCTCTGGAGGTGCAGGTCAAGCTCTTGCGCGTGCTCCAGGAAAAACGGTTCGAGAGAGTGGGGGGTGAACAATCGGTCAAGGCCAACGTCCGGATCGTAGCCGCAACAAAGCACCCGCTTCAGCGTCTGGTGGCGACCGGCCGCTTCCGGGAGGACCTGTTCTACCGCCTGAATGTGGTTCCGGTGCGGGTCCCTCCTCTGCGGGAACGGGTCGAAGACATTCCCCTGTTGATGGAATACTTCCTCGAGCAAATCGGCAACCGGATGGGGAGACGCCCCCCGCGACTCACGTCCGAAGCCGTCGGAGTCTTGGTGAACTACTCCTGGCCCGGCAACGTGCGCCAGCTCGAACACTACCTCGAACGGCTCGTGGTGTTCAACTCGAAGCCCTTGTGCGACGTGCGGGAACTCCCGGATTTACCGCCGGCCAGTCTTCCGACCGACGTGTTTTCTTTCCGATCCCCCGGGACCGCCAGCATTGATCTTAACGCGACCCTGCGACAGATGGAGTCGCGGCTTCTGGATTGGGCCTTGAACCGTGCCGGCGGCAATCTCATGCGGGCAGCCAAAATGCTGGGCGTCCCGCGCAGCACGTTGCAGTATCGACTTTCCCGCCTTTCTTCCAAGAGTGGTGAGATCTCAGACAGCGAGACATCGCCGAATCTTTGGCAATCCGGCCAAGATCTCGTCAATCCGCCGGATCGGCCCGAGAGCTGACGACCAACCACGTTCACCTCGAAAAACGGCGGTGCTCCCCCGAATCCCGGCAGACGCCGCCGGAGCAATACTTCATCCTCTGCCCCTGTACGTTGCACCTGCCTTCCACTGCATTGGCACCATACCTGCAATTCAACTTCGCCGATTCCTCGACACAAGTGAGGGAGTCTGTTCCCGGCAACTCCACCTTCAGGTATCGGCGTATTGGCATTCTCCAGCACGGAGGCTGTTGTGTGATGCGAATTGACAAAGAGGACCTTCCCGTACCGGACCCGGAAGTCACAGCCGCAAATCGCGCGCAGAATGCCATCGAACGCGGGGATTTCCTCCGCAAAGCCGCCATGCTGGCGGCGGGGACGTGCAGCCTCGCGGTGGGCGCCGCTGCGACCGTCTCCCGCCGAGAAGCGCCCGCCCGTGTGCCGGCGCAGCCGGATGGAGCAGACTTGGACAATCCGCTCGAGCGTATGCGGCGCGAGTTGGAACGAGCCTTGCGGAAGCCGATGGAGGAGCGCAAGTGGGTCATGGTGATCGACCGCCAGAAGTGCATTGGCTGCAAGGCCTGCACGGTCTCCTGCGCGGTCGAAAACGACCTTCCCCCGGGAGTTGTCTATCGCCCCGTCACCGAGGACGAGGTCGGGCAATTCCCTCATGTTCGCCGTGTTTTCCTCCCGCGTCCATGTATGCAATGCGAGAAACCGCCGTGCACGCCGGTGTGCCCGGTAACGGCCACGTACAGACGACCTGACGGCGTCGTGGTTGTCGATTATGACATCTGCATTGGGTGCAGGTACTGCCTTAATGCATGTCCGTACAACGCCCGAACCGCGGACTTCGGGGAATTCTTCACCGAACCTGCGGGGCGCGAGGCGGCCGGGCTGGTGGGAGAACCGGCCACGGCGTACGAGCATCGTGCGACGTTTGAATACGGAAAAAGCCGGCGCCGCGAGCATGGGAAGGAGCGTTCGCCCATGGGCAATGCCAGAAAGTGCCATTTCTGCCTTCACCGGGTGGAGAACGGCATGCTGCCGGCGTGTGTGGCCACGTGTCTCGGCGGGGCGACCCTGTTCGGAGACTACGGGGACCCTGCCAGCCTCGTGCACGAACTCGTGGGCAGCACGCGTGTGACCCGTCTCAAAGAGGACTTGGGTACCGAGCCTTCAGTGTTCTACCTGGCGTGAGGAGTCGCGGCGTTATGAAACCATTGGGTCGCAAGATCGCTTGGGGTGTTTGGCTGGCATTGGCTGCCTTTGGCACGTGGGGCGTCTATCTGCGCATGACTACGGGGCATCGGCTTGCCAATTACGGCAGTTATTTCCCTTGGGGATTATGGGTGGCGGTGTACGTCTATTTCAGCGGCATGTCTGCCGGCATCTTTCTGCTGTCGATGTTCGTTGCCGTATTCCGCATCCGCCCCCTCGCGAGGCTGGTCCGCCCGGGACTGTTTATCTCCGCAATCGCTCTTCTGGTGGCCCTGTTGTCCATCTCCTTCGATCTCGGGCACATGTTCCGCGCCCCCGAAGTGTTTTTGCGACCCAATTTTCACTCCGTAATGACCTTGATGGCTTGGCTGTACGCCGCCTATTTTCCAATCATTCTGGTCGCGCTTTGGTTGGATCTGCGCGGCGATCCGTCGCTTCATGCCCAACGGGACGACGCGTCGGGCGGCCAGGCCCGCGAGCCGGCCCGACAACGGGGCGAACGCTGTTTGCGTTGCATCGGCTGGCTCGGCATTCCCCTCGCCGTGGTGTTCTCGAGTGGGCTTGGCGGTCTTTTCGCCACGCTTCCAGCAAAGCCGTATTGGTACCAGTCTCTGTATCCTGTCCTTTTTCTGGTCGGCGCACTTTTGTCCGGAAGCGCTCTGATGTTGGCAGTGGTGTCGGCGGGGCAGCGTTTTCAGGACGAGGAAGGCGTGCGCTTGCGGCGGATTCTGGTTCGAATCGTTCTCGGGCTGTTGGCGTTCGACATCATTATCGAATCGGCCGAGATACTCGTCCCGATGTGGTATGCCGTCGGACCCGAGTACCATCTATACAGGACCATCCTGTTCGGGCGGTTCGCCGTTCTGTTCTGGGTGGTTCACGTACTTTTTGGCATTGCAGTACCCCTCGTCCTTCTGATCGCCAAGCCCTGTTGCCGCTGGGCCGCCGCCGCAGCGGGCATATTGATCGCCGCCACTTTTCTGGCCGTGCGGCTGATTCTGATTCTGCCGGGCGAGATCACGCCCGAAATCAAAGGACTGCGCGAGGCCTACGCCGACCCGCGACTCTCTTTTTCGTACGTTCCGTCCACGTTTGAATGGGCTGTGGTCGCTTTTCTTATTGCTCTGGGTTGGGCCGTCTTCGTTTTGGGCAACCGCACCCGGCTCTTTCGGGACGCCGGAACGGTCCCGGACAAGGCTTGAGTCTGGAAGTCCCGAGAAGGAGAACCAACGGATTATGAATCAGCCACGGCAAGAGAAACAGGCCGATGGCCTGAGCCGTCGTGAGTTCCTGGGCTCTTCGGCCTTTGTCGGCGGCATGGCGGCATTTGCTTCGCAACTGGTCGGTTGTCGCGCCTTCCGCGAAATGAACAGCGGGGCGATCGGCTCATATGCCCTGGCTGATCCGAAAAACACCCTGTACACCACCTGCCTCCAGTGTCATTTGGCCTGCCCGATCAAAGTCAGAGTCTGGGAAGGGACGCCCGCCAAATTGACCGGCAGCCCTTACAGCCCACAGAACTATCTGCCGCACCTCCCCTACGAGACTTCCCCGGACCAGGCCGCGCCGGCGGACGGCAAACTGGACGTCAAAGGGCAAAGCGGGGTCCAGACCTACGGTGATCCGTACCGACTCCGCCGTGTACTGAAGCGCCAGGGCCCTCGGGGATCGAACAAGTGGCGGGTCGTGGAATTCAACCAGTTCATCGAGGAAGTCGTCACCGGCGGCAAGCTGTTTGCCGAAATCGGAGACGAACGCCATTACCCCGGATTCGACGAGGTCTACGCCTTGCGCGACCGAGATTTGGCCCGGCGGATGGCCGCCGACGCCAAGAAGGTTGGGGCGGGAACGATGACGCTCGCCGCGTTCAAACAGCAGTACAGTGCGGACCTGGACAAGCTCATCGACCCGGACCACCCGGACCTCGGCCCCAAGAACAATGGGTTCGTTTTCCAAGCAGGCCGCATCGAGCACGGCCGCAAGGAATTGATGAAATGGTTCACCCATGACAGCTTCGGTTCGAACAACGCCTACGAGCATACCACCATCTGCGAACAGTCACACCACATTGCCTTCAAGCAGATGACCGGCAAGACGCACATGAAGCCGGACCTCCTCAATTGCGAATTCGTCTTGTTCTGGGGGACCGGCGCCTTCAGCGCAAACTTCGGATTGACATGCATGGCGGAGAAAGTCACGACCGGAACAATCAGCGGACGTTTGAAAACGGCGGTTGTCGACCCGCGTCTTTCCAACGATGCCGGCAAGGCCGACTGGTGGCTGCCCGTCAAGCCCGGGGCGGATGGGGCCCTGGCACAATGGATGATCCGCTGGATACTTGAGAACAAACGATATGACGCGCGGTATCTCGCCAACGCGAACAAGGCCGCCGCCCAAGCCGACCATGAACCGACTTGGACCAATGCCACACATTTGGTCAAAATCGTGGACGGGCATCCGTTGCAACGCATGACGGCTGCCGAAGCGGGGGTCGGTTCGGACAACGAGTTCGTCGTATCGCACCGCGGAAAGTTGCTCGCGGTGGCGGACGACCCCAAACGCCCCGTGGAAGGGGACCTCCTGGTCGACGCAACCGTCAACGGGACGAAAGTGAAGAGCGCATTCCAACTGTTGTGGGATGAAGCTTTCGGGCGTACCCCGGACCAGTATGCCCGGATAACCGGACTGCCGCCTCGCCTGGTCGAAGAGGTCGCCCGAGAGTTGACCAGTCACGGCAAACGCGCCGCCGTGGACATGTATCGGGGCGCGGTGCAGCATACCGACGGCTTTCACACCGGCTGCGCAATCGTCACACTGAACATGCTGATCGGCAACTTTGATTGGAAAGGCGGGCTGCAGGTCGGCGGCGGCCACTGGCATGAATCGGGGGGCAAAGCGGCGAGCATTTACAACTTCAAGAAAATGCATCCCGCCAAGATGCCGAAGTTCGGCCCGCCGATTTCACGGGAAAAAAGCCGCTACGAAGACTCCAGCCTGTTTCGTGACGCCGGATATCCCGCCAAACGGCCCTGGTATCCCTTTACGGGCAATCTGTACCAGGAAATCATCCCGTCCTTCGCCCAAGGATACCCGTACAAAGGCCGGATTCTCTTCCTGCACAAAGGGACCCCGGCACTGGCCTCCCCCGCCGGAGACAAAGTGATCGGCATGTTGGAAGACCCCGCAAAAGTGCCGCTGTTCATCTCATCGGACATCGTCATCGGTGAAACCACCATGTACGCCGATTACATCGTCCCGGACGTGACTTACTTCGAACGGTGGGCGACCCCTCACGCCACTCCCGACGTGCCCACCAAAACCAGTAAAGTGCGCCAACCTGTTGCCAAGCCCTTGACCGAAGAGGTGGAAGTCGACGGCGAACGCATGCCCCTCTGTTTGGAAACGTTTCTCATCGCGGTGGCCAAGAAACTGAACATGCCCGGATTCGGCCGGGGAGCATTTGTCGGTCACGGCGATTTCCATCGCAGCGAGGATTGGTTCCTCAAACTGGTCGCCAACATCGCCGTGGGGGACAAGGCCGGCGAACGCGTTCCGGATGCCGACGACGCGGAATTGGCGCTCTTCCGCCAAGCACGGCGGCACTTGCCCCCAAGCGTATTCGACGAAACCAAATGGAAGCGCGCCGTTTTGCCTGAATTGTGGCGCAAGGTGGTCTATGTGCTCAACCGGGGCGGACGTTTCGCGAGTTTCGGGACAACCTACGACGGCGAATACATGAAGAGCAGGTTCGGGAAGGCGGTCCACCTGTTCATGGACGACGTCGCCGGCCAACGCAACAGTCTGTCCGGGAAATTCTTCATTGGGTATCCGGCATATCGGGGCCAATACGATTCATCGGGCAAGCCCCTGGACGGCGAGGGCGCTTATTCGTTGGCGCTGATCACGTTCAAGGAGCCGATCGGCGGGCAATCGAGGACCATCTCCAACTACTGGGGCAACATCGCACTCAAGAACGAAAACGCTTTTGTGCTCAACCCGGTCGACGCACGTCGCCTCGGATTGGCGGACGGACAACTCGCCCGGCTGCGGTCCACGGCGAACCCACAGGGCGTCGTGGATTTGGGGAACGGCGGACAAAAGGAGCTGGTCGCCAAAGTCGCCGTGAGCGAAGGCATCCGGCCCGGCGCCGTCGCGGTCAGCTGGCACTACGGACATTGGGCATACGGCTCCGCCGACGTTATCGTGAACGGCCGGCGGATTGTCGGCGATCGGCGGCGTGCCGCCGGCATTTGCCCGAACCACGCAATGGCCGTTGATCCAATCCTGAAGGATGTCTGCCTGACCGATCCCATCGGCGGCAGCGCCAGCTTCAACGACACATTCGTGACGTTGACTCCGGCGGTTTCATCGTAAGTTCCTGTATTCTCGGTCTCGATGCGCGCCCGATCAAAGGACTGCGACCTTCGCGCCGGTCCCGTTGACCGAGGCATTACAACGAGGTACTGTAGCGACCGTTGCAGAACGCCCCGGCTGCAAGCAGCTCAGTTCAACCAGGAACGCGACGCCATGGCTTACATCCTGATAGTGGAAGACGACCAAGATTATGCCGATGCAGTATCAACCGTTTTGAGTGCGGAGAACCATGAGATCAGGATCCTCCGGGAGACCCATACCGTGATCGGCTCGATGCAGGAACGCCGGCCCGATCTGGTCATCCTCGATATCATGTTCCCCGAAGACGTCTCGGCCGGTTTTCGCCTGGCCCGGGCCATCCACAACTTTCACTCGGAACTCGAAGATGTCCCGATTCTGCTTTTGACAGCGGTGAATGCCCGCTTTCCCTTGGGGTTCGGCCCGGGCGACATCGACGAGGTTTGGATGCCCGCGACCGACTTTCTCGAAAAACCCGTCGATTTCGACCTTCTCCGCGACAAAGTGAACGCCCTCCTGAGAGACCGAGCCGGGGCGCGGCACGCCGACCGGGACCTGACCGTGGAGAGCAGGCGGACAGGGAACCCGTAGAGCCGTTGTTCTCCCCCGCATCGAATGGAATCAGAACATGGCAATGCAGCCGCAGCAAGCATGGAAGATCCTGATTGACAGTATCGAACCGCTCACGGCTATCGGCACGCCCCTGGACGAAGCGGTCGGCTGCTATCTAGCGGAAGACCTCCACGCCGACCGAGACGAGCCCCCGACCGACCGGTCGGCCATGGACGGCTATGCCGTACGCTCGGCGGAGATCGCGTCCCCTCCTGTCGCCCTTCGGATAGAGGGAGAGGTCCCCGCGGGTGCAGCTCCCGGAGTGCGCCTCACCCCCGGCGGTTGCATCCGGGTCTTCACTGGGTCGGTCGTCCCCGAGGAAGCCGACGCCGTCGTACGGGTCGAGGATTGCGCCGAGGACGACACCGGAATCTCCGTGAAAGCGTCGGTCCATCCCGGAGAAAACATCCGGTACCGCGGGGAAGTTTGGGCGGCATCATCCAAACTCCTGTCTCGCGGAACGTGCCTTACCCCGATGCGGTTGGCGATCTGCGCGAGCATCGGGCGTTTGCACTTGCCGGTGATCCGGAAGCCCCGAATCGCACTTCTTGTCACGGGCAACGAGTTACGCCCTCTCGGAGCGCCCGTCGCGCCACATCAGATCCGGGATGCGAATGGTCCCGCCATCGGGGCCGTGCTGACCCAGGCGGGCTTTGGTCGCATCCGCCCGCGACAAGTCCGGGATCAACCGGAACAGATTCGCGGCGAACTCTGCGAAGCGCTCGAACATCACGACGTGGTCCTTCTTTCCGGCGGAGTGTCGGTGGGCCGGCATGACTTGGTTCCCGGCGCCGTTCGGGCATGCGGCGGGGATATCCGATATCACGGTCTGGCCATGAAGCCCGGAAAGCCTCAACTCTACGCTCGGTTTCCGGGCAATCGGCATGTCTTCGGCCTGCCCGGGAACCCGCTTAGCGCTCTCACCGGGCTGACGGAGTTCGTCTTGCCCGCACTTCGCTTGCTGGGCGGCTGTCCGGCAGACCGCTGCCGCTGGCGCTTCCTCTTGCCGCTCGTCGAGACCTGTTCCAACCCGCGGAACAGGATCGCGTTTACCCTCGTGCGCCTTCTGAATACGGAATCCGGCCTCTCCTTGAAGCCGGTATCGTCCCACGGGTCCGCCGACATGAAGGCCGCCGCTGTGGCCGACGGTGTGGCTGCATTGCCCCCTGGACGCAAGCACATTCCCCGCGGGACGGCAGTGGAATTCACCGCATGGAGACCCTTGTGGTGAAAAACACGGTAAGCCTCAGAATCTCGCTGACGACGGAATGCCAGTTCCGCTGTCTCTACTGCACTGCCGGCAAAGACCATGTCGGAGACGCCCCGGCGCAGAGATTGACGGTTGAGGAAATCGTTTCTTTCGTGCGACAGGTCAAGGGTCGGTTCCGGATCGAGAAGATCCACTTGACCGGGGGCGAGCCGCTCCTGCGGTCCGACATCGTGGAATTGGTTCGGCGCCTCTCCCGTCTGGGGATCGGGGACATTGCCCTTACCACGAATGGGGAACGCCTGGTGGATCGGGCCGAGGCACTCAGAGACGCCGGGTTGCGGCGCCTCAACATCAGCCTCGACAGCCTTGAAACACGGATGCTGGCCCGTATCACGCGCGGCGGACATCTCGAGCGGATTGTGGCTGGCATCGAACGGGCCGGCGCGCTCGGCCTGCGGCCCATCAAAATCAACACGGTCGTCCTCCGCGGGGTGAATGACGGCGAACTGGCGCGCTTGGCAGAATGGTCTTTGGGGCACGGGTGGGTCCCCCGCTTCCTCGAACTCATGCCCATCGGTCCTGCCAAGCCTCTCCATGGTCGCCTCTTTGTTCCGGTGCAGGAAATCATGGAACGACTGGCGAGGACCTTCACGCTCAACGGCCCGTTGCCCGAGGCCGGTCTCGGCAGCACACGTTATTATGCAGCCGCTTCGCCCAGGGCGGTCGGGAGGATCGGCTTCATCACTCCGGTCACACATCCGTTCTGCGCCGGCTGCAACCGACTCAGATTGACGGAAGCCGGCGACCTTGTCTCCTGTCTCGCCTGCGGTCTGGGGGTCAATGTGCGACAGTGGCTGGCGCCGGAGGGAAAAGGCAGACCGGACCGATTCGCAAACCTTCTTGACCGAGTACTGAAGACCAAGAAAGGGCGTGGTCTTTTCCAGACGGAAACACCGATGATGGCGGTCGGAGGCTGAAAGAACAGACGGCGGCAAAAAGACCCCGAAACACGCCCGGGCGGAGAAGAAACGTTATGCCTTCCGATGATTCCCAATGCCGACCCTCCGGTACCGGGGCCTCCCTGTCGCACGTGCATGAAGGGCACGCTGTCATGGTCGACGTCAGCGAAAAACCCGTCAGCCTGCGCGCCGCCGAGGCGGAAGCCCGCGTGCGCCTCGGTGCCGCGACTGCCGCACGACTCCGGGAAACGGGCGAAGCCGGCAAAGGCAATGTGCTTGAAACGGCTCGGATGGCGGGCATCGCCGGCGCCAAGAAATGTTCCGAGCTGATTCCGATGTGCCACCCGTTGCCATTGGATGTGGTCGAGATCGCCGCGGAACTTGTGGAGCAAACCGTTCTCTTGCGCTCTCGCGTGGTTTGTCACGCTCGAACCGGTGTGGAAATGGAGGCGCTCACCGCCGTAACTGTCGCAGCTCTGACCGTGTACGATATGGTCAAGGCTGCGGATAAACAGATTGAAATCGGCCCTATTCGGCTGGTCAGCAAAATGGGAGGTAAGTCCGGTGAGTGGCGCCGCGAGCAATGAACCCGCCGGTCGTATTGTCGCCGTTTGCATCAGTGAACGGAAAGGGACCCCGAAAACGCCGGTCGCGTCTGCCCGTTTCGTGGCCGGGGCAGGTCTCGAGGCCGACGCTCACGCCGGTCCGTGGCATCGGCAAGTCAGCATCCTCGACAAGGAAGCCGTGGATCGGGTCCGCAAGGCCGGTCTTCCCGACTTGACTCCGGGGGCCTTTGCCGAAAACCTCCAGACGGAAGGGCTGAACCTGGAACACTGCGGGCTCGGGACTCGACTCGTCATTGCCGACCAGGTGCAATTGGTGGTGACTCAGATCGGAAAAACCTGCCATACCCCTTGCCGGATCGCCCGGATCACCGGCGACTGCATCATGCCCGGCCGCGGGCTGTTCTGCCGAGTGGAGCGGGGCGGGAAAGTCGCCGCAGGAGATCCGGTCCGTATCGAAGAATGCGTGGGCCGCGATTTGTTCCAGGCCGTCGTGCTCACGATCAGCGACAGCCGTGCCGCCGGGGTTGCTCGAGACACCGCCGGCCCTGCGGTCGCAGACCTCTTGGAGAGTCGACTCAATGTGCACATTTATCGCCGGAAGATCATTCCGGACGATCATAACCGGATTCGGGACGCCCTCCTTCACTACGCCGGGGGGCATTCCATCGACTTGGTCGTGACGGTCGGAGGCACCGGTTTTTCACCCCGGGATGTGACCCCGGAAGCCACGGCGACCGTCGTCCAACGCCCGACGCCCGGGCTTGACGAAGTCATGCGGGCCGCGTCCGTTGCCAAGACTCCGTTCGCCGCCCTGTCCCGGGGGCGATCCGGGATTCGCGGCAGAACGCTGATCCTGAATCTCCCGGGGTCGCGAAAGGCCGCCGTCGAAAACTTGCAGGCAATCGTCTCCTGCCTCGAACATGGGCTTGGAAAGATCCGCGGAGACCCGACGCCGTGCGCCGGCGTACAGGCGAGCAAGAAGGATGAGCAGCCATGAGTGGGAACGAAATCCTGCCCGTAATAGCCCTATGCGGCTGGAGCGGTTCCGGCAAGACCACCCTTCTCGAACAAGTCGTCCCGCGCCTCAGGGAAGCGGGGTGGACCGTGGCCGTACTCAAGCACGACGTTCACGGCCTCCGGTTCGACAAGGACGGCAAGGACAGTGACCGCCTCTTTCAGCAGGGGGCCGACGTCCTCATGCAGGGCGGCAACGAATCCTTCTTTCGCCGACACATGACTTCGGGCCCCGAGGCTCTGGCGCAAACTCTCCGGGACTTGGTTACGCGGACCGATGTTGTCCTGGTCGAGGGACACAAGGGGACGCCGCTGCCGAAGATATGGCTGTCCGGACCGGATGACGCTCCTCCTCCGAAGATGGCCACAACCCCGCTGGCGATTCTGCCCCCGGGGCCGGAGCGTTCCCGGGAGTTCCTGAGCATCGTAGTCCCCCACATCACAAAAACTTGGCTGGCTGAACCTCTGGCGGGATGCGTCCTGGCCGGGGGACAGGGGCGACGCATGAAAAGGCCCAAACATCTCTTGCGGGACAAAGGGCGGAGTTGGGCCGCCTGCCGCGCTCGGCTGCTGGCGGACGTCTGCTCCCCCGTTGTTTTTGCCGCAGGCCGCAATTCAATCCCGGATGCAAACGGGTTTCCGGTGATTCCGGATGCACCGGATGCCGCCGGGCCCTTGGCCGGCATCCTGGCGGCCATGCGCTGGGCCCCGTTTTCCTCCTGGGTCACGGTTGCCTGCGATATGCCGTCGATCACGCAACGTGCCGTCGAATGGCTGCTCGGTCATCGCCGACCCGGTGTGTGGGGCGTTTTTCCAGTCCTCCCCGGAGAACCCGCTCGACCAGAACCTCTTTTTGCGTACTACAATTTCAGGCTGAGGTCCGCGATCGAAAGTCTGGTCCGCACCGGAACATTCGCACCGCGTCGTCTCGCCGATCACCCGCATGTTCTGCTCCCCCGCATCCCGGAGGATATCGCGTCGGCATGGACAAACGCGAATACTCCCGAGGAGGTCGCGAGCACACGGGCCGGAGCGACGGACCTGTAACCCCGCTCACGCCACGAAAGAGAGGACGGCGGTCCGCAAGCGTACGCCCCCCGACCGCCACCGCGGTGCGGTTTGGACCGTACGCAAGCTGAAACCGCCTGCAACAACAGGAGAAATGTGTATGAATTGACGACGACGCGTACCGACGCCTCGCCGATGGATCTGGAACGAACACACGAAAAAGGGAGCAATAACAATGTCTGCTTGCAACCGTATCACCGCCTTGATCCTCGGGGTCTCGCTTTGGCTCGTCGTTTCGACGCCCCCGGCCCTCGGCCAAAACACCGATCTAGGCAAAGTGCTTTCACAATTGCGGGAAATGAGAGCGCAACTCGCCAAACAAGATGCACAGATACGCCAGTTGAAGGCAAAGTTGCAGGAACTGGAGAACGACCGGCAACAGGTGGTAGAGCAGGTGGTCGAGGATAAACTGAAGAAGGTCGGGACGTCCCCTCTCCGCCTCGGCAACGGTAACATCGATTCACTTAAGCTCCAGGGCGACCTGCGCGTCCGCTACGAACGTCGTTCCAAAGACACGGGGGCTGTGGCCAACAAGAAAGAAAACCGGGATCGCATGCGGAGCCGCTTCCGTCTCGGCTTCGTCTGGACCAACAGCACCGAGGATTGGGAGATCGGCGCCGGCCTGGCCACCGGCGGCGACGACGGACGCAGCACCAACGATACCTGGAACGAGAAAAAACTCTTCGAAACCGGGGACATCCGCCTCGATTACGCCTACGCCAAACACAAATGGGACAACCTCGCCATTACCCTCGGGCAACAGAAGAACCCATTCGTCACGTCCTACATCCTTTGGGACAGCGACCTGCGTCCGACCGGCCTCACGGCTCAACTCCGCGCGGACAACGTGTTCGCCACGCTGGGGTATTACAACGTGCTCTGGGGGGCCAACCTCAAGGGCAACGCGGACGACTACAGTGTGGAAATGTTCGCCGGACAAATCGGGGTGAAGTACGAGACCGAGGACGGGATCGGTTTCCTCGCCGCTGCCGGCACATATCTGTTCACGGACTCGTTCCGGGAAGCCACGGCCGGGGGCACGGACCCCTACAAATACTCCTCCGGTCTCTACAACGTGGACAGCAGTTACGACGTCCAGCTCGGCGACGTGTACGCTCAGGTGACCGGGAAAGTCGGCAGCGCGAACGTCAAGGCCTACGGGCACGCCGTCAAGAACTTCGGCGCCGACGGCGCCAAGAGCCAGCAAGGCGGCACAATCGACCCGAGCGACAACGACCTCGCCTGGCTCTTGGGCTTCGCCCTCAAGTACGACAGGATCAAGCTCGGCTACAGCTACGCCCGCATCGAAGCCGATAGTGTGTTCGGACCGATGAAGGACAGCGACTTCGGTGAGACCGCCGGGCTGGTCGACACGAACCTCGAAGGGCACAAACTCGGCCTGAGCTACGCGGTAACCCCACACTTCTCGCTGGGACTCACCACCATGCTCGTACAGGAAATCGAGGGCGACAAAGACGCCAAATTGTACCAGTTCGACGCCGTGTACAAATTCTGATACGACTCTCCTTTCCCCCGCCGCCGCCGCCGGTCGGACTGCCTGGTTCGCCGGTGGCGGCCTCTTCGGGAACAGTGGGGGCAGGTCACCGGGACATACCGGGATCAGGGCCGGAAAAGCATGGTGATGTCCGCACGCGGATTCCAAGGGCGATTCAAGTTTTCGTAAAACGCCGTCAGCCGTTCCGATTCGACGGTCTCGGAATACTCCCGAACGCGCCCGGGCTTCAAGAACGTGTCGGCAAACCAAGCCCAATCCTTTTCTTCATACCCGACCCGAACCGGCATGAACCGGACCGGCACACCGGACGTCTCGGCGGCTTTTTTCCGGGCCCGGTCGTCGCCGGGCGCATCCCCGAACATGATCACCAGGTCGTACGGGCGACTCAACTGTTCCTCCGCGGCCCGAATGGCGCCCACGAGCTGCACGTCCTTCTTGCCGGACTCCCGGCCGAACACACCCCGAATGGAGTCGGTCAAGCCGTGCTGTTCCCAAGTTTCCCGCAAATGTTCTTCCGGCGTCCCCGAAACGATCATGCAGTCGACCCCCTCGGCTCGGGCCAGCTTGATCGCCGCGATAGCAGTGTCGAACGGCTTGATGTAAGGACAGTCGCTGCTCACATTGGCGTTGACCGTTCGGCTCCACTGCGCCACTTGTGAAAGCTCTTCTTTTTCCGCGCCTTCCGGCAAACCTGCGATGTACGCCTCGAGCACATTGTCTCCATAACCCTTTTCCGCAGCCACGTTCTCCAGGTAGGCCTTCAGAAACGGCAGACGCGGCACGGTCACAACCCCGTTCTGCTCCGCTTCCTGAACGACCGGCATTTCGAGCGCACGGTCCACGACCTGGGCCAACGCTTTGAACCGAGGGCAACCCCGGTCTTCAATCTCGTTCACGTATGCCCAGGCGATACGCCAGGCCTCGGCGATGGGAGCCAGCTGAAAACAGTCGATACCCGCACGAGGAAACGGGCCGCCATGCTTGTAGCGCATGCCTTTGTCCACGCACCCGTCCGAATCGATCCCGAACAGGATGCGCAACCCCGTGTCACGATAGGTGTTCTCGCCCACACGATACTCGTCGAGACGTTCCGGAAGCCGTTGGTTCGTCATGGATTATTCCTTTCGTTTCTCCCGTTTCTGCTTGTCCGTCGCAAGCCTCCCCAACCCCGCAGGGACCGCGACAGTTCGATAAAAGGGGACTGCGGGCAACCGATTCAAGTCCTCCCTCAACACGCTCACGATGGCGTCATCGAGGTATGGACTGGCAAACAGGCAGTAGCCGTGTATGCCCATTCGCCGGACCAGGCGAATTTGCTGGCGGACCAGGCCAGACGGCCGCGCCACGGCCCTGCCGCCGGAGCGCCGGTACAGCGAAAGGCCGGTCACAAGCCGATCATCGTCGTCCAGGATGTCGAGGAAAGCGGCTTCGGTCGTATATACCAAAAGGGTTTGCATCTTGTAGTCCATGGGTATGACCATATCGAGCCACCCTTTTCGGAGCCAAGCCGCCGGATCCTGACCCTGCTCCGCGCCGGCCTTCAGGTTCGAGAAAACCGCAGCGGACAAAACGGCGCGCGGGCGGACCTTCCGCACACCCTCGGCCGTGCGCCGGACGATATCCCCGATCGCGGCCCGCTGCCACTCGACCCAGTCCGCCGCGGTCGCGTTTTCGAGCGGCTTCCCGAACTTTTTCGTGAATTCGGCCCGACACTTGGCGCACCAACAACGGTTCATGGCCCGAATGTAGTCCAAATGAATGCCGTCAATGGGATAATCCCGAGCCGTGCCCACCATGAGATCCACGATGAAGTCGCGGTATTCCGGCCGGTGCACATCGGCGCCGACCTTGATGACCTTCCCATTCCGGTCGATCATGTCGACCCCGGGCAGACTTTTGCGGAACCGGGCGTCCCGATAGGTGACGCAAAACCAGGGATGGACCTCGAGCCCATGAGCATGTGCTGTCCGAGTCAGGAAGCCGAGGGGGTCGAGTCCGTTCTCCACTGAGGACGACAGTGGAAAAAGAGAACTTTTCAGCAGCAGACTGCTGCGCACGAACACGTCCGGGATCAGGACGTTCAACCTCGCCCGAACGGCCCGGTTGACCAGCTTTCGAATGTCGGCTCGCGTCCGGATATCCGACGGCGCCACCCACAGTGCCCGTGTCTCCCGAACACGCCCGTCCGCCGTGCGCGGCAGAGACGCCGGTTCCGTGCCGGCCAGGACAACCGCTTCCGAGACCGTGCCGGTCCCGGTAGTGACCGTAACATGGATCCGCCGGATTTCCGGCTCGGAGGGCCCCAGAACACGGACGGTCGCGTCAAGGTCGAATGATTCCGGCAGCGCTCCGTTCGGGAGTCGTCCCACCATCCACCCGGTCGGAGCATCGATCCAATCGAACTGGGTAACGAGCGGGACGCGCACGTCCCCGGCGACCAGCGCCGCCGGGACGTTGACCACGGGAAATCGCTCACCGGCCGCGTCGGTCACTTCGATTCTGACGCGCACCGGGCCGCCCGGTTTCCATGTGGACTGCACTCCCCCGAGTCCCAGCGTGTAACGACTGAGGTCGGCGAGAGTGAAAAGGAGCGTCTTCGTGACGTTCGGCGATTGCAACAAGGCGGGCGGGTCCGTCACGTCCAGCCACTCTCCGCTCGGTTGATCGATCAAGAAATAGTAATGCCCCCGAAAACCGGACAATCCTTTGTGCAGCCGAGCGCCGTAACGTTCGGCGACCCGGGCGGAGTTCACATGGGCGACAGCAGGGCCGAGTCGAGAAAGGTCGATCTTCTCGTCGGTGTAGAGTGCCACCATGCTCTTGTCGCGGTACTGCATGAGCCGCCAATACTCGGTGCCGAAGCGAGAAGTCAGCAAGATGGGGGCCGTCTCGATCACCTTGTATTCGAGGTCGAGCCGAATGCGTACTTCGTCGGCACTCGAGAAATGAACCAGTTGGACCGGGACCGAGACCGTCCGAAACTCGAGCTTGCCGCCCCCTTTGTATCGGGGTTTGTCCCCCACCCCGTTCCCGACCACAGAGAACACCTCGCCCCCCACCCCCGACAGACTGCGAACTCCGCAGACCAATACCAGAAAGGCCAGGGCCGGACCCGGGAAGTGGAAGCCGGATCGGTGGTCCGAGTGCGGAAGCCATCCCCCCATGCCGGTTTGGATCGTCTTCATAAGCCGAAACCTCTTGTCTGCTCGAGCGACTCCCCGTACAGTTGCGATCCGCACGGCAAACCGAACACGGGCGGCGCCGTCGGAACAGCGACAATCTCGGCAAGAAACCTTCTGCCGGCCGGGATCACGCCGTCCGCGAAGACCCGTCGGCACGCGGACAGACCTCTCGAAAATTACAGCGATTGCAGGTTCGTTCATCCTCGCTGAACGGAAAATCTTCCTCTCGAGCCGCGTTCTTCGGCACGTCCGTCAGCTTCTCCCGCATCCGGGCCGCGCTGTCGAGGATGGTTTCTTTGGCCCGGACCAGGACTTCGGGCGTGACGCAGTGTTCCCGAACGCGTCCCCCATCACGCAGATACACACCGGCGGTCCGCAGGTTTTCGACAGGCGTGTACCACTTCTCCTGAGCGAAATACGCGTAACAGGCCAGTTGCAGCTCCAGTTCTTGAGTATTCTCGCCCCCGGTTTTCCAGTCGAGGATCCGGAGCACCCCACCGGGGTCGGTGTAGGCGAAATCAATGGCGCACCAGACCTTGAGACCCTCGAGCGCAAACGAATCGAGCTGGTCCACCGGACGCCAGCTCATGTAGGGCACGGCCAGGACCGCCCGCAGGACGTCGGAGTCCGCAAAAGCCGCCAGACACGAATACACCCGCTCCCGAATGCGTTCGGTCCGTTCCCGGGGCAGCGTTTTGCCGTTCCCATAGTACAAATCGTAAAGATTGGTTTTTTTCGGCGACTGCCGCCACACGCCGTTTACCGCCTCGACCCAGCCCTGTCGCAGTTTAGCCCGGGCCCGGGCCTGCAGCTCGCCGGCACGGATGGGCGCCCGGAGCCGGGCGTAACGCCGCAGGACCTCCGCAATGGTGTCGTGGACAATTCCGCCGGCCCACATCTCCAGCGTTTGCAGGTTCTTCAGAATGTATATCTTGCGCGTCCGTCCCGGGGCGCTCCGGTCCCAGCCGCCCCAGGAACCGTAATAGTTGTAGTAATAGGCGCGCGGACAAGACCGAAACAGCCGGTCGCGGGACACGGACCAACTGAATTCATTCTTCAATTCAGCCATTCATTGCGCTCCTTTTGCCCGGGTTCGACGGTCTTGGAAAAACTCACGCAGCAATGCGGCGCACGGGTCGGCCAAAACGCCGCCCAGCACCTGAACACGATGCAGCAGCCCGGGAAAATCGGTCAACGTCAACACGCCGCCGGCCGCTCCGGCGCGCAGGTCGGGACAGCCGAAGACCAGCCGGCTCAAGCGGCAGTTCACCATGGCCCCGGCGCACATGGGGCACGGCTCCTTGGTCACGTACAGCGTAACGCCGGCCAAGCGCCAGTCGCCCACGCCCGCCGCAGCCTGCGTCAACGCGATCATCTCGGCGTGGGCTGTGCCGTCTTTAAGTAGCTCGACCTGGTTGTGGGCCCGGGCCACCACACGTCCCTCGAACACGGCCACGGCCCCCACCGGCACTTCGCCGGCTTCGGCGGCACGGCGGGCTTCGCGGAGCGCCAACGCCATCAATTGTTCGTCCGTTCGCGCGTCCACAGTACCGGGCGCCTTTCCCATGATCGTCGTCCCTAGGGTCCGCCGATGCTCGACCCGGAGGAACGCCCCCGGGACGCGTGTAGTCTGACGTACCTGCGCCGGTTTTCAACCTCGAGCCGTTCCGAATCGTTTCCTGCGGCCGGGGATCCCTCGCCGCGCCGGCGCGAAACAATCCGCAGAACAGCGACGGACAGACGGCGGCACGACGGCCGGCCATGATTTCGTGCCGGTCCGGGGTTGAAATCCCGGTCGGAAACACCATCGTTATTGATCGCAGCGCGACCCTGTCGAGCACAGATAAACCCGCGGACAGGCCACGTCGATCAGACAACCCCGAAACGAACGACGCACGAGTTCGGCCGACTTGCCTCCAAGCCGAACTCGACGCCCCACGATGGCGGTCGTGCCGGTCCGGAACCTTTTTCTGGGGAAACCACCGTGCGTTTCAGGCCTTGCATCGACCTTCACGAAGGACACGTCAAGCAGATCGTGGGCGCCACCCTCACGGAGCGCCCGGGCCCGGGGCCACGAACGAATTTCGTGTCGGACCGCCCCCCGGCCTGGTTCGCTCGGCAGTATTGCCGGGACGGACTCGACGGAGGCCATGTCATTCTGTTGGGGCCGGGGAACGAAACGGCGGCCGAGGAGGCCTTGGCTGCTTTCCCCGGCGGCCTGCAACTCGGCGGCGGCGTCACCGCGGAAAATGCCAGCCTCTGGCTGGACAAAGGGGCCGCCAAAGTCATTGTCACATCCTGGGTATTCCAGGAAGGACGGATTCAGTGGGACCGGCTTTGCGAACTCCGCAAACGCATCGGTCGCGATCGGCTCGTTCTCGATCTGAGTTGCCGACAACGAGACGGGACCTATTATGTCGTGACCGACCGCTGGCAACGATTCGTGGACGTGGCGCTCGGCGCTCCCGCCTTCAAATCGCTGGCCGAGTTCTGCAGCGAATTCCTGGTCCATGCGGTGGACCGCGAAGGTCTCCGGGCCGGACCGGACCCCCAGTTGATGCGACTCCTGGCCGAAGCCTCCCCCCTGCCCACAACCTACGCAGGCGGCATCCGGTCCTGGGAGGACATCGACCTGCTCGCGAAAATCGGACGAGACCGGCTGGACTTTACAGTGGGAAGCGCCCTCGACATTTTCGGCGGGGACGGGTTACGCTACGGTGACCTGGTTGCGTTCAACCGAGGCGAAAAAAACGCCGGTTGATGGACGAGCGGAGCAAAGAACTGATCCCCGAGTGGTGGCGCGGGGGGCACTGCCGGTGTACGCTTTGCCGGGAACGCGCGCCCGCCCCCCCGTCCGGCGGCATCCGGTATCGGTCGCTTCAGCGACTTGATCCCGCGAGTGTTTCATGCTCGGGGCTCGCGGTCTCTGTTCGCGCTCAGTCTCGTTGTTCGGGCCGGGCTTGCGCACAGCCACGACCCCGTTGGGACGCCGCCCGTTTTTTGACAGCATGACCGATCCGCTGCAATAGACAGGAAACAGGACGCCGTGAAGTCCTCAGATCAGACCTCATCCGCTCCCGGCGGACTGTTCGTCACGTTCGAAGGTCCGGAAGGCGCCGGGAAAAGCACTCAGGTTCGGATGCTGGCCGAGGCGCTCGGGGCCCGCGGCCTCAAGACCTGCGTCACCCGCGAGCCAGGCGGCACCCCGCTCGGAGAAGCCCTGCGGAATCTCATTCAGCATCCGACGGCGCCGTGCAGTGTGTGTCCGGAAGCGGAATTGCTCCTGTTCGGAGCCAGTCGGGCGCAACTGGTCCGCTCGGTCATTCGCCCGGCCGTGGGGCGGGGCGAGATTGTCATCTGCGACCGATTCGCCGACTCCACCACCGTGTACCAGGGGGCAGCCCGCGGACTGCCGGCGGAGTTTGTCCGGCAAATGCACGCGCTTACGGTGGGCGATTGCTGGCCGAACCTTACGTTTCTTTTGGATATTCCGGTGCAGTGCGGCTTCGCCAGAAAGGCCGCAGGACCGAGAATCAGGAAACTCGACCGAATCGAGCTCGAGTCGGAAGAATTCCACCAGCGGGTACGCCGAGGCTTCCTCGCCCTCGCCCGCCGGGAAACGAAACGGATCAGGGTCATCGACGGCACGCGTCCCCCGTCGGCGATCCACTTGGAAATCCTGGAGATCGTGCATCGTGCCATTGGCTGAGTTCAGTGACCGCTTCCCCCATGCCGTCCGCGGTCTGCTCCGGGCGCGGCAGCGGCAGCGCTTGGCGCACGCCTACCTCTTTGCCGGCGACTCCCCCGAAATCCTCGAACAATTCGCCACGGCTTGGCTGCAGGTCTGTGCCTGCCAGACCCCAACCGACAGCGGGGATGCCTGCGATGCGTGCACTGCCTGCCGGCAGGTCGCCGACGGGTGCTATCCGGGCTTGGTCTGCGTTCGACCCGTGAGCCGATCGAGAATGATCGTTCTGGCCCAAATTCGCCCGGCGCCGCACGACAAACAGACCGCCCTTTCTCAACGCCTTTATCCGCCCGACCAGAGCCTCATTTATCGGCTCAACCTGTCCATTTCTCCGGGAACCATGCGGCTGGCCCTGGTCCAGGACGCCGATCGGATGACGCCCGAGTCGGAGAATTCGTTTCTCAAAACCCTGGAAGAACCGCTTCCTCGTACCGTCATTGTCCTGACCTCCACGCAACCAAAACTGCTGCTGCCCACCATTCGCTCGCGATGCCAAATCGTTACCTTGCTCTGCAACCGGCGCACATATGATTTCCCGGTCGAATGCGGCCTGTTCCCGCTCCTCGGACGCCTGCGCCCGGGAACGGGCGCAAGCGTGGCCCTGGACGTTTCGGGACGAATTCGAGAACTGTTCGCGCAACTCCGTGCCCGTGCCGAGGAACGGATCGGCGGCCTGGACGATGACCGATGGAATGTCGTTGCAGCGGGGAATGCCGAACTCAAAAAACATTTGGAAGAAGAACGTAAGACTCGCCTCGAAGCCGAGTACGTCCGGCTGCGCACTGTCTTGCTCGACGCCGTGGAGACGTGGTTTCAGCAACTGTCGGCACTGGTTGCCGGCATCCCGGTAACCGAACTGCCGCATCCCGAAATCATCGAAAACGCCGGCGTTACGGCCGACGAACTCACAGCCATCCCCTGGGATCAAGTCGAAAAATGTTGTCGACTGGTCGCCGAGTTGCTGCGCGACTTGCGGTCCAATGTCCACGAAGGACTGGCGCTGCAGGCGTTCTGTCTGTCGGTATGCGAGAAGGCCCTGTAGACGTTCCGGTTCAACGAAAAACGACCATCTCAGCCTGATTTATAGGCGGGTGATTGACAGGTTATTGACAAATCGTGACCAAGCGCACGGTTCGCCGGCAAATATCGTATCTTCTTTGTTTATAGTACATTATGTGTTTACATCGTGTTAGCATAATATGAGGCGACCGCTTGGGGTGTCGGCGGGGCCGCAGTTATTGACAACAGCGGAAAAACCTGGGAACCGATGGGTTCGTCGGACAGCATGGAACTGGGAGAAAAGGTGATGCGTATCTCGAAACTGACCCGACTATTGACAATGGCAGGCGGCATGACGATCCTGGCCGGACAAGCGGTCCCAGGGCCTGAACGACCCCGGACGGCGGGTCCGGACACGGTGGCGCTCGTGGCGGGGCTCGGGCCCGTTCTTATGGTGACGGCGCCGGACACGGCCGCCCTGCTCGAGGCCCTGCGGGGATCCGAGCCGGGACGACAGCTCGGCGCCGGAGCGCTTCCGGCTTCGGGCGCCAAGTTTTTTTCGGCCGCTTTCGATTTCGGGGCGCAGTACCTGGCGGGAGTGACCGGGGCGGAGCTTGCGGCCATGCTGCCGAAGGAATACACCTTTGCGGTGCTTCCGCTGCCGGAGGATGCGGGAGACCTCGAGGTCCCCGACCGCCTGGTGGTGGGGCGTCTCCCCGACACCCGTCTCCCGAAGTTGTGGCGGAAACGATTGTTCCCCGCACTCCGTGCCCTGGACAAGAACGGACAGTGGTCGGAGAAAAGCGTGGGAGACACTCCTGTCTACCAGATGCAGAAACCCGGCGAAGCCCCGACGTGGCTGGCCTTTGCGGATGGCCTGTTGGTGTCCGGCACGCCCGGCGGTGTGCGGCGTATCCTGGCGGAGACCGATGCTCGAGCGTCCGCACCGACGGTCCGCACCGACTTCGATCGTCTGGGGAAAGACCGGCTGGCGGCGGTGTTCTTCGACGCCGGCAGGGCCATCGGCCGGACGCTCGAGCAACTCCCGGCCGACGCCAAGGAAGTCCGGGACATGCAAATGTTCGGTTCCGACGGTCTGAAGCAGATCGTGGGGACTCTCCTGAAGTCCGACCGACGCTTCGAGGAACGTCTGCTGCTGGACGCCCGGAGCGACGAGGGTTTCGAGGGGATTCTCGGCTTGCTCCAGCGCACCCCCCCCGCAGCCTTTCGCAGTGCGGACATCGCGCCGGCCGACTCCTTGGTCTATGCCGCCCTGGACCTGGGCAGCGGTGAGAACCTGCTCGATGGCATCCGTGAACTCGCGGCACGCCGGCGAGGTGACCAGGGCGGCGCCGCTGTAGCGACTTTCCTGCAGATGCTCGGAGCGCAATTCGGGATCGACATGGTTCAGGACGTCTTCGGCAACATCGGCGCCGAACTCTTCGTTGCCCTCCGCCCTCGAGTGCCGGGAGGTCCGCGATGGAAAGGCAGCAAGCGTGAACTCCGAGCCGAGATGACCGGTGTGGCAGGGATTCAGGTCAAGAACGCGGAGGCCGCCCGGCAAACCCTGCAGCGCGTGCTGCAGTCCCCGGTTTTTGTGGCGTTCGGGCTCGGCACGACTGAGGAGACCTACAACGGAACCACGATCCACCTGGTAACCGTGTCGCAGTTCCCGGGGAACAACAAGCGCGGGCCGGTCACTGTCGCCTATGCTTTTGTCGACGATTTCCTGGTGGTGGCCGAAACGGCCCAGATCAAGATCCTGGTGGACTGTATTGCGGGCGGCAAGGTATTGGGCAAGAGCACCTCGTTCCGCGGCACGGTCGACGGCGACCTGTCCCCTGCCCTGCTCCGCCTGTACCTGGACGTGCGTCCAGTGCTGTCCCAACTCGCGCCGCAGTTAGCCAAGAAAATCCCGCCGCCGGCCGCTCCGCTGGTCCCGAACCTGACGGCGGCCCTGCGTGCGGTCGGCCCGGCCCGCCTGGATGTGCGTCCGTCGCAAGGAGGTCTGGCCCTGCAAGCGAACGTCCCCGTCCCCGTGCTGAGCATCCTCCTGGCCGGGGCCGCCGCCGATCACGTCGGCAAGCCGCCGGTGGAACGGCGCGTCAAGCTGGCGCGTGAGAGAATGAAAGTCGTGGCCGGGGCCCTGCGCCGCTATTATCGGCGGAACGGTGAAGCGCCGCCCGATTCTCTGCTCCAACTGGCGCCCGGCATCCTGGAGGAAGTCCCCGGAGATCCGTTCAACGGAGACGAGATGTTCGGTTACGGCGTGGCCCCGGGCGGCGCGGGCTGGGTCCTCACCAGTGTCGGTCCCGACGGACGGGCTGACCTGGACGTGGACGCCTACCAGCCAAGCGAATGGCAGAAGCTGCAGCGAGCCGAGACCCCGGAGGACCGGGAGACGGCCAAGGCCCTGATCTATCGGTTCCGCCCAAAACAGTTTCCCGATGAACGCGCCTTGGACGATGAGGGCGACATCGTCCGGATCGGAAGCTGGTAGGGAAAGGGGCGCCCGAGTTCGATCTGAGCGACGGCAGGGGAATTCAGACGCGAAACCGCCGTTGCAGGCATGGACGCTCTCCACACGGTCCGCGTCAATCGAGCGGCAACTGCACCGGTCGACCCTCGGCGGCGCTGCGGTCCAGGGCAAAGACGATCTCATGGGTCTTGGCGGCATCGGCGAGATTCACGTGCGATTCCGCGTCGTTCCGAATGCAATCCACCAGATGGTCGATCTCGCCCTGGAACGGGTGATGACTCACGTCCCCACTGTCCGGCAGGATAGTCGGGATTTCCGCGAACCCCGTCTGACCGGGAAACATCTTCTTGGAGAAGACCCGATTGTTCCGGACCGCACCCTCTTCGCCGAGCAGATTGATGTTGAACTGGTACGGCATGGTGCATTCGAGACTGGAGCTGACTTTGCCGATCGTGCCGTCGGTAAAGCGCAGGACACCGGTCATGGTGGGGTCGTACTCATATTCCTGCCACACCTTGGTCGAGTAGGCAAACACCTCGGCAACGTCTTTTCCGGTGAAATAGCGGATGGCATCCACAGCGTGACAACCGGCCGACAGCAACGAACTGACCCCGATTTCTTTTCGAATATTCCAGGCATACTGTTTGTACCAGGGGCCGATGCCGTGCCAATAGTCCACCTCGGCATAGAAAATGCCACCGATGGCATTCTGGTCCAGGAGCGCGTGGAGGCAATCGAACAACGGGTTCCAACGCAGTACGAAACTGACAACGGTCTTCACGCCGCTGCGGTCCACCGCCTCGACCATTCGCCGCAAATCCTCCAGGGAAAGTGCGACGGCTTTTTCGATCAGGATGTGTTTGCCGGCTTCGGCGGCGGCAACAGTCTGGTCCGCATGGAAGTTGGGCGGCGAGCACACGGAAACGATGTCGACACCCGGGTGCGAGATGACTTCCTGCCAGTCATCGCCCGTTTTGGCCTCGACCTCGTACCGTTCGGCCAGCGCCCGGGCGGAAGTACCTGAACGACTGGCAATCGCGACGACTTCGCAATAAGGCGACGCCATGTAGGCCTTCAGGTGCTCCTCGGCCACCCAACCGGCCCCGATGATGCCCACACCGAACTTCTCTTTTCCGCTCATTCTCTCTGTCCTCCAATCGGCTGTCATTCGCTGGCTGCGCGTTGCGCGGCCTTGTCGTGGAAATGTCCAGTAAAAAGCCCCTGCCGCAAAACCCGGCGCCCTCGGGAGCGCAGGGGGCGCTCACTGCGCGTTGGACGCGTGCCAAGCCGCCCAGGCCACCACGGCCAGGACAACCAGTACGGCTGCGGCAAGCGCCACGCGCTTCGCCACCTCCTTCCAGTCAACCCCAAATTGAGGGCGCAGCCCGATTTCCGTTGCCCCGCCGGGCGGCTCCGAATACTGAACATCCGCGCGGTCGATCTCGATAAACCGGGGTGCTTTGACCGGATTGGAAGGCCCCTCGGTCCGCGGCGGAGTCTCCCGGACCGCAGGCCGAGGCGGCGGTGGTGGCGGCGGCAGCGGCACGGGCACGGAAACATGAAGCGGCTCGGGCGGCGCGCCCGCGGCGGTGTCCGCCCCCGGGAAAGCGGCCCCCACCACGTCCTGCGCCCGGTACCAGGCCCGGTATTCGTCGCTCGTCACGGGGTCGGCAGGCAGCAACTTCCCGGAAGCGGCCATCCGCTCCAGATCCTGCCGGTCGAACGGCCCCGTAACCGTCTCGCCCCGCAAAACATACCAGTTCGCCATATCGGTGCCTCGCCATCCCCGATCCCGGCCTGCCACGCCCATCCGCAACGGTCGGGAACAAACCCGTCGCGGACCAATCCGAACATACGACCGCACAGAGAAACCAATACCACCGTTTCCGGGAAAAAACAAGCATGGGAAAAGGCGGCGACGGGCCGGACGAACTTCATTTCGGAACCTGCCCTTCGCCGGTCCCGAACGTCAGTTCGTCCCACGGCAGTCGGCCGACCGAGGCACGATGCGCAAAAAGAACGACGTAATCGGTGTTCTCCGCCATTCGCCGCACGAGTCGCCCCGTCCAGTGCCGGGCCATAAGAGGCGCATGCAGGCCCCGGCCCCGCAGGACCCACGGTCGCGTCCGGCCCTGGATGCGAACGCCCGTTTCAACCGGCTTCACGGTCACCCGAATTCCCGGATAGGCGTTGTGGATAAAAGCCGCGACCCAATCCCAGGGCGCCTCCGGCCGACGCCGCGCCAAATGCAAGGCGTTGATGTGCAGACTGCCGACGGGACAATCGTAGACGAACTGCTTCATTCCGACGCCGAGAGAACGGTGGCGCAACGGCCACTGCCCCGGGACCGCGAACGCCACGTCGAAAAGCCGGACGGGCCAAAGCCCCTCTTCTCCCCGACCGGCGACCGAGCCGAGAATGCGGCGCACTTCGGACCGCTCGGATGCGCGGGGAGCGGCCTCACCCAGAAAAAAGCGGACAAACGCGACACGCTCGGAATCGGCCGACCAAACCACTGCTTCGACAATCCCCTCCCGGGCCTGCGGAATTCGCAGCAGCCGGTGCTCCGGCACACGCCGGGTCCGGGGCAACCACGAAACAGGCTGCTCGACGATTTCGACCTTCCGCCCCGGACCGGGCAACAGACGCCGCCCCGCCGGCCGCCGCTCGGCGCCGGCCGCCAGCACAATTCGAGCCGGACCCGGTCCTCGTCGGCCAGGAAAAAAAGCCCGGCCTGACGGTCGCCGCGCTCCTCGGTCAAACCCCAATCCGGCGGTGGCCGTAGCGTCCAGCCCTGCCAAGCGAAAGTGAATCTATGGTCTCGCCCCGGCTTGGAACGCGACCGAGCCGTCGGCCCCGGCAACCCGTTCCGGGAATCCTGAGACGCACCGTGATTGGCGGCGGAAGCGCCCACTGCACACCTCTTCTCCTGGACAAATGCGGAACCCCCGCACGCGCCATGCCGAATCCTCCGACCCCAGCCCCCCGCCGGGAGTCGAGCCTCACGCATCCGCCCACGGCAAATACATGATCTTGATCGCCTGTTTCTGCCGCAGCATTTCCACGCCTTCGGCGTACCGCGCCAACGGCAAACGCGCCGAAACCAGGGGAACCAAGTCCAGTTTTCCGTCGAGAATGAGGCGGAGCGCCCTTTCGGCGGCACGGCGGTTGTGCGATCCATACCCGAGCAGTGCCAGACTACGGTGCCGCCAACCGTAACTCACATCTTGGCGATTGACTCCGAACAGCGCCACGGCGTTCCGTGTCTTGTCCATCAGATCCTCGATGACCACTTTCAGGCCGGTGCAATCGATCGCAGTGTCGAGACGTTCTCCCGGTCCGAGGACGTCCGCCGTTCCGGGGCCCGTCACGCGGTCGGCGCCGAGTTGCACCGCCAAATCGCGGCGCTCGGGCAAAGGGTCGAACCCCACGACTTCCCGGGCCCCGTAGGCCTTGGCCATCTGCACGGCAATCAGTCCAGCCCCCCCAAGCCCGCCCACACCCAGGCACGCCTCCCGGACCGCACCGAACTGCATCAGACGATCGAATACCACCTGGACGCACATGGCCAACTCGAGCGAAGCAACACGTTCGGCCCGAACTTCGCCCGGGACTTCGAGCACGTTGTCCGCACCGAACGTATTGAACTGCGCATAACACCCCTGCCGAGAGTGTCCCTGGTCGCGCCAGGCCGCCACCCGCCGGCCGACACACTGAGGATCGACGCCGTCCCCGACCGCAACGACCTCTCCCACGGCCTCGTGGCCCGGCTGTCCGAGCGTATATGGGTAAATCAGCTTTTGGCCGGGAAACATGGGCTGCCCTTCTAAAATATGGAGGTCCCAGTGCGGGCAGGTGTCCACCGCCTCGATTCGGACAAGGACCTCACCCGTCCCGGGCGTTGGGACCTCGACGTCCTTCCAGGCGACGTGTCCGGGAGCTTCGAATTGGAGAGCTTTCATCGTTTTGACGGGACTCATGGGTTCGCACCTTTCCTTCGCCCGGGCCGGTCGTGTCCCGGGACGGGGCCCGCGACCTTCATTCGCCGGCCGACGCGGCCGTATACACGGCCCGAAACACCGTCCGGAACTCTTCGAATTCACCGTGCTCGATGCTTTGCCGGACGCGACGGCAGAGTTCGAGGTAGAAGTGGAGATTGTGAAGGGTCATCAAGCGGCTGCCAAGTATCTCGTTTGCATTGAGTAGGTGCCGGACATACGCGCGGCTGAAGTTCCGGCATGCGTAACAGGAACAGCGCTCGTCGATCGGGCGGAAATCGTTTTTGTACCGTCCGGCCTTGATCGGTACGGGCCCGCCATTCGTGAATGCCGTGCCGTTTCGGGCCATGCGCGTCGGCAGCACACAATCGAACATATCCACGCCGCGCGCCACGGCTTCGACGATCTGGGGCGGTGTTCCCACGCCCATCAGGTATCGCGGCTGGTCGTCCGGCAACCGGGGCAGAACCCAATCCAGCACCTGGAACATCTCCGCCTCGGGCTCTCCCACGCTCAAGCCGCCGAGGGCATAGCCGTCGAATCCAATATCGAGGATCCCCCGTGCGGCCTGTTCCCGGAAATCGCGGTAAACCCCTCCCTGGATGATCCCGAAGATCTGCTGCCCGTCCGCCCGGGGTTGGACCCGGCAGGTCTCGGCCCATTTCCGCGTGCGCTCCAGGGAAACAGCCATCCGGTCCCGCGTACACGGAAAAGGCGGACACTCGTCGAAGACCATGGCCACGTCCGACCCCAGGGCCCGCTGAATGGCCATGGCCTCGACCGGCCCAAGGAACAGGGCAGCGCCGTCCAGGTGCGACCGAAACGAAACGCCCTGGTCCGATATCTGCCGGAGTGCACTCAGACTGAAGACCTGGTAGCCGCCGCTGTCGGTGAGGATCGGTCCGTCCCAAGCCATGAACCGATGCAGTCCGCCCGCCTGATCTCGAGCCCAGGCCGGATGAAGAGATGATACGTGTTTCCCAACAGAATCTGCGTGCCCAGTTCCGTCAGCTCGCGGGGCGTCATGGCTTTGACCGTGCCCTGGGTCCCCACAGGCATAAACACGGGCGTCTGCACAACCCCGTGCGCAGTGGTCAATACGCCGCGCCGCGCCCGGGTCGAAACGTCCTGACTGAGCAGCCGAAACGACATGCACGCCCTTTCCGCACCTTGCAGAAACCCACCCATGCCGATCTTCCGACGCCCCGACTCCCCGACATGGCGGGCGATTCAGTTTCTGTGCCCCATGGAGCCGGAGATGACCGGGGAGTGCCGCACGCCTTGCAGCCCCCGGATGGAACAGGAACGCAGGTTCGGCGGCGGCCGGCGCCCCGAAGCGCGGTCCGCCGTGGCGCGGCTCAAGCGCCCGGACCGGAAACAACTTCGTTCCGGTCGTCCAGCAGCAGGATCCGGGGCCGGTGAGCAACCGCTTCTTCGGGCGTGAGCGAGGCAAAAGCCATCACGGTGATCCGGTCGCCCACTTCCCCCAAACGGGCCGCCGCACCGTTGAGGCAGAACGTGCGGGACCCCGCCGGCGCCGGGATCGCGTACGTCTCCAGGCGCGCGCCGTTGGAGGCATTGACCACCAACAGCTTCTCGTTGGGAAGGATACCGGCAAGCTCCATCAGTTCACGGTCGACGGAGAGACTCCCCTCGTACTCGAGTTCCGTCTCGGTAATCCGTGCCTTGTGGATCTTGCACTTGAGCAGTTGCAGGTTCATATGGGTCGGGTCCTATGTCTCGGGTCTTGTCGAGCCGTGGTGCGACACGCACCGGGTGATGGTCCCCGCCGGACCTCTCGTTGTATCGGAGCAACGGCGACCGCGCCGCCGGCAGCGAACCGGATGGGAAAACCGGATCGGGTCATTCGCCCGGGCCGGTCGGCCCCAGTCCGGCAAGGGCCCGAACCCGCAGCCTCAGGGCATTCAACTTGATGAAGCCGTCGGCGTCGGCTTGATTGTAGGCGCTGTCCGCCTCGAACGTGGCCAAGTCGGGACGATACAGCGAGCTGGGGGAACGACGTCCGGCCACCCGGCAGTTCCCCTTGTAGAGTTTGCAGCGGACCTCCCCGGTGACATTCGTCTGGCTCTCGGTCACCGCGGCCTGGAGCATCCGTCTCTCGGGGGAGAACCAGAACCCGTTGTAAACCAAGGCGGCATAGCGCGGGATCAGGGAATCCCGCAGGTGCATGACCTCGCGATCCTGGCAAATCCCCTCGAGAGCGCGATGGGCAATGTGCAGCACGGTCCCGCCGGGCGTCTCGTAGACGCCGCGCGATTTCATTCCCACAAACCGGTTCTCGACCATGTCGATCCGGCCCACACCGTGGCGACCGGCAATCTCGTTCAGCCGTTTCAGCAATGCGGCCGGACCGAGCGCCTCGCCGTTCACCGTCGTGGGAATGCCCTGGTCGAAAGCAACCGTGACATACTCGGGTTCGTCCGGGGTCTGATCGAGCGGACGCGTCAAGACCCACATGTCCTCGGGCGGTTCCGCCCACGGATCTTCCAGGATGCCCCCCTCGAAACTGATATGGAGCAGGTTCCGGTCCATGCTGTACGGCTTTTCGGCCGTGGCCGTCACCGGGATGCCGTGTTCCCGCGCATAATCGATCAAGTCCATTCGCCCCCGGAACGACCAAGTCCGCCATGGAGCGATGACTTTGATCCCGGGATTCAGGGCGTAGGCGGTCAATTCGAACCGGACCTGGTCGTTGCCCTTGCCGGTGGCGCCGTGACAGATGGCCTCGGCCCCTTCGTCCTCGGCAATCTCCACCAAGCGCCGGGCAATCAGCGGCCGGGCGATCGAAGTCCCCAGCAGGTACCTGCCCTCGTACAGGGCGCCGGCCTGCATCATGGGAAAGACGTAATCGCGCACGAACACTTCGCGAAGATCTTCCACGAGGCACTTGAGGGCGCCGGTGGCCCGGGCTTTCGCGTCCAATCCGTCCAGCTCTTCTTCCTGCCCCAGGTCGGCGCAGAATGCCACCACCTCCGCGTTGTGGACGTCCTGCAACCATTTCAAGATCACGGACGTGTCCAGCCCGCCCGAATACGCAAGTACAACTTTCATCGGGGAAAAACACTCCATCTGACCACGAGTTTCAAGTGCGCAATGAGACGATGCCGGGCGACCCGCCGCACCCGGGCGCTTGCCGGGCGCGTCTGGAACGGGCCTCGGACAGGCCCCGCTCGCGCACGACTCGGTTCGGCTCGGTCTGTCTTCTGCCGCACTGCGCAGGACCAGGCTCTGAAGACGAACCGGACGGACTCTTTCTCGGCGCGTTTTTGCAAGCGATCAATATACACCGCCGGCCTTGGAGCGCTACCGCTTTTCCCGCCGGGACCGGGTTGCGGTTCACGTGGCAGCCATTACGTTCGCGTTCCGTCGGACCATTTTCTTCCCTCCCTGGATCGATGCCCGACCGGACCTCCGGGCCACCGTGAAACGGGGTTGGCGTGACAGCGAGAACAGGAGTCGAGCCATGAGCGAGCAGGTGCGGATTGGAGTGATCGGATGCGGCGGCATCGCCAATTGGCATTTCGGCCACCTCGAGAAAATCGAGGAAGCCAACGTCGCTGCGGTCTGCGATCTGATCGAAGAACGAGTGCAGAAAGCCGCGGAACGCTTCTCGGCGACCCCGTACGAAGACTACCGGGAAATGCTGGACAACGAGCAACTCGACGCCGTTTACGTCTGTATTCCACCCTACTGCCACGACGGCATCGAACTGGCCGCCATAGAAAAAGGCTGCCACCTGTTCGTGGAAAAACCCGTCTCGCTCGACTTGGCATACGCGGCGAAAGTGCGCGACGCCCTCGAGGCCGAGGGACTGATCAGCGCCGTCGGTTTCCAGGTGCGATATACCGACTTCCTGCCCCGAGTCAAAGCGTGGCTCGAAATGCAGGAGGTGGGCATGTTCAGTCACCACCGTATTGCGGGTATGCCCTGGGTCTGGTGGTGGCGCCAACGCAAGCTTTCCGGCGGCCAGATCGTCGAACAGACCATCCACGACTTCGATCTCCTCCGCTACCTCTTCGGCGAGGTCGTGGCCGTCCAGGCCATGGGCGTCCGCGGATTCATGACGGACATCGAAGACTACGATACCGAAGACGGCTCCTGTACCACGCTCCGGTTCGAAAGCGGCCTGATCGGCACCGTACTGACCGGCTGCTACGTCAGTCACGGCGGGATGCACGGCCTGAACGTGTTCGCCAAGGAAGGACGCCTCGAAATGGGGTTTGGACGTTACAAGATCATGCAGCAGAACATGACCATCGAGGGCAAAGCTTCGAACGACATCGGGCAGGAGGAAGACGACACGTTCGTCGAGGCGGTCCGGACCGGAGATCCGTCCGACATCCGGTCCCCGTACGCCGATGCCGTGAAGTCCCTCGAAGTCGTCCTGGCGGCCAATCAGTCCATAGATTCCGGCGGTGAATTGATTCGTCTATCCTGACCGGAGGTTTCCGGGCGTACCGGCGCGGGGCGGGCCCCGACGCTCGTGGAATCGGCGGTCTCCGCCGTACCCGCCCGCTGTTCGAAGGCAGAGGAATTGGCTCTCGCAGAGACGCAGAACACGCCAAGGAATAGAAGAGAAAAAGAGAAGACAAAATCAACAGGACGATTGTCATCCGGCCGATCCGTCCCGGGCATTTCTCTGCGATCTCAGCGTCTTGAGCGAAGCGGGCGAGAAGATATCCGGATTTCGAACAAACCGTTCGAGCGGCCCCTCGGACCTCGGACCGCTCACCTCCGCGTTCTCGCGTACGGGAGGCAGGTCGGTCGCGGACGGCCCCCAGCTTACAGGGCATCGGAGCGAGGACAGCAATTATGCGATATGCGCTCCCGAGCCGCCGGATCCTGCCGGCGGCTGTGGCGTCGATGGCGTGCTTGCAGATTCTCGGCAGGGCCGCTCCGCAAACGGAGGTCGCAAACCGATCCTTACGCGTGACCCTCGCCGCACCCTCGGGCCGCCTCGCCGTTCGAGACCTGCGCAATGGAATTGTGTGGCAACAGTATGAGCCGTTTCAAACGGCGCGGGGGCGGAAATGGGGCCGGGTCGACGTTGCACCCGTGACACCGGACAGTCTCGTGCGTATTACTCGGGCCCGGACCGAAGGTCGCACCATCCAGGCAATGGCCCGTTGGAGGGGCTTGGCTTTCACCGTTGAAATCCGCCTTGCTCGCGATGCCGCCGCGCTCACCGTCACCCTCGACGTCCCCCGTCGCGACGCCGTCCTGCCCTGGAAGCCGAATTGGGCCGGCGTTATGCTCATGACGTACCCCTACGCTTTCTTCAACGAAACTGCCGGACCCGAAGCTGTCGTGCCCATCGACGAAGGTGTCGTCTATTCGACGCACGACACAGATCCCTTGGTGGACTATCGGCGCTGGAACCGGCGGTGGCTCCACCAGAGACTCAGTATGCCGTGGTGGGGCGTCACCGATGGTGAGCGTGGCGTCATGACCCAGATCGACACCCCGTACGACTGCATGTTCTCGGTTCAGTGGGTGAAAACGCCGCGCGGTGATCGCACGCTCCCCCAAGTGACGTGGACGGGGGCCAAGCGCACGTTCGCTTACCCGCGCCGCGTGACATTCCGGTTTCTTGCAGCCGGCGGCTATGTGGCCATGGCCAAGGCCTTCCGGCACGCCGAACAGGCGCGCGGCGCATTCCGTTCGTGGGCCGATAAGCTGCGTGTCGACCCCGCCGCAGCACGACTCCGGGGCGCGCTGGATGTGTGGCATCAACCGGCGCTCACCGCACGGCTGATTGCGGACCTCCGGCGGGCCGGCGTCCGACACGCCCTGATCTCCAAGCCACGGGCAGGCGAAGCACCGGCCCTGCAGGGAATCGATCCGGGGGCGGTGTCCGCAGCCGTTCGAGCGGGTTATCTCATCGGCGGGTACCACAACTACAGTTGGATACAAGGTCGACTCATTGCCAGGAAACCACGCCGGGAACAGGGCGGCATCATGTCCGAAAACGACACGTTTGAATACAAGAAGACGCCCTGGGACCCGAGAGGCTTTCTCATGCGCTGCCCGGTGACTCTCGCGGATGCACTGCGTCCCGTGGGACAGGCTGCAGTCGCGGCCGGACTGAACTACTTTTTTCTGGATACGACAACCACCGGAGGGTCTATTCTCGAGTGTTACCACCCCAAACATCCGCTGGTCCGGCGGGACGGCGCCGCCTATCTCCGTCGCGCCTTGGAGGAACTCTGCGACCGCGGTCTGGTCGTGGGGTCGGAACGCGGGAAATGGTGGGCCGCCTCCGCAGTGCACGTGTTTGAAGGAATCGAGACGCTCTCGGAGTACGGCGGCGCCTATTACGGCAAGGGCGGCGCCGGCCATTGGGTCGGTCCGTATCTCGAAAACAAGCCCGGCTTCCGGGAACGCTGCCTGGGATACGATTTCAATCCGGCGCGCCGCCTCCCGCTCTTTCAATTGGTGTACCACGATTCGGTGTACTGCACCCGGCGTTGGAACCAGGACCCCGGCCGTGACCCTTCCCTTTGGGACCGTCACGACCTCATGAACATCCTTTACGGGACCGCACCCCTCGTGTTCATGCACCCCAAAGCGGGCAACGTCATCGGGGGGGCCGGGTGGGAAAAAGTGAAGGAGCGCTACCTTCGGACCTATCGCACCGTCTGTGGGTGGCATGAAAAGATCGGGTTCGACGAAATGGTGGACCACAGGTTTCTGTCAAAGGACCGCCTCATACAGGAGACCCGCTTCGCGTCCGGCTGGACCGTGGTGGTCGACTTCAGCGACCGTGCCTGGAGGGACCCGCGGGGTTTCACGGTCCCGCGCCACGGATATCGCACCTTCAAGAATTGAGTCCCGCAGGCGGACGGACTTCTTGTTCCGTATTCAGGGGTTGTCGAAATCCTGCTATTATGGACGCCTGGAGGCCGCCGTCCTCGGCGGTAATTCGTGCTTTGTGTCTTGGGTTACGGGTCAAGCGGCGAGACGCCGCGTCCACTTTACCGTCACCAACGGCGATAACCCCGCCTGTGCCGCTCATGCCGCAATTTGCTCCGTGGCAGCGGGGTTTGTTGCAGGCACCTCTCTCACTATCCACTCCACTGCAGAAAACCCCAGCCCACGCAATCTGTGGATCTCGGCAGTGCAACTCGTCTTCTGTGGTTTCTTTTCTTGCGGGTCATGCGGCTTATGTACCCGTCGTCATATGTTCCGACCAGCCCCGGACTTCCCAAATTACAGACAACACGGAACACTCACCCGCGGGTCCCAAGAAGAGCGGGAAAAGGGAGTCTGCTCCCATCGGCGCCGAAGTCACAATCTGGCAACGCCTTTGCACTCCGGATACGCCGAGCAGCCCCAAAACTGTTTGCCGGCATTCTTGCCAGCCTTGGCCGTACGCAACACCATGAGCCGTCCGCACTCCGGGCAGGCGGGAATATGATCCGTCGGATCGCTGCGATCAGCCTTGCGCCTCCGGCGTTCGGCCAGGCGGGCGGTGGCGAGTTGCTCGCTGTAGCCCCCGCCTTGCACAAACTGCGCTTCCAGCGCCTCGATCTGTTGATCGAGCAAGTAGTTCGCCTGGTGGATCAGGCAAATCAGGGCGTTGGCCCGCACGGCCGGGTCGTCGTGTTCGAGCCAGGGCGCGTACAAGGCCCAGCGCTCCTCGTCCGAGAGCGCTTTCAGATCGGTCGGATCGGTCCGATCCGACCGATCTTCCCGGAACTGCTGTGGCACGCGCCGTACTGCCATGGCTTCCGGGGAGTCGGGGGCCCATTTCGGCAAGTGCCGGTGCCGGAGATAATCCTCGAAGTCCAGCAGCAATTCTTCCTGGCTGGCTCGGGCCACGTTGAGCAGGCGCAACTCCGTCTGCGAGGAAGTGGCGGAAGCACGACTGCCCTCGGCGATATTCTGGCGTCCCGACCGCGCGGCCTGCGCCATCTGGTCGACGGTACGCGAACGCGAATCGAGGAACTTCTCGCAAAACCAATATGTGCCGTCGTAAATAATCGTGGCAGTCTGGAAACTGGCTGTGTCGCGGTAGCCGCCGCTGGGCCGCAGTCTTCCCATGGCGAAATCCTCTTGCTTCCAAATGATCGGACCGATTCGCCTGATCGGTCCGATCTATTGCAGTCCGGGGTCGGACCGATGTAGTGCATTCGTCTTCAACGAGATAGCTTCAATGGAAGGGCGTTTGAGATGCTTAGAATGGGCATTTCTGTCCTGTTTTCAGCACTGTAAGCTCGAGTTGCTTCACACAGCATGGAAGCGCCCTCTCGTAGGGGTTGAATCGTACGATGGCGTGCAGCCAAGCCGAGTGTTGTCTCGAGCCNNACAAAGGGGGCGTGAGCCGCGGGAGTTGTCGCTCTTCGCCAGGGGCTAGTCGCTGTCCGCCTGAGGCGGACCCGTCTCTCCCGCCAAGCGGGATCGGCTGCAGGGCGGCCTGCCCCGCTCAGCGGGACGAAGGTGGAAGGGCACGGACGCTTTCGGACGATCTTTCGCCGTTTCCGCCCGGAATGAACCCGCCGAGGGGTGCATCGCCGAGTCCCGCTCGGCGGGAACGAAATCTCACCCAAAATCGCACTCGCGCGCGGCCACACACCCTTTGTGGCCGGGCTCCTCCTAACGCTGGTTTTGCTCACGACGAGCCGAATTGAAGCTGACCTACGGCGCGTTGCGGCTACGTTCCACCGACGAATCGGATTTGGACCCGGCGTGGTACGTGGCCCCGCCATTCGTTCGGGACTTGCGCGGTCGCGTTGGATGGACTCCCGCATTTGGGCCACGAAGTTGCGTACAGTCTTGAATGCCTCGTCGAAGCCGGCGCGGGCGCCGGCGCTGAGCCTGCGGACAAGATCGCTGTACCTGATGAGTTGCAGGAGTATGTCCGCGATCTCCGTCACCTGGCAGCAGTTGTTCCACGCGTTGGCGTCACTGCCGTAGTCGTGCCTCAGCTTGAACTCGTCGCCGCGCCGAACGCCCGTCGGCCGCCACAGATCCAACGTTCATGGTCCAGATGCGACGCTTACTTTTTCTGGATGTTGAACTGTTGTTCGATGCTCTCTCTGCTGCATCCTCTTTTGTTTGCGATGATCGACACCTTGTCTCTGTTGGGCCGGTGGTCAGTGAGCCACGCCCAGAGCCCGCTCTCGCGTCTGCAAGCGTGTCTCCCACTCTCCCATGCCTCTGTTCGAGCCTGCGTGGCGTCCACGACCGCATCAAAACTCGACGCGGCGGCGGTAATTCGCGCTTGCCTTACCGCGGCCGCGGGTTCCAAGACATTCTCCGCCCGGCCCCGGACACGTCCCTGGGGAAACGTTTTGTTCTGCACGGCACCCTTCCCGGTTCGGAAACGCGCCCAGCAGTGTCTTCCGAGGACGGCAGCATGGTGGCGCCCCGAAACATCTGTATATTGAGACGGTTGCTCCAAACGTTTTGGGAACGGCCCAACCCGTTGACACAGGTGGCGCGCATGTCTTCGTTTCACACCGTGAGGCACACGAGTCGGTTGGCCTTCCTCACCTGTTTGTGCGCCGTTGCGCCCGCTGCGACGCCGCATGTCATCCAGCTCGACGAGCGGGTGCTCCTGCCCGAAGACGGCTTGCTGCCGGGCAACGGCGACCTCTCGGCCAGTGTCCATCAGACCGCGGACCGAATCATTTGGCGATTCGGCAAGAACGACGTATGGGACAGGCGGCTGTATCCGAGCGACGACCTCTGCCGGGCGTGGCAAGATCGGCTCGACCAGGGCGCACCGCCGGACGGCCACCTATCGACTCGCCAGAGGCACCCCGTGAAGGTGGGATAGCCCGCGCCGAAACGTGTGTGCGGCGGACGCCGTCAGCAAAACGGCCGAAAGGTATCATTGTGCTGAAACTCGGTGTGGAAAGCGAAACTCGTTCCCCGGCGTGTGCCGGCCGGCCCCTGGGCGTTCTTGCCGCGGCCTGTTTGGGGCTGCCTGTGCTGTGGCTCTGGCTTTCCGCTGTCTTTGTCACGGTCGAACTCTACGACGGCTACGACGCCATTTGCAATGCCCGGTTTTTCATCGGAAACGGACCGTACTTCATCCCGAGTCGGGCCCCGCTCCTGGCTTTGGTGCTCACCCCGGCGGCATTACTGCACCGAGCCTTGGGCCTGCCGGCCTTGGCAGTATGGCCGTATCACCTGACCATGGCCGCATTGCACACCGCCTACTTGGTCGGGGTATTCGCCTTTCTCCGAAAACGACTTGGCTTGACCCCGGCCATGCTGGCCGCGTTCGCGTCTTCGGTCCTGAGCTTCGTGTTCTTCAGTTATGCGCCTTTCCTGAGCCGAGACATTGTTCCCGGCCTGCTGCTGATCGCCATGCTCGTGCTGACCGAACATTTTGTGGAACGACCGAGAATCGGAGTGTGGCTCGGTCTTGTGGCGCTGGGCGCCCTCTCCGTGTTGATAAAACAGACTTACGGCGTGTTCTGGGCGGCCATATTGGGGAGCCGTTGTCTGCCGTACTTGTTTCCGAAGCGGGTGTTTCGGAGAAGCGACTTCAAGACCTGGCTGGCGTTGACCGGCGGCGCGGTTGCCAGCGCTTTGGCATACTGGCTGATCATGGCCGTTGTGCTCAAGTCCACCTGGCCCCGGGAGCCGTTCCTCTTGTTGCCCTACAGGCAGCTCACGAAGGTGATGGAGCAATATCGCGGGACGGGCATCCGCTTCCCAATCTGGATTTATCTCCGGAATATGCCGTTCTATGGGTGGCTGTCACTGGCTGCGCTGGGTCCGGGCCTCTGGTACTGCCTGCGCGGCGACCGGTTTCGGCAAAGCCTGGCCCTGGTATGGCTGACGGCGTTCGGTATGCTGCACTTGTCCGGTTTTCGGGAGGTTCGATACATGGCGTTCCTGGCGCCGCTGTCCGCTTTTCTCGGGGCCCATGCAATTGAAAAAGCTTTTCGACACCGAGGCCTGTTGATAGCGGGCCTTGCGCTGTTGAGCCTGGACGTTTGGAGTGCCGGAAAAGAGGCGTTACGGCTTCGGGCCGGATTCTATCGGCGTTCGCCGGCGCGTCGATTCTGCGATACGCTCCTCGACAGCGACGGACGCCCTCGAAAGCCCGTATTCATGCAGGGGCCCCTGTCTTTCATGCCGCCGTTGAACAGTCCATTTGCCGGCGACCGATACCACCGCCTGTTTCATTTGGACAAACACCATCTCGTGTTCTTGTACGGCATTGCCCGCAGCGACCTTCGTTCCGTGCGCGATCCGCTGCACCAGTTGCGGACCGAGGCCGCGCTCTATCCCGGCTCCGTTCTCTTGACCGCCACTGCGCCGCTCGTGAATCCGGTTCGCTTTCGTGCCGGCCCGCCTGCAGGTATCGACAAGTTCGTGATGGCCGCGACGGTTTCCCGGAGGGTTGCGACGTTCGACCCCGTTGCGGCGGTCCGGAGTGGAATCGGGAAGGACGGTTTCAGGCTGATCTCAGTCGCCGGCCTGGGCAAACAACTCGGCAGCGTGTTGTGTCCTTGCCTGAAGACGCCCTCGGGGGACGCGCTCTTCCCGCTTGAGGTCGCCGGGCCGGACACTGTGCGAGTCCGGATGGACGGACCGGACCCGCCCCCCGCTCCCGGCGGGAAGCCATGGGAAATCTGGGGGTTCCAGGTTCGGGTCCTGGTTATTCCCGCCGCTTCCCGTCCCGGGCTGAGAATCGTCACTTCCCAAGCGCCGACCGGGAAGTCGGAACGTCGCTGACCTTCCGCACGCCCAACTCCCAAAACTCGCCGGGACGCACAAGCGGAACGGACGCGTGGGTTGACCTGCGATCAACATTTCGGTCCGCTTTCGCCGCATGGCACGACCCTCCCGCTCAGCCGGTTCGCCCTCCCAAAGTCATCGGCGGGGGCGAACGCTCGTTCTATCTGCTCGCCGCCAACTTGGCGTGGGTGAGTACTGGTTCCTTCCCATTGGCGCCGCAATACCCGAGGCGAATCGCAGACACCGTTGCACCGGTCCGAGTCGGAACTCCATCCTGCGACCGCGATGAGGCCGGGGATGCCCGAACCTCGTTTCGTCGCTCACCCCGGCAACGACGCGCCTTTCGTCGTCGTATCCTCCCGTGTCCGGACGCTCATCGCACCAGCAGCACCCGCAATTCGTAAGGCTTCATCGGCAGTTCGAAGGCGGCCTTTCCCGGCCCGGTCGCGAGGATTTGAAGCCGACCTGCTTCGATCAGGTTCTGCCCTCGTCGGAGTACAGCCGGGAACTGTACCGTCAATTGCACTGGACGGTCGTCGCAGTTGAGTATGGCGAGGCGGTTGCCGAAACGTCGGGCCCAGACACCGCCACGATACACCTTGGGTTCGACGTCCTTGCGCGGCGCCGCGGGCGGCTCCGCCGCATACCCGCCGGCAACGAAGGATGACGCGTCTTCGCCTTCCCCGACCGGTATGGCGCGGAACGCCCGGGCCCAGGCACGCAAATCGGACTCATGGCCGTAGGTGCCGCGCTCCCATGAAAACAGGTTGAGCGTGTGACAGTTTGTGACTGCGAGGCTGTAGGCGATGGGTTCGAAATAGTAGCGTTGGAGCGGGTACATGGTGGCAGCCCCCCAGAAGCTCGTGTGGAACTCGCCCTGGGGAAACACGCCGCTTTCTTCCCAGTAATTGTGGTACAACTCACACGCATTGCCTTCGGCGCCGTTGTACATCTGCGCCACGCCGGACGCATAATGGAATGCCTTCATCGCACCGTGGTTTCTGGCGTATTGCCCGGAGTAGGTGAAATAGCGGTCGGCGGCAATCATCATGCCCCGCTGCAGCAGGATGCCTTTGTCGTTCCGGAACAGGCGGGGATCTACGCCGTGATAAATCATGCACTGCAGGGGCGTGGTTCCACTCGGCCAGTAGATGTTCCAAGCCGGTGTCTCCGACGGCATGTCACAGCTAATCATCAGGTTCAGATCAGGACGATAGCTGCGCACGAGGTCCCGGCACCGCAGCCAAAATTGCCGAGTCTTGTCGCACCGCCAGCGGAGCCACCGGTCCCAGCAATTGGCACGAATCCATGCGTACGAAGTCGGCTTCCCGTCCGGCACGGCGATGCCCGTCTCGCGGCGAAAGAGGGCCACGTCCCATTTCGAGTACCCCGTGTATTGGTCGCTGGCGCCGAGGGTCGAACCGCCGAAACAGAGACCGATCTTGCCGTTGACACGGAACCCGACGGCCGGGACCGTGGGGTCCTTGCCGCAGGTCTCGAGGATCTCTTTCAGGGTGTCCAGCAACGCCTGTTGCACTTCCGGTCGCAACGGATCGGGCAACGGGGGCCGACTGCGAAAAAAGAATACCGGCTTGCCGTTCCGGTTCCGCAGCATGGAGTCCGCTGTAAAGCCGAACTTGCCTTCTGGCACCGACAAAGACGTGACGATGGGGATCACCTGGATGCCGACGGCACGGCATTGAGCCAGCAGTTCCGCCATCAGGTTTGCATCGCTGTGCGGCCACATCTTTGCTGGGTAGTAGGCCACGCCCGTGGTGTCCCCGCCGTCGACGGCATTGAACTCCAAGAGGTTGACACCGCAAAACCTCAAGTAATCGACAAAGCCGCGGACGGATGCCTTGCGTTCCCGCTCGGTCTGACCGCGGAACCCGTAGAGCCGATTGATGTACGCCGGGTGTGTCAAGTACATGCCGAGGCGCCGTTGCCGCCCGGGGGGGGCAAAGGTCGCGACCGGCCGTGAGGCGAGAGTATCAAGCAATTCGAACAGCCAGACATGGCTGACTGCCGCCCCGTTCAACGGATCGTCGCGGTCTTCCTCGACCGGCCATCGCGAAACGGTGAAACGGACCGCTCTGGTGCGGGGATAAAAGAGGAACCCGTGCTCGAAAACGCGCCCATCGCAGGGATACTCGCGCCCGGTGTAGACACCGCCGCCCACGTTGTCCCACGGCGGTTGGACTCGCAATGTGGTGTATCGCTCGCGGTCATTCACGCTCTGGAACACCAGCAGGTGCGGATCTTGAGCGTGAACGCAAGTGACCGTGTAGGCGAAATAGGAAAGGCGCCGGCGTGCAGAGGTGAGCCGGAATTTTCTTCCGCCGATTTGGACCACGCGCGATTTGCCGCCGAGTCGACCGTCGTCGCTGAAGTCATGGTCCGTTTTGCTGCAATCGACGTGATCGACCAGTCGCACCCGGATGAAATCCGCGCCCGACGGCCCGCCGTTCCGGGCGATGTCGGCGATCACGGGTCGCGAGTCGATCGAGGCGAGCGCGACACGGGCGCCCTCGGCCTCGCAGTAGTAGACGCCGTCGGAGCCGCGCAGTGGGATATAGTCGACGCCATCGACCTCGATGGCGTCGTCCCGAGTGCGCCAAGCATGTCTGCGCCCCTGCGGGTCCACGAAAAAACCGTCTGTCGCCCGGGCGGCGGGTGTGCGCAGTTCCAGCGCGGCAGCAGGGGGCGAGCGCTGAAACAACGTCGATCCGACGCGTGCGTCGGGGCGATTCGCATAATAGCATCCGCGCACTTCCAGGGCGATGTCGATCTTGCCGCTATCCAAGAAGTATCCGGCGGTCGGACCGATGCGCATTGCGAACGACTCCGTATGTTCTCGACCGGCCTGCCACTGGGTCGTCGGCGTCGTGGGCTCGATGACGCACAAGTCGGCGAACGAGTCGTTGTCCTGCCGTCCCATCAGGACGACTGGATAGTCATGTTTCAACGGTTTCTCCACCCGCCAAGTGGCCGTGATCCGAAAGGGCGCGCCGACCGCGATCCGGCTTGGAAGTCTCGCCTGCTCCAGCACGAGAGGCTGCTTCGGTCCGAGATAGGGAAGCTCGAAACGAACCTGCGTCGCCCACGGAGCGCACGGCTGTTTCCCGACCGACGTGGCCCGAGCCCAGTGACTGTCGTCGAACTCAATGCCGGCCCAGCCGGGCTCCGCGTGCTTGGAAACACGCCATGAAGCGTCGCTGATTACGTGCACGAACGTACCGTCCCGAGCGGTACCGCCCAGCTCGAGCAACAACCCGGCGGCGCCGGGCGCCGCGTTGACGCATTTTACGGCCAGCACGTTCTTACCGGGACGAAGGAGTGAAGCCACGGCGTAGGTTTCGGGCGTATACCAGTCGTCTCCTTTGCCGAGCAATTTGCCGTTCAAGTACAATTCGTAACCATTGTCGCAGGTTGCAACCAGTATTGCCTCTCGCATCGGGCCGGGTACTTCAAACACCTTGCGCATGAAACGGGTGAGTTCCTTGTCCGTGCCGGACGACCAAATCCAATAGGCGTTCCATTTGCCTTGGAAAAAAGGACGCGGCGGTGCCGGCGGGGGGGGACGGTAAGGGTGAAACGTCTTCAAAACTTCTCCCGCCGGAACGGAAATGCGGACATCCCTGACCGCGCCGGGGCAGAGCTGCCGCCGGAAGGCCATGAAGCCGCGCTTGTAGTCGTCATCCCGCAGCGTCGCCACAACTTTACCCCCCACGACGGCTCTGAAGCGCCCGCCCCGCCGACCCCTTCGACACGCACGTCGACCCACTCGCCGGACTTCGGCGCCGTGCCGGTTCGGCTCCCACAGAGATGCCAAAACGACTCGCCCGGACTGCGTTTCAGAAAACCGGGCGGGTTCCCACCGGAAGAGCGAGTGTCAATTCGGAAGAGGTAATACACATCGCTGTCGATGTCGTAACGGAACATCAACTCGACAAGGCCCGCCGCGTCGATACGGCATCGATACGATATGCTGAAGTCGCCGACGTCGTTGACATTCAGCAGTTGCACACCGCGGTCGAGCGTCATGTCTTTGGCTTTGAAGGCAGGTCCCCATTGCCGCCCAATCGCAGCCCCGGCAAAACAAAGAGAGAGCACGCCGATCTTCAACCACGTTCGTTTCATCCGCGAGCGCTCCTTTTCGGTATCCCCGCTTGCTCCTGTTCGCGCCGGTCCCGCTCAAGAGGTTTTGCGCCTGCCGCCGTCGTCGGACCGACTCGATTGAGGCTTCGTGTTTTTGACGTCTGCCCCCATCTGCCGGGCGGAAGTTCGTTTTACGCTGCGCGCAACGTCAGAAGTGCGTCATCGGACTCACCCACACGAAGCGAAGACCCCGCAACATGTACCGATTGAGCGCACGGTCCGGACGATTTCGTATGGAGGACGATCCCGCCGGGCGGGAGAGCCGTGTCTTCCGGAATGCGGCCGCGGAACGTTGCTTGCCGGCCGGCGAATGTGCGCGTTCCATTTGCGCGGCGCAGAGGAATTCCGGAAGAACGATGTTACGGTCGGCAACGTGTTGCGAGCCGCGGGGCCGACCTTGCAGAACCGGGCGACGTCGGAAGCTTTTTTGCAACATAGCGGACCTTGCGGCAAACACGAGTGAGACAACTGCGCTGCTCCGAGAGATTGCCAAGGTGCCGGGCTTGAAGGCGAGCCCGAACTCGGAGTACCGGACAACGCGTTTGACACTGCCCATCGGCAGTCGTATCTTCAACGAGATAGAGGGTGCGACTCCCGGGGGTGCCGCTCAGCCCTGCTGTATTTCGCCTATTGCGATCATCCGCGGCGACAACCCGGGTCGCATCCGGAACACCCCACGTCGTCCGAACCGGGTTGGCCCGGAGGGCGCCGATCGGTCCGGCCATGAAAATCGATGCTCGCGACCCGCGCAGGGCCCAACGATGCTTCCCTTGGCGATCTTGGCGGCGCGAGCGAAGCGGGCGCGAGGAATCCGGATTCGAACCAGTCAGCACGAGGACGGGTTGCCATGAGCCAAGCGTGCAAACGGCCGAACACACCGCGTGTGTCGGTCATCGTGCCGATCTACAACGAACAGGACACCGTAAGCGAGCTCTGCCGCAGGATCGAAGAGGCGCTCCGCGATTGGGGCAGCTACGAGGTCATTCTGGTTAACGACGGTTCCACGGACGGCTCGCGCACGGCAATCAACGAACGCTGCCGACAGGCGTCTCACGTGACGGCAGTTCATCTCCGTCGCAATTTCGGACAAACGGCCGCCATCATGGCGGGGATCGACGTGGCGCGGGGAGAAATCCTCGTTCCCATGGACGGCGATCTGCAGAACGATCCGGCCGACATTCCGCGCCTGGTGGCGGAACTGGACAACGGTTTCGATGTCTGCTCGGGATGGCGCCGGGATAGAAAGGACAACTTCGCACGACGAATCCTGCCCAGCCGTGCCGCCAATCTTCTGATTTCCTGGATTTCCGGCGTGCGGCTTCACGATTACGGATGCACCCTGAAGGCCTACCGCCGGAAAGTGATCAAGGATCTGAGGCTCTACGGGGAGATGCATCGATTCATCCCGATTTATGCAACTTGGCAGGGGGCGCGAGTTACAGAACTGCCGGTAACGCATCACCCCCGCCGGTTCGGTCGGTCGAAGTACGGTCTGGAGCGGACGCTCAAAGTCGTGCTCGACCTCATTGTCCTGAAGTTCTTGGCGGATTATTCCCAGAAACCGATCTATGTGTTCGGGGGATTCGGGCTGCTGAGCATCCTCGGCGCATTTGTGTGTTTCGGACTCATGGTCTACTACAAATTCTGGGGCGGAAAGTCATTCATCGCCACGCCCCTCCCCTCCCTGGTAACCATGCTGTTCCTAATGGGATTCATTTCCATTCTGATGGGGTTGATAGCCGAATTGGTCATGCGGACGTATTATGAATCGCAGGGGAAAAAAACCTACCTTGTAGACGAGGTCGTCCGTCCCTATCAAGCCGAGGAACAGTAGCCCGAGCCCGGCGGCGTCCGAAAAAAGATTCGCGTCCAAGCGCGGTATTCCCGGGCACGGTCGAGTTCACCGCTTTTCTTCATTTCTGCGCCGAGAGGTTTTGTACAGGACAGCACCGCACCACCCAGTGCAGGGGAAGAAGGGCCGACGGAATTGCACGAATTTTCTCCAAAGCCAGGGCGCCGTCAATGACACGGCGCAGAAGGGTCAGATCGAAGCGGTGCAGGTGCCATTCGTTCGCCCCTGCGGGAGAATCGTAACCCGAAGCAATTCCCGAGGTCTTTCCGCCCAGGACGAAACGCCGCATTCCCAACCGGCCGACCCATCCCTTCAACCGTTCGATCAACGGTTCGTTGGGAATCGTCAGAACCACCCGCGCGCCGGGTGCGGCCACCCGTGCAAGTTCGCGAACCAGCCGCCCGGGATGCGGAACATGCTCGATGACTTCCGTACACACCACGGTATTGAAAACACCGTCCGCAAAAGGCAGCTGTCGACCGTCTGCCAAGATGAGAAGCGCGGACCTTCCCGCCAGGCGAAAGCGTGCCTTTTCCCGGAGGATGTACTCGGACAAGTCGACTCCGACAAGACGCTCCGCGGAAAAGCGGCTCAACACCATTCCCGCGCCGCAGCCGACCTCCAGAAGTTGCCTGGGGCTCCCTGCCGACTCCAACACGGCACGGACCCGGCCGCGTTCCACCCAACGGATGATGGCGCTGGAACGCAGGTGAAACCCCTCGCTATCATGTACCCGGCTCATTTCTTCGTTCCAACGCCGGTATTCCTCAGCATCTCGGAAAGAGCGTCGCGCAGGCATGGTTCCTCGCTGTCCATTGCATTATACTCATCGGAAACACGCCCACGTAAAAACCAAGGCGTGAAAGATGGACAGGCACTGTACAACCCAGGTCTCGATTTGGCCAGGTTCACTCATTGTTCCGTGCAATGCCCCGGTCTCGTGCGAACCGATTCGCCGTCGCGGTCGCGCTGGCAGTTTGAGTCGACTCCGATTTCGAGGCGTCTCCCCTCGTAACTGATCGGTAGCTTTTCCGTCCAACTGTTCCCCGGGATTCGTGTCTCGAGCCATGCGAGGTTCGGACACCGGAGACTGAATGCCGACTCACGGACCTCTCGTTGCTCGGTCGGGCGGAGTCCGGTCATGCCCGTGGAGCGATTCAGCACTTGACGAGTCGCTCTGAGAGGATAGTTTCTCCGAACAGAACAACTTCGCCGAGGTGTCCGTTGAACGACAATCCCGGCCGCACGCCGACGGCGAGTGGACAGGACGGCTTGATCGACGGTATTCTTCCCTTGGTTCGGGTGCGTCGGAAACGGATGCGAAAGCGGCATCGGCGCGACGGGATGGAAACGGCCCGACAAATCGGACGGCATATTACAGATCTTCGGGACCGCCTCCAAGCCCCCGCTTTTGGGCCAAAAAGTCCGTGCAAAAGAGCATGTCCGGAGGCAGAGCCGGCAGAAGCGACCGTTCGTATTCCGGAGAGTGAGTCCATGTGGCGTCAGGCGGCAGAAAGCTTCGCTGTAGGTCTTTCGCTCGGCCCGGCCTGTTTCTTGAGCTGCGGCCTGTTCCATGGCGTTTTTCTCAGTCGACACGCCCGTCCGGAACGGCGGCCGGGACTCGAGCTTGCTCTGTTTCTGCTCCTCGGACGCCTGGTCGCCTACTTGGGGTTCGGTTTCCTGATCGGCATCCTGGCCATGACCCGGATCTGGACCCCGCAGCCGTGGATCCTGTTCACGGTCCTCGGCGTGCTGATGGCCGTGTACGCCGCCCTGCCCCCCGGCTCCGCCCAAGTCTGCCCTTCCACCGGACGACACTGGCATCACCTGCTTGCCGGCGCTTTTGCCTTGGGACTGCTGACGGGGGCCAGCCCGTGCCCCCCGTTTCTCGCCGCAGTCCTCATCGCTTTGCGCAGTCACGGCATGGGGGGGGCAGTGCTGACGTTTCTTGCGTTTTTCGTGGGAACATCGATCTACCTTGTTCCGGTATGGCTGCTTCCCGCGGCCCTGACGCCTCGCCTTCGTCGGCACTTGCAGCGCGTCAGTCGCCTGTTGGCGGCGGCGGTTGCGGCGTATGCGCTGACAACGGCCTGGCGGACTTATTCGGGACCGCCGTTGCCGGGCCCGCGCCCGCCGGCGAGCGGCCCTGGGATCTCCGCCGTGGGCCCGGGGCCCGGACCACGCCGAGAGGCATCGCAACCGGCGACCGGCAAGACGGCCACGGTGCGGCCGGCAGCCGACCGTGGAGAGCCCGATCTCCCCCCCCCGGCCGGCAAAGACGTGGTCCCGCTGTTCAAGAAACCGGCGCCCACACGCAGATTCACCGAATCCATCCTGCGCCGCCTGGACCTCTCTCTGCACGAGGCGCAATACTGGTCGCCCATGGGCGAAGGGATCGTGCAGTGTCAGCTTTGTCCCACTCTATGCATTTTGGACAAAGGCGAGCAGGGCATGTGCCGGGCCCGGGTCAACATCGGCGGCAAACTCCGCACCATCGTCTACTCGCGACCCGTGGCAGTTCATATCGACCCGATCGAGAAGAAGCCGCTGTTTCACGTCCTGCCCGGCTCCCGAGTTTTCTCGATTGCGACTGCCAGCTGCAACTTGGGGTGCGTATTCTGTCAGAATTACGAGATTTCCCAGGCCGCCCCGGAGGAAGTGCCTCACTATCGTATGCCCCCGGAAAAGGTCGTGGCTCTCGCCATTCAAAACAAATGCCAAGGCATCGCCTATACCTACACCGAAGCGACCACGTTCTTCGAGTACATGCGCGACACAGCCCGGCTGGCCCGCAAAAAAGGACTGCGGAATTACTGGGTTACTTGCGGTTGGATCCAGGAAAAACCACTGCTCGAACTCTGCTCCGTCCTCGATGCCGCCAGTGTGGGCCTCAAGGGGTTCAGCGATGAGTTTTACGTGAAATACTGCAACGCACACCTGTTTCCGGTGCTTCGGACCCTCGAGATCCTGCGGCGGGAGCAGGTCGAATTCGAGATCATCAACCTCATCATTCCCGGCGCCAACGACGACCCCGCCATGATTCGCGCCATGTGCAAATGGATCGTGCGCAAGCTGGGCCGGGACACCCCGCTGCATTTCACCCGGTTCCACCCGGATTACAAGCTCACCAAACGCCCGCCCACCCCATTGGCGACGCTCAAGCAAGCCCGCCGCATCGCACGCGAAGAAGGACTGCGCTATGTCTACGTCGGGAACGTGCTGGAACCGGGTCTCTCGAACACTGTCTGCCCGCAATGCGGAAAAGTCTTGATTCGGCGGGCCGGCTTTACCGTCCTGAGCAACAATGTGGAAAACGGACGGTGCAAATTCTGCGGTGCACGCATTCCCGGGATATGGACGCCTCTGGAACCGACGCCGCGCCCGACACCGAAGAAGCCGTAGCACCGACTGCAGAGTGTGGGAAGATGTCGATCCGGAATGTCAATAGCAAAAGGCCCACTGCCGGGTTGCTGGGCGCAATCTTCTGGATATGGGTCGGCCTCGAAAGTCGGGCCGGGACAATCGGACAAGAGCTGGAAGCGGCCTTGCGCCAGACCGGCGCGACGATCGAATCCAAGACGTTCGGTCTCAAGCCGGTTCGGCTCGTTTTCCGGGAGGGCGCCTGGCGGGTGGTTGAGTTTGAACCGCCTCTGCGGGTTACGGTTGTCGCGGTCCGGGGTTCGTCGGATCTCGACCCGGCCCTGGCCGAGGTTCGACTGCGCTTCGTGGACGGTGCAGAGACAACGGAGGTAACCCTTTGGCTGGCGCCCGAGGCCGGCGCGCCCACAAACAATCCCGTGCCGTTCCTTCTGGGGCTCGGACCGGAAGGCGTTCGCAACCTGACGTGGGACGTGCAGATGACCACGGACGACAGCCCGAGTCGGACCCCGGACAAGGATCGAGTCGCGCTTTGGGTGCATCGCCATGCCGCCCGGCTCAAGGACCCCGAGTTTCTGATGGCCGTCAGCGACCACTTTTGGCACAACCAGGAGTTGGACGATCCGCCGGGCAGTTACAATCGACTCGTGGACCTGAATCTGAGAGCGCTCGAGCTTGCTCCCCACGCGGTATCCCTCTACGGCACGACGGCTTGGCTGCTCTGGTCCAAATGGGTCTCATGGCAGCAGGATCCGAAGAGCATGCCCGGCGGCAAAACCAAACTCGACGAGGCGCTCGCGCTCCTGACCCGGGGCGACCGGGCAAATCCGGGAAATGCCGAGTTCCTCTGCGAAGCGGGATCGGTGTTGCTCCCCGTCATCCGATATCACCGGCCGGATTTGGCCGCTGTGGCGGAAGGCTACCTCCGACGCGCCGCGGAAACGGCGCAAGGCGGGAAGATTGCCGTCAAGGCGTGGCGGACTTATGCCGGACTTCTCTTCCGGGGCGGCCGATACGAGGAGGCGGCGCGCTGGTACCGTAAGCTGTTGGAAGCGGCCCCGGAAAGCGAAGTGGCCCGACGCAGGCTGCGGCAAATATCGGAACGGAAGACGAAGTAGTTCCACGGCGCGGGGCGCGGGCCTGCAGAACGCGTATCCGACCGCACCGGCGCCGCTGGAGTCGGAAGGATTGGCTTTTTCCGGTCCGTTCAGGTCCGAAGGTGTCCGTTGCCCCGGGCAACCCACTTGTACGTGGTCAATTCTCGCACGCCTACCGGACCCCGAGCATGGAGCCGGTCGGTACTGATCCCCACCACGGCCCCCAACCCGTACGCACCGCCCCCCGAGAGGCGCGTCGAAGCATTGACCATCACGGAGGCGGAATCGACACCTGTCACGAAGCGCTCGATCCAATCGGAGCGCAACGACACAATGCCGTCGGTATGCCCGGACCCATACCGACTGATGTGATCGACGGCCGCATCGAGACCGTCCACAACCCGGATCGCCAGGACGGGCGCCAGGTACTCGGTCCGCCAGTCGTCCTCCGTGGCCAAGTCCATTTCCGGAACAATGCGGCGGCAACGCTCGCAACCGCGCAACGCAATCCCTCGCGCCCGGAGGGCCTCGGTGAGCCCGGGAAGCAGCCGTTCCGCACACGCCGCGTCCACCAGCAGGGTTTCCAACGCGTTGCAGACCTCGACCCGTTGGCATTTGGAATTCACGGCCACCCCAATGGCCAGCTCTGCGGGGGCATCCGCAGCGATGTACAGATGACAAATCCCTTCGTAATGCTTCAAAACCGGCACCCGGCTGTGAGCGTTCACATGCTCGATCAGGCTGCGCCCGCCCCGGGGAACCAGCACGTCCACACTCTCGGTCAGCGTCAGCAGTCGATCCACCGCCGATCGCTCCGTGCTGCGCACGATCTGGATGCCTGCTTCCGGCAAGCCGACCCGTCCCAGGGCCGCGATCAAAGCCTCTGCAATGGCAACATTCGAGCGAAACGCTTCCGAGCCGCCGCGCAAAATGACCGCGTTCCCACTCTTGATGCAACACCCGGCCGCTTCGGCGGTTACGTTCGGCCGGGCCTCGTAAACCACCGCAACGACGCCGATGGGGACGCCAATGCGCTCGACGCGCAGACCGCTCGGACCGGTGAAGCCTTCGAGAACGACCCCAACGGGATCCGGCAGGTCCGCCAGCACGAGCAGGCGCCCGCACATGTCGTCGACGCGCTGTCGGTCCAGGCGCAAACGAGCGACCAGAGGCGCCGCGAGACCGGCCGCGTGTGCGTCGGCCACATCCCGGGCATTGGCCTCGAGGATGCGTTCGACATCGGCCGCCAGGGCATCGGCCATGGCTCGGAGTGCGGCGCTTCGGTCACGCCCCGAAGTCCGGGCCAATACCCGAGAGGCCCCTTTGGCCCGAACTCCGATCTCATTCATGTCCAAATTGCAGGGCATCCTGACTCACCGGGAATCGCCACGAGACTTGGATCGATCCGCCTTCACGACGAATGCGCGCAGCAGCAGGCTTCGAGTTGCTTGATACGGACGTTGCGGAACCAAACCGGGTCCCCGTGATCCTGGAACCCGATGTGCCCCCGTCGGGGCATGTCCTTGAAGGCCGTTTGGAACTTGTTCTCCGAGCCGTCCGGGTTCCGGCGCGGCTCGATCCATCGGTCCAGATCCATATCGATTATGGGTTTCTCGTTCAAGACCACGGCGATCCGACTGCCTCGACAAGTGATGACCATACGATTCCATTCACCGGGCGCTTTGACAGCGTCCTGGGTCGGGGCCAGGCAGTCGTAGACGGCGCCGCAGTCGTGTTTGTCCGGGGGGACCTTGCCGAAGGTGTCCAGCAATTGGATCTCGATCCCGGTCTGGACCGGATTGCGAATATCGGCCGTGCGGATGAAGACGCCGCTGTTGCTCTTTTCAGCAAGTTTGAACTCGAGATCCAGGACGAAGTCGCCGAATTGCTCCCGGGTCCAGATATACCCGCCGCCGGGTTTGAGAGCCATCGTGCCTGCTTCGACCGTCCACCCATCGGGCTTGAACTGCCATTTCGTGAGTTCACTGCCGTCAAACAGGACTTCCCACCCGGCGTCCTCCGAAGCGGAGGAGGCGCCGGCCACGAACATTTCGGAGATGCACAGCGCGAAAGTCTTCATCGGGGTCGTTTCTCCTTGTCTGAAAGCTTGGTTTGCCGGTCCGTCACGTCGCCTCATTCTGAAAAAACTCGATCAACTCACCGGCCGGGGCGCGGCAGAACGCGATCCGCACCGGGGTGGTGGACGGACGGCTCGGGATGGTTACGTCTTTGGGGGGGACGGTCACTTCGGCCCCGGCCGCCACGGCCCGGGCCAGGGCCGCGTCGCAGTCGTCCGTGCGCAGGGCAAAATGCAGGAACGGCCCCGAGGCCTCGTCCGCGGCCAAGCCCCCGGCAAAGATTTCGACATAGTTGCCGTTGCCGGCATCGAGCAGCACGGCCCGCCCGTCGCCTTCGCCCCAGGAGATCTTCTCGGCGAACCCGAGACCGTCCCGGTAGAAGGCAACAGCGGCCTCGAAATCGGCGGTCCGCAAGGCCACGTGATGGAACCCCTCGATCCCCGTCCCGGTCAGTTTCTCCGACATGCGTGATTCTCCTTCTGATTCCGAACTTGACGGTACCATTCTTGCCGGTCGTCTCGGAACCCTCCGGAGTGCGCTCGAACCCGCAAACCCGGCCGGATCGCCCGGACAATCCCGAGACGCCCTGTCAATCCGATTTCACCCGGCCTCCGCCCGGCGCCGCGAAACACGGACGGGGCCCTTGCCGCCGGCCTCACGCGCACGGTACAGCGGACCGACGGCACCCCGGGGGGTACTCCCGAAACATAACCGGTCGCGTTCCGGATACGAGGCCCCCGCGACATGCCGGGGGACGTTCGCTGCCGGCAAGACCGAAAGGGGGTCCCGGTTCCGGGACCGTCCCCCCGCCCCCCGGACGGCAAGGGACGGGAACCGTTGCCCGGAAGGCGTGCATCGACCGCCGCCGCACGCGGCGGGAGACGGGACCGTGGGCGGCCGGACCGCGGCCATGGCGCGAGATCTCCTGTCCCCGCTTGGTTCCGTCTTCAGGGCCTGTCGCTTTGTTTGGCTCGCGGGGACGCTCGCCCCCCCCACGTGCGTCGATTGCGTACTCAGGAATGGAGGACGATCCCGCCGCGCGGGAGAGCCGTGTTCTCCCCGATGCAGGGCAACAACCGACCCACTCTTCACGCGGCAGCAGGAATGAAACTCCCCGAGCATTGTGCGGAGTTCGCGATAGATTGGCTGAATGCCCCACCGCCGGTCAAAAAGGAGGCGTCCGACAAAAGGAACCGAATTATGCTCTCGTTCTTCCCAAATCGTATGGTGCACCTGGATTTTCATACCGGTCCGGCCATTGCGGACGTCGGCCGGGATTTCGACCCCGAAGCTTTCGCCCGGACGTTCCTGGAGGCACGGGTGGACAGTGTCACGCTTTTCGCCAAATGTCACCACGGCCATCTGTACTACGACACGGCCCGTCCGGAACGCCATCCGGGGCTGCCGCGCGACTTGGATTTACTGCGCGAGCAGGTCGATGCACTGCACGCAGTGGGCATCCGCGCTCCGATCTATCTCAGTGTACAAGTGGACGAGTTTGCCGCCCGAGAACACCCGGATTGGTGCGTCGTGACGCCGGACGGCAAGATCGCGAAACGAGGCGGTCCTTTGGCCGCCGGCTGGCACGTGCTGGATATGTCCAGTCCGTACCAGGAGTACTTGACCGAGCAACTGGCCGAAGTCTTGGCGAAATTCGCCCCCACGGACGGCATCTTTCTGGACATGTGCTGGGACCAGCCGAGTGTCTCGAAATGGGCTGTGGACGGCATGCTTGCCCGCGAATACGATCCGCAAAGCCCGGACGACCGCGCCCAATATGCCCGTGAAACCGCCCATGCCTACATGGCCCGATTCAAGGAAATGATCGACGCCGCCCATCCCCGGGATGTCCCGGTCGGGATCTGGTTCAACAGTCGCCCGAAGACCCACCTGGAAGAGGAAATCCGCTTCCTCCGCCACATCGAGATCGAATGCCTGCCGACCGGTGGGTGGGGTTACGCCTACTTTCCCTACGTCGCCCGTTTTGTCCGCCCTCTGGGTCTTCCCACCCTGAGCCACACCGGACGCTTCCACACCGGTTGGGGGGATTTCGGCGGAATCAAACCCGAGGCGGCGCTCATGTACGAATGCTGCAGCATTCTCAGTCAAGGCATGGCCAGCGGCGTCGGGGACCAGCTCCCGCCTCGGGGGGCGCCGGACCCCGCGGCTTACGACCTGATCGGTAAGGTGTACCGCCACATCGAGGCCTGCGAAAAATGGGTCCGCGGCGCCGAGCCCGTGAGCGAGGCCGCTGTACTCGTCGATCCGAAACACGGCGACCGGCCCGGACCGGAGGGGCTGGGCGTCGTTCGCAGTCTGCAGGCCTTGCGAGTCCAGTTCGATCTGGTTTCGACCGCGCGCGATTTCGCCCCATACGACCTCATCGTGGTTCCGGGGTCGATCTCCATCGACGTGGCGCTGTGCGAAAAACTTGAAGCGTTCCTGGCGACCGGCGGGGCCGTTTTGCTCTCCGGCCCGGCCGCCCTGAACGCCGACGGGAACCCCGCACTTCCGTCGTCCGGCATTGAAAGTCGTGGCGAGTCCCCTTTCACTGTGACGTACTTGCGCCCTGCTCCGGCAATCGCGACTTCGCTGCCGCGGACGGATTTCGCCGTGTACGAGCGCGGATTTCGCATGACCCCCGCTGCACCGGGCGCAGAAGTCCTGGCGCAAGTGGTCGAGCCCTATTTCGAACGGAATTACCGGCATTTCTGTTCGCACCGACAAACGCCCCCGGCGGAACTCAGCGCTTACGCCGCGGTGGTTCGGACCGACCGCGTACTGACCGTCTCGTTTCCAGTTTTCCGGGATTACGGCAAACACGGCAGTGCGGCCTGCCGCAAACTGCTGGGCAAATGTTTCGACCTCCTTCTGCCAGACAAGCGTATCCGAGACGACGGCCCCACCCACCTCGAAGCCACATTCGTGCGGACCCCGCAACGGGCCGTGGTCCACTTGCTGAGCTTCATCCCTTCCCGACGATGCGAGGAAATCGACCTCATCGAAGACCCGCTGCCTCTCGTCGACATGCCGCTTTCGGTCCGGTTGGAACGCGAGCCGAAACGGGTGTTCCTCGCCCCCGAGGAACGTCCCCTGGACTTCACTTGGCGCGACGGGCGAGCCGAGGTCGTGATTACCGCGTTTGCCGGTCACTCGATGGTGGTGTTCGAATGATCGACGGATTCGCCCTGATCTCGCCTTCCCTCTCCCACCATGATCGGACCGTGGGAGAGGCCTCCCCTCCCAGCCCCGGGAGGCCCCGTCCGCGACGCTCCATGCCCAGGGCGCTTCCGGGCGCTGCTCGCCCCGCACGCCGCATGGAAAGCTGAAAGAATGCAGGATGCCGGCGCCATGTCCAATAAGTGGCCGGCAACGCAAGCGAATCCGGGAAAGGCGAACTACAATACTTGCGACCGATTCCCGTGGCATGACGGACGCGAACCCGTAGGAGAGCGAAATGTACGATCTGAAACCCGCCGGCCTCTTCGCCCTGGATCGAGTTCGGGGAAATGCCCTCTGCATGACGCGCATGGAGCGAATGCTCGGGGCCTTGGGCAAGACCGTCGACGATGTGGAGTGGATCACCGAGGGGAACCTGCCGGAGATGGTGAAACGACTTGCCTGCCTCTGGCCGCCGACCGAGCCCCCCCCGGGAACGCCTCCCGGCTACACACGTCCCCTGGTTTTTACGACCATGGAAATCGGCGCACAACGCACGAACCTGGCTCCGCTGCAGGCGCGATGCGGCGGCCAAGCCGGCCTGCTGCCGGCTGTCTTCGGCCAAATGACCGCGGTGGAAGACCAGCATCCGCACGTTCGCGACCGACAGAACGATTGCGTCTGCTGGCCCACCATGAATTTCGGGACAGTGATGGGTTGCCCCCACGGCTGCCTCTACTGCGGGCAGGGGCGGGCCGGCAAACTCCTTGCCATCGCCCTCAACCTTGAAGAATACATGGAAAAAGTCGTGGGACCGGTCATCGAAACGTACCCGTGGAACAAGGTGTTCCGCATGATCCTGCACGGGGCGGACCTGGTCACGCTCGAGCCTGAATACGGCCTGTTCGATGTGTTCACCCGCAAGCTCGCCGAATACGAAGGCCGGTACGGATACTTCCACACGGCAAGCGCCCACCTGGACTGGGTCGCCGATCTGCCGCGGCGAGACCGACTGATCGGCGTGTGGAGCGTCACGTGCGACGCCGTGGCCCGGGATTTCGAGCCGGGCGCGGGGCGGGCCGCGGACCGGTTCGACGCCGCCCGGAAATGCGGGGAATGGGGCGTGCCGGTGCGGTACAAGTTCAAGCCGATCATCCCGGTCCGGAACTGGCGCGAGGAGTACGCTCGGAGCATCGAATACGCGCTCCGACGCACGAGTCCGGAATCCATCGGGTTCTGCCTGTACATCTGGAATTCATTCGAGCACATGGAGCAAACCCTGCCGGTGGACTTGCTGGATCCGGTGTTTGTGGACGCAGCCCGGAAACACGCGGATGAAATGCGCGGTAAGCGCCAGTCCCCGTTCCCGCATGAACTGCGCAAAGAGGTTTACCAGTTCATGATCCGCGAAGTCCGCCGCTGGAACAAAGACGTGTTGCTCTACGTGAGCACGGAAACCCGGGAGATGTGGGACGAACTCGCGGAAGAACTCGGCCAAAACCCACGCGCTTACGTCTGCGGCTGCGGGGCCGCCGCCGTGCCCGGGGCCCGGTTGGAGCTGTCGCCCGGTTTCCGGTTCTCGACCTACCACCCGTCTCCGACCTGATGCATCGCCGCCTACCGTCGCGGCGCCGGAGTTCACAGTCGCTTGAATTCCTCCACCACAGCTTTCGCCTTGGCAAAGTCGACGGCGGGCGGCAATACGCCCGCGGAAGTCAGGAAAACTTTCCGGCGGTCCGGGCAGGCCGCAAGATCCTGGCGCACACTCTCCACGATCTTCTCGACCGACCCCAGCCAAAGTGTGGCATTGGTCCCGCCGATGAGCACCTTCGACGGCATGCGCGCGCGTCCTTCGGCCAGCGACACATCGCCCAGCGGACGGGTGGTATAGGCCTCGTTGGCCACGGCGGGGAGCGGATCGATCATTTCCAGAAGAGCGTTCAGGGCGCCGCACATGTGGTGAACCGGGATGCGGCCGTACTCCAGGCAGATCCGACCGTACTCGGCCAGGTGGGGGACACAGTACTTTTCGAACAATGCCGGACTCAACAGCGTGGTGGACGTGTTCTCGGTCAACCAAAACGTGTCGGCCGTCTCATACGGCATTCGCGCGCGCAGCATGCGCAATCGGTCGGCGTGCATCAGCTCGATCAACTCGTCGAACGCTTCCGGGGCGTCGGCCATGAGATAATAGGTATTCTCCGGACCGGCCAAGTGCTGCACCATGTCCATGAAAGGCGACGGCCCGCAGCCGCTTGTGGTGACCGCATCCAACGCCTCGATTCGGCCCTGGCGCTCACGGACCTTTTCCGCCCGGTCGAGATCGACGCGATAAACGGTGTCGAGATACACCCAACGCATCCGCTTCAGGTCGTCGGGGGTCTCGAGCATGAACCGACCCGGGTGCGTGGTCCCGGTGAGGGGATCGATCCTGTCTTCGCCGACCAGGGGACCGTCCGGGGTCTCGATGAGCCGGGCGACAGTGTCCGCAGTACGTTTCTGCGACCGCCGAACATGAGGGCAGTCCGCCGGGACCGGCAGACCGCAGCCGAGCAGGAGGTCGCAGCCGCAGGCACGCAGCAAACGGACCTCATCCATGCTTGCGTAGGGCTCGGGCTGAGCGGACTTCCAGGTGCGGTTCGCCATTTTGAGCCACACCGGCAATCGGTCCGTCTCCTCGCCTCGAAGGCAGGCAAGAATACGTTCGCGACCGCTCATGGCCTCGTTCTTCACTCCTGCGACGCCGGTGGAATTCATGGTTGAGGTCCCCCTGGCTGAAAAGCCCCGGCCCGAAGCCGCATCTCCGATTGCCGGCCCACGCCGCGCGCACATTGATCGTCTCGAAGCAACCCCGGCCGCTGTCGGGGCCCGTCGATCTGCCTGGACCGGAACTCATTGTTCTGCCTCGAGCACTTCAACCGCCAAAGCGGTGTATGCCGCCACCGGGAGATGCTCGGCCCGGGCGTCCAGCGCGAGACCACGGTCCTGAAAAACCTGTTTGACCCAGGCTTCTCCGTATCGGTTTTTCAGTAGGGAAAACGCTTTGCGTCGCCGTTGGCCGAAAACGGTCCGCGCCACATCGCTGACGGCACGGCGGACACGAACGTCCGGCGGGTGGGGGCGTAGCCGGAGTTCGAGGAATACCGAATCGACCCGGGGTACCGGCCAGAACACCTGCGGAGGCACCCGACGCAAGAGTCGTGGTGCGTAGGCGCACTGCACTCGCACCGAAAGCGCACCGAACGTCCGCGACCCCGGACCGGCCGCGATTCGTTCGGCGGTCTCCCGTTGCACCAACACGTGCACGGCATGGGGCGGATGCTCCAGAAGTGCGAACTTCGCAAGCAGGGGCGAAGCGATACAGTACGGCAGGTTGGCAATGCAGCGGAACGGGCGCCCCGTGAAAAGCTCGTCATAATCCAGTTTGCACGCATCCGCCTCGACCAGGGAAATCCCGGGGACATCCGCGAATTCCGCACGCAACCACGCGGCGAAGCGGTGATCGACCTCGACCGCGGTCACCCGTGCCCCGGCCGCGAGCAGACACTTTGTCAGCAGTCCCGGGCCGGGACCGATCTCGAGCACATTGTCACCGGGTTTCGGCGCTGCGCTCCGCACCAGGGCATCGAGCATGTTGGGATCGAGCAGGAAGTTCTGTCCGAGTCGGCGGCTGGGACGCACCCCGAGTTCCCGGAGCAAGCCGATCAACTCCTGCTTGTGCAATCTGCCGGTTCGAGAGTTCACGCCCAAACTTCTCCGCTCGCGGCTACGGAATGTCCCGGATTCACCCGACATACTCTCCGGACACCGAAGACGCCGGCGCCCCCGGAATCTCCCAAAACGATCACTTGCCGCCGGCGTAGCGCAGGACGGCATCAATCGCTTCCGCGGCGCCGTCGTGATCGTTGTCGGCCACTACGAAGTCCGCCCCCAATCGGGTTGGGCTCGAGGCATTGCCCATGGCAATCCCCAACCCGGCGGCGGCGACCAGGGCCGCGTCGTTCTCACCGTCCCCAACAGCAGCGACCTGTTCGAGGCCGAGGCCGAGTCGACGGCAGAGGATCCGGACCGCCCGGAGCTTCTCGGCGTCCGGATGACAGAAATTCAGGATGCCGGACTCGGAGATCTGGGCCGCAAAGGGCGGCGCACCCCGACCTTCCCAACGGGCGAGCAGCGCTTCCCGGACCCGCTCGATTCGGTCCGGGGCAAAACGGGCGAGATAGAGCAATTTCTCGACCGGACCGCCGGGATCGCGAAAGACCGACTCCGCGACGACCTCCACCATTTCGCCGTTCCGCTCGATCAGCCAATCGTCCGTCGTGTGCCGCGTGCCCAGAACACGACGGCCGCTGAAGAGGACGACCGTAAACTCCCGGGCCCGCCCGAACGCGATCAACTCGGCCGTCACGTCGGGCGCAAGAGCCAGATGAAGCAGTCGGCGTCCGGTCCCCGGCTCAATCACCTCTGCGCCGTTGTTGCAAATCTGCGGAGTCCGCAAATCGAACTCGTGCACCCAATGCTCCACGGCCGAAAACATCCGTCCCGTGGCAAGAACAACTCGCAGCCCGGCCTCGACGGCCCGCCGCAGGGCGGCTTTGACGGCCGGCGACATCTCTTTCCCGGACGTAAGGAGTGTACCGTCCACATCCAGGACCAGAAGTCGGATTCTCGGAAACTTCATGGGATTTGCTTGTTTCGAGGGGATTACAGCGCGTTGCGGAATGGTTCGAGCGATCCTGCCGGAGTCGAGCATTCGTCCCGGCTTCAGATTGTTTCGAGACGGCCGACAAACCCTCGGCGCCTCTCCGGAAGGCATCGCGAAAGTTCACGGTCCGCAACCAGGCGCCACAGAGGCCGGCCCGCGGCCCCTTGTCCGACCAAGACGCCGGAGTATGTTGTCGGTTGGTTTCGGAATGTCAAGCCGTTCCGGGCGGGCGCGCCGGAACGCGTCCGAACGGCCCGGCCCCGACCGGGGCCCGTATGAGGGGCCGATCAGGGCCCAAGCAAACTTTGGAAGGGTTGAAAATGACGCCGGTGCGGATCGGTTTCGTGGGCGCAGGAACCATGGGGCAGATGGCCCACTTGCGGAATTACGCGGTGCGTGACGACTGCGTCGTGACAGCCCTGGCCGAACCGCGGGAGCGAACCGCGCAGGCCGTGGCGCAACGGTACGGGATCGAACGAGTCTACCCTGACCACCGGAGAATGCTGGAGGCCGAGGAACTGGACGGCGTCGTCGCGGTTCAGCCTTTCGAACACCACGCCGCCCTGTTGCCCGAGCTGTACGCAAGAGTCCCCCGGGTTTTCACGGAAAAACCGCTGGCGTTGTCGGTGGAGGCCGGGGAGGCTCTGGTTCGACAGGCTGCGGCAAGCGGCTGCGTTCATATGGTGGGATACCACAAGCGATGCGACCCGGCGGCCGTTGCGGCCATGGACCTCATCGCCCGCTGGCGGAAATCGGGCGAGATGGGCCGAATGACGTACGTCCGCATCCTAATGCCTGCCGGGGACTGGATCGCCGCCGGATTCGAGGGACGGATCGATGCCGGCGACCCGCGACCCGCGATGCAGCTCGAGAGCGGCGCCAACGGCATGGACGGCCCCGAACTCGAGATGTACCGGTCCCTGGTGAATTACTATGTCCACCAAGTCAATTTCATGCGATTCGTGCTGCAGGAACCCTTTGCCGTGACGTATGCCGAGCCGTCGGGCGTCCTGATGGCGGTGCAAAGCGATTCCGGAGTGCCGGGCGTTCTCGAAATGTCCCCCTATCGGACGACCCGCGCATGGGAAGAAGAAGTACTGGTCGCTTTTGAGCGAGGTTATATCCGGCTCCGGCTCCCCGCACCGCTGGCAGTGCATCGGGCCGGGACCCTCGAAGTCTATGAAGACCCGGGCGGCAATACGCCGCCGCGGCGCGTCCTGCCCACGCTCGAGTGGGAAGACGCCATGCACCGCCAAGCCGCAGCTTTTGTCCGGGTCTGCCGTGGAGCAGAGCCGCCGTGCGCCGCCGCGGAAGCACTCGAAGACCTGAAGATATTGCGCGACTACGTTCGCCTGCGTTTCGAACACCCCCAGGCAGGGCGCACCTGAACGCGGCGGACCCGGAGCAGGAAACCTTCCTTGCCACGGAAAGGGACAACGGTCATGCAACCGGTTCGATTCGAAAAGCGATTGATTGCCGAGGAGCGCTACGAAGCCGCTGCAGTGTTCGATGTGAACAATGACGGCGTGCCGGACATCGTCAGCGGCGCCTGGTGGTACCCGGGCCCGGATTTCACACGCCGGGAACCGGTTTCGCCGCTGGACGTGATCGACGGAGAGTACTACGACTGTTTCGCGCATATCCCCGTTGACGTCAACGGCGACGGCTATCTCGACTTCGTGACGGGCGGCTGGTGGGGCAAGACGCTGCGCTGGCACGAGAACCCCCGGGGGACGGCCGGAGCCGAATGGCCCGTGCATGAGATCGCCGAAGTGGGCAATATCGAAACCATTCGGGCCTGGGACGTGGACGGGGACGGCGAACTCGAGATCGTTCCCAACACGCCGGGCGGGCCGCTCCGAATCTTCAAGCTCGTCAAGGACAATACGGGGCGAGCCACGGGAGAATTCCGCTCTCAACGCCTGTTCGACGGTCCGTGCGGCCACGGCCTGGGGTTCGGAGACATCAACAACGACGGCCGACCGGACTTCGTACTGGCCAAAGGCTGGCTCGAGGCGCCGGAAAACCCCGTCGGCGGAACATGGACGTTCCACCCCGAATTCGACCTCGGTTCCGCGAGTGTCCCAATCCTCGTGGCCGACGTCAACGGCGATGGTCTCAATGACCTGATCGTGGGCCAGGCGCACGGATACGGACTGGATTGGTGGGAACAACAGGTGGAATGCAACGGGACTCGCCGGTGGATACGACACCCCATCGATCCCTACTGCAGCCAGTACCACGATCTCCGGTGGCTGGACGCGGACGGAGACGGACAGGCCGAACTGATCACCGGGAAACGGTATCGAGCTCATTGCGGACGCGACCCGGGCGGTGCGGACCCCGTGGGCGTGTACTGCTTCAAATGGACGGGCGAGAACTTCGCCAAGCAGGTCATCGACTACGGTCCCCCGTCCCAGGGGGCGGGGTGCGGCATCTTCTTTGCCATGGCCGACCTGAACGGAGATGGGCGGCCCGACCTCGTGGCCCCCGGCAAAGACGGGCTGCACCTTTTCCGAAACACGACCGGCGGTCAGCCATGATGGCGGTAACAATTCTCGCATGTTGGAGCGACGGGTGGGCGCTCCCCGGCGCGGTCGCGGGGAAAGTGCGTCCCCCGGGACGCGTTTTCCGGCAGCCTGCGCTCCCCTGTCGCGCAGTGCGCCGATCCCGAGTGGCGCGGGACCACCGTTCGGCAACGGGCCGGATCAGACCGACGACTGCCGGGAACGGTAGCGGCGGGTGTCGATGCCGTACTTGCGGATCTTGTATTGAATCACACGCTTGGTGAGCCCGAGACGCCGGGCTGCCACGGTCTGGTTCCCGCCGGAATCCTTGAGCGCCTCGGTAATCAGTTCCACCTCCAGGTTCTGCACCCGCAAAGTGAAATCCCCGTGCACCTCGCTGCGCGGCGCGTACCGGTTCATCTGCAGGGAAGGCGGCAGGTGGCGCCCGTGGATCACGTCTCCGTCGGCCAACAGTGCCGCCCGCTCGATCACGTTCTCGAGTTCCCGCACATTGCCGGGCCAGTGGTAGGCGGTGAGCATGTCGATGGCCGGCGTATCGATCCGCGTGACCTTCTTGCCCAATTCCTCGGAGAACCGCAGGATGAAATGGTCCACCAAAAGCATAATGTCCGCCTTGCCCCGTTCACGAAGCGGCGGGACGTGGATGGGAAACACATTCAATCGATAAAACAGGTCGGACCGAAACGTTCCTTCGATCACGGCGGCTTCCAAGTCGCGGTTGGTGGCCGCGATGATCCGCGCGCCGGTCCGCAGGGTCCGCGACCCGCCCACCCGCTCGAACTCGCGGCTCTGGAGCACCCGAAGCAGCTTGGCCTGGGCCGAAGCCGGCAATTCGCCGATCTCGTCCAGAAACACCGTCCCGCCCCGCGCCCGTTCAAGGACCCCGACCCGGCGCTGAACAGCACCGGTGAACGAGCCTTTCTCATGCCCGAACAATTCGCTTTCGATCAGAGTCTCCGGGATCGCACCACAATTCACCTCGACGAACGGCTGATTGCGCCGGGGCCCAAGCTGGTGAATGAGTTCGGCCACCACGCCTTTGCCGGTCCCTGTCTCGCCCGTGAGCAGGACCGTCGTGCGGGCGTCCGCAACCCGCACAATCAAGTGCTGAATCTCCTGCATGGCCGGAGAGTTGCCGATCAGCCGCCCGAATTCGCCACCGGGCCGGCGGGCGTGATGAAAGACTTCGAGCCGTTCCTCGAGTCGGCGCCGCTGCACGAACGGGGCCAGCAGGTCGGCCACCTCGCGAAGGAACGCCGTTTCCAGACCAGGGTCGGCGATCTTGGCCCGCTCCTTGTCGGCCGAGAGTGTGCCGATCGACTGGCCGCGGTAGAGGATGGGCACGCAAAAAAAGGAGACGGACGCCGGGTTGAGGTCGCGACGCAAACCGGAACGGTCGAGAAACTCTCCCTGCTCGAGACTGGCCAGATAAACCGGCTCGCCCGTGGCAAAAACCCGCCCCGTAATGCCCTCCCCCGCCCGGTACCGCATGCGCACCGAACGCGATGCCGGAATGTCCTCGACCGTGATCCCGGCCTGTACTTCGTCGCCGGCCTCGGTCATGAGCGCGATGACCCCCCGGCGCAGGGCGAAATCGTCCGAGAGCCACTCGAGCACCCGGCCCAACGCCTGCCGAACGTCTTCGGCAGCGCCCAGGTGCCGCGCGATCCGCGTCAGAAGCCGCAATTGTTCGTACGAAAAATCGTTCGCCACGCCTCCGGCCCTCTTTTTCTCATTCTCATGTCCCGAACCCGGGGTGTCCTCCGACGACCGCAACGCCCGGATCGATACCGATGTTTTGTCACATAAATGTATCTTGCGAAATACATTTTTGTAGTCCATGCCAAAACAAAACGAAAAATGTACCTGCAACCTTTCCGGTTCGGACGGAGTCAACAGAAGCAGGGACTCGAATGCAACGTCCTCGACATTCGCATGTTAAACGAACGGGGCGGCGCGCACGGCCGTCGGTTCCCACGGAAAACAATGGAACGGTATGTATCCTGCTCCATACACCAAGGCCCTAAACCGCCGGGACAGCCCCGGGCGCGGGACGAACGCGCGCCGGCCCGAAGTCGGTCGCCGGACGTCGCGGCGGGCGTGGAGCGAAACAGGAGAGTCGAGTGATGCAGGGACCGAATCGGACCGAGGCGGGACCGTCCGGGACACGGCATTTACCGCAGCTTGCCGGCTGCAGCGCGGACGGTTCGCGTCCTGCGCATGGCTTATATGATCCGTCGTTCGAGCACGACAGTTGCGGCGTGGGCCTGCTGGTGAACCTGAAGGGTCGGGCGAGCCATCGGTTGGTTGAACAGGCGGTGCGCATCCTGATCAACCTCGAGCACCGCGGCGCCATCGGCGGCGACGCGACCACGGGCGACGGCGCGGGGTTGTTGGTTCAACTGCCCGACCGACTCTTTCGGGAGTCGACCGGTCTGGAGTTGCCGCCTCCCGGGGACTATGCGGCGGGAATGGTCTTCCTTCCCACGGACAGAGCGGTCGCGGCGCGCTGCGTGAACTGCATCGAGGCCGCGGTCTCGAGCGAAGGCGCCCAGGTCATCGGCTGGCGCGACGTGCCGGTGGACTCGACGGGCCTGGGCGCACTCGCCAAAGCCACCGAGCCGGTCTTCCGGCAGGTGTTCGTGGATCGGGGCGAGATCCCACGCGAGGCGTTCGAGCGCAAACTGTACGTAGTCCGCCGCCAAGTCGAAAAACAGATCTCCGCCTGGACGGACGCGGATGCCGGCCAATTCTACGTCGCCAGCCTCTCTTCGCGAACGGTGGTTTACAAGGGCATGCTGACCGGGACGCAACTGTTGCGATACTTTCCCGACTTGAAAGACCGGGCCATGACCTCCGCCTTTGCTCTGGTTCACCAGCGTTACAGCACGAACACGCTACCTGCCTGGGGATTGGCGCAACCGTTCCGTTACCTGGCCCACAACGGTGAAATCAACACGTTGCGGGGCAACATCAACCGCATGCGGGCCAGGGAAGCGGACCTGGCGTCTCCGCTATTCGGCGCGGACATCGGGAAGGTCAAACCGGTGATCGTCGAGGGCGGCAGCGACTCCGCCGTGTTCGACAATGTCCTGGAACTGCTGCTTTCCGCGGGTCGATCCCTGCCGCACGCGGTGATGATGATGGTCCCGGAGGCGTGGGGGGTCCGGTACCACATGAGCCAGGACCGGCGGGCCTTTTACGAGTATCACAGTGCGTTCATGGAGCCGTGGGACGGTCCGGCGGCGCTGGTCTTCACCGACGGATGCCGCTACATCGGCGGCACACTCGACCGGAACGGTCTCCGACCGTGCCGGTACACCGTCACCCGGGACGGCCTCCTGGTGCTGGCTTCGGAAAGCGGCGTCCTCGAGCAGCGTCCGGAGAACATCCTCTCGCGCGGGCGTCTGAAACCCGGACGCATGTTGTTGGTGGACATGGAGCAGCACCGGATCGTCCCGGACCACGAAATCAAAGCGAAGATCGCCCGTTCAAAGCCGTACCGGCACTGGGTTATCGAGAACCGGATCGAACTGCGCGGGCTGCACAGTCCGCCGGAATTGCCCCCGGTCGAGCCGGCCCGTCTGCTGCATCTGCAGCAGGCCTTCGGCTACACCGATGAAGAGCTGAAACACATCCTCGGACCGATGGCGGACCGGGGTCAGGAGCCGGTGGGGTCGATGGGCAACGACGAGCCACTCGCCGTGCTCTCCAAACGGCCCCAGTTGCTCTACACGTACTTCAAGCAATTGTTCGCACAGGTAACCAACCCGCCCATCGACCCGCTCCGGGAAGAACTGGTCATGTCCCTGATGAGTTTTGTAGGACGCGAGCGCAATCTCTTGGACGAAACCCCGGAGCACTGCCGCATGCTCAAGTTGCGCTATCCCATCCTGACGCCCGACGATTTGGCCCGTATCCGCCGCTCGAACCGGCCGGACGTGCGCGCGGCGGATGTTCCCATGCTTTTCCCGGCGGACGGCAACGGCGCGGCGCTTTCAAACGCCCTTGACGCGATGTTCCGTCGGGCCGAAGCGGCCGTGCGCGGCGGTGCGACTCTGGTGATCCTGACGGACCGTGGCGTGGACGCCGGACGGGCCCCGATCCCGGCGCTGCTGGCCGGGGCGGGGCTCCACCACCACCTGATCCGTTGCGGACTTCGCACGGCCGCGGGCATCATCGTCGAAAGCGGCGAGCCGCGCGAAGTCATGCACTTCGCCCAACTGCTCGGTTACGGTGTCAATGCGGTGTGTCCGTATGTGGCTTTGGCCACGGTGCGCGCTCTGGCGGCGGAAGGGCTGATCGAGTCCGGGCGGGACTGGGAGAACGGCCCCGTAGACCAGTACATCGCCGCCCTGAAAAAGGGCCTTCTGAAGACGTTCAGCCGTATGGGCATTTCGACGGTGCGCAGTTTCCTCGGTTCCCAGATATTCGAGGCGGTCGGTCTGAACGATGCGGTCATCGAACGCTACTTCACCCGCACGCCGTCGCGAATCGGCGGGGTCGGCCTGGACGAACTGGCGGCCGAAGCCGTGTTGCGCCACCGCCGGGGTTTCCCTCGACGGGGCGGCGTACCGCGCCTACTCGAGATCGGCGGTCACTATCGGCTCCGGGCGGACGGCGAACAGCATTTGTGGCGTCCGGAAGCCATTTTTCACTTTCAGCAGGCGGTTCGGAACGACAGTTGGGAGGATTTCAAGGCGTATACCGTGCTGATGGACGATCAATCGGTCCAGCATCTCACTTTGCGGAGCCTACTCGAATTCCGCGAAGGGCGGCCGGTGCCCCTGGACGAAGTGGAGCCGGTCGAGAGCATCGTTTCGCGCTTTTTCTCGTCGGCGATGTCGCACGGATCCATCAGCAAAGAAGCCCACGAGGCGATTGCGGTCGGCATGAACCGGTGCGGCGGACGGAGCAACAGCGGCGAAGGCGGCGAAGACCCGGACCGATACCGTATCCGCCCGAACGGCGACGACCCAAAGTCGAAGGTCAAACAGATCGCCTCGGGCCGATTCGGCGTGACGACCCAGTACGCGATCAATTGCGAAGAACTGCAAATCAAGATTGCTCAGGGCGCCAAACCGGGCGAAGGCGGGCAGCTTCCAGGACACAAGGTTTCCGAAGAGATCGCCCGAATCCGGCACACCACGGCCGGAGTCACCCTGATATCGCCGCCGCCGCACCATGACATTTATTCCATCGAAGACATCGCTCAACTGATCTACGACCTCAAATGTGTGAACCCGGCGGCGCGCGTGTCGGTAAAGCTGGTTTCGGAAGTCGGGGTCGGTACGATCGCCGCCGGGGTGGCCAAAGCCCGGGCGGACATGGTCCTGATCGCGGGGTACGACGGCGGCACGGGCGCTTCGCCGCTCACGGCGATCAAGCACGCGGGTCTGCCGTGGGAACTGGGACTTGCGGAGACGCAGCAGGTTCTCCGCGCCAACGGCCTGCGAGACGGTATTCGCGTGCAGGTGGACGGCCAGCTTCGCACGGGGCGGGATCTGGCCGTCGCCGCGCTGCTCGGGGCCGAGGAGTTCGGGTTCGCCACGATCATGCTGGTCGCCCTCGGCTGTGTGATGATGCGGAAATGTCACCTGAACACCTGTCCCGTGGGGGTGGCGACCCAGGACCCGCGGCTGCGGGCGCGGTTCGCGGGCAGGCCCGAATACATTGTTCGGTTCATGCGGTTCATCGCCGAAGACTTGCGGCGGCATATGGCCGGCTTGGGATTCCGCACGGTGGACGAGATGGTGGGCCGAGCCGACCGACTCGAATTCCGCCGGGCGGTGGACCATTGGAAGAGCCGGGGCGTGGATCTGTCCCGACTGCTCGCTCCGCTCACGGCGGACAACGACCTCCCCCGCCGCTGCCTGCGGGACGGATGGCGGCAACCGGTGCGCTGCTTCGACGACCGGTTGCTCCGCAAGACCGAGGGCGCCTTGGAGCGCGGCGCCTCCGTGCGGATCGAGACCACGGTGCGCAATGTGAACCGAACGATCGGGGCCCGACTCAGCGGGGAAATCGTCCGCCGTCATGGTCCGGGCGGACTGGTGGACGATACCGTCGACCTGGTCCTGACGGGCTCCGTGGGGCAGAGCGCCGGCGCTTTTCTCGCCCCCGGCGTTTCGATCCGTATCGAAGGGGACGCCAACGACTATGTCGGCAAGAGCATGTCGGGCGGCCGCATCGTCATCGTACCGCCGGCCGGGGCGGAATTCATCCCCCACGACAATGTCATCATCGGCAACGTGGCCCTGTACGGCGCCACCGGCGGCGAAATGTTCGTGAACGGAATGGCGGGGGAACGGTTCGCCATCCGCAACAGCGGCGCGGTGGCGGTGGTCGAAGGCGTGGGCGACCACGGGTGCGAATACATGACCGGGGGGACCGTGGTGGTACTGGGGCGGACGGGCAACAACTTCGCTGCAGGCATGAGCGGGGGCGTGGCCTACGTTTATGACGAGACCGGCCTGTTCGATACACGCTGCAACCTCGACATGGTGGACGTGGAAACCGTTTATGCCCGGGAAGACCTCGGCGTCTTGCGGCGTCTGATCGACCGGCATTGCAGGTATACCGGCAGCGAGCGGGCCCGGATAATCCTCGATCATTGGGACGCCCATATCCCGTATTTCGTCAAAGTCATGCCGATCGACTACCGGCGTGCGCTTCAGCGGATGCGGGAACAGGTCCATCGCGAAGACGAAACGGTTTCGGCCACCGAGGAGGTGTGATCTCATGGGTAAACCGACCGGGTTCCTCGAATACGAGCGGGTGGATCCCCCGAAACGCCCGAAAACGGAACGTGTGCGCGACTTCGCGGAAGTCGAACTCCCCCTGGACCCCGAACAGTTGCAGATCCAGGCCGCGCGCTGCATGGACTGCGGCATTCCGTTCTGCCACATGTCCGGATGTCCGCTCCGGAACGTGATCCCGGACTTCAACGACATGGTCTACCGCGGCCAATGGCGCCGGGCCCTCGAGCTGCTGCACAGCACGAACAACTTCCCCGAGATCACCGGACGCATCTGCCCCGCCCCATGCGAGGCGGCCTGCACGCTGTCGATCAACCAACCGGCCGTAACAATCCGGCAGATCGAACGCCAGATCGTCGAGCGGGGGTGGGAGACGGGCTGGATCGTCCCGGAACCGCCGGCGCACCCGAGCGGGCGGCGAGTGGCCGTCGTGGGGTCCGGCCCGGCAGGTTTGGCGGCTGCACAGCAATTAACCCGCGCCGGGCACGAGACCACCCTGTTCGAGGCAGACGACCGGGTGGGCGGCACGCTCCGCTACGGCATTCCGGACTTCAAACTGGACAAACGCGTGTTGGATCGGCGCATCGCCCAAATGTCGGCCGAGGGCCTGCGGATCGAGACCGGGGTGCGCATCGGCGAGGACATCTCGACCCACTACCTCCGCCGGTCGTTCGACGCGGTGCTGCTGGCAGGCGGGGCGCGGACCCCGCGCGACCTGCGCATTCCGGGCCGCGACTTGAAAGGCATTCATTTCGCCATGGACTTCCTGACCCAGCAAAACCGCCGGAACGCGGGGGACGCATTGCCGCCGGGCACGGAGATTCGGGCGGACGGAAAACGAGTTTTGGTCATCGGCGGCGGCGACACCGGCTCCGACTGCGTGGGCACTGCACTGCGCCAAGGCGCCGTGGATGTTGTCCAGATCGAAATCATGCCCCAACCGCCGGTCGAACGCTCGCCCGACACGCCTTGGCCCTTGTGGCCGCATCAGTTGCGCACTTCGTCCTCGCACGAGGAAGGCGGGAAGCGTCTTTGGAGCGTTCTCAGCAAGGAATTTGTGGGCGAAAACAACCGTGTGGCCGGCGTACGCGCCGCTAAAGTCGAGTGGACAAAAGCCCCCACCACTGGACAAATGAGTTTCCGCGAAGTCCCCGGGACGGATTTTCTAATCGAAACGGACCTGATTTTACTGGCGATGGGCTTTACAAAAGAGGGTAGTGCCGAGATATTGCGGGGGTATGGCGTCGAGGTGGATTGCGCCGGCCGCGTTGTACTCGACGCCGCCGGCATGACGACCTTGCCGGGCGTCTTCGTGGCCGGAGACCTGGCCGCGGGCGCGTCGCTGGTGGTTCGCGCCATCGCCGACGGACGCCGAGTTGCCGAGTTGATAGACCGTTTCCTGGCCGGATGAACAAACCCGCGCCGGGCCCGACAAGACGTGACTGACCACAAGGGGTTGGATCGACATACCCGATATGAATTCTGACGCTTTGCATCCATACCGGACCCACACCTGCGGAGAATGTCGACTGGAACACGTTGGAGAGCGCGTGCGGCTCTCGGGTTGGGTTCACCGGGTCCGGGACCACGGGGGAATTATCTTCGTCGATCTCCGCGACCATTATGGGATCACCCAAATCGTGGTGCATCCCGAGCGCTCCTTCCACCGCGCCGCCGAGCGATGGCGCCTCGAGGCCGTGGTCTGTTTCACCGGGAGCCTCGTGGCCCGGTCCGAAGAGACGCGCAACCCCAAATTGGCCACGGGCGACATCGAGCTGGTCGCGGACGAAATGACCGTCTTGAGCGAATGCGACTTCCTCCCCTTTCCCGTGGCCCAGGATCTGCCCTGCGACGAAAACGTCCGGTTGCGGCACCGTTTCCTGGATCTGCGCCGGGAACACCTTCACAACCGTATTGTCCTGCGGTCCCGGATCGTGGCGTCGGTCCGCGACCGCTTGCGGCGCATGGGGTTCCTCGAATACCAGACGCCCATCCTGACCCGCAGCTCGCCCGAAGGCGCCCGCGATTTTCTGGTGCCAAGCAGACTGCACCCGGGCCGTTTCTACGCCTTGCCGCAGGCCCCGCAGATTTTCAAGCAATTGCTGATGATCGGCGGCTTCGACCGCTACTTCCAAATCGCCCCGTGCTTCCGCGACGAGGATGCCCGGGCCGACCGTTCGCCCGGCGAATTCTACCAGATCGATATGGAAATGTCGTTTGTCACCCAGGAGGATGTATTCGCGGCCGTAGAGGAGCTGTTCTCCGGTCTGTTCGCCGAGTTCACCACCCGGGCGGTCACTCCGACACCGTTCCCGCGGCTTCCGTACCGCCAGGCCATGCTGGCTTACGGCACGGACAAGCCGGACCTGCGCAACCCGTTGGTCATTCAGGACGCTTCGCACGTGTTTCGGGAGAGCCGGTTCAACGCGTTTCGCACTGAAGTCGAGAAAGGCGGTGTCGTCCGCCTCATTGCGGTCCCGGGGATCGCGGAACGGCCCCGCAGTTTTTTCGACAACATGATCGCTTTCACGCAGGGAATCGGCGGCAAAGGGCTGGGATACCTGGTATGGACGGAAGACGGCGTACGCAGTCCCATCGCCAAGTTCCTCGGCAGCGCAGAGATCGAACGCCTGCGCAGCCTGACCGCCGCGGAACCGGGCGACGTGGTGTTCTTCGTGGCGGACACCGAGACACGCGCCGTGCGGTTGGCCGGCGAAGTCCGACAGGAACTGGCCGTTCGACTCGATATCGTCGAGCGCGACGCCTACCGTTTCTGCTGGATCGTCGATTACCCCATGTTCGAATGGGACGGCGAGCACCGGCGCGTGGACTTCAGCCACAACCCTTTTTCCATGCCGCAAGGCGGGCTCGAAGCCCTCGAGGATCGGGACCCGCTCGAGGTGTTGGCCTACCAATACGACTTGGTCTGCAATGGCACCGAATTGTCCAGCGGCGCCATTCGCAATCATCGCCCGGACATCATGGTCAAGGCCTTCGAGATTGCCGGCTACTCCCGCGACGAAGTCGAAGACCGATTCGGCGGCCTGTTCCGCGCCTTGCATTACGGCGCCCCGCCTCACGGCGGCATCGCCCCGGGCCTCGAACGGACCATTATGCTCCTCACGGATGCACCGAATATTCGAGAAGTCACCCCGTTCCCTTTGAATCAGTCGGCCCAAGACCCACTGCTGGGCGCCCCGAGCGAGGTCTCGGAACGGCAGTTGCGGGAATTGCGTATCCGGTCCGTGTTGCCGCGCCGCAAGACGTCGTGATGTCTCTCGCGGGTCGCACGGTCGGCGACCGAGCCCGGGAAACGACGACGTTTTTGAGAATCTTTGTTGGAATCAGTCCGCCTTGAAGCGACCGTGACCGGGCCGGGATGCGCCCTTCGCGGGAAACAGTGAAAGACCTTCTCGCCATGCCGCTGCCACCTCATGAGACTCGGCACCTGTTCATCACCGGCGGCGTTGTCTCCTCGCTCGGCAAGGGGATCACCTCGGCCTCCATCGCACTCCTTCTCAAACAGCGGCGATACCGCGTCCGCATACAGAAACTCGACCCGTACCTGAACGTCGACCCCGGCACCATGTCCCCCTATCAGCATGGGGAAGTCTACGTGACCGAGGACGGCGCCGAAACCGACCTGGACCTGGGACATTACGAGCGATTCACCGGCATCGACTGCTCCCAGGAAAGCAATTACACCACCGGGCGGATCTACAGTTCGGTCATCGCCCGGGAGCGACGCGGGGATTACCTGGGCAAGACGGTCCAGGTCATCCCGCACATCACCGACGAGATCAAGGCCGCGATTCGCTCCATGGATAGTGACGACGTGGACATCGTCATTACGGAAATCGGCGGGACCGTGGGCGACATCGAGTCCCTCCCCTTCCTCGAGGCGATCCGTCAGTTCCGGCATGAAGTCGGCCCCCAACGCGCCCTGTTCATCCACCTCACCCTGGTGCCCTTCATTCGCGCCGCCGGCGAGCTGAAGACCAAACCCTCTCAGCAGTCCGTGGCGGTGCTCCGCGAAATCGGGATCATCCCGGATATCCTCATCTGTCGCAGCGAAAACCCGTTGGCGGACGAACACCGGGACAAGTTGGCGCTGTTCTGCAACGTCGAACGGCATTTGGTCTTCGAGGAACTCGATGTGGCCCACACCATCTACGAAGTCCCCCTCGAACTGGCCCGGCAGGACGTGGACAAGTACATCATCGAGCTTCTCGGGCTCCATGTGAACGACATCGACTTGGAGGCTTGGTGCGATTTCGTCAACCGCTTGATCGAAGGGGGCGACCGGGAGGTGGAAATCGCGGTGGTGGGCAAGTACATCAAGCTCCGGGACGCGTACAAGAGCATTTACGAAGCGCTGACTCACGCGGCCGTGGCAAACAATGTCACGCTCAAGGTGCGGTCGGTCGAGGCCCAGGACGTGGAGGATCGGTCCGCCGAGGCTCTGCTCGCCGGGGTCGACGGAATTCTGGTGCCCGGAGGATTCGGCTACCGGGGAATCGAGGGAAAAATCGCCGCGGTCCGGTACGCCCGGGAAAACGGAATCCCCTTCCTGGGCATCTGCCTGGGCATGCAATGCGCCGTCATCGACTTCGCCCGAAATGTGTGCGGACTCCGCAATGCCAACAGCGCCGAATTCGACGAGAAGACCCCGGAACCGGTGATCCACCTGATGGAAGCACAAAAGAGGATTCTGAATATGGGCGGCACCATGCGACTCGGCAACTGGACGTGCCGTATCCGCCCGGGATCCCGAGCGGCCGCGGCATACGGACTGGACGAAACCCACGAACGGCATCGGCACCGATACGAATTCAACAACAAGTACCGGGACGCGTTCGCCGCAAACGGCATGCACGCCACCGGACTGTCGCCGGACGGACACTTGGTGGAAATCGTCGAGATCGACGGACCTGCTTGGTTCGTAGCCTGCCAGTTCCACCCGGAGTTCAAGTCCCGCCCGTTGGCGGCCCATCCCCTGTTCCGTGATTTTGTCGCGGCATCGGCCGAACGGCCCCCCGGCCGGCCGGTTTCGAACGCCGAACAGGCTCTGGAACAACCGAAAAACGTTTCCGTGTGAGGCCCCGCCGGAGGTGGAACGCCTCCTCGACAGCGCGCGGCCGACCTGTCGCCGGGCAGCCGGCGACAGCGGGAACCCCCAGGCTGGGGGGCTCGCAGTTGCGCGCTATCTCAGGATTGCCGGGATGAGATTTCCGGGTCGGCGAGGCGACCCGGGTTCCGGATTGCTTCGAGACCATCGGCACGGCCCCCACCCCGAGAGACGTGAGGTGGCGGAAATCGAGTAGGGACCAACCCCCATGACCTTCCCAAAAGCCCGTGAGCACTGCGGCCTTTGCGGCGTATCCGGCGGGGAGTCGATCCTGGAAAGGGTGCATCTCGGTCTGCATTCGCTGCAACACCGCGGCCAGGAAGCGGCGGGAATCATGGTGAACGTGGACGGCCGATGCCGAGTCCATAAGAGCGCCGGCTTGGTGGACGCCGTATTCCGGGCGATCCCGCTCGATTGGCGGCAATGCCGCAACCTCCCGAGGGCCATCTCCCATGTCCGCTATTCCACCGCCGGCGGCTCGAAAGAGAACAACGCGCAGCCGCTCATGGTCGAAATGGCCGGTCAGCGAGTGGGCATTGCGCACAACGGGACACTCTGTAACGCCCTTTCGGTCCGCCGCAAGCTCCAGCACGAGGGCGTCATTTTCCAGACCACCACCGACACCGAATTGATCTTGCATCTGATGGCGCGTTCTCTCACCAAACGACATCACGGCGACCTGTGGGAGGCCCTGGAAGAGGCCCTCGGAGAAGTCCGCGGCGCTTTTTCGCTGCTGCTCATGAGCCACGATTACCTTGTTGCCGTGCGGGACCCTTTCGGCTTTCGCCCGTTATCTATCGGCGACTTCGACGACGGCGGCTACATGGTGGCCAGCGAAACCATCGCCCTCCAAGTCGCCGGTGCACGCTACCTCCGGGAAGTGGCTCCCGGAGAAATGGTCATCTGGGGCCCCAACAACACCATGGTCAGTCACCGGTTCGCGGAGTCCCCCCGCCGGGCCCACTGTATCTTCGAGCACGTCTACTTTGCCCGGCCCGGCAGCTTTGTTTTCGGCGACAGCGTGTACGAAGTCCGCAAAGCCATGGGCCGGCGGCTCGCCCGGGAAGCCCCCGTGGACGCGGACGTGATCGTGCCCGTCCCGGACAGCGGCATGTACGCCGCGCTCGGGTATGCCGAAGAGTCCGGCATCCCCCTGGATATGGGTTTGACCCGGAACCACTACGTGGGCCGCACCTTCATCGATCCCGGCATCACGTCGAGACGCAAGATGGTCATGCGCAAACTGCAACCGATCGTCGAGGCGCTTCGGGGCAAACGCGTCTGCCTGATCGAGGACAGTATCGTCCGAGGTTCCACCAGCCGCGCCCGGGTCCAAACCCTGCGCGACATCGGCACCAAGGAAGTCCATATGCGGGTGAGTTGCCCGCCGCACCGGTTCGGTTGTTTCTTCGGCATCGACTTTCCGCGACGCGAAGAACTGTTGGCCAACAAAGTCCCTCCGGACCAGCTTTGCCGGACTCTCCGCCTGGACAGCCTTGTCTACCTTTCGCAGGAAGGTATGCTGTCCTGTGTCAAGGCCTTCAAACCTGAAGATTACTGTTGCGCCTGCTTCGACGGCAATTACCCGACCCCTCCCGAGCTGGTCGAGAACCCGACATTGCCGTTCTTCGATGCCGGCGGTCCCTGAGCCGAGGAAAAAACTGCATGCCCAAACGCGAGGACATCGAGACAATCCTGCTGATCGGCTCCGGACCGATCATCATCGGCCAAGCCTGCGAATTCGATTATTCCGGGACCCAGGCGTGCAAGGCCCTCCGGGAAGAAGGCTACCGGATCGTCCTGGTCAACAGCAACCCGGCCACCATCATGACTGATCCGGAGTTTGCCGACCGGACCTATGTCGAGCCGTTGACCACGCCGTTCCTGCAAGAAATCATACGCCGGGAGCGGCCCGACGCACTCCTCCCCACCTTGGGCGGACAGACCGCCCTCAATCTTGCCATGGAACTCCATGAACAGGGAGTGCTCGAACGTTATCACGTCGAAATGATCGGGGCCAATGCGGAGGCCATCCGCAAAGCCGAGGATCGGGACTTGTTCAAGACCGCCATGCAGGAAATCGGCCTGGACCTGCCGCGCAGCGGTTCGGCCCACACCCTCGAAGAAGCCCATGAAATCCGACGCGAAATCGGAGCTTTCCCGGTAGTCGTCCGCCCGGCATTCACTCTCGGAGGCACCGGCGGCGGGATCGCACGCAGCGAAGACGAATTGTCCGAAATCGTCGAGCAAGGCCTCTCCTACAGTCCGATCACCGAAGTTCTGATCGAGGAATCTGTGCTGGGCTGGAAAGAATTCGAACTCGAGGTCATGCGCGACCGCAAAGACAATGTGGTCATCGTCTGCTCGATCGAAAACTTGGACCCCATGGGTGTCCATACCGGGGACAGTATTACCGTGGCCCCGGCCCAGACCCTCACCGACCGCGAATACCAGAGGTTGCGGGACGCCACCCTGGCCGTCATGCGCGCCATCGGCGTGGATACCGGCGGTTCGAACGTCCAATTCGCCGTGAACCCCGAAACCGGGCGAATGGTCATCATCGAAATGAACCCCCGCGTCTCCCGCTCGAGCGCGCTCGCCTCGAAAGCCACCGGCTTCCCCATCGCCAAGATCGCCGCCAAACTGGCTGTCGGGTATACACTCGATGAAATCCCCAACGACATCACCCGTGAAACGCCCGCCTGCTTCGAACCTTCCATCGACTACGTGGTCACCAAGATCCCCCGGTTCGCTTTTGAAAAATTCGCCGGCTCGGACAGCACTCTCGCCACTCAAATGAAGTCCGTCGGTGAAACCATGAGCATCGGAAGGACCTTCAAACAATCTCTGCAAAAGGCACTTCGGTCTCTAGAAATCGGACGGCACGGTTTCGGCGCGGACGGAGGCGATGGTCCCTTCGAAGCCATGTCGGACACGATCCTGGCCGAAGAACTCCAGCGCCCGAACCCGAGCCGACTCTTCCTGATCCGGGAAGCCTTCCGACGCGACTGGAGCATCCAGCGCGTCCACGAATTGACGTGGATCGACCCCTGGTTCCTCGACCACTTGGCGGAACTGACGGCCTTCGAGCAGGAAATCCGCCGGGCCGGCGCACTCGAGGGCCTCGCAGATCACCCCGAGCTGCTCCGGCAGGCCAAGGAATTCGGCTATTCGGACCACCAGATCGCCTGGCTCCTGGACGCGACCGAAGACGACGTCCGCCGCTTGCGACACAAACTCGAAATCCTGCCCGTCTATGCGCTGGTAGACACGTGTGCCGCGGAGTTCGAAGCCTACACCCCCTACTTCTATTCCACATATGGCGATCTGGACGAAATCCGCAAGTCCGAGAAACGCAAGATCATGATACTCGGCGGCGGTCCCAACCGAATCGGTCAGGGCATCGAATTCGACTACTGCTGTGTTCATGCCTCCTTCGCGTTGCACGAAGCCGGGTTCGAGACGATCATGGTCAACAGCAACCCCGAAACCGTCAGCACCGATTACGACACCTGCGACCGGCTCTACTTCGAGCCTATCACACTCGAAGACGTTCTCCACATCTACCGGCGGGAGGCGTGCTGGGGCGCCATCGTTCAGTTCGGCGGCCAGACCCCTTTGAACATCGCACTCGACCTGGAGCGCAACGGCGTCAACGTGATCGGCACGCCGCCGGCGGGCATCGAATCGGCCGAGGATCGGGAGTTCTTCAAGCAGCTCGCCGGGCGCCTCGGGGTCCTCCAACCCCAGAACGGGACCGCCGTCACGCTCGAGGAAGCCACCCGGATTGCGGCGGAAATCGGCTACCCCGTCCTGCTCCGTCCGTCGTTCGTGCTTGGCGGGCGCGCCATGGTCATCGTTTATGAAGAACCGGCCCTGCGCGCCTACATGGAAGCGGCCGTCCAGGCCTCCCCCGGCCGACCCGTGCTCATCGACAAGTTCCTCGAAGACGCCGTCGAAGTCGACGTGGATTGCATCGCCGACGGTGAACACGCCGTCATCGGGGCCATCATGGAACACGTCGAACGCGCCGGTGTGCATTCGGGGGACAGCGCCTGCATCATTCCCGCCGTCAGCCTGGCGCCGGCGGTGCTCGACACCATTCGCCGCCACACGTACGGGTTCGCCCGTGAACTCGGAATCATCGGCCTCATGAACGTCCAATACGCCGTCAAGGACGACGAGGTCTACGTGCTGGAAGTGAATCCCCGGGCCTCGCGCACGATTCCCTTCGTGAGCAAGAGTATCGGCGTACCGCTGGCCAAACTGGCGGCCCTGGTCATGGCCGGGGGCAAACTGCGCAACCTGGGCTTCACCGATGAAGTGGCCGTCTCCCATTTCTCGATCAAAGAGGCGGTCCTGCCTTTCGTGCGGTTCCCCGGCGTGGATATTACGCTCACTCCGGAAATGAAGTCCACCGGGGAAGTCATGGGAATCGGCCACGACCTCGGCATCGCCTTTCTCAAGAGTCAATCCGCCGCCGGAAACCCCCTGCCGGAAACCGGCAACGTCTTCCTGAGTGTGTGCGACCGAGACAAACCCCGTGTAACCGAGCTGGCGCACCGCCTCATCGCGCTCGGCTACCAGATATACGCCACGCGGGGCACGGCCACGGTCCTCTGGGAAAACGGCATCCAGGCCCAGGCCTTGTTCCGTATCTCCGAAGGCCGGCCCAATGTGCTCGATATGGTCCGAAAAAAGCGGATCGGCTGGATTGTCAATACCCCATCGGGCGCCGTGCCCCGGCGAGACGAACTCCGCATGCGCGGCGAAGCCGTCCGGCGCGGCATCCCGATCACCACCACCATCGCCGGCTTCGAAGCCGCCGTGCAGGGACTTCAAGCCCAGCGCGGCCGGAACGATATCGAAGTCTGCAGCCTCCAGGAATACCACGAGACCATCGGCGGCAAGCCGCCCCGGGAGACCGCTCCATGACCCAAGCGCCTCAACCGCACTGGAACTGGAAGATCCGACGCAAACGGGAGGCTTTCCTCGCCCTCGAGGACGGGTCCGTTTTCCGCGGCTGGTCCTTCGGTGCACCCCGAGATTCCCTCGGCGAAGTCGTCTTCAACACCGGAATGACCGGGTATCAGGAAATCCTGACCGACCCCTCTTATCACGGCCAAATCGTCACAATGACCTACACGGAGATCGGCAATACCGGCGTAAACTTGGACGACATCGAGTCCCGGCGCATCTTTGCAAACGGATTCATTGTCCACGAATTGAACCCGCCTCGCAACTGGCGGGCCACGACCCCGTTGGACCGCTATCTGCGCGAAGAAGGCATTCCGGCCATAGCAGGCGTCGACACCCGGGCGCTCACGACCAAACTCCGCGTCGCCGGGACCCAAAAAGGTTTCCTTTGCACCAGCGGAGAAATAGACGAAAGCCGGGCCGTCGCCAGGGCCCGGAGCTGGAGCGGCCTCGACAACCAGGACTATGCGGCACGGGTCACCGTCGACACGGCTTTTGCCTGGGACCCGCACGGCGACCTGACGTGCTCGTGGGGCGTTGTCGATTCCTCTCTGCCCGAGCCGGACCTCACCATTGCCGCCTGGGATTTCGGCATCAAATGGAACATCCTCCGACGGCTCCGCCAACACGGTATGGCGGTTACCGTGCTCCCGGCCTCGGCCTCGGCCGAAGACGTCCTGCGCCTGAACCCCGACGGCGTCTTCCTGTCCAACGGCCCCGCCGATCCGGCCGCAGTGAAGTACGCCATAGAGAACATTCGCGCCTTAATCGGCAGGGTCCCCATTTGGGGAATCTGCCTCGGGCACCAGTTGCTCGGCCTGGCGCTCGGGGGGCGGACGTTCCGGCTCAAGTTCGGACACCACGGCTGCAATCACCCGGTCATGGATCTCCAAACGCGCAAAGTGGAAATCACCTCCCAAAACCACAATTTCGCGGTGGACCCGGATTCACTCGATCCGGCCCATGTCGAAGTGACGCACTTGAATCTCAACGACCAGACTGTCGAGGGGATCCGACACAGGACGGAACCCCTCTTTTCGGTGCAATACCACCCCGAGGCGGCCCCGGGGCCCCATGACGCACAATACCTGTTCCGGCGTTTCCGGGACCTCATCGCCGGGGCGTGACGCACCGCCACACTCGGGGCCGCCACCCTCGAACCGGGCGGATGGCCGCAAACACGGACCCCCTTGCAGCCAACATTGCCACCTGAAGCCCGGCGTCGCACCAAAAGCGCCAAGACGCGCCCTCCGGAGGTGTGTGCGTCCCCGGCGGCGGAGAAAACCGATTCGACACGGTCCCGGTTTTTTCATGGCCCACAACATTGACCTGCACAGAGAGTGCGGGAAGAAACGCCCGACGTGCGAGTGCTTGCGTTCGGCACAGCAAGAAACCACTGATCATGGCGCGATTTCAGCACCAGCGTATTCTGATCCTGGACTTCGGCTCCCAATACACGCAGCTCATTGCCCGCCGCGTACGGGAAGCCCGGGTTTACTCCGAAATCGTCGACTCGGCCATCGATGTCGAGGACGTCCGCGCCCAAGGACCGGCCGGCCTGATCCTCAGCGGCGGACCGGCCGGAGTCCACGATCCGGATGCTCCGGGTTGCGATCCCCGTATCTTCGACCTCGGCATCCCCATTCTGGGCATCTGCTACGGACTGCAATGGATGAGCCGCCGGTTCGGCGGTGAAGTCCGCCGCTCCGGGTCGCGCGAGTACGGCCGCGCCGAACTCGAAGTCGTTCGGGAAGATCCCCTCTTCGCCGGGCTCCCCAATCGCTTCCGGGTGTGGATGAGCCATGCCGACGAAGTCGAACGACCGGCCCCGAATTTTCATGTGGTGGCGCGCAGCAACAGTGTCCCATGCGCCGCCCTGGCCCACGACCGGCGCCCGATTTGGGGCGTCCAGTTCCACCCGGAAGTGGTCCATACCAAGTTCGGCAAGCGCATCATCCGCAATTTCGCCCGCCGTATTTGCGGGTGCAGGGGAGATTGGACCCCGAAAGCGTACCTCCGGCAAACCCTGGAAGACGTCCGGGCGCAGGTGGGCGAAAACCGCGTGATTTGCGGACTCAGCGGCGGGGTCGACAGCTCCGTGGCCGCCACACTCCTGCACCAGGCCATCGGCGCCAACCTCACTTGCATCTTCGTGGACAACGGCCTGCTGCGGCACCGCGAGGCGGAACGATTGCTCGAGACTTTTCGGCGACATCACCGGCTCGATGTTCGTTTCGTGGACGCGGCGGACCGGTTTTTGGACCAACTCGAAGGCGTGACGGAACCGGAGATGAAACGCAAGATCATCGGTCATCTTTTCATTGATGTCTTTCGCGAAACCGCCGCCGACATACCCGGCATCCGGTTCCTGGCCCAGGGCACCACCTACCCGGATTTGATCGAAAGCTCCGGGATCGGACAACACGCCGAAGTCATCAAGAGCCATCACAACGTGGGCGGTCTGCCCGAAAAACTCGGGTTCGAACTCGTCGAGCCGCTTCGGATGCTTTTCAAGGACGAAGTCCGCGCCTTGGGCAAAGAACTCGACCTGCCCGATGAAATCGTCTGGCGACAACCATTCCCGGGGCCGGGACTCGCCGTGCGGGTGCTTGGCGAAGTCACTCGCGAACGGCTGGAAATCCTCCGACAGGCGGACCGGGTCGTCATCCAGGAAATCAAAGCCGCCGGTTGGTACCGCCGCGTCTGGCAAAGCTTCGCCGTGCTGCTTCCGGTGCAGACCGTGGGCGTCATGGGCGACGGCCGAACCTATGAGAATGCTGTCGCCCTCCGGGTCGTCCACAGCACCGACGGAATGACCGCTGACTGGGTCCACCTGCCCCACGCCCTACTGGAAACCATCGCCACGCGAATCACCAATGAGGTCCACGGGGTCAATCGAGTCGTGTACGACATCACGTCCAAACCCCCCGGCACCATCGAGTGGGAATGAGTCGATCCCCCGTGACACACCCGGGTCCGAGGATGCCGGCAGTCGAGACGCCTCGGCCGCCGGGAGGGCGGCCCCGCAACGCTTCGATTCTCGAGAAGCCATCGCGGCCCGGCTCCCCTGAGGCATCCTCTTGCCCCGCCGCGGCCTCCGGCGAAGACGGCACAGCCGCGCGCACGTGCGGCGACGAGGGGCCGGTTCGCCGGAGCGCGCAAGTGGAACATGCGCACTGGAAGGCTCGTTGACAACGTCTCGGTTCGCCTGCCGGGACACACGGCCATCTGGGCCGGCGGGATGATCTCCATGGATTCCCGAACCGTGCGCTCCTTTAATTCGCGCACCTCGAGGCTTGCGCGGGTGACCGCCCAAGGCGCGTACGCGCCCCCAGGCGACCCGCGGACACAATGCGAAGGACGGCCCCCCGAATGCCATCTCCCCCGAAAAAACCTGCGGAAACCGCGCCGCTGGCTTGGCTGGCCTGGACCGAAACCCCTCGGAATCGGAAGATTATCCGGAACCTCTTCCTTTTCCTCGGTCTGGTGCTTCTCGCCGTGACCGTCCGGCGCGCGGGCTGGGGTTCCAGCGAATTCGACGGTTTCCAGGAGATCTCCCTGAAGTGCGTCCTCGGCACAGCGGACCCCTATGCCGACCTAGGGCATATCCGGGCCTACCCGCCCCTTTTCGGCATCCTTTTCCTCCCGTTTGCAGCCTTCGGTGCCACGCCTGTCGGCATGGCCGTGGGTGGCGGGCTGTTCGGACTGTTGTCTCTCGTGCTCTACACCGCCTCCGTTCAACTTTGGGCACGGGTGACCACGCGGAGCGATTCGCCGCCATTCCGCTTTGTCGTTTTGCTGTGGGTGGCCCTTTCACCGCTCTTTATCGACACCATGTTCCGCTGCGAAACGGACGTGTTCGTCCTCTTCCCGCTGGCTTTGGGCGGATACTGGCTCCTGGGGCCGCGCCGCCGACAGGTCGCCGCTGGAATCGCTCTCTCTTTTGCCGCCTCTCTGAAGGTCATCCCCATCGTTTACGGCGGGTTTCTTCTGTGCTGCCGAAAATGGTGGCGTGCCGCCGCCGGCATGGCGGCCGGCGGTCTCGTCCTCTGTGTACTGGTTCCGGCGGCGGTCTGGGGACTTCCCCGTACCACCGCCCTGTATCGTTCCTGGATCGAAAACGTGGTGGCCCCCTACCACTCCGGCGGCGCAACCAGCTTCATCTCCAGTTCCTACCGCTCGGCCAATCAGTCCATGACCGCGGTCGTCTTCCGGTACCTCACCCCGGTAGACGCCGGCAAGGGAATGTTCGATCACCATTGGTTCAAAGTCAACTTTCTGAGTATCTCCATGGGCGCCGCGGCGCGCATTGCGGCCTTGCTCCGGGCTGCGGCGGGACTTGGAATGCTGGCCCTGTGGATCAGGTTCGGCAACCGGGGCGGTGCGTCCGCTTCCCGGGACGCCGCCCTGTTCGCCAGCGTCCCGCTGTGCATGCTCTTTCTCAGCGAGGTTTCCCTGACCACGCATCACCTGCTCCTGCTTCTGCCGTTCGGGCTGCTCGCGGGCCGCACCCTCGCCCCGGACGCCACGCCGTTCGAGCGAAACCGCGCCCCCCAGTGGGCGCTCCTGGCATGGATCACGCTGCTGTTGGGCGCGTTCCCCTTTCTCAAGGCCCTGGGGTCCACGTTCTTTGCAACCCTGGCATTGTGTTACGGCACCGTCCGGGTCGTGTTCCAGGCGGACCGCCTCGGCCCGACCCTCGCGGACGCCGCACAGGGCGTTCCCAACGACTCGGAGTGAACCCCGAACCGAGAACGGGCCCACCCATGTCTGAAACAAGCGCTTCCTGGCAATGCACCGTCTGCGGTTACGGCCGGCGCGGCGCGGGCAAAGCCGATTTCGAACCGCAAGTGGCGGAACCGGCACCGCAGGAAACCGCTGAACCCGCCGCATGGAAATGCCTGAACTGCGCCTGCGTTCACGCCGGTGCCGCGCCACCGGGGTCCGCCCCAACAGCCATTTGGCCCGACGCGTCGGGATCGAGGTCAGTAAGGGGGTTGTCGTGAACTATCATCTGCGAACTTCGCACCCGGACGTCTTCGCCGCCGGCGACATCGCCGAACACCGGGGCCTGCTCTACGGCAGTTGGGCCGCGGCCCGGTACCAGGGCAGTATTGCCGGCATGAACGCCGCGGGCCTGGGCGTCGAGTTCGGCGGCCTCCCCAGATCCAACCCCCTGAAAGTTCTGGGGCTCGACTTGGTCAGTATGGGACAGGTCGAACCCGAAGACGGCAGTTACATGGTCTTGGAGGAAGAGTACGACATAGCCTATTACCGTTTCGTTTTCCACGACAGCCGCTTGGTCGGTGCGGTGTTCGTCGGGGACGCTTCGGCGGCCGCCGGCGCCAGAAAGCACATCGAACAACGCACCGATTTCTCGAAGCAACTCCGGCAATCCGTACCGGCCCACCAATTCGCATGGGGACTCTGACGCCCTGCGTCCCCGAAAAGGGGAACACGTCATGCCGCCGAACCGGCATCGATTCGGGAAGCAGAAAGCCGCACCGGCGCTCACGCAGCAAATCCTGGCGGCCGCCGCTCTTGCCTGCCTCGTTCCGTCTGAAGCGGAACCCGTCACGCAATACACGTCCTGCGACCTGTCGGCGGTCTTCAACCGCTCCCACCTGCACGCTCCTTTCTACCGTGGAGAAGCCGAGGACTTCGGCTGGCTGAAACCGGGCGTGCTGAAAGTGGCTGTGCCGTCCCGCCGAGGAAGAGAAATCTCGGTGCCGTTTCGGATCCTCGATCCTGCCGGAAACAACGATAAAAGCCTGATCGTAACCGGCGGAAGAAAAAACGATTTTCCGGACTGCTTCCGGGTCCCGATCTTCCGCGCCGGAGTGCGCCGGGTGTACGTCCTCGGCTTGGCCGGCGGCTGGGTCGGCCCGGAACGCGGCACCCCTCTCGGCGATGTCACGCTCCGGTTCGACGACGGCAGCGAACTCCGCAAAATGTTGCGCGCCGGGATCGAGATCGACGACTGGGTTCGGCACACGGCGACAGGTGCCGCCTTGGCGGTTGCCCGGGGCCCCGGCCGCGCCGGCCCCCATGCCGATGTGCTCGCCATCGACGTCCCCGACTCGCAGCGGAGCCGCGTCCTGACGTGGCTCGTGCTCGACGACCGGGACCCCGCCGTGTCCTTGACGCTGTTTGCCGTTACGGTCGAAGAGGCGCCGCCGCCCGACGCCGACAGGCGACGCACGGCCGCCGCCCGGCGTGAAGTCGCCCGACTGGCGCCCGTGCTCGAACAACGGATGGAGAAAAGCGTTGCCGCTTTGCGCCGAAACGGGTTCGAAGCCGAAGCGACACAATTCGAACGCACATTCGCTCAGCTCCGGGTGTCGCTCGAAAAGCCCGGCCCGGTCTCCCCGGAAGCCTTGGTGGCCGTCCTGCCCCGAATCGAGCGCCTTGCGGACTCCGCAACCCGCCTGACCCGCAAGCGCCGTTTTTCCCGTAAGCCCGATCCGACGGCCCCCACCTTTCCCGCGCCGTCCGATTATATGATCGTCCTGAATCGCTTCCCGCTATGGGCCGAACGCGGCTGGCACGACGGCTACCGCGGCGACCCGAAACTCGGCTGGTTCGGCCAGGGCGGCAACGGCGAGAACAGCCTCCGGACACTGGCGAACTTCGTCTTCGTCTATTGTCTGCTGGCCACCGACGCCCTGTACGATCCGACGCCCAGCGGCGTGAGCCGGGACGACCTGCTGCACCACGCCCGTGCCGCCATTCGATACATGACCCGTACTCACGTCAGCGGAGACCTGCCCTGCAATAACGGCAAGCCCTGGGGAAACCACTGGCAATCCGCCTGGTGGACCGCCAAGATGGCGGCCGGCGTCCAACTGCTCGGGGATCGACTGTCCCCCCGAGAGAAGGCCGCTGTAAAACGGGTCGTCACCCACGAAGCGGACCGGCATTTGGCACGGCCGGCACCGTCGGGTCTGCGGAACGACACCAAGGCCGAGGAAAACGCGTGGGACAGCGAAATCCTGGCGTGGGCCTCCGGTCTCTACCCCGAGCATCCGCACGCCTCCGCCTGGGAACGGAAAGCGCGCGAGTTTTTCATCAACACTCTCTCCGTGGCCGCCGACCGCACCGACGCGACCCTCGTGGACGGCCGGCCGGTGCGAGACCAAGTCTATACCCAGAACGTTCACCCGGAATTCACCATCGAAAACCATGGCGCATATCATTTCGGTTACATGGCTTGCCCTCTACACTCTCTCACTTGGGCGTGGAATGCCTATGTCCGCACCGGACGTCGGCCGCCGCAGGCCCTTTTTCACCATTTCCGGGATGTTTGGAATACGATCCGCCACACCGCTCTGTACAACGGTCGCTTCGCGTACCTCGGCGGCAAAGACTGGGCACGGTATGCTTACGGCCTCTATTTTGTTATGCCGCCCCTCGTTCTCCTCGGAAACGAGTTCGGCGACGCCGACGCGCGCCTGCTCGAAAGGCAGCGCTTCCGAACCTTCGAATGGGAGCAACGCGGCAACGGGGACGGCGGCTTTTTCGGCGACAGGTTCACTCACGACGCGGTACGCGGCTGGCCGTCCGAGTATGAGACCGACGCCGCCTGTCTGCTGGCCCTGTGCCGACTCATGCACCGCGGCCGCCTTTTGATTGCCCCTTCGACGCCCGAAAGCTTCCAGCAAAGCGTGACTGGCGTTTTCTCGAGTCGCAGTTGCGAATGGACTCTGGCGCGAACGCCCAAGGCATTCGCCGCCTTCAGTTGGCGCACGCTGGACCGCGTCCACCAAATGGGAATATTTGTCCCGGCAGGCTGCGACGATATGGCGGAATGGGCGCCGGACAATCTGCTCGGCAGCCTCCGCATTCGTGGGGAAAACCTCCGAGAACGTACCGTCGAGCACCGGGAGCGCCTCGGCCCCGTCGCCTTCACCACCGCCGGCGTGATCCAACACCGAATTCGCGGGACCGTTGCAGCAACTCGATCCCTCTGTTTCGCCGCGCTGCCAACCCACGGCGCGGCGGTTCTGATCGACTTTTGCGTCGCAAACCGCGACATCATCGTCGACGGCCGCGCCGGACTCGATTTCCGCCTGCCGAACGACATATTCAACGGCAACAGCCGCACACTGACTTGGTCGGGCGGCCACACCCGACTGCGGGGCGTCGGCGGCACACCGCACAAGATCGCGGCAGTCACGCCCTGGCTCAATGTCGACGGGAAGCTCGGACTCGTCTGCCTCGGGAACGACCGTCTGACAATTCACGACGTCACGGCCCGAAATGCACCTTGGGCCAGCCTGCTCTGCGAACGGATCGCCTGGGACGAACATTTCGGCCCGGAAACGTTCCGAGCCGGGGATCGACTCCGACGATTGGCTTTCGTCCTGGTTGCAGGCGACGCGCTGGCTACCCGGGCGTGCGCTGCCGAATCGCGGCTGCTCGAGACGGTCCCGGCAGACACGTCAGTCGCGGTCGCGGTCACCTTGCCTGCCGGCGGTCCCGTCGTGGTGGTCGCGAACTTCGCAAACAGGCCGCAGGACGTGCGTCTGAATTGCCCCCCGAAGCTTCGCACATGGATGACCGGCCCGGAGACCTCAGTTGAAACCGGCCAAGTGCGGGTGCGCGTCCCGCCGCGATCGGCCACGGTGTTCTCACCCGCTGTAAGCACAGAAAAAGCACCCCTAAACGAGTGAGCGCGGCTCGCGCGCTCGCTCGGCGCGCGGCAAGAACAATAACAGGCTGCGCCCTTTCCCCGCGACGTCCCGGAATTCATCGGGCTCGGGCTGACGGCAATACGGTTGAGTCAGGTGGGCGGGGGTCGCCGCTCGGAGGCGCCTCCCACATTCCGGTGGCGGAAAAGTCAACCGCATTGGGCCTCACGGCTCAATACCCGACGCCGAGCAATACACGGTCGTTCGAACTCGGCGCATACGGCATTTCCCGCGGCAGCGGCGCATCTTCCATCCCCTCCCGGTACACCCGTGACCCACGACGCCAAAACCAGGGAGGAATGGGGTGCTCCCGGGACCATAACCCCATCTTTGCAACCCGCGCTTTCTCCATGGCCCGCCGCAATTCCGCGGACGAATCGGGACGCGCCCATGCCAACCCTTTTTCCACCAGCTGCAGGTTAATCCATTGTTTGCCCACATACACACGCCCCAACAGGCGCCCCCGCCCATCGAAAAAGCGATGCACGATCCGCACCTCCCGATCCGCCAACGCCTTTTCGAGGAATTTCTTGGCCTGAAGCCCGTACGGCTGGCTCAATTCCGGGGTTTCGGCCCCCAGTAATCGCACTTGGTGCTCGACACCTTTTCCGTCCAGAAGACGAAAGTTGTTCCCATCGACCACCCGCGCCGCACGCCCGATCAATTCGAGCCAACCGTGCGGCCGCAACGCACCACCGTGGGCACGTCGCACCAAGGCCAGGGAAAGCGCCACCAGAAAACCGACCAAGAACAGAGGTCGCATCATCGTTCGGTTCTCCTGTTCCCGCGACTGCAGTCCCGCCGCCCCTCCACGCCCGGGTCAGCGGCGACTGTCCCTACGGCAGGCAGCACGTCGGCGCCCAGACGGCGCGTAAGTTCACGGTAAACCGCCACACCGAATTCGTCCCGGCGCCAGCCTCGGAGCAGACGCGACTCCGGTTCTCGCGTCCCGCGACCGGCGGACCGTACCAACGCTTCCACCTCCGTGCGGGTGGCCAGGCACGACCGCGGCACGCCCAATCGGACGGACGTCTTCGAGAGACGTGCCCACGCAACGGCAAACGCTTTCTTCTCGGAGGGGCTCATCCGCAACACCGTATGTCGTTCCGGCAAGTCTGCTTGGCCCGTCGCGATACGGGCCCTTGCGGACGCCGCCACTCGTGCCGCCTCGGGCAGGAACGACCGCACCTTTCGCGCTTGCGAACGCCACATGCCCGCCAAGTCCGCGTCGCGAACGCGACGGCCACCGGCCACACGCAGGAGCACGGCGTCCGGGATGATGCGCCGGGGGCGGCAGTCTTCGCGCCGGGCGACATCTTCGCGCCACTGTGCCAGCTCGCCGAGGACGTACGCGGCGGCCGGGTCCAGACGCCCCCAGCCCCGGACCGTCTGCAAGAGCGCGGCGCCGACGGGGTCGGGGGCCGCGGAATGCACGGCAGCCTCGGCAGAATCCTCCAAGACCCAGGCGAGACGGCCCAAGCGTTCCAATTCGTCCACCATCAATGGATAGGTCTCTGCAAGGTGCCTCACGTCGTCCAAAGCGTACGCAATCTGCTCGGGACGCAACGGGCGGGAAACCCAATCGGTGAATTGTTCCGTCTTGTCCACCTCGATGCTCAGGAAATGCCGGATCAGGGCCGCGTAACCGATTTGCTCGCCCAACCCCAACAGGCCGGCGCCAATTTGGGTGTCGAGGATCGGAATCGGCAGGACACCACATTCACGGGAGATGATCCGGGCGTCCTGATCCAGGGCATGGACGACTTTGATCAGGTTGGGCGCGGAAAAGACCGACCGGAGCGGTCCCGGATCGGTAATGCGGGTCATATCCACCGCAACCGCCCTGTCGGGTGTCCCAAGTTGGATCAGACCTAATCGAGGCAGGTAAGTGCGCGTCCACGTGAACTCCGTGTCCAGCGCACACCAATGGCGGCCCATCAATTCGCGGCAGAAGGAGGCAAGGTCGAGATTCGAAGTGATAACCATCCGAGAGGGGGCCCTTCCAATCCGGGCGACCGCTGTCGGACCGCCCGAGCCTCCCCCCCGACAAAGGCCGATGAGGGTAGCCGGCCGCGACGGATGGATGAACCGACCGCGACGCCGGAGAACGGTCGGGGCCGGGGAATCAGTCCTCGGGAATCTTGACGAGAATGCGCTCGTCGGCAAGTTCGCGCAGGGCGATATCCAGGTAACTCAACTCGTCCTGGGGGGACACGGGAACCAACGGACGCGCGCCCCGAGACAGTTCGGCGGCACGGCGGGACGCCGCGTTCACCAGGATGCATTTGTCGGGAATCTTGGCCAGCGCAGCTTCCAGAGTTTTCGGATCGATCGCCATAGAACACCTGCAAAAATGTGAAGTTCGCAACACGGCAAAACACGACTGGCCCACCCCGGTCCGCACCGGATGTTCAAGGGACCGTCTGTAGAGGGCCGACACCGACCCGCCGGAAACGGGGAACCAAAGGCCACCAACAAAGATCGGCCCCGGCCCGTGAACTTGAGCAGTTGACCTGTACTATAGTCCGCTGAGCGGACGGCTGCAAGCACAAGCCTGTTCCCCGGTTCGACCGCCGTGGAGGACAACAGCAACGGCACGAGACGGCGCTTGGGAAAGTCACGCTTTTTTTACACCGCATTGGACGCCCGTGTGCCTCGACGGCGGCCTTCAATCACGGCGAGATCCTGGACGCAGAATGGCCGACCGGCGGAAACACAATCGCGCGAGGGAGTATTTGCCGTGGAACGTGCTATAGTTCAAACTGCTTCTATTCCATGCGTTCAACACTTGTTCACGGTACTCGGAGTCTCGTTCATAGATGGATATGCCCGCTCTGCGAATCGGCGATTTGACGTGCTCGGTTCCCATCGTCCAAGGCGGCATGGGCGTTGGGATCTCTCTTTCGGGTTTAGCGGCAGCCGTCGCCGAACAAGGCGGGATTGGAGTGCTCGCAAGTGTCGGCCTCGCGATGCTGCGAACGGAAAAATCGGCGCGCAAAGCGCATATCGAAGTGCTGACGGACGAGATCCGAAAGGTCCGCGAGAAAACCCGCGGCGTTCTCGGCGTCAATATTATGATGGCACTGACCAATTTCTCCGATCTGGTCGAAACCGCCATTCGTGAAAAAGTTGACATTATCTTTTCGGGAGCCGGCCTGCCCCTGAACCTGCCGCGCTACTTGACCGAGGGCGCCAAGACCAAGCTGGTTCCGATCGTGTCGTCCGGTCGTGCGGCCGCATTGATTTGCCGCCGGTGGCTCCGTTCTTTCAATTACTTGCCGGACGCCTTCGTTCTCGAAGGCCCTCTGGCGGGGGGACACCTGGGGTTCCGGCGTGAGCAGATCGACGATCCGTCGCAGAACCTGAAGGCCCTGCTCTCGGGCGTGCTGGAAGCCGTTAAGCCGTACGAAGAAAAGTGCAATCGCCAAATCCCGGTTATTGCAGCCGGCGGCATCTACACGGGCCAGGATGTGTACGAAATAATCGCTGCGGGCGCCGCCGGGGCACAGATGGGGACCCGCTTTGTCGCCACCGACGAGTGCGATGCGGACCAAGCTTTCAAAGAAGCGTATCTCGCGGCCAAGGAAGAAGATGTGCGAATCATCAACAGTCCGGTTGGCCTGCCGGGGCGGGTCATCCGCAACGAATTTGTAGACAGTATCGAGAAAGGCGAACGGGTCCCCGTGCGCTGTCCGTTTCGCTGTCTGATCAATTGCGACAGCACCAAGACCCCCTACTGCATCGCCGAGGCATTGCTGAACGCCGTGCGGGGAAAGCTGCGCGAAGGCTTCGCGTTCGCCGGCGCCAATGTGCATCGCGTTTCGGAAATCGTGTCCGTGAAAACGCTGATCGACTCTCTGCAACGGGAATACCGGCTTGCTGCGAGCGCGAGTGCCTGCAGCCAACAGCCGCGCCCTCCGACGCCCCGTGCGCCGTGAGGGGACACCCCGGGGGGTAAGACGTTCCAAGGCGCGCCTTGCTTCCGCTGTTTCAATCCACGCCCGGGATTTCCCCGCCCCACAGCACCTTGCCCGCCGGAGGCCATCGCCGAATCGGGCCAAGTTACGCCCCCCCCGACAGAATACGCCTGCCCGCCACGCCCCAGCCGTTCCACGCCCCATCAAGAAAGCCTGCCGCTTTGTTGGGCTCGCGATGCGCTCCCCCCTGGTGCGTTGATTGCGCCCCCCGGGAAGGGAGCACGATCCCGGCGGGTGCGGGGTCCGCCGGCCGGCGGCAGAGGGAAACATGGCTCACAAATCAACCAATGCGCATGTTCCACTTGCGCCCCTCAGCGAGCTTTGGGGGTCGACCCCGCTCGGTTGTTCAAGCCAAGCCGAAACGCCCGAACAACTCGGCCGGGGCCTGAATCTCCCGCAAGCCGTCCGCCAGCAGTTCCTGCATTCGGCGGAGCTGTTCCGGTGCGGAGTCCGCAATGTCATGTTCTTGTTTGGGATCGTCGGGAAGGTGATAAAGGTACGTGCCGGCGCGCTCGGGATTGGGACGAGCATTCTTGGGCCCCACCCGACGGCGGACGCCGTCGAAAGGCCCCCAATCGTCCGAGGCCCATTTACTCTTGATGATCGAATAGGAAAAGAAAGGGGCCTCCGGGGCACTGACGCCCTGAACCAGAAAATAGTCGCCGTCGCACAAATAAACGGCCTGCCCGAACTCGCCGAAAAGCACGGAGCCGCGCGGATCGGGGGCGTCGGGATCTTCGAGAAAGGGCATCAGACTGCGGCCATGCAGACCGGCAGGCGAGACCACCCCGACCGCGTCGCAGAGTGTGGGAAAAAAGTCCACAGGCTGGACGAACTGCCCGAGCCGCCGTCCTCGACTGGACCGGGGGTGACGGATGATCAAAGGGATGTGCGAAATCTCGTCCCACAGCACCCAGTTTTTTCCGGTCCGGCCGTGATCGCCATTGTGCGTGCCATGGTCGCTGGTCAGGATGATCAAGGTGTTGTCGAGCAGTCCGAGCCGCTCGACCCGGTCGAGAAAATACCCGAACCACCGGTCCACTAGAGTGACTTCGGCGGCATACAGCGCTTGGGTCCGTCTCAGTTCGGCCTCGGTCAGCCGCCCCGCAACCGGCGCGTACGGCGCCACCACATACTCCTTGCCGGCAAAGTCGGTGTCCGCATAAAGATCGATATAGTGTCTGGGAGCGTCCCAAGGCTCGTGTGGATCGAACGAGTCGATCATGAGAAAAAAGTCGTCGTGCCCGGCGTGGTGCTCGATCCATCGCGCAGCCCGGCGGAAAACCTGGGCGCAAAACCAGTCTTCCTCATCGCGTCGCAGGCGGATGGCATTTCGGCGGTGCGGTTCGTCGGGTCGTACGTGGTCCGGATAGTCGAGGGCCCGCCTGCCGAACTCGACGTCCGAATCGGTGATAAAGCCATCCCTCTCTTGGCCCCGGACCAAGTCGAAGCCGGTGAAGTCGCGCCAATAACTGCCGGCGTCTCGGCCCCAATGGTGGTAAACGTCCGTGATGAAGTACGAGGTCTTTGCCGCGGCGCCCAGCACGGCCGGCAACGTCAGGTCGTCGAAATCGAGCCCGCCCCAACCCCGCCGGGGAAATTCAAAGCGTCCGGTGAGAATGTCGCGCCGACACGGCAAGGTCGGATACGAACCGATGTAGGCGTTTTCGAACACGGCGCCCTGCGCCGCAAACCGGTCGATGTTCGGGGTATGGATCCAGGGATTGCCATAGGCCCCGGAGTGGTCTCGCCGCCAAGTGTCCAAAACGATCAGGATGGTGTTCATGGAAGCTTCTCGGGATGCGGAGATCGGGGTTCGGGAGAACACCGACTTTCGCCCACCGCCACGGCGAAGGACTCACTTGATCGGGCGGGTGCTGTGCGACCGCAATCGCCGGGCAAGCGAGCGTCAGTTGTTTTGATGGCCCCAGAGATACTGGGCTTGCGTACCGCTCCGGATGCTCTCGCGCTTGCGCCATTTCACATGGCCGTCGAGATAGCCGATGTTTGCGCCGTCGTTATGGACGACTCCCACATTGGCGTAATAGGGCGCGGCCCACATGGTTGGAGAATAGCTCTCGAACGGGCAGTACATGAATCGACTCCAACCGATCGGATGGGCGGTGTTTCTGTCGGCGATGACCATGACTTCAGACGGGCGTTTCCAGTAGCTGAGCGATGCCGCAACCGTCGGATATATCGTCCGATAGGGCATGTGCGGATAGCTCCAGGCGTATCCGAGCGGGGCACTTTTCTGGCTCGGACAGACCAGAATCTTGGTGTCCGTGAAATAGGGCTGGGTTACCACTTCCCAGCCCCCTACGCCGTCCGCGTAGCCGTAGGGCAACGATTCGAAATCCTGCGAGTACATGGTGATGGCCAGCATCAGTTGTTTCACATTGGCCGTACAACTGGCCTGAAGCGCCTTGTCGCGGGCTTTCTGCAGAGCCGGCAGGAGCATGCTGGCCAAGATGGCGATGATGGCGATCACCACGAGCAGTTCGATCAGAGTGAAGCGACTCCGGGACTTGCGCATTCCAGTTTCTCCTTTTTGGGTTGACCTCGCAAAAAACGCGCAACCGCCACAGCGGGTCCCTCGACGCGCGACCTCGACCCCGCTCGACGGGACACAATACTTGCGGCCGAATCCCACCGGGGTGACGGAGATCGAGTTCGTGAACCCGGCGCGATTCACGCGTACGAGCACACGATGGTGCTGGTAGGGACAGCAGAGCGGTTGCTTCTTTCTTACACCGATTGCAGAAGTCTCATTATACCCATTCGAGCTGGAGCGGACAAGAGGACATTCCGAGAAAGTTCCCGATTGTCAGAGCTGCGCCGCTCTCGGACTGTCCTCGAACAGTCATGCCCGACCGAGATACCGTCGGACCCGCGCCGCAACCGACTCGGGTGTGAATCCATACTTCTCGGCCAAGATCTTGGCAGGGGCCGAATCGCCGAAGCGATCGACACCGAGGGTCAGTCCGTCCAACCCCACGTATCGCTCCCAGCCGAACGTGGTCCCCGCCTCGACGGCCACTCGTTTTCGGCAGTCGGGCGGCAACACGGCATCGCGATAAGCTTTGTCCTGACGGTCGAACAGCTCCCAGCTCGGCATGGACACGAGGCGGACGGCAATCCCGTCCCGGCGCAGCAACGCGGCGGCTTCGAGTGCAAGCGACACCTCCGAACCGGTGGCAATGAGCACCAGCTCGAAGTCGTGGTCCTCGCTGAGGACGTAGGCGCCCCGAGCCAAATCGATTCGAGCGGCTTGGTCGGGGCTGAAGTTCCGGACCGTCTGGCGGGTCAGAAAGAGCGCCACGGGCCCCTCGGCGTGCTGCAAAGCTGCGGCCCAGGCATGGGCCACTTCATGTGACTCCGCGGGACGAATCACGGTCAAACCCGGAATGGAGCGACACATATCCAGATGCTCAATCGGTTGATGCGTAGGGCCGTCCTCACCCACAAAAATGGAATCGTGCGTAAACACGAAGACGACAGGCAGCTCTTGCAGGGCCGCCAAACGCAAAGCGGGCTTCATAAAGTCGCTGAACACGGTGAAGGTCGCGGCGAAGGGCAAGACCGTGCCATAAAGGGCCATTCCGTTGGAGCATAATCCCATACAGAATTCGCGGACGCCGTAGTGGAAATTCCGGCCGGCCCGTTCGGTGGCGGTGAAGTCGGCTTCGTCGGTCAGATAGGTCTTGGTCGAAGGCGCCAGGTCGGCCGCCCCGCCGCAGAATGCCGGAACCAATGCAGCGACGCGTTGCATCACGGCACCGCCGCTCGACCGGGTGGCGGTGGGTTTGTCCGGAATGGCGGAAAGCAGTTCGTCGAGGATGTTCTCCGGGACTTGCCGGGCAAGCAGTCGGTCGAGCAGTCCGGCTTTTTCGGGTTGGGCGCCCCGGAAGGTCTTGAGACGGGCGTTCCAGGCCCGGGCCTCCGCTCTCAGCTCTTCGGCCCGGCCGTGACACATTTCGCGAACTTCGCGCGGTACGTGGAACGGCTGATCCGGGAACCCAAGGTTTCGACGAAGTGCGGCCATTTCCTCCGCGCCCAGCGGGGCTCCGTGCGTCTTGTGGCTGCCCGCCAGGTTGGGTGCACCGTAACCGATGGTGGTCCTGCCGACGATCAGGCTCGGCTTCGTGGCGCAGGCGACCGCCTCTGCGAGGGCCGCATCGATCTGCCGGGCATCCTGCCCGTCGATGTGCTGCACGTGCCAGCCGTAAGCTTCAAAACGTTTTCCCACGTCCTCGCTGAACGCCAGGGCGGTACTGCCTTCGATAGTGATGCGATTGTCGTCGTAGAACACGACCAGATTGTCCAGTTCCAGGTGCCCGGCCAGGGAGGCCGCCTCGTGGGTGCAACCCTCCATCATGCATCCATCACTCGACAGCACGAACATGCGCTGATCGAAGAGTTCGTCCTCGCCCATGCGCGCCGCGAGTTGCTTGGCCGCCATGGCCATGCCCACCGCAGTGACGAAACCGCTGCCGAGCGGGCCGGTCGTGACCTCGACGCCGGGTGTGTGGCCGTGCTCCGGGTGGCCCGGGGTGAGGCTGCCCCACTGCCGGAAACGCTTGAGTTCGGCCAGCGGCATCTCGTACTCGAAAAGGTGCAGGAGGGAATAAAGAAGAGTCGAGCCGTGGCCGGCAGAAAGCACAAACCGGTCGCGACCGAGCCAGTCTGGGTCGTCCGGGTTGTGCCGCAGGAACTTGTACCAGAGCAAGAATGCGAAGTCCGCGCACCCCATGGGCATGCCGGGATGCCCGGAGTTGGCCTCTTGAACACCGTCGGCCGAAAGAATGCGGACCGTGTCGGCTGCCCTGCGGAGGAGTTGAGTGTCGGTCATGGTTTTCAGTCCCTTTTCCTGTCTGACCTCATCAGTTCATACACTTCGTCGCGAGAGGGCGTAGTTCATACGGATGCATGAGCCATCTGCTGCGATGACGCATTTTACACATCATCAGAACATTGCCGTCGCCCACCGACTGAGGCGGCGTTTCAACACAGCCCCGCTCGGCGCTCGACGCAATGACCTGAGTCTCTCAGGTCGAGCGTTCGGTTGGGTCGCGTCTGTCCATCGAATACGGCGAACGTGTTTTTTGACCGGCGCTCCGAGAGCAATCCCGGGGGAAGGCCGCCCCTGCGGTCGGGGCCACGGCCTCGCAAACGCTCACGACTGCCGCGTACGCCGGCGCAAATTGTGTCCGGCCACCGCAAGGCCAAGTAGGGCCAGGATCCCCGGCCAGGCCCCGGCGGGCCACGGGTTGCCGCTGCTCTTGTCCACGCACCAGCCGATCACGGGGGCGAGGATCATGGCCAAGCCGGAGTCGAGTTGAGAGTTGACCGAGAGCACGGTGGCCCGGTTTTCGGAGTCCGAAACCGTGCCCAGGCGCCCCACCATGTTCGGTCGCCACAGATTCTGAAGCACGGCCAAAACCAGGAAGCAGAGGATCGCCACCGTATGGACGCGACCGAGCAGAACCAACGCCAACACAATATAACCCGCCGTATTCAATCCCCAAAGCACGCGCACAGCCCGTTTTTCGCCTCCGCACCAGCGTTCCACAAACAACGCCGATTTCCGGGACGCCAGCCCTTCGAGCAGGTACAGCAAGGTGAAAACGGCCCCGATCAACACGGCGCTCCGTTGCGCATTTCCCAGGCCCGCCAGGAGTGGCAGGCCCAGTGCGGTGGTACGCAAAATAGGCTGCACGTAGTCTTTGGCGGCCTTGTATGGGCCTTCGAACAGAGCGGCTTCGGCCAACAAACCACGCAGGCGGGGCCGCCGGAAAGTCTGGACCAATGCTCGGCCGAACAGCCGGACGAAGCCGTGTTCCGTCCGCTTCGGCGTCCGGTCACGGGGGTAAAACATGAAATTGACCAGCCCCAGCAGGTACGGAAACACAGAGAAGAAAAACACCCGGCTGTAGTCCCCGGTGACAAACACCAGGACTGCGGCGACCATTGCGCTCAGAGCCGAACCGAATTTGGACCAAGACCGGGTAAAGCCGTACACCCGGTTGCGTTCGGCCAACCGCCCCTCGGCCTGGAGCCAATCGAAGATGATGGCCTTGTGCGTACCGGTCCGGAACGCTTCGCCAACGCCAAACAGCAGCATGCCCAGCCCCAACAACCGGACATCGCGGAAAGCGCCGAGCAACAGGAACGACAGGCAGTAAGCGACAAAAGAGGCCATCATCGAGGCCCTCTTGCCGTAGGCGTCGGCAATCACGCCCGTGGGCACTTCAAGCAGATTCACCACCAGGGACTTGAATCCGATCAGCAATCCGATCTGGAAGTAGGACAGGCCTTTTTCGAGAAAGGCCAACAGCAGGAAAGGCTCGAAGTACCGCTGATTCTTGAGAAAACCGTAGAGCGAGAAATGAAAGATCAATTCTGCGGTCTCCTCCGAGTGCGCAGAAAGGCTTCGATGAACCCGTCGATGTCCCCGTCCAGTACCGCGGTGGTGTTGCTGGTTTCGTGTCCGGTTCGCAGGTCTTTCACCATTTGGTACGGCTGAAGTACATAAGACCGGATCTGACTGCCCCAGGCGTTATCGGTCTTTTTCCCCTGGAGTGCAGCCTGCTCCTGGCGGCGTTTCTCTTCTTCAAGCTGGTAGAGGCGCGCCCGGAGGACCTTCATGGCCGTGCTGCGGTTCTTGTGCTGCGACCGCTCGTTCTGGCAGGTGACCACGATGCCCGTCGGAATGTGCGTGATCCGCACAGCGCTGTCCGTTTTGTTCACATGCTGGCCGCCCGCGCCGCTGCTGCGGTAGGTATCGATGCGCAGGTCGTTCTCGTTGATGTCCACGTCGATGGCTTCATCCACCTCGGGGACCACGTCCACGGCGGCGAATGAAGTGTGTCGGCGTTTGTTGGAATCGAAAGGCGAGATTCGCACCAGGCGATGCACGCCGCGCTCGCACGCGAGGTTCCCGTACGCGTACTCGCCGTAGATCATGACCGTGGCGCTCTTGATGCCCGCCTCGTCGCCGGGCTGCCGGTCCAGGAACTCGGTGGTGAAGCCCCGGCGCTCCGCCCAACGCAGGTACATGCGCAACAGCATGTTCGCCCAGTCGCACGACTCGGTGCCGCCGGCCCCGGCATGAACGGACAGGATGGCATTGTTGGCGTCCATCTGCCCGGAAAGAAAGCTCATCAGTTCAAGCTGATCAAGGGCCCGGCTCAGTTTTTCCCAGGTCGGTCCGGCCTCTTCGAGCATCTCGGACTCGCCTTCTTCCATGGCGGCCAATTCCGCCAGCACGGCGAAATCCTCGATTCGGGCCTCGAGCTTTCGGAACGGCTCGAGGGTGTTCCGCAGCTTGCTCACCCGGGCAACGGTCTTCTGAGCCGTATCCCGCTGATCCCAGAAGCCCGGTGCACTCATGGTCTGTTCGAGTTCGGCCAGCTTCTTCTTGCAGCCGGCGATGTCAAAGAAACCCCCTCAAGTAGTCCAGGCGCTTGTGTGCCTGGGCCACTTTGTCGTGGAGTTCTTCAAGAGTCATAACGAATCCTCCGAAGGCAACGTCGCTCGCGGCGGGACCGCGGCACAGTGAGATTGGAAGCTTGGAACTTAGCCTTCGGACGCCCCCGGGTCAAGCGCCGACCGGTGAGACCCGACCCCTGAAATGGAGCACAAGTGCGGCGGCTCTCGTTTCGGGAAATCAGGCGGTGGGTCGGACGCGCCTCAGATCGAGCTTTTGCGCGTCGGTACCCAACACCTCCAATTCCGCCACGTACCGTTCGTGCAAACGCCGGGCCACACCGGGTCCGTCACGGATGATGTTGCGTTCCTGCCGGGGATCGGAGGGCAGGTGGTAAAGTTCGGAAGGGGCCTGGTTCCCGGCGTACAGCAGGGCGTACTCACCGTCGAGGACAGTCGAGTATGCACGAACGTTGGGGTTCGTGGGCAAGGTCACGCTGTTGATCGCGAAGTCGCGTACACTGTCGGCTTCGCCGCGCAACACGGGAGCAAGACTAAGACCGTGCAGTCCCGGCGGCGGCTCGACGCCGAGCAGGGCAAGCAGTGTTGGAGCCAGGTCTACGTGCTGGCACAGCGCGTCCACATGACGGGGCGCCTGCCCCGGCGCGCGAACCAGCAGCGGACAGTGGCCTATCACGTCGTACAAAGGCCAGCCTCGAGTCGGCTCCAAAACGGTGTGCTTGCCGATGTATCCGTGATCGCCGATGTAGAAACCGTGGTCCGCCGTGAACACGAAAACCGTGTCATCGTCCAACCCCAAGTCGCTCACCCGGTCCAGCAACATCCCCAGCCAACGGTCCACTAGGCCGATTTCGCCCGCATACAAGGCCCGGCAGTGGTTCAATTCCGCATCGGTGAGGTAGTCGCATCGGTCGTAACGGGGCAAAATCACCTCCTCGCCCGCGTAGCCCGGATCGTATCGTTCGACGTAATAGCGCGGCGGGTCCCAGGGCTCGTGCACATCGAACGCGTGGATGTAAAGGAAGAAACTCTCGTGCTGGTCGGCGTTTTCTTCGAGCCAATCGATCGCGGCCTGGAACACGCGCGGCGCGAACCACTCCCGCTCGCAGCGTCGACCCGCGGTGTTGCGCAGGTGCGGGACGACGAGCTTCTCATACTCGCGGCACTTGCCCGGGGCGCAGGGCGAAGCGACATGCACGGGCGCAGTACGGTAATTGTCGGCTTGTTGGCCGCGAACCCACTCGAACGCGCTGAATCCTTGGTGATAGTTGCACCCCGGCCGGAAATAGGGATGACAGTCGGTGATGCACATGGATACGTAGCCCGAGCGCCCCAGCGTGGATTGAAGCGTCGCCGTCCCCGCCGGGATCGGCGCCCAGCCGATGGTGTGGAACGCAAAACGCCCCGTCATGAAATCGAGGACCGTCGGTCCGGTCGGGAAAGAGCCCTGATAGAAACGGTCGAAGACGACCGACTGTCCCGCCAGCCGATTCAGGTTGGGCGCATGAATGTCCCAACCCCACGGCGGCCGGCCGTAACAGGTCAAGTGATCCCGGCGAAAGGTGTCGGACAATACGAAGATGAGATTCATGCGACGTTTTTCCCCCCGAATCCGAATGCTGCAGAGACACTCCTGCTCCCATGGCGTGTTTTGCGCGCCTTAAGAACATTTGCAGTCCGCCGACCGGGACGGTGTCTCGGCGCAGCCTCGCCCGACGTTTGCCGCAACAATGTACGTCCGTACAAACTGCGGCCTCTGGCGACGAAGTTTGTGAATCAACCAGGCTAGAGCCCGGCCGAAAAGAGGGCGTGAACCGCGGGAGTTGTCGCTCTTCGCCGGGGCCAATCGCTGTCCGCCTGAGGCGGACCCGTCGCTCCCGCCAAGCGGGCTGAGCATCGCGGCCGTGCGGTCCGGCTCTGTCTTGCGTTCACGGCTCTCGGTCTCCTCCAAGGCCTTGCCGACCACCGGAACGTCCTGCATCGCTGCGCACAATCTCGAAGTATCGTCGCCGGTCGGCTTGTGTCGTTTTGCCGTTGCCCTCGGCAATATTCAAAGGGATCGGCTGACTGGCGCGAAGCCGCTGGTCCCGGGCCGGACGGTGCATACCGGTCGAAGGACCCGCTTTCTCGTAGCCCCAAGCCACGTACCCGATCACAGGCGGTGGACGTCAAGTTTCTCGTGTCCAGGTCCCATGGCATTCGATTTCGATAGCGATCTCTATTTCCAGTGGGATCATCCCCCAAGAAGACGGTAAGCCGCGACGATACGCCCGTAGTAGAGTGTGTGGTAGTCCTGCTCCGGATAAAACTCGAACAACTCCATGTTCATCAGTTCGGGGGACATGGGCGTCCGGAGCAGGATCCGACACTCGAGGTGGATACCCGGTAGGTCGATGATCGGACTGGCCACCTTCCGGGCGGGCAGCGTGGACAGACCGCACGCCGCAAACTTATCCACGTCCTTGCCCGAGCGGGTACCGCAGAAAGCCAGGGCTTTCTTGAAGGCGTCGGTTTCAGGAAGGCTGACGGTGAAATCCGGAGCACGTTCGATGAGTTTGAAAGTATGTCGCGTGTTGCGGACCGCCACGATGAAAACCGGGCCAGTCCAAATGATCCCCTGAGCGCCCCACCCAATGGTCATCGTGTTCAATCGATTGCCGTACTGGACAGTGAGAAACGCGCCTTTGGGCAACAACTCGAGCAATTGCGGGATCGCACAGCCGGCATCCAAATCCTGCATATTCATGTCCCTGTCGTCCTTTCCGTTTCGGATCGCTTTGGCCCTGCCGCGACCGCCCGCCGCTCCCGGGTCGCGAAAAAGCTCCGCGCCACCCGCGACCACGCAGGCCTGTATACCCTCCAGACACCCGATGGGCGGTCGGGTTCCGGCACGAGACTCCCTCTACGGGACCGACGGCCGTCTCCCGGGGAACGGCTGAACGCCCGGGGAAAAGATGCACGGCGGATCCGGCGCGGTCAAGCGCGGCCGGCCGAAATTCACGGGGCCGGCCGCGCATGACGATTGCTCCGGGGTACACGAGCCGATTCAGAGGACGTCCGGGATGCGGACGACGGACAGCTCGAACGCGCCGTCGGTCCCCGTGTCCACCCGCAATCTGGAGTCATCCGGGAGTTCGCCGGAAACCACCAGGCGAGACGCCGGCGTCTCGATCTCGCGGGTGATCACGCGCTTCAGAGGTCGGGCGCCGTAGACAGGGTCATATCCCTGTTCGGCCAGTTTCCGCCGGGCGCTGTCGGTCACTTCGAGTTCGATCCGGCGATCTTTGAGGCGGAGCCGAAAGTCCTCGAGCTGTAGATCCACGATCCGAAGCAGGTGCTCACGGTCGAGCGGGTGGAAGACCACCACTTCGTCGACCCGGTTCAGAAATTCGGGCCGGAAGTGCCGCCGCAGTTCCGCCAGGACTTGGTCGGTCACCGCATCGAATCCTTCGGCCCCCGCTTCCACCAGGAGACGACTTCCGATGTTCGAGGTCATGATGACCACCGTGTTCTTGAAATCCACGGTCCGCCCCTTGGCATCCGTGAGTCGCCCATCGTCCAGTATCTGCAGCAGGACGTTGAAGACGTCGGAGTGGGCCTTTTCGATCTCATCGAGAAGGATGACCGAGTACGGACGGCGGCGAACGGCTTCAGTGAGCTGGCCGCCCTCGTCGTGGCCGATATAGCCCGGCGGTGCGCCGATGAGCCGCGCCACGGTGTGCTTCTCCATGTACTCGGACATGTCGATTCGCACCATGGCTCGCTCGTCATCGAACAGCGCTTCGGCCAGTCGCCGGGCAAGCTCCGTTTTGCCGACCCCGGTCGGACCGAGGAAAATGAAACTGCCCACGGGGCGACGCGGGTCCTTGAGACCGGCCCGGGCTCGAAGCACAGCGTCGGCCACCGCTTGGACGGCGGCGTCCTGACCGATGACTTTGGTATGAAGGCGATCGGCCAACTGCAGAAGCTTGTCCCGCTCGCTCTGCACCAGTCGGCTCACCGGAATATGCGTCCAGCGGCTGACGATTTCCGCCACGTCCTCGTCGTCCACCTCTTCTTTCAAGAGGCGATTGCCATTGCCGGAGCGCACTCTCTCCTCCATCTCTCGGAGCCGGGCTTCGATCTGAGGAATCGTCCCGTGTCGAAGTTCGGCGGCCCGGTTGAGATCGTATTCCCGTTCGGCCTTGGCCAGCTGCGACCGGGCCAACTCGAGCGATTCCCGGAGTTCGCGTAACTCGGCGATGGCTTTCTTCTCCGCATCCCAGCGAGCTTGCAGTGTCGCGGCTTTCTCTTTGACCTCCGTCAACTGTTTCTCCAATTGCTCACGACGTGCCTTGGATGCGGCATCCTTTTCTTTGCGCAGCCCGGCAAGCTCGATTTCGAGCTGCATCTGCCGTCGGAGTACTTCGTCCAGTTGCGTGGGACGACTGTCGATCTCGGTGCGCAGTTTCGCCGCAGCCTCGTCGATCAGGTCGATCGCTTTGTCGGGCAGGAAACGGTCCGCCACGTATCGGTCGGCGAGGACCGCGGCGGTCACCAACGCGGAATCCCGAATCTTGACACCGTGGTGTACCTCGTAACGCTCGCGCAGTCCGCGCAGAATCGAGATGGTCTCCTCGACCGACGGCTGATCCACCACGACCGGCTGGAAACGCCGCTCGAGGGCAGCGTCCTTCTCGATGTGTTTCCGGTACTCGTCGAGCGTCGTGGCGCCGATGCAATGCAGCTCCCCCCTGGCCAACATAGGCTTCAGGAGGTTGCCCGCGTCCATGGCGCCCTCGGCAGCCCCGGCGCCCACTACCGTGTGCAACTCGTCAATAAACAGAATGACCTCACCCGCAGCCTCGGTGATCTCCTTCAGCACGGCCTTGAGGCGTTCCTCGAATTCGCCGCGGAACTTGGCGCCCGCAATGAGGGCGCCCATGTCCAGGGCCACGATGCGACGCTTCTTGAGACCTTCGGGAACGTCCCCCTGCACTATGCGAAGGGCCAGACCTTCCACGATCGCCGTTTTTCCCACGCCCGGTTCGCCGATCAGGACCGGGTTGTTCTTGGTCCGCCGAGACAGGATTTGAATCACACGACGAATCTCGTCGTCGCGGCCGATCACCGGATCCAGACGCTCCTGTCGCGCCAGGGCGGTCAGATCCCGACCGTACTTCTCGAGGGCCTGAAACGTAGCCTCCGGACTCTGGGACGTGACCCGCTGGTTGCCGCGCACCTGCCGCAACGCCTGCATGAGGGTCTCCCGATCCACACCCGCTTCCCGGCAGATCCGCGAAACAGCCTCGGAATGCTCGAGCAGAGCCAGCAACAAATGTTCGACACTGATGTACTCGTCTTTGACTTTCTCGGCCTCTTGTCCGGCCGTCTCCAACACACGCGCCACCTCACGCGAGGTGTAAACTTGGGACGAACCGTTCCGGATCCGAGGCAAGTCCCCGAGTCGCCGATCCACGACCTCAGCCAGTGCCCGGGGCATGACTCCGGCCTTTTCGAACACCGCCGGAATTACGCCGTCTTGCTGTTTTAACAGCGCAGCAAGCAGGTGAAGCCCCGTCAATTCGGTGTGGTCCCGGCTCAAGGCCAATTGGTGGGCCGCAGCCAGGGCTTCCTGCGATTTCTGAGTGAATTTGTCCATATTCATGCGTGCAACGCTCCTTTCCGATTTTGCAGAAGAATGAGTTGGTCTCGTCGAGTCGAAAGGACGGAAGCACACAACCTGCCAGGCAAGAACCAGATTAGCGAAATCAATTGTTGTGCAAGTAGTTCAATAGACATACAACAACACAAACACGAACAGCCAACGGCCGACCAGTTGTGCCAGATTGGCACATGCGTGGTCTTGGATGTCGGCGACGCCCATGCGCTGCCCGGACGGCAGAAGTGCGGCGGCACAGGCTGGTTCGGCAAGTGGAGGGAGCGGCACATCGCCCGAGGGCGGTGTCGTAATGGGGTGGGCATCGGTGACGAATGCAATGTTGCCGGAGCGGTCCCGCTTTTCCGGGCAGGCGGGTCAATGAGTGACGGGAGGCCGAGGCCCCGGTATACACCGATGCAACAATGGACGGAGCGCGCGGTCGCGGCTGCGGGAGTTCACGCCAGTAGGGAAACGACCTGCTCATACGTCAGCGAGCAGACTGTAACGGGGCTCTTCTTGCCTTTGACGGAAACCTTCTCCAGATGGTTTTGCCAAACCGCTTTCGGCAGCACAGGATAAGAATCCGGCCCGAGGACCACATCGGAGTTGAGCTGGCGCGTGCTCGCCTCGAATGCGAAGGCGAGATTGACGGCATCCCCGACAGCAGTGTAATCGCCTGCATGGGCCGACCCGAGGGTCCCGACCACGGCCTTTCCCGTATTGATTCCCACCCCCACCCTGATGGGATACGGGAGATCCGGCAATTCCTCACTGAGTTCCCGAGAGATTCGATCAATATCGAGGGCCGTCCGAAGGGCGGCCAGCACAGTTGCGTCCGCACTCGAAGCCTGAGCGAGCCATCGGGCCATCACTGCGTCGCCGATGAATTTGTCGACCACAGCCCCATTGCGGTCGACGGTCTCACCAACACGTGCGAACCACTGGCCGAGCATTTCGGCCAGATAGCTGGCCGACATTTGCTCGGAAATCCCGGAATAGCCGCGGATGTCCGTCACCAGGACGGTCAATTCCTGCACGTTCGCCTTCAGGCTGATCGTCGTGGTCGACTCGACCGCATCCGCCGAGATTTCCACACTGGATTGCAGCTCCGGAGGCCGGCGGAACTCGAGCAGGTAATCGCCGATCTCGATGCAGTCGCCGTCCGCCAGGACATAGGGCACGACGACACGGCGTCCATTGACGAACGTACCGTTGGCGCTCCCGATATCGACGACGTAATAGTTGCCGTCGCCCAATCGCCGGATCAGAGCATGACTGCGGGAAACGGTCCGGGCGGAAAGGTGCACCGTGTTGTCCGGGCCGCGTCCGATCGTCAGCAGGGAGCCGCAGGGACATTCGCGGATCCCCACGTCCTCATTCTCAGCAAGCGATCGGATGCGCAGTGTTGCGGCCACGGAAGCGACTCCCCTGCGAAAAACGGTGAAGATCCGCCCGCGTCTATCTATCTTCTGCCGTGTGCACTCTAGTCCCTGATCACACAGGTGTCAATCCTGCGGAATAACGGCCGCCTTATTTGCGAAGGCCGACAGGTGAGTATATCCTGCCGTGGTCGAGCCCCCCGTGTCGGCCCCAGGGGCCCCGGCAAGAGCAGACTCGAAAACGGAGACCCCCCCATGCATACCCGGCCCGGCGGACCGCTCCACGTCCCCCGTTCCTCTCTCGTCCTGAGCCTTATGCTCGCTTCCTGCGAATTCCGCGCCGCCCAACCGTCTCCCCCGGCTGCGGACGCCCCAACGGTAATGCGGCTGCGCTTCAACTCGCTTCCCCTCACGGACACCGGACCGTTGCACCTGCGCATCCGTTCCCGAAACGCGGAACTCGATACAGGCGTTTCCGGCCGGGCGCTCGTGAGCCGTGCGGGCGGTGGGACTGTCTGGGTCGTATTGCCTGCCGGCGCCCAGCCGACCCATTCCCTGAAACTCGAATGTCGATTCCGAATCGATTCCATCGGCACTGAAAAGGTGCAGTGGGTGGCCGCTCGAAATGCGATGTATGGTTTTTTTGTATCGGGAAAGCCGGGCGCGGCACGCCTGACATGGTACCTCAAACTGCGCGGCGGCGCCTGGAACGCCTTGACGACCCCGGCGCCGCTCGGGAAATGGCTCCGCGCCGTCGGTGCATTCGATGGAAAACGCACCGTGTTCTTCCTCAACGACAGGAAAGTGGGGGAAAAAAGCTGTCCGGGCGTGCTCCCCACAGGACGCAATCCGCTGGTAATAGGCGCAGACGAAAAAGGCCGACATCGTTTCACCGGCCGCGTCGATGAAGTGCGGCTCACCGGCATAACCGGAAACAACGCCATGCCTGCCGCCCCCCGCCCCTCCGAATCAAACCCCATTGCGCAGTCCGCAAAAGAATCGGCCCATGTTCGTTCGGCGCAAGCGGTCACGACGGAACCAGACCGCAAATCGACCTCGGCGACCGTAATCGGCCCGCCGGTCGGCGGCGCCGCCGGCAACTTGTTGAAAAACCCGCTGTTCGCCTTTCACGCCTTTGCGAACCATCGGCTCGGCAAGGCCGTCAGCTATGAATCTCACAATGTGGCGTTCTGGAACACGGATGCGTGGGGAGACATCACGGTGGTCCGCGAGGCAAACGCACCGGATTCCGTCCGGCCCTCGTTCAGTACGGGCGCTCTGGTCCGAATCGAGCCGGGGAAAGAGTTCCGGCAGTTCTTTACTCTTCCGGAAGCCGGCCTGGCCCACGGGGAGTCTGTCAGCCTGCACGTCTTCGCCCATCAGTCCGAACCCAACGCGCTGGCCGCCCGGATCAGGGTTTTGAAACTGGACAGCGAAGACGGCACATGGCGTCCGGCGGATTATGGGATGAGCGACAAACGGACATTCCCGCGGCACGCCCGGGGCGAGCTGGTCACCGCCGAACTTTACAGAACGTCCGTCGCAACGCCGGGGGCGGTCGAACTTCGCATCGCCGGGGCACGGATCCCCGGCCGGTTCCATCGAGACAGTCCGAGCCGCTCCTATTCCGACGACATCAACACGGTCGGGGTACAGGTCGAGTTTGCCAACACGACGGCGGATGGGGTCGTCTGGGTTTGGTGGCCGTCTCTCTGCGCCGGGCCGCGGGCGTTGCCCCGTCTCCGGTCCGTCCGTTCCATGAAGCCGTGGTATCGGTACATCCCGCGCACGGTACAAAAACTTTGGAAGGGAGAATCTCTCCACATCATTGTCATGGGGTCGAGCATCGACCGCGGCAGCGCCAACCCGCCCATGTACCTGTACGACGAAAACCCGGCGTCGCCAACCTTCAAACAACCTCTCTCCGACCGAACGTTCGAACCGGGCAGAGTGGGACGCCCGGACTTGGACGGCTACGTCGGCTGGTGGCAGCATTACTGGAACTATGCCGGCCGACTTCGACTCGAACTCATGCGAAAGTTCAATCTCCCGGTGAACAAGCTGTGCCTGAACTTTATGGCCTGCGACGGCTCATGCATAGGGGAGGCGCATTCCGGACTGGAAGCGTACTGTTCATTGTCGCTCCCACCCTCCCCCGGGGTCAACGGTCAAAGCGCCGGGAAGACTTGGCGGCAATTGCACCCCGACCTGTTCCGACGCCCGGAGGGACCGGGACCGGACTTGGTGATTCTCGGCAGCGGCGCCAATGAGAAAACGGACACTCCGGACGAAGTCGCGGTGTTCGAGGGAACGATCCGATGGATTCAACGACATTATCCCCACACCGAATTTATCTTTTGCATGTTTCAGAACCACGGCGGGTACACTCCCAATTCTGGCGACCTTCAAGCCCTGTCCCTGCGATACGGCATCCCCATGCTGGATGCCGGAAAAGTCCTGGATGATGCAACGCGCTGGTGCAACCGTTATGCACTGGTCCCACGGGACGGCCATCCTCAAGCCGCGGCCCATTACCTGTGGTTCAAAACGCTCGAGAAGGCTTTCGAGTGCTGGGATCCTGTCGTACCCGGCATTCCTCAACAATACTTGCCCGAGCGCCTGCATTCGAATACGTACGGTTGGGAGGGCGAGATGGTCCAGTTCGACAAGAACAGCCCGCGCATCCACGGCAACATGTTCATCTTCGAGGACACCGCGATCAATTGTTGGGGCGGTACGGACTCGGACATCCCCGTCCCGTTGGTGGACGGGCTGAAACAGGATTCGCGCCGGTCGTCGCCCCGCCGGGATTTGCGCAACTCGATGTTCCGCTGGGGGCGGACCTCCCTCGGGGACCGACACGTACTCGAAGTCACCGGAAAGCGCGCCTATCTGAGCGCCGTCGACGCCAAGGTCTGCCCGAATCGACGCTTTTTCGACGCGGACAATCCGTGCTGGCGCCCGGGCAACCGAAAAGTCGAACCATTCGAATCCAAATGGGGGGCCCCTTACGGCGCCCGTTTCGTGCGCCTGCAGCCTGGTCAGACCCTCGAGGCCGATGTGACCGCCACCGATCTTTCCGTGGCCTATCTGGACGCACCCGGCAACGGGAAACTCCGCATCGAGGTGGACGGCGTGGAGAAACTCGTGGTTGCCGCGGACCAACCGTACAAGGACGCCACCGGAAAGAACCACTACATGGAGGACCGCAGGGGCATCCGCGGTCTGCCCTGGGGACTCCACACAGTCCGTATCCAGGCCGTGGACGCACCGGTGTCGGTATTGGGGCTTTTTGTGTACGATTCTCGCCCCAATCGGCGTGCGGAGCGAGCGGAAACCGGTTTGGCCGCGCCGGGTGAAACCGTGATCTTCACAGCCCCGTTCCGCGCCCGGCCGGTTGTGTTCTGCGACGGCGGCCTGGTCGTGCGTGTCCGAGACATCCGACCCGACCGAGTGACGTTCGCGGGGACTGGCCCCGGGGCCTTCCGCGCTCTCGGGGAATAAACCGTCGGATCGGCGGCAACGGATCCGGCGCCGCCCGATCATCCCACGCTCGAATTCAGAGGTAAAGAGGTCTCGATATGCACACATCCAAGCGTGGAACAGCCTTGATTGCGGGCTTCTGCCTGGCTGTGTGCGGAGTTCGGGATGTGCGGAGTTCGGGATGATTGGCCCCACGGGCGAGGCCGCCGGAAAATCGCCGCGTGGTTCCTGGACGATTCTCGCCGACCGGCCGGGCACGACACAATACGACTCGCATCGAATCTTTCCCCAGCCGAAACCGATCAAGATCGATAAAGGGACGGCAAATGCGTGGAACTGCAGGTTTGGCGGTGCTCGCCGGACTCGTCGTCCTGCGGGCACAGGCGACGCAAGCTCCGCTGCAAATCGCGCCCTCGCCCATGTATGGCGCCACGGCGTGCCTGCGGAGTCCGCAACAAAGCTTGACCATAGCGGTATGGGACGGCGCCCGAATCGTCTCGTGGCAGGTTGCCGGGCGGGAAGCGGGTTTTGTGGGACGTGCCTGGGGCGGCGACATGTTCGCGGATCTCACCCTCAACGCGGTACACGTACCGCTCCGCACTCGGCGGGTGTCGTCGGTGCGGACGATCCGCGACAACCGGACCGGCCTTGTCGGGGTCCGAACGGTTTTCAAGCTCGGTCCCCCGGAAGTTCCTGTCTCAGTATCCATCGAACGCACTGTGGCGTTGCGAGGCGCCACGGTCTTCCTCGAAGTCCGCATCCGCAGCGCCGACGCCAAGAACCCCGTCCATGCGTGGTACACGTTTGCGCCGCACCTCCTCAGCCGGACACCGAACGGCGCCGTCGGAATGCTGCACTACCTTTCCGACAACGGCGAGGACCGCGACCTGCCGCTGAACCCCCAGACATTCCGTCCGGACAAACTGCCGGTCCAAACGGCGGCAACCGCGAAGGGCACGATCACATGGCAGTCCGCGGCCGTGACGGGACCGAC
>JAADHN010000001.1 GCA_013151865.1 Kiritimatiellota bacterium
GCGGTTCGATTTATCGAAAACAAAAACTTCGGACGAATCCCGAAGGGATCGGGCGACTCGGCCATTAGCGACGCGCGCAGCGCGGCGCTAAATACACCATCCGGGCCGTGCGGCGCCCGACAATGGGATCAATGCGGGCATGGTCGACGGCCACGCCAGGTGGTTCACGGCAATGGAGTTCGCTTGGTCCGACGCCACGCGTCCGTGAGATCGGCGCCGCACCGCCTCACGGCGCCGGGTTGATTCTCCAAGTCGGCCTCGCCTGGTCGCCGGGCGGGGTCGCTCTTTTCTTGAAACACAGGACGCTCTGCCGACCCGTTCGCGAGGACAAGGGCCCCGACCGCATCGCCGCGTCCGCTGCGGCCCCGGTCTTTTTCTGAGATAGCGTCCTGGAAAACTGCAGCCTCGCGCAATACGTTCTATTATCGCATAATCATGCAAAACCGCCGCGCTGTCGATCTCCTCACCTGGATTATTCACGAACTCCGAAGCGAGAGGGTCCCGCCTGTATCGCTTCGAATTGGTGTGTTGACCTCCGAGCACAAGTGCATCGAAACCCCGCCTCTGTCTGGGACACCACCCTACGATTTAGCGAGTTACATCATCGCAGCGGACGGCCCATGAATAACTCGAGCCGAGGCGCGACACCCAGGGGAAGGAACGCGACCATGGACCTTTTGTGCCTCGTTAAACCCGAATTGTTCGACCAGTGCTTTCCGCCGCACTTGCGCACGGAGTTGGGGAAACTCGGTCGCATCGATTTCCCGACCGCGGAGCAACTGGCGTTGCCGGACGCCGCTTACGGCGAGTTGCTTCGGAAGTACGACGTACTCCTCGGCGGCTGGGGCGCGCGTGGACTACCTCGTGATTACAGTCCTGCCCCGCGTCAGCTCTGGTGTCACCTGACCGGTTCACTGGCCGGCCAGGTCCACCCCGACCACCTCCGTCGCGGACTGCACGTCACGAACTGGGGCGACGCCATCAGCCATCTCGTCGCAGAGGCGGCCCTGACCCTGATTCTGGCCTCGGTCCGACATCTCGGGCTGTATTACGATGCCACGCACACCCGCAAAGCCTGGTTCCGTCCCAAGGAATTCCGCAGTCTTTTCGAGCGGAATGTGGGTCTGATCGGTTTCGGCAGTATCGCCCGAGCTCTGGTCAAGCTGCTTCGCCCGTTCCAGGTCCGGATTCTCGCCTACGACCCGTACGTTCCCGGTCCCGTTTTCAGCGCCTGGAGCGTTCAGCGGACCGGGACGCTCCCCGAACTGTTCTCCTCCTGCGACGTCATCTCGATTCATGCGGCCAGGACTCCGGAAACCGACCGACTCATTACCGCGGACCTCCTGGCCCTCCTGCCCGACCATGGCGTCCTCGTGAATACGGGTCGGGGCAACATCCTGGACGAGTACGCCCTTGCCGCTGAACATGCTCGGGGCCGCTTGTTCAGCGGTCTGGATGTCTTCGACCCCGAGCCCCCGGCCGCCGATCATCCGTTGCGCGACCAACCCCGCTGCCTCATGACTTGTCACCGTGGGGGCCCCACAACGGACCAGTACGACAAGATGGGGCGCCGCGCCATCGACAACATCCGGCGTTTCAAGGCGGGACAGCCGTTGATCCAGGAACTCACCCCCGAGACCCTCATGCGGATGACATGAGCCCCTTCAACCTCAGAGACCTCCCGACCCTCCCGCGTGGGGCGGGACACGGCGCGGCGGTCATGGTGCGACGTTTGCTTGCGGCGCGCTCCGCACCTGCGTGGGCGCCGATCTCAGTGCCGAGCGTCCGTCGCGCCTGTCTCGCGGGCATTCGCCTCATCGAGTATCGCCCCCCCCCGCCTTTCCCGGTTTCGGGCGGATGGCGTCTGGCGTTCTTCTCGGACCTCCACTGGAGCGCCGCCGACGCCCGACGACTCGGTCCAACTCTCATACGACTGATCAACCGGGCCCAGGCCGATTGGGTGCTGTTCGGCGGAGACCTTGTTCGGTGTCAGGCGGACCTCGCCGCCGCCTTGAGCGTATTGCACAGAATCGAAGCCCGCTGCGGCAAGCTCGCCGTCCTGGGCAACTGGGAACGCCGCCACGCCTGGGTCGGGCTCGAACAATGGCGGGAGTGGTTCGCCGACGGCGGCTTCCGCCTCCTGGTGAACGAGGCGACCTCCTATGGGAAAACGAACGGTCGGGTCGCTCCCGTGTTCATCGGCATGGACGATGCCCGACGTGGACGCGGGAACGTGACCGACAGTCCGTTGCCCGACCCCGCTCCGCCTCTTGCGGTGAGGCTCGCGCATTCCCCCGACAGCGTGGCCGAGGCCCCCCCGGATAATCTCGGCGATCTCGTGCTCGCCGGGCACACTCACGGCGGACAGTTCAGACTCCCGCGGTTCGGCGCGCTGTACACCTCGTCGGCTTACGGCAAAGCTTTCGAGTACGGATGGCGCCGTCACATTCGGAGCGGCACACTTCTGTACACTACCCGCGGGGTCGGATGCACCGGGAAACCACTGTTGCGCCGGCGCATCTTCTGCCCGCCGGAAATCGCGATCATCCTCCTGCCGGGGCCCGAACAAGCGACCGGCAATGCCGCCTGTCGCCTCGGCACTCCCCGCAGAGGCGGACCACAACCATGAGACCGCCCGACAGCAGAATCGACGCCCAAACCCGGGCCTGCATCGAAGCGGCGCGAACCATTCTGCCCCGGGTCCTCCGCCTTCGACGCCCGGCGGACCAGGAGTTGCGCGCCTTCTTTCGCGCCCGTTCGGAACTCGGCCGGCGGGACCGTCTTCTGGTGTATGACCTGCTTTTCGCCCTGTTCCGCTGGTGGGGCTGGGTTCGGCTGCTTCTCCCCCCCGACGTCCGCGACGCCTTGGTTCCGTCCGGCCCTCCCGGAGGTTCCGGTTCGCGATCCATGTCGGTGCCGCCCCTGGAGCTGCCCGCCAGGGACTGGCATCGGTGTTTCCTGGCGGCGGCGCTATGTGAAGACACTCCCGCGACCGAAACCGTGCTGCGCTGGGCGGAAGTTTGCGGGATCGCCTCTCCGGAAGCGGCCGTCCTTCCGCCGCGGGAAGAGTTCGACCGGCTCTATCGGGCAGTTTTTCGCCTGCTTCAAGTTGAAGGGCCCGTCCTGCAGAACCCGGCGGACGCTCTCCTGCCGGCTTGGGTTCGCCCCCTTTTCCCGACACCGCTCCGGTTTGAGCAAGCCCTGGCCTGGGCCCTGCGTCGCGCGCCGCTTTGGTTGCGCGTCCGGCCCGGCACGACCCCGGAACTCGCCGCAGACCTCGACCGGATCCGGGCGACCCGACATGCCGTTCTGCACGACGCCGTCGAAGTCGGGATATCGAGCGTGAATGTCTACGGCCTGGCCAGCTTCCGAAAAGGCCTGATCGAAGTTCAGGATCTGGGTTCTCAAGCCGTGTGCGCTTTGTGCGCCCCGGCCCCGGGACAGAGCTGGTGGGATGCCTGCGCCGGGAGCGGCGGCAAGACTCTCTTCCTGGCCCAGGCGGTCGGCCCGCGCGGAAGCGTTCTTGCGACGGACCTCCGCCGGCGCGTGTTGCGCAACCTCCGCGGCCGGGCCGCACGAGGTCGACTCAAAAACATTCGCGTGCAGTCGCTGGACGCCACACGACCGTATCGACTCTCCGCAGCCTTCGACGGCGTACTCGTGGATGCGCCCTGCTCCGGCTCCGGCACATGGCGTCGCAACCCGGACGCACTCTGGCGGTTGTGTCCGGCCGATCTCGAACGGACGCCGGAACGTCAGTTCGACCTCCTCGCCGGCGTCTCCCCCCGGGTGAAACCCGGCGGGCGACTCGTTTATGCCACCTGCTCGCTTTTCGCCTGCGAAAACCGGGAAGTGGTCCGCCGATTCCTGACAACAGCCCCGGACTTCTGCCTCGAACCGTTCGAACACCCGCTGCACCCGGGGCAACGTTGCGAAGGGATGCTGCAAATCTGGCCCTGGGACGGCAATTGCAATGCCATGTTCGTCGCCCGCATGAGACGTCGGAGCTGAAGGGGCGGCGCGAGTTATTGAAGCGGGTTCACGCTGCGGGTGCTTCGGAGGACGATTGCCAGGGGATCGCCACCTCCCCGTATTCGGTTTCACAGGGCGGCCCTTCGGCGTGCCAGTACCGGAACCGCTTGGCGAATAGCCCGAGGATGATCGTACTCGACCGCGTGCCACTGCTTTTCCCGTGCCGGCAGAGCGCGTCCGACGCGTCCCCGCGCCCCTTTTTCCCATGGTCTCGGCACAGCGCGGCCAAGGGCGAAGGAAAACCGCTCGTCACCCGAAACGTGTTCCGTTCGAGGAGAGCATTCGCCCGGCGGATACGGGGGGACGCGGGGTCCTCGAGCGGACCATTGGCAAGGAAATACCATCCGGGATGCAGTTTCACAGGCCGTTCGGCATCGACATTCGAGACAAACCAAGCTTCATCAAGGTCTACCGTCATCATTGAAAAAGGATTACAGGATCCGCCGCGGGCCGCGGCGGTCAGGGCTGCCTCGCGCGCGGACGGGGCTTTGAGCGCATCCAGACAGAGCAGCCCGCGACTTGGCGCCGTTCCGGAATCGCCGTTACCGGCATGCCGATTGGTCAGCCCGACAATGACACCGAACTCATTGAGTCCAAGCCAAGTGCCCCCTGCCCGGAGATCACGCCCGGCCACGATCCCCGGGGTCTGATGGATAAGGCGCGGCGGTTCGCTCGGACGTTCATAGCATTCATCCCGATTGGCCGCCACCGCGATCGGTTGATCCGGCAGAGAATGAAACGCGAGAACGAGCAGGCACATGGCAGGCCTCCTTTGCCAAACCCCGGTTGAGGCGCCCGGCAAATCCGCCGGCCGCCACCCGCGCGGTCCCCGGCGTCCAACCGGTTCGTCCGGGCAGGAAATGTGCGGGGCGACCTCGGCGGCAGCGGACGACGCTCACGCCCGAACCGCGCGGATGCGGCGATCAATCGAACCACGTCAGAAGGTCTTTCTCGGCAACCCACATGCGGTCGAACATCTCACGGATGGCGTGCAACGGCAGCACGGCCGCCGTCAACGGGTCAAGGGCCACGGCGTGGAACGCTGCGTCCCGGTCGCGATCCAGAAAGGCGCGCACCGCCAACTCCTGCACGGCGATGTTGGAGCGGTTCAGCGCCGCGCATTGCGCCGGGAGTTCCCCCACGTAGCAGGGGCGCACCCCCTGCCGGTCCGCCACACACGGCACCTCGACACAGCATCCCTCGGGCAGGTTGGTGATGAGTCCGGTATTCATGACGTTCCCGTTCAGCTCGAACGGGACGCCCACGGTGACCGCCTCAATGATGCCCGCCGTGTATTCGTGCGACGCCTGCAACTTACCGACCGGGCCATTGTCATCATCTCCGGAACCACTGTCTTGGAGCCACTCCCGGGCGGCAGGCGGTTCGTCTCTGACGATACGGCTGTCAAGTCCGAAATGCTTCATCAATTCCGGGGTCTGCCGAAAATACGGCAGGTATTCGGAGTTGTGCCGCGTGCTCTCGGTTACGAAGTACCCGAAATGTTTCATCATCTCGAAACGGACCGACTCGGCTCGATACACTTCGGGACGTTCCATGGCGTCCCGGAGCCGGGGATAAAGATCTTTTCCGTTCTGCCGAAAATCGAGGATCCAGCTCTGGTGATTGATACCGGCAACGGTGTAGCTGACTTCTTCATACGGGACATCGAGAATCCGGGCCAACTGACGCGTGGTTCCCTGGACACTGTGACAAAGCCCCACGTTCGCGATGTCGGACGCCGCGGAATGGATCCAGGTCAACATGGCCATGGGGTTGGTATGATTCAGCAAAAGGGCGTCCGGGCACAGTTCCTCCATATCCCGACAAATGGCCAATTGCTCGGGTGCGGTCCGCAAGAATCGAAAGACGCCGCCCGGCCCGATGGTATCTCCCACGGACTGGTCGATCCCGTATTGGCGGGGTAACTCAATTTCTGTTTTATACGGAAACCCCCAGTACGAGGGACCGCCGACTGCGATGGCGGTCACCACGAAATCCGCACCGGGCAACAGCTCCCGGCGGTCGGTGCTGCATAGGACACGCGCTCGCAGGCCGTGCGCCGCGATGGTCCGTTCGATATAACCGGCCACTTTGGCCAGACTGTTCGGGTTGATGTCGCACAGCCCGATCTCCGCATCCTGAAACACCTCTCTGGCCAACAGGTCGATCGAGAGTTTGCCTCCAAACCCGCTGCCTGCGCCGATGATGACAATCTTCTTTGCCATGCTTGCCGTCCTTTCGCAGACGCCGCCACCAACTTCGAGGTGAAAGGACCCGACCGGGCGCCGTCATGTTGTTGGTCGGATTACCGGTTGTTCCCGTCCGTTTCGAACGCGCTCGGAGAACCCACGCAGTCGCTGTCCGAGCAGCTTCCGCAAGCGGGAATATGGCCTTTCCCGACCCACATGCAATACCCGGGGCGAAAAACGCCGGTGCGTCGAGGAGTTCGCTGGTCCGCCGCTGCAAAGCCGTTGCAACCGACAAGCCGCCGAGGTAGAGTGCAGCGGGCGCCTTTCCGTCCACCTCTCTCCGGACAATTGGAAACGAATGCCGTTCCCGGACACATCTTGCCTCCAGACTTGGAAAACCGCTCGCACCAAGCGTCTTGTTTGGTGAGAAGAGGAGCAGCAGCTAATGCGCGACTCGCGCCGGAGTTCAGATCCACAACCCGACGACGCACGGTTCGACGCGGCCGCTGCTCCGCCGGGCTTTGAACTCGCTGCGGTCGTGGACCGGTTCCAAACGCCGCTGCTGCGGTACGTCGGCCAAATCTTGGGCCCGGACTCCGGAGAAGTCGAGGAAGTCGTCGAGGACACCTTCCTGCGCTTCCATCGACAAGTTTCCCGCTACGGCCACGCAAGCATCAGCAACTTGGCGAGCTGGCTGTTCCGGGTGTCCCACAATCTGGCCCGGGACGCGGGCCGGCGGCGAAAACGACGCAAGAAACTGCAGGACGACGTGATGTCGGACCCTACCCTTCAAACCACCTGCACCGGCCGCGCCGAGGCGCCGGGCGTCGAGCTGGCCCGGCGTGAGGCGTACGAACTGGCCATGGCCGAATTGCGACGACTGCCGGACGCGGAACAGAACATTCTCTTGCTCAAGCTGATCCAAGGCCTGACTCTCCGAGAAATCAGCGAAGTCACCGGGATACGACTCAGTACGGTCCACTACCGGTTGAACCGCGGCCTGCAATCTCTCAGCGGACGGCTGAGCGAACTCGGACTCGTCTAGCATTGCGGTGCCCGGACGCCATCGAGGACAACATGAAAAAACAGGACAGTGAAAACCGGAAACCGACCGAAACCGGCACGACTCGCGGCGCTCCGGTGCGCCCCTTGGCGTGCCGGAAAGTCCGGGCGGTCCTCGGGGAATTCGTCTTCAACGAACTGGCCCCATCCCGCCGGGCCGCGGTCCAAGCGCACATCGACGCATGTCCCGAGTGCGCTCGCCAAGTCCAGGCCATGCTCCGGACCCGGGACTTGTTGGCCCGAGCCGTCGAGCAGTCTCCGGCAGCCGTGCTTACCCCCGCTCGACGCGAGGCACTTCTGACCGCGGCCCGCAAGGAACGCCCGCACGCGCCCGGCGTTCCCTCTCCCGCGCGTCGCGGCTGGACATTGCTCGCCGGCGGCGCAACGGCCCGCGGGGTGGCTACGGCCGCCGCGGTGTTGCTCATTGTCGGGGGCCTCGTCGCCTCCCTACTTCTGCCGGCCCTTCGAAAAGCAGGTTTGCCCAGGTTCCGGATGGCGCGGTACGCGCCGACGACGACCCGGCGAGGGACGGCAATAGAAGGGAGTACGCAGCGCACCGCACAGGCCCGTTTGGCGAACGATGCCGCCCGCGCAGCCAGCCTCCGCCGGGAAGGTTCGGACAGCTCCGAGATGCCGGTCGGTGGCGAAAAACCACGGAACATTCAAACGAAACCGGCCGCGGCCGGCGCCGGAACGCCCGACGGGATGGGCAGGGACGGCGGCGGAATGCTTGCGACAAGTGAAACCGCAACCCGCTTTTTTGCCGCACCCAACACGAACGGCCCCGCGCTGAGGGCCGACGAAAGCGGCGCGACAGAAACCGCGGAACCGAAAACGGAGGCGGCCGTGGGGCTCGCCAAGAAACATGGCAGCCTCCGGCCTCGGGGCGGACAGGCGGAACCCGACCGACAGCGCCGCTCGCCCCGGACCGGAACCGAACCACGGCACGAACTCGGATCGAAACGCGCGACGAAGACGCCACTCGCGGACGCCGACGGCTTGGCCGATTCGTCCGGCCACGTTCGGCGACGCGCCCTTCGTGATGAGAGAATGAACGAAACAACCTCGAATGCTGCAGACGCTGCAAGAAGATCGTCTCTCGTCGCCAACCCCCTGCCCCCAAAGCTCGCTCTGCGGGGATTGGGGGCCTCGGCGCTCCCGAAAATGCCCGCCAATGAGTCGGCGCGGCGGCTTGCCGAAGACAAACTGTCGGTGCTGGGCCGCACGGTCGGACAACCGCCATTGCGCGGCAGCGCGGGAGAGTCCGCCGTTCGTGGACTGCCGAACTACCGAAGGAACTCGGATGAGAAACTCGTCCGCCGTCGGACGGTCAAGGCAAAGCGACTGTCGAATTGGAGAGGCCGCACCGACGACGATGCATCACGCCCCGCGATCACCCCCTCCTCTTGGCGCCGGACGGCGCGCCCGGCAGCCCCGGCAGCTACGGTCGGTACGGCGCTGGCCGGAGACGATCGGCCGGTTCGAAACACCGCCAACGAACCCCGCGTCCTGTCGGCGGGGGCCGTGAAGGCGCCGACGAAACCGAAAGCCGGCGTCGCAGCGGCCTTCGCCGAAAAGATGGTTTACGGGCAGACTTCAGCCGACGCAATAGTCGCAAGAAAACCGACGATGCGCGCACCGCAAGCGGTGCCTCAGGACGCCGGAATCGAATCGAAAAAAGCCGAAACACTCGACCGCCTCGCCCTGTCGCCCGGCAAGTCCGACGCCGGGGATGTCGTTGCGCCGGCTGCCGGAGAGTCCCTATTGGCCTTCAGCGAACCAACTCGGCGCCACGTGTCGGAATTGCGGATTACGCCCGAGAGACAGCATGGAACGTCGGCGGCGGCCGCGGCACGAGCCCCGACACGGCGGGAAACGCTCGCCTCATCCAACCAAACCACCGAACCGGAGAAGCCGCCCGCAGCAATCTCGCCCGCGACGGACGTCGGTCAAAAACCGCTTCCCCTTCCCCCCCCTGTCCGGGTCAACCCGTTCGTGCTCACGGCGCGGGATCGATTCTCCACGTTCGCGCTCGAAACGGATACGGCTTCATACGCCCGCACACGAAGCAGCATTCGGGCCGGTCGACTCCCGCCGCCTGCCGCGGTCCGACCGGAGGAATTCGTCAATGCATTCGATTACAATTATGCCCGAAACACTCGTTCGGCGTTCGCAGTGGATGTGGCGGGCGCACCGTCCCCGTTCACGCGCGGCCTTACCCTTCTCAAAGTGGGCGTGACCGCCCGGAATGTCGGACGCGAAGCGATGAAGCCCGCGCACTTGGTGTTCGCGGTGGACGCCTCGGGATCGATGGACCGCCCGGACCGACTGGGACTGGTCCGGTATGCCCTGAAAAAACTCGTGCGGGAGTTGCGCCCCAAAGACCGGGTGTCTCTCGTCGTTTATGCCACCACAGCCCGGCTGATACTCGATTCGGTTCCGGCCGGTCGACAGGCGGTTATCGACCGGGCGGTCGACGCGATTCAGTGCCGGGGGTCCACCAACTTGCTCGAAGGGCTCGAGGCTGCCTACACTCTGGCCCGGAAACGATTCGAGTCCGGCGGGATCAATCGCGTGATTCTCTGCTCCGACGGCGTGGCCAACGTGGGACCGGACGAGGCCGGCGCCCTGCTGGCCCGAGTCGCGGATTACCGTAAATGGGGTGTGACCCTGACCGTCGTCGGAGTCGGGACCGGCGCCTATAACGACAACCTGCTCGAACAACTTGCGGACCGAGGCGACGGGGCTTATGTGTTCCTCGATTCGAAAGAAGAAGCCCGGCGCGTCTTCGTTGCACAGCTCGGGGGCACATTGCAAGTGGTGGCGCGGGACGCGAAAATCCAGGTTGAGTTCAACCCCGACCGGGTCCGGCGTTACCGGCTGATCGGATACGAGAATCGGGACATCGCGGACAAGAACTTCCGGAACGATTCGGTCGATGCGGGCGAGGTCGGCAGCGGTCGGAGCGCAACCGCTTTGTACGAGCTGGAACTGACGGACGGGCGAAGCGGGACGGAGCGGGACGGACGAGACCTTGGGACAGTCTACGTGCGCTATCGAAGCGCGGACACCGGCAGGATCGAGGAAACATCGGCACGGATCCGGGCCGACGCCGTCCGCGAGCGGACGCCGGAGGATTCGCCGTACTTCTGGCTCGCCGTATGCGTCGGGCGTTTCGCAGAAGTCCTGCGCGGCAGTCCGTACGCCGCACCTGCGGACCTACCGAGAATCGAGCGGATCGCAACCGAACTCGCCAAGGCATTGCCGCTGGACCGGCGCATCCGTGAATTCCGCGAACTCGTGGATCGAACCCGGTCCCTGATCGCCGCGAGATAACGGACAGGCGACCGAGCGACGAAAGTGCGCCCGCCGCCCCTCGATCCTGCGTATCCGTACTCTTCCACACCTCCCGACCGTGAACCCGATACACCACATATCGATTTCGTCAACCCGGACGTTTCATCAGCGTTGCCATGCGCACACCTCCCAGTTGACGCAGTCAATACCAGCAACGCCTGCAACGCACCCACCCTCTTTCTCTGTTAGTTAAAACCGTTAACTTTAGCTCCCCCGTTGTCCCCAATTACTCTCGCTCCTGTCAACAAAAAACCCCTTGCAGGGCATTGCCTGCAAGGGGCATTCGCGAATGGTACCCCGGGCGCGGCTCGAACGCGCGACCTACGGTTTAGGAAACCGTTGCTCTATCCTGCTGAGCTACCGGGGCAGCAATTGTCCGAGAGTCAAGTGCACGAACGACAACCCAGAGTTCGCGGCAGATCCAGTGTTCTCGTGGTGCGCAATTCCATCCGCGGGACGGAGGGGGAACGGAAACCGCCGTTCACGACCCCATGGCCTCGGCGAGAAGATCTCGGAGTTCATCGCGCCCCACGTCCGCCAAAGCACGTCCACGCTGTCTGAGCTTTTCATTGAGTTTGACGGCTGTCTCTGACATGCATTCGTGTGTTTCTTCCGAGCCGCCCACCAAGTGAAAGTTCTTTCCCCGGGTGATCCGCAAATGTCCGTCATCGTTGTCCAGGCCGATCCCAAGCAGCAGAGCCTTGCGACGACTGCCTTCAGTCGGGGGGTCATTGTTGAGAGGCTGCATTTTCGAACGTCCGGTTGGCGGTTCCACTCGAGGTCGGCGCCGCGTGTCGCGCCGACATGCCGAATTCAGATGCTCCTTAATCTACACCGATCTCCACTTGCTGTCGCCCGGTCGAATGCCGGTTGGCGAGACCAAGCGGCGGGAATGACCGGACCTCTCGTCCGGTCGGACGAACTGCGGCACGATCTGATCTGCACGACGCATTGTCCTCCGCGACTGGAAAGGCCCCGGTCTACACGGGATATTGTGGGAGACCAGTTTCCTGTCTTGGGCGGGCGTCAGAAGCGGACTGCGACCCCGTTCCTGCGATTACTCTTTCCAGTGACGTGATTGGAAGACTCGAACGTGCTCGCACTCAGCATCCTCGAATGGCTCGTAGTGGTGTTCTCTCTGCGGATTGCCGTGATGGGCAATCCGGTTTTCACCTTGCTGAGCCGTGCCGATCCCGCCGCCATCGAACGGATGGACGCCATGACCGCAGGACCGGGCCCCCAGTCGCTGCCTGCCGCAGAAGACATCCGTTTTCTCCGGACCTTCATGCGTTGGACTTTAATCGAGCTGGTGCTTTTCCTGGTCGAGGTCGGCCTTCTGGTCTACCTGCTGTGGACCGACATTCTGCCGCTACTGTGCGCCATTCTCCTCGGAAAGGACTTGGCCATGGTGGCCCTGAGTTTTTACATCGCACGGCAACAGGAGGGGCCCGGCCTATTCGGCGCACTGTGCAGGCTGCCCCGGTGGCTGATCTGGACGGACCGAATCTCCGCCCTTACGTCCGGGGCCGGTTTTCTCGTTCTTTTTATGGCGGCAAACGGCCTGATCAAGCCGCCCGGCCTGAACTGACGCCGCGTACTCCAGCAACCCAGCCATGACAAGGGCCCGCCATGGACGCCAATGTTTTCCTGATAACCGGTAACGATGGCCCCACCATCGAGGCCGCGGCCCGGAAGTTGGTCCGTGAGGTGGCCGGCGACGAACCGGACGCTTTCGCCCTCGAGATTATCCGCGAGAGAGATGGTGCAACTGTGGCGGACATCGTCCACGAAGTTGTCCGCGCCCTGCGTTCCCCGCCTTTCCTGGGCGGGCACAAAACGGTCTGGCTGCAGAATTTTCACGGATTCAGCAGCGAAGGAAGCCGAAAAGACTCCAGCCCCGAAGCCACGGCTTTCCGAGAACTGGCGGGGATCATCACCGAGGGGATCGGCGAGGATATGGTCCTGATTATGAACGGTCCGGGCGCCGACCAACGCAAGGCCCTGTGTCGCGCCTGCAAAGAAAAAGGCGTGCTCCGGGTCGCCGGCAAACCCGACATTCGCGACCGGCGAAACTGGGAGGCCGACATGCGCCGGCTGGTTCGGCAGGCGGCCGACAGAAAGGGAGTGGACCTGCCCCAGCCTGTGCTGGATTACCTGGTCGCGGCATTGGGCACGGACACGGTCAGGATCGAAACTGAACTGGAAAAACTGATCTGCTATTGCGGCGGTCCCGACAGCCCAATCACCATCGAGGCAGCTCGGGAAATCTGCCTCTCCGAGGGTGAAACCATTTCATGGGCGCTGCAGGATGCCGTCGGCGACCGGAACGTCGCCGCGGCCCTCCAACAAATCGACACATTGCTGCAGCGAGAAAAGGACCCCGAAGGTGCGGTCATGGGACTCCTGGTGCAAATGGGCAATTACCTCCGGCATCTCCTCGAGGTCAAGCTGTTCATGCACCGGCAACGGTTGCGCAATCCGCAAAATGTGATGCGGGCGGTCGAAAACCTGTCCCCCGAGGCGCGGGCCGCGTACGAAAAGCAAGGCATGGACGTGGTCGGTTTCAATACCTACCGCGTGCGTTTGCTGGCTCAACGGGCCCTCCATTTTCAGGGAGGCGAATTGGTGCGCGGGCTCGTCGGGGTTCGGGACGCCTATCGGAAATGCGTCTCTTCCACTGCGTCCAACCGGATCGCACTTGAAAAACTCATCATCGACATTTGTGGACCGCCGGTCTCCACGTCCCGCGGGACGCAAGTACGCGCAGGTCGGTGCTGACGCCCCCCCGACTTCCCGGTCTATTCACGGAAATGACAAGAAAACGCAGACCCGGTGTAACCTCCGGGCCGGTCAGACCGTACTATGGGCGGATGAAGTTTCCTCGCAACCTTCTTCCGGGGCGCGCACTGTGAAGGTCGCGGGGAAAAGGTCGGACCGACCGAAACCCCGCCCGGGATTGCCGCGACACCGACTGTCCCCGAGCCCGGGCAGCACCAAACCGGGAGATGCCAATCATGAAACACCTCTTCGCCGCACTCGTTCTTGGAACCCTTGCCGCCGTCCAGCCTGCCATCGCGGAAGTCAACGTGGCGGCGACGATCCCGAAGGAAATGGTCATTGTCGGCAGACTCGATTTGGCAACCGCACTGAAGAGCCCCGTGGTCAATGACGTGCTGAATGCCTTCGGCGACAAGTACAGCGCCATCTGCAACTTCTGCCAGCAGGCCGTGGGCTTCGACTTGGAACAGGTTCGAACCGTATGGTTCATGTCGGCCAAACCGGACACCAGCGTCATTGTCTTCAGCGGCCCCTTTGTCGCCGAAGACATTCGTCGCACTTTCGGCGTCGCGCCAAACGTCACTGTCATCGACGAGGAAGGCTGCCTGTTTGCGGCCCGATTCCGGGATGACAAGACCGGTCAAATGAAAATCGGGGCCATCTTGGACGAGGGCACGCTTGCCTTCGGGGACGAACAATGGATGAACCTTTTTCTCGAAACTTGGCGTGGACGCCATCCCGCCCATCCAACGGACTCGCCGCAGGTTCAACGATTGACACAAACCAAGAAAACCATTGCCGTCACCCTGCTTGGCGGACCGCGACGCTGGCCTGAATTCGACCGCAAGATCGCCCGTCTCCTCGAAGAAATCTGGATTTCCGTCGACATCTCAGACACGGTGAACGTGCAGTTTGCAAGCCTGACCAAGGATCCGCAGATCGCGCAAGGGGCGGCCATGATCTTCGAAGGACTGACTAAGGTGGCGACGGCCCGGAACAGCGGCCTGCCCTTGCCCCCCTTGGTCCGGACTTTGCTTCAGGGCGCCCGGTTCGGCGTGGACGGAAAAGCCGTAATGGCGGCGGCGGCGGTCACTCAGGAAAGCATCCAGCAGCTCCTAGCTGCCCGTCGCTGAAGTGTGGCGGAGCGGGAGACCATTCCGGCGATACCGGTGTCTCCCGCCCTGTCGGGAGATTCGGCATGCGGTCCCCCCAGATGGACGAAACCCCGTCCGATGCCGCCCTCGTCATCCGGGTCCTGGCCGGCGATGACGGGGCTTTCACGTTGCTTGTCAAGCGGTACGAGCGGTTGGTCTGGGCCTGCACTCGTGCCGTTACCGGGAACGAAGCGGACGCCGCGGACGCCGCCCAGGAAGCCTTTATCCGGTTGTATCGCAATCTCGAACAGTTCAACCCCGAACGCCCCATGAAACCGTATTTGGCCAAAATCGCCGTCAATTCCGCCCGCAACCTTTTGGCGGCCCGCCGCCGGGCCGCGGCGTTTCGAGACGAACTCGTCCGCATCGAGCAGGGGCGACGTCAAGTGGGTCCGGACAGGGGCCTTCTGGCAAAGGAACGTCGTGCCGGCGTCCGAGAACAGATCGCCGCCCTTCCACCCGTATTGCGCCAAGTTTGCTCTCTGTTTTATCTGGCCGAATGCTCCTGCCGCGAGATCAGCCGGAGCCTGTCCATGAGCGAAACCGCCGTCAAGGTGGCCCTGCATCGTGCCCGCCGGAGGTTGGCGCCGGCCCTCGCCCAATGGAGAACGAATCAATGAATGCCGACTGCACTTTCTGGCAGGATCGAATGCTCGAGTCGAACCGCATCACAGCGGACGAATATCGCGCCCTCGCCAGGCATATCGACGCTTGCGGAGAATGCGCGCGAATTCTACAGGAGATCCGGGAAATGCAGAACCTGCTTGCGCAATTCGCCGAACTCCCAGTGCCCGGCGGTTTTGCGGAGAAAGTGACCGCTGCCGCGTGCCGAGGTCGAAAGACGCCCGAATCCAACCGTGTGCTGACGGCCCTGGCCGCGCTCCTGGCCGTCGAAATCACGGCCGTCACCTGGGCGCCGCTTCAACTCGGGGCGCTCCTCGACACTTGTATCGCTTTCGTGGCGCACCGTGTGGAAACGATCCGACTCGCGGCGGCCACGACCTTTTTGGACGCCTCCAGCACAGTGACCCTGCCGTTTCGAGAGTTGGGGAACCTGTCGGCCCTGCCGCTGGCGGCTCAATGGGGTGCGGTCGCGTCCATTGTTCTGATTCTCGGCTTCATGACTGTCGTCCATGCCGGACAGTTCGACATCACGCGCCGCTGAGCCGTGTCTTTCGCGCCGACAGCAAACAATCGGCGGGCCGTAACGGAGAAAGGGAATGCGGCGGAGCGCATCGCAGGGGCATCCAAGAACCAGGGAAGCGGTCGACAATCAGCGACAGATCATCGAAAGAACAGTACGGAAGAGACGGGGGTGCTCCCTTCCCGCCTCACTCCTCTCCACCAAGAACCGGAGCCGCTGTCCGGGAGGAATGAACCATGAACGGAACGCTTTTCCGCCGTGCGGCTGCGCGGCAGATCGGTATCGCCGCGGGCCTGCTTTCGCTGCTGGCTCGGGCGGCCCCGGCCGCCGCAACCGCTTCCTCCAACAAATCCTGGGACGTGGTCGTTCTGATCGTGGGGCTCCTCTTTCTCAAGCTGGGACTTGTATCGCTTTTAGCCCTGTATGCCGTGCTGCGACCCCAGACTCTGCGCGCGTCGCGTGCGCGTCTGTGTGCCTCGCCCCGCAAGACCTTCATCACGGGAATCCTGGCCTTCTTGGCATTGGCTTTGTTGGCGGGCCTTCTCCGGGTGCTGCCGGGACCGTTGAAAGGCTTTACCGGTGGGACCCTACTGTTGGCAACAGCCTACTGGACGGTCGGCGGCTTGGCTGCCGTGGCCTTGGAGGTCGGCGAGCGACTCCAGGCCAACCTCAACGGACTCGGAGTCGGGTCCGACGCTGCGGCAGTGATCGCCGGAGGTGCGCTGCTGATGCTGGTCGGATTTCTGGTCGGCTTCGGGCAAGTGGTTGAAATCGTGGCGCTGCTCCTGGGCCTGGGCGCCGCGATTACCGGTCTCGGAAAAAAACGACAGCGCACAGAGGCAGCCGGAGCATCCGCGACAGCCACCGCGGTACCGCCGCCCGGGGAAAACCCACAAACCGAGCCCTGATCGCTCCGCACACAACGGCAACAAAGGCCGGCGCGGACGGCAAAGCGTTCGCGCCGGCCTTTCAATTCTCCGCAGTGGCCGTATTCAAGAGGCAGCGGGCGCGACTTTTCCCCCGTACTCGGCGCTTCCGAACCCGAGGATCGGATAAAACACGAACGGCAGGAGAATCAAACCGATAGTGAAGCCGACCCCTTTGCCGAAATTCACCGAAACGCCATGTAAGACAATGATCCAGACCACGATGTTCACCAGTGGCACAAGCAGCAGGAAAAACCACCAGCCGGGTTTCCCGGCGATCTTGACCAGCAGGTATGCGTTGTAGAAGGGGATCAGACACCCCCACCCCGGCTTTCCCCCCTTGACATACATCTTCCACATGCCCATCACGACGACGATCAGGATCACCAACCCCAGAATCCCTCTCACACTGCACCTCCTTTCGGCTTCAAACGAAGAGCCCGCCCCCCTTTGTGCGCTCTCGTCCCCTGCCGTCCTTACAGTACCGAACGGGTGTCTGGTTTTCAAGCCCCGCCGCCGCTCAGTCGCCGGGGACGCGGTCCATCAGGTACGCCACTTCCACCTCCTTGGTCAGCGGAATAATCCACGAGGCATACAGTTCCACCACGCGTTCGGGATGGAGTCTGTAACGGAACTCCGGACCGGTGGAGATGTCTCTTCCATAGGTTTGGGCTTTGAGCCGCACACGCTCCAAGACGCATTGCTCGACGCGGGCGTCCGTGATCGCCGCCATTACCGCCTCGGTGTCGCGGCGGACAATCAGGGAGCGAAACCGCTCCGGTTCCGCCCGAAACTTGCTCTCGGCCACGAACTTGCCGTAATGAATCCGCCGGGACAGAGCCTGCAGACAGGCCACGTCGCAGACCGAACTTGAGCCGTATTGGGCATCGTCGCCCGCAGTGCAGACAAACGGCACGATCTGTTGCTCGTAAACCATCCGGATGCGATCGTTCAGGTTGATCCTGTTTGGGTGCAACGGATCTTCGTCGTACCGGAGGGCGGGCAGGATCGGCTCGGGCAGGTCGGAAAAAAAGGGATGCTCGTCCGGACTGGTATAGCGCCGCATCTTCGCGTGGATCGCTTCGGTCTCATGCAGGAGATACCCCACCAGCGAACGCGACCCCACATTCGGAAAAGCACCTTTACGGTAGATGATCTCATTGTGCCGGAACTGGGCGCGTTCGATGAGGGCGAAGATGATTGTCTCCTCGAGTCGAATCAACACGTTGCGGATGTTGCTGAGCAGGAGCTGTTCGTTCATGGTTTTCTTGCTCTTCTCCCGGCGAATGTCCTTTTCGAGCCTCCCGCCTTCCGAACACGCCCGACACACTTGCAGGCATCCCACGGGACGCGCTTGACCGGGACGGCCCGATCGCCCATAGTACCGGGCCGAACTCACCGGCACCCGAGCGCAGAACCAACGAGCCACGGTCGTTCCGCATGATTCCGACCCCGAACGCAACACCAGACGGCCCACGCAAGCAAACTGTAGTGTCCGTCGCGCGTTGCGCCAGTTACGCCCCGGAACTCGTCCGCCGAGCCGTGGAATCCGCCATGGCCCCCTTCGGCGGGCTCGCCGCCTGGCTCGGTCCCGGCCGGACCGTGCTCCTCAAACCGAACCTCGTAAGCCCGCATCCGCCCGAGGACGCCGTCACCACCCACCCGGCGGTTGTGGAAGCGGTCGCCCGCCTCTGCCGCGAGTGCGGAGTCCATAACCTTTGGATCGGGGACAGCCCGGCGGGCGTCCATAACGACGCCGTGCTTTGGGAACGGACCGGGATGCGCAAGGTCGCGTCCCGCACCGGGGCCGAGCTTCGGTCGTTTGCGGTTCGCGATCTGAAGTCCGTCTCCTGCGGCGCGGAACGGGTGCCGGTACCCGCGTGGTTGGACGAGGTGGATGTAATCGTTTCGCTGCCCAAACTGAAAACTCATGCCTTGACCGGACTCACCTGCGCAACCAAGAATGTGTTCGGACTCGTGGTGGGTGAAGCCAAGTCCATGGCCCATGCCCGACACGCGTCCCCTGAATCGATGAGTTCATTCCTGGCAGGGGTATACGGCCGCCTACGCCCCCACCTGACCATCGTGGACGCCGTCGTCGCCATGGAAGGCGAAGGGCCCACCAATGGACGACCGCGGGAAGTGGGAGTGATCCTCGCCGGCAGCGACGCCGCCGCGGTGGACGCGGTGTGCGCCCGAGTCTTGGGAATGCCGCCGGAAGCGGTGCCCATGCTGCGACGGATCCGGGAGTCCGAATTGGGAGAAACGCGACTTGCGAGAATCGTAACGGTCGGCGATGGCGTCGCACGCCTCGATAAGGTCCGACTCAAGCCCTCGATGGCCCGCTGGTTGCAACGCATCCCGGCGCCGGTTTTCAAACTGGCGACCTACCTGCTCGCCGCCCGTCCCCGGATCCGCCGGAAACATTGCATCAAGTGCGGGGCATGTGCCCGGATCTGCAGCCAACAGGCCATTGAATGGGATGAGAACGCCGAGCGATACCGCGTCCGGAAAGAGCGCTGTATCCTTTGTATGTGCTGCCTCGAAAGTTGCCCGTACCGGGCCGTCGAGGTCCGCTCCCCCCTCCTGTGGCTGTCCAGACTCTCCGGTTGGCTACGGGATCGTAGCCGGTAAATCGTGCCGCGACCATCTAGAGTGAGGGCGCCCCGCAAAACGGGGCGCCCTCAACAGAGTCGCTTCCTCTCGAAAACGTTAAGCCGTCCCAAGGACTTACGGAGCCGGCGCCCGCAAACCGTCAAACAACGTGGTCCGGCTTTCGAACGCCTGCTGGACCGTCATGCCGCTCAGCCATTTGGCGTGTCCGTCCAGAAACGCCAGGTTCAACCCGTTGTTGTGTGGAAGGGCCCGAGTTCCGTTCCACCAACTGTGCGAACGCGGACACCCTCCGCACCCGCCCGCGTTGTACTTGATACACGCATACGGCCAGTCGAAAAATGTGCCCGTTTGAGTGGGCCACTTGAATTCGGCCAAAGCCCGATTCTGCAGATGGCAGAAGCTGTACGCGTAGGAAGTTCCGGTACCGGCCGGCATACTCCAAATCCGGTGCTTGCGGCGGGTTGCCGGGCAAACCATAATGTTGTAATCGCCGACATACGACTGTAATTGCACTGGCCAACCTTCGACATACGCCGGTTGATTCCGTAACGGCAATACCTCAAAATCCTGAGCATACATCGATAGCCCCAACCCCATCTGTTTGAGGTTCGACAAGCAACTCGCCTGCAAGGCCTTGGCCCGGGCCTTCTGGAGTGCGGGCAGCAACATGCTCGCCAAGATGGCGATGATGGCAATGACCACCAACAACTCGATCAGAGTGAAATTCCGGCGATTCCCACGTGCATCCCTCATGGCTCCTTCTCCTTCTGCTCATCTTGCGGCAAACCGGGGGCGCTTCGCCGCACGCGTTTTGTTGGGTCGCCGGGATGATTTGGCACACCGCACTGCCCCGGCCCCCCGTTGACCCGCACGCATCGACCATGCGCAGGTATTTTAGCGGTTCGAACGACGGTTGTCAAGCTCTCGGAACGTCCTGGGCGCAGTGGGGTCGGTCTTGGGGCCCAAGCGGTCGGGCCCAGACGCGTTATTCTGGACGAGCGGCGTTCCACGGAGGCGGGGGGGGCGCCGACGTGACTGACCCTTTGCACCTGGACCGCGGAGGGAACCCAGCATCGGCGTGTCGGTCGGTCCGCGACCGCCCTCGAGCCCGCCTGCTTCAGAACGTTCTGCCTCTTCCAATACAGCCCCGCCCCGGAACGTTCTAAGCCGTGAGCGACGGTTTCGACAAACGCCCCCCCCCGTCCCGCCCCGGGATTTCCGCAGCCGGGCCGGACCGAATCGGACTTGTATCAGGTGCATTCTCCTCCTGTCGACATCACGGGAATCGGACTTGTCTGCTGCCTCGGGACAGGGGCCGAGGCTGTCTACGGCGCCATGTGCGACGGGGCGTGCGGTTTTCGCACCATCGATCGGTTCCCGAATGGCCTGTACCCACAGCAGCAGGCCGGCCAACTCCCGCCGGAGACCGAGGATCGACTCCGGGATGCATTCCCGGAAGAAGACATCGCCGGCGCCATGGTCGTCACGGCCGGACGTGAGGCCCTCGAGCAGGCCGGTCTGAACTCCGCGAGGTCCGACCCCCGGCTCGGACTGGTGCTCGGGACCAATTTCGGGCCGATGGAAACCCTCGAATGGTGTTGGCGCGAACGCGTCGACCTTGGCACGCTCGACACCGAAACGTTCGCGATCTGGCAAAAGTTCGTCTATCGGATGGCGGAACTTCTCGGATGCGGCGGACCACGCACACAGATTTCCCTTTCCTGCGCGTCGGGCGCCGCCACCGCAGCCCTCGCTGCCGATTGGGTGCGCACCGGTGCGGCCGATCGGGTGTTGGCCGTGGGGTACGACGCGCTCACCGAATACTGCTGGTGCGGCCTCACCAACCTTCGAACGATCACAACCGACACCGTCCGCCCCTTCGATCGACGCAGGAGCGGGACCCTGTTCAGCGAGGGCGCGGCCGCCATGCTGCTCGAGCGGCGCGCCGCCCGACCCACGGACGGTCGCGCCGCCCTCGCCTGCTTGGCCGGCGCCGCAACCAATAACAACGCGTTCCACATGACCGCGCCGGCCAAGAACGGCGACGGCTCCCGCCGCGTCATGGCCGCAGCACTCCAGGACGCCGGCTGCGCGCCGGCCTGTGTCCAACACATCTGCGCCCACGCCACCGGCACCGCCGCAAACGACACGACCGAGGCTGCGGCGCTTCGGGGTTTGTTCGGCGAGCGGCTCGAGCACATGACCGTCGCGGCCCACAAATCTCAATTCGGGCACATGATGGGCGCGGCGGGCTTGGCCGAGGCGGTTGTCACGGTACAGGTCTTGCGGCACGGCATCGTCCCCCCCACCATTCACTCGGAAGAACCGGATCCGGCCTGCAGGCTTGACTGCGTCCGTGGAGAGGCCCGAAAGCGTACTGTCCACTGGGCCCTCACCAACTCGGCGGGACTCGGCGGCAACAACGCTGCGCTCCTGCTGCGGGCCCCGCAGCCACAACGCCCGGAGGGCCCCCGGCAATGAAGCGACCGAAGATCAAAGTGGCCGGAGTCGGCTGGGTCCTGCCTTGGGACCGCGCGGCCGGCGACCGCCCGCCTCCGCCCCCGGCGGGATACAAACCCGGTCCGGACGACCTGAAGACGTTCCGCCCGAAAGAGTATCTCAATTCGGTCAAGGGGTATCTGGATCCGATCGCCGGCTACGCGCTGGCGTCCGCGGCGCTTGCCCTCGGAGACTGGCGCGAAAAGTTGGTCGGAGGGAATGTCCGCGACGACGCCGGCGTGGCCTCGGTGACGTTCTACGGCGCCCAAACTTCGGCTTTTCGCTTCTACCGGCAGTTCGCGTCCAAAGGACCACGCTGGGCCAGTCCCATGGTTTTCCCCCACGGCTACCCCAATACGGCGGGCAATCTCGTAGCCATCGAGTTCGGTTTCGGCGGTCCTCACATGGCCTTCAGCGCCGTCGACGCCGTGGCTACGGCGTTCCACTTCGCCGCCAAGTGTCTCGCCGCGGGCCACGCTCGACACATGCTCGTCATCGGAGCGGAAGCCGGCCTGCCCGAGGCACTGCCCGACCGGGCCGCCGTTGCCGGCGGCAGCATTACGGTCTGGTTGACCACCGAGGACGCCGTTCCCCGCAAGGACGCGCTTGATGCGGTCCTCGCGGCAACTCCCAACAGCGACCAGGGCTCTTCCTCCCCCCCGCAGGGAGCAGTGGACGAAATGCTCGGTTTTCTCCGAAGTTGAATCGCCCCGGCCATCGAGTCGGGCCTGACCGCGCACAGTAAAGGAAACTCCATGTCCGAGTCCGTACACGCCTCTCTCGTCATGTTGGCCCACAACGGACACGCCTTCACCCGCACCTGTCTGGAAAGCCTGCTTCGGGCCGGAGATATGCCCGGCGAGTTCTTCCTGATCGACAACGGCTCAACCGATGCCACGCCCGACTTGATTGCGGAGTTCGCACCCCGGTTCGAGGATGCCGGAGTCCGATTCGTTACTTGGCGCAACGAGCAAAACAAGGGATGTTCTCAGGCCCGGAACGAGGCGTGGGAACGGGCTGCCGGCCGGTATGTCGTTTTCATGGACAACGACACCGCCGCCTGCACTCGCAACTGGCTGTCGCTTCTGGCGAAGTCGCTCGACGACGCCCCCGAGGCAGCGTTGGCCGGCCCGAAATTGATTTATCCGTTCCGTCCGCACCCGATCCAATGCGCCGGTGTGTCCTTCAACCGGCTGGGACGGGTGGCGTTCCGAGGGCGGGGCCGCCCCCGCCACACACCGCAATTCTCGTTTCGCCGGTCCGTGCCCGCTCTCATCAGTGCGTGCTGGATCATGCGGAACGATCTGCGGCACACCATCGGCATGCTGGACCGACTTTTCCATCCGGTCCAGTACGAAGATCTTGATCTCTGCCTCCGGGCCCGCCGGGCCGGGTTCGATGTGCTTTACAATCCCACGGTGGAGATGTATCATTTCGAGGGAATCACCACCGCCGCTGTGGGCGCGACGGAATATCGGCGGAACATCGCCCGCAACTCGGCTCGGTTCCGCGAGCGCTGGCATGAGGTATTCCCCGTGTTCGAAGACGACCTCGCGCCGGGCGATTACCGGTGGATCTCGCGCCGGGAACTCGGCCTGCGCCCCGAACTCGATCTGACTTTGTGCGATCCGGCGTCGGATGCGACGCCCGAAACCGGTGGAACAAAAAAGGACCCCTGACCCATGGCCACCATCCAAGAGGCCCTCAAGGAACTCATTGTCGACCGTCTCTTTTTGGACATCGAACCGAGCGAAATCGACACGGACACTCCGCTTGCAGAATACGGGGTGGACTCCTTCTTGCTGCTCGAGTTGATCGTGGCCCTCGAGGAACTTTACGACATCAAGTTCGAGGAAAGCGACATCACCGCCGAAACCCTGAAATCCGTCGCCAGTCTGACCGAACTCATCCAGACCAAGCAAGGGGGGAGTGGGTAAGCAGACGCGGCGCGTCCCCACCGCACCGGCCTCCGCCCGGTACGTCACCGTCGCCCGCCTCCTTCTCCCAAAACTGTCAGCTCGGAGCCGAATACCGCACCGACCCGCTCGGCCAAACCGGGCGCAGGCGGCTCGGCGAAAATCCCGAATACGGTCGGACCGCTGCCGGAAACGTGCGTTGCCAGGGCCCCTTCTCCGTCGAGGAATTCCCGCAGCAGCCCGACCAGCGGAAACTTGTCCCCGACGGCGAATTCCAACGCATTGTACATCTGCGCCGCAAGTGCCTGCAGCGTCCCGCCCGAAAACGTCTCCACGAACTTCGCGGCCGACACCCGCGCGGCCGGACGCGGCGCGCGGTCCAGGTTGGCATACGCCCAGGCCGCGGACACCGGGAACTCCGGCGCGAGCAGCACCAGGCAAAGATCGCGCCGGAACGGAACGGGCGCCAAAGTGGTTCCCGTGCCTGTACCCAACGCCGGGACCGAAGGCCCCAGAAAAAACGGAACGTCCGCACCGACCGTCGCTGCAACGCGCAACAGCTCCTGCGGATTCAACACGCCGCCGCAGGCCCGGTTCAGCAAACGAAGGACTGCACCGGCGTCCGAGCTGCCTCCGCCGAGACCGGCCGCCACCGGAATACGCTTCTCGATCGCGATCCGCCAAGACGCGGGGACCCCGGCCGCAGCGGCATACGCTCGGGCCGCACGAATACAGATGTTTTCGGCATCATCGGGGACCGCGGGATGATCGCAGACGACGGTCACTCCCGCCCTATCGACAACTTCGACCTCAATTGTGTCCGTCGGCGCCGGGAGCGGGTAGAAGAAAGTCGCAATCTCGTGATACCCGTCATCCCGGCGCCCCAGAACATCCAGGAAAAGGTTGATCTTCGCCGGCGTCTCGGCACGAAAAACCTGCACGGCTCGACTCCTTCCGTCCGTTCGGACCGCGGTCAGACAAAAACAGGAGACGCTCGGCCGCGTTTTACCGGATCCACGACCGTCTCCTGCCCCCGCCGCGCCCGATCCCGATTGCCGGATGCTGCGTCCCTTTGCCCGCCGACTCCGGAATTCCATGCTCCCGACCGGCCTCTGCCGTGCCGGAATGCCTATCGCCTCAAACATCCCGACCGGTCTCGACAGGCTTGTCCCACACCCCCGGAATAACCGCGCCGCATTCCGAACACAGGCCTCCGCGCAACCGGTTCTGTATCAAATAGAAGCCGCGGCGTTCGAGCAGGAGAGCACCGCACCCGGGGCAAAGCGTGTTCTCCGCATTGCCGAGCCCCGGCACATTCCCGCCGTACACATACCGCAAGCCGGCTTCACGGCCGATTCGCACAGCGGTGCTCAAGGTCGATCTCGGGGTCCGTCCCGGGCCGCTCGACATCTTGTAATCGGCGTGGTACGCCGTCACGTGCCAAGGAATGTCCGGGCTGACGGAGACGATGAATTCCGCGATGGCTCGGACCTCAGCCGGCCCGTCGGTGAAGCCCGGCACCAGAAGTGTGATCACTTCGACCCACTTGCCGCGCCTGTGAAGTTCGCGAATCGTTTCCAGGACCGGCCCCAGTCGTCCGCCGAGCCGACGATACCCGGCCTCTGTGAAGCACTTCAGATCCACGTTCATCGCATCCAAAACAGGATCCAGGTACTCCAACACCTCCGGACCGGCAAAACCGTTCGAGACATAGCAGGTGAGCAGACCGCGCTCCTTGGCGAGTTGAAAAACCTCACGCGACCATTCGGACGTGATCAGCGGTTCATTGTAAGTGCTGCTGATCACCGGCGCCCCACGCCGTTGCGCCAACGCCACCAATTGTTCGGCCGTGCACGGCTCGGGTATTGCGGTCGCCGCCGAGTCGCGGACCGCTTGAGAACTCATCCAATTCTGACAGAAAGGACACTGAAAGTTGCACCCGAGCATCCCGTAGCTGAGCGCATCCCGGCCCGGCAAGAAGTGATAAAACGGCTTTTTTTCAATGGGATCGCACGCCACGCCGGCCACATAGCCCCTGGGAACAAAAAGCTTGCCACTCCGGTTGAAGCGCAACCGACAGACACCGCGGCCGCCCGGCGGGATCCGACAATGGAACGCACAGGCCAGGCACTCGACCAAACCCTCGGTCCCGCCGGGGACCGGGATCGAGAGGGCGCCGGGACCCGCGAGAGCATCCAATCTCCGAACAAGACCGGTTCGAACGTCCATCGCTGCCGTCTCCGTCGATTGCCGACTTCAGCGCGTGCCGCGCGCCGGTTTCCGCCCTCCTGCAATGCGCCTTGGGATCGCTCGGCCATTCGCACCGCGGGGCCGGCAAGCGCGCTTGCACCTCGGCAGAATCCGGGATCAGTCATGCTCCTTCGGTCCGATGCTCAGTATACCCCAAGTCCGCAATTCCGGAACCACCACGCGCAAGCTGGTCCCATGTTTCTCCGGATCGAGGACCACCGTCGACGCCCCAGGCTGGGAATAGCGGAATTCACAGTCCTCGAACCCGACCCACGCCCCCCCGAGCGAAAGGCCGATATATCGGAAGACCTCGCTCCGTGCCCCGTCCCCCCGATAGTTCCAGTTGACCAAGTGAACGACCGCCCGCCCGCCGCCCTGCGTCCTCGGACGAAAGCAAAGATGCCCGGCGGCCCCTCCACACGGAGAGTGGCGGTTTCTCCAGCATCCAAAACCTGCAACAGCGCAGTCAGGCTCGTATAGAAACGGGTGCGCCGCGCCGTTCTGACCCGGTCGATCACGGCGGCGTCCGAAGTCGAAAAACTTGATTCCGGAGTCGCAAGAAGCACGCGCCGAATCCCGCGAAATCGACCTTCGTTCAACTCCCGCCGTAATGCACCGGCCGCGTCCGCCGCCACAATGCACCGAAACTGGACTTGCCGTGCCGCCAACTGACGGCACGCTTCGAACACGGGACCGTACGGCGCGGAATCCGCACGGAAGAGGATCGCCGTGTCGGCCGCGATTCGATACCCCCGGAATAATCCCGGATGCTCGCTGATGAAATCGTAAAAAGGCTTCCAGTCGGACTCGGCCCCGAAATAGCGCGGGGCGGGCTGACCGTCCGGACCGTTGTCCATGTACACATCCCACGGAACCCGGAACCACTGCCCGAGTGCGTACGATGTGGCCAGTGCGGCTTGACTCGCCGCCACCGGTCCCGGCTTGGACATCATGACTTGAGGGATGCCAAATGCTGCCGCGACTTTGCAAGGCATAATGTAATCCACAGGGCGCTGCATACCGCGCCAAGCCTCGCCTGCAAAGAAGTCGACGACGTCCACAGCGTACCAACCGCCGAACCGTCCCTCCGCTCCCTTCCGCCGAAACTGGTTGTTGACCGAGACGGCGATGTACTTCTGCGGGGAAACTGCATCGAGGCGGCGGCGCAACTCCCGGTAGAACTGCCGGACGCTGGCACGGTGGAAAGCCAGGAACAGGGGAGTCAGCGCCAGAGAACGGAACCGCTGGCGATACATAGCCGCGTCGTGGATGTCATCGTGCGTCTCGAGATACTTCCGGTAGTCGAAAGTCGCGAGGGATGGAATCCCGAATTCCCGTCGTTTGCGGGTCCCCAGTCGCGTTGCGAGGAAGGCGCGAAACCCCTGCATACAGTGCGGGCAGAAGCAACCGAGCCCTCTCCGTGCCATGCCGGCCGACATCTCCCAATCGTCCACATGAATTGCATCCACTCCAAGCCGGACAAGACCGGTTGCCCGCGCGAAAAAAAGCGAGCGAAAGTCCGGACTGTTCTCGCACCCGACCCACAGCGGGTGCTTCACTTTCCAAGCCCGCATATGGGGTAGCATGAATTTCCGACCGTCGAAGTTCCACTGCCGCCCACTGCGGTCCGACGCAGCGTCGGGGTCGGCACCGGCCACCTCCGCCCCAGTCATTCCATTCAGGGCGGCTTCGTAAAAAATGCCCATGTCCCGTACCCGCCGGACCGGTGCCGTTTCGGCTCCGTAAACCCAGAGAAGATGGGTCGCATGGTAGGTGGAAAGGGCCTTGTACCCGTCCAACTTTTCCAGTCGGCTCTGGCTCAGGGCTCTCAGAAAAATGGCGGTCGCCGGAATCCGAAATCGAGCGAGGGGGCGGTTGGCTTCCGGCAGACCCCGGAGAACGGACCCGGAGCGAAACGCTCTTTTCCTGTCCGCGACGATCATGGCTTCGATACGTCCGGCCGGTAATGCACCCGGCACAATTCGCACATTGTCGATCAACCCCCTGAAGGGCCGAATCCCGGCAAGATTGCCGATCTCCAGGTCGCCCCGTCCGGGACGCAGGCCGTCGGGCAGCGTGGCGTCGGCAATGATCGAATGCGAACCGCGCAAACTCGCCCGAAACAAGACAACCTTCCCTGTCCGGCGTGACACGGTCACGGCGAAGAACCGCCAGTCCCCTTCGCTCCACGCCCCCGACGTCCCAAAGCGTAGGGCCACCTTCTTTCCTTTGTCGCCCGTAACGTAGAATCCCAATCTGGCGCGACTGTCGGTCACCTCCCAACTGCCGACCCGATTCAGAATACGCGCGTTGACATCCGGCGAAAGCGGCGCCCTGCGGAACCAGCAGGCGACAGTGAAGTCCCCGCTGTCCGGGACCCGCTCCCCGGGCACGATGCCAACGCCACCGGCCGCCTCTTCTACGCCCTCAGGCGCGAGACCGCCCGCCCGCGACGCCTGCCTCAGGTCCAGACAATCGCCCCAAGGCCCCGGAGAAAAATACGGTCCCTCCCCGGGACGGCAATCGACAAGCCGTATCCGCGCAGAAGCAGGACCCGCCGCTTCGAAATCCAGCTGCAACACCCCCGGGCTTGCCGCTCCGACCGGCGACAGGCCGACGGCGGCCAGCAGACCCCAAAATCCCCAAACGACCGCTTCCGGCCACTTCGTTCCCGGTTTTCCGGCTCGATGCATGGCAGAACTCCCGGTTCTTTTGGGGCGGCACGAAACCCCGTCCGGCATCGCTTCCCCAATCATAACATGGGATTCCCGGTCGGCAAGAAGGCGTCCCGTGAACATCGGTTCCCGGACGCCCCGACCCGACAAACCCTCGGACGGACGGCTCCGGCAACGGAGAAGCTCCCAAAGCACAACTTGCTTCAGGACGATCAACAGGATATGTGTATGCCTGCGGCGCAACTCGTCGGGCCGTGTCCCCGGCTCCATTGCGGATCGGATTCAGGCGACAAGCCGCTCCACATGCTGCGTCCAGGCCCGGTTCCGGCGATGACGCGCCAAGGCGCGCTCCGCTACCGAGTCGACCGGCCAACAGGATTCTCTTCGAGGTGCAAATCATGCTGAAAACCGTCATGTGGGGCGCGACCACCGCCCTGGTCTTCGCCGCAGCCGGCGCCGAGACCGCCGGCCAGCTCTCCCGGTCCGAGGTCAGCCCCCTCGACGAACTTCGTAACCTGCGGCGCAAACTCGCTTTCCGCCGTCGTGGAATACTGGCCAACAACGACGGGTGCGACGCACTCTATTTCCCGAAGGACCGGGTATTGACGCCCCAATCGTTTCTCGACCTCCGCACGACCGCCCTGGCCGAAACCGGCGTCGGGACCGTGGCCTACTGCACAATCAGTTCCGGCTTCAGCTTTTTCACCCATGACACCAAGGTGGGAACGTTGCTGACCCGGCAGCCCAAGGACTACGGCCTCGGCGCCGGTCGGCGAAACGTGGCTCAAGAACTGATCAACCAGGGCGCGGATTGCCTCGAACTGGTCGCCCGATACGCTCATGAACACGACATTGAGGTATTCTGGTCATTTCGAATGAACGACACGCACGACGCGGCCCATCGCCCGGACAAACCCTATTTCCTCTATCCGCCTCTGAAGGAACAACACCCGGATTGGTTGGTCGGCAAGGTGGCCAAGCCCACCCGATTCGGCCGATGGAGTTCGGTCAATTACGCCTTGCCCCAGGTCCGGGATCTGGCTTTTCGGTTCACTGAAGAAGTGTGCCGCAATTATGACGTGGACGGCATCGAACTGGACTTCTTCCGCCACCTCTGCTATTTCCCGAGCACGGCGAACGGCGGCACGGCCTCCGATGCCGAGCGGGAGATGATGACGAAGCTGCTCCGCCGAATCCGGCGGATGACCGAGGAAGTGGGCCTCAAACGCGGGCGCCCCATCTTGATGTCGGTTCGTGTGCCGGACTCGGTGGGCTTCAACCGGGACATGGGGCTCGATGTCGAGCGTTGGCTCGCGGACGGTCTCGTAGACATCCTGGTGACCACCGGGTACTTCCGACTCAACCCGTGGGAAAGCAGTGTCGCCCTCGGTCACAAGTACGGTGTCGCCGTGTACCCATGCCTGAGCGATTCCCGTGTCCGAGGACAAACGCGCTTCATGCGCGGATCAATACCAGCATATCGCGCACGGGCCGTCAACGCCTGGGCTGCGGGAGCCGACGGCGTGCACCTGTTCAATTACTTCAATCCCAATGCGCCGCTCTGGAAGGAACTCGGTTCCCCTCGGACCCTGGTCGGTCTCGAAAAACTGTTTTTCGTGACCGTACGGGACGGCAATCCCGACTCCTGGCTTCTCGGCGGCAGTCGCTACCGGCGCGTTCCCATCCTCACGCCTTCGCATCCCCTCCTGCTCGAACCGAACAAGCCGGAACGTCTACCGCTCACCGTCGGAGAGGACTTCGCCGCAGCCCGCACTGCGGGGCTGAGCCCGAAAGCGGCGCTGCATGTCCGAATGTTGGGACACGTCGCGCCGGGGCGCTTGGCGGTCAGCATGAACGGACACGATTTGGGGCGGGGCGTCGCCAAAGGCAGCGATTGGCTGGACTACCCCCTGCCGACGACGTGGATCAAGCGCGGGGAGAACGAAGTCACCGTTGCCCTCGAACCCGCTTCCCAAAAAGAGGGCGACCTGGCGGATTGGAGTGTGGAATACACCCCGGCAACACTCCCCAAACCCCCGTGGCGGAAGGATCGCCCGGCCACCCGCACTGTCGCAAAAATCAAAGACGGCGCCTTGCTCATCGCCGACCGCGGCACGCAACCGGGCGATTACCGCTACTACCGTGTGCCCTGGGGGATGGGACGATCCGGGGAGGTGGTTATCGAAGCCAGACTCAAAGTGATCTCCGGAGTGAACTGCATCATCTTCGGGAACGGCGAAACAGGCCAGCGCCTCTGCTTCTATCCGGACCGGATCGAATTCTATCACAATCGCGCCTACAAAGTTGCGATGGACACCACGACCGACTTTCACACCTACCGGCTGGTCATCCGTGGGCAGGACATTCAGGTTTTCGTGGACAACGTCAAACGCATCGACGGCAAGGACTGCTTTGCCGGAAAGCGCCCCGCCTACCGGAACGAACTGGCGTTCGGCGCAGCCAACAGCACTCAGCTCGGCGAGGCTCTGTGGCAGAATGTCCGCGCTCGTCTGGATTCGGCCGCGTGCGGAGATTTGGTGGTGCGCGTGCAGTACGCAAAAAAATGATCGAGAGGCGTGCCGAACGAGAGACCGGCGCAGTTTCCGGCACGCGCCGTGCAAGGCGCTCGGAGGCCGAGACCCGCTTCGTCAAGGCGACCTCCAGCTTCGCGGAAAGCGGTCGGGCATCGCCGCGCCACGGCACGATAATTGGGATCCCACGATGAGGACGCTTCACCCTTTTCTCTTATGTGCCATGGTGTCATTCGCTCTGCTCGAGTTGCCCTGCCGCGGGGCGACTTATTATGTCGACGGTGCCGCAACCGGCGCTTCCGACGAGAATGCGGGTACGGCAAAGGCCCCGTGGAAAAGCATCACTCGGGCGGCGCAGGCTCCCGAACTCAAGCCGGGGGACGTCGTCGTGATTCGATCCGGAGTCTACCGCGAGCACGTGGACGTGACGGTGAGCGGCGTCCCGAATCGACCGATCACCTTCGCGGCGGCGCCCGGCGCCAGGGTGGTGGTCAAGGGGTCCGAGATTGTCCGCGGCAAGTGGCGACGCGTGACAGAAATGCCGAGAACACGGGAACCGTTCCCGAATGCATACGCCGGCATATGGGCTGTCCACCTCGGAGACGAGTTCTTCCGAGACCCGCGGTTTTCCGCAAGTTATCGCGACAAAATGCGGCGCTGGGTCTCGCAGGTTTTCATCGACGACCGTCGCGCTCTCCAGAAAATCGGACCGTCGCGAATCTATTCGAACGACAAGGTTCACAAACTTCGGGTGGTCGGCCGGGGCCTTTCGGAGATCGTCGACGAGTCTTTCTTCTTCGATCCGACGACCCAGCAACTTTATGTCAAGATTTCGGGCAATCCTTCCTGGTTCTGCATCGAGGTCGGAGTGCGGGGCTTTTGTCTGACGCTTGCGAACGTCCACGACGTGGTTGTCCGCGGCATTGAGTTCCGCCACAATCGGCAGCCTGGCGGTCAGTGGGCCATGGCAGCCGTCCGCAACTGCCGGTCCATTGTGTTGGAGAATTGTCGATTCGAGTTTGCGGACTTCGCCGGCCTGGCGCTTGGACGCTCGAAGCAGTGCGCCGTCCGCGGTTGCGATCTCTCGCACAATGGGAACTCGGGGCTGGCCATGGGCGAGTGCGAAGAGTGCCGAATCGAGAACTGCACCCTCCTGGCCAACAACTACCGGCATTTCAACGCAGGTTGGCACGCAGGTGGCATGAAGTGCATTCCGCGCAATCGCCGGTGCACGGTCCGGCAGTGTGAAGCTGCCTGGAACATCGCATCGCCCGGCATCTGGTTCGACGGCGGCAACGGCGACGTCCGCATTTTGGAGAATGTGGTCCACCACAACGACGGACCCGGCATTTTCTTCGAAATCAATGACGGCGGGGGCATCATCGCCGACAACCTGGTGTACGCCAACGCCGGCCGCGGGGTCTACGTGTCCGGATCGCGGCACACTTGGATCGTCCACAATACCGTAGCCGGTAACGAGGCGGGCGTCGTCTGCATGCCCCGGGGCGACGACTGGCCGCTTGAAGACGTGCACATTCTCAACAATCTTCTGCTCTGCAATGGAATTGCGGCGGAAAAGATCGGCCGCGGCTGCGAAATCACGCTCTACATGGGACCCGAACCCGGCAAGCGGACCGTGTTCGGGAATCACTCTGACGGCAACGTACTGTCGAACATTGCCTGGACGCCGACGTTCCGTCGGGACTGGAACCCGAACAGCACGCTCCAAGAATGGCGCACGAGATTCGGGGAAGACCTGCACAGCAAGATCGCACCGATTGACTTCGAACGGCCCGGTGCGGGCTTCCGATTGGTTGGCGACCGTCCCGCCGCCGGGGCCGTTCTGCCTGACGGCTTGGCTTGGCGGCCGCCGCCCGCGCCCGGGG
>JAADHN010000111.1:0-117920 GCA_013151865.1 Kiritimatiellota bacterium
GGCCGTGTTGGGTTTCCGGAACATGCACCCTGAAGGGGTGCTTCAACGTATTCTTTACGTGTAGGTTGAAGTACGCCTTCAGCGTACATCGGCACCCTTGGGCATTGCCCAAGGCTGCGGTAAAGTCGGCCCTTCAGGCCGTCTGAGGACACACACAATAATAAAGCGACAGGCCCTGAACGCGGGACTCAGGCGGGAAGAGAGCAAAGCAAACCGACAGACCCGTGCGCCAACAAGTCGATGGAAAGGGACGCTCGCAAACTCGCGCCCCTCATCGTGTCGCTCGGCGCGCGGCCTGCAATGGCGCCCGGCGCGGTTTCCGTGCGCGTATTTCGACCGGCTTCAGGCGCAGAGCGAGGGCGAGCGTCGCACCCGACACAGTCGGTCTTTTTCTCGTCCTGCAATCCCCTCCGACAGGCTGGGACGAGATGGGCAGTTGCGACGCCCGCGTGTGCGTCGGCGTCTTTTTCCGGCGCTTGAAGTAGCCACAAAGGGAGCCGGTTCTTCCAGGGCTTTCAGCAGCGTGGACCGCTTGCGCGCTGCGGCGCGCCCTGATTCACCGGCTTGCGGTCGCGAGTTTTTTCTCGATCTTGGCCCAGGAGTCCCGGAGCGGCACCGTTCGGTTGAAAACGGGCACGTCCGGCGTCGAATCGGGGTCCACACAGAAATACCCGATCCGCTCGAATTGAAAGCGGGCACCCGGCGCGGCCGTCGCCAGGGACGGCTCGCATCGGCAGCCGGTGAGGACGACCAGCGACTCGGGGTTGAGAAAATCTTTGAAGTCCCGGTCCGCAGGAACGTCGCTCGGACCCTCGACTGCGAAAAGTCGGTCGTACAGCCGCACTTCGCATTCGACTGCGTGAGCGGCGGATACCCAATGGATCGTGCCCTTGACCTTCCGGCCGTCGGGAGCGGCCCCCCCGCGTGTTGCGGGGTCGTATGTGCAATGCAGTTCCAGGACGTCGCCTGTGTCCGGATCTTTAACCACGTCGGTGCAGGTGATGAAGTAGCCGTACCGCAGGCGCACCTCGCGACCGGGCGCCAATCGCCGGTACTTGCGCGGCGGGTCTTCGCGGAAATCGTCCCGCTCGATGTAAAGGACGCGCGAGAACGGCACCGGCCGGGTGCCCATGCCGGGGTCCTCGGGATTGTTCACGGCTTCGAGCTGCTCGACCTGCTCTTCGGGGTAGTTGTCGATGACCACGCGCAACGGGCGCAGGACCGCCATGGCCCGAGGGGACGTCTTATTCAGATTTTCTCGGAGGCAGTGCTCGAGCAGAGCGATGTCCGTGAGACTGTTCGTCTTGGTTACACCGATAATCGAGCAGAAGTTCTTGATCGCCTCCGGAGTGTATCCACGTCTGCGGAGTCCGCACAGGGTGGGCATCCGTGGATCGTCCCAACCGCTGACGAAACCGGCCTGGACCAGTTCGAGGAGTTTGCGTTTACTCATCACGGTGTACGTGAGATTCAAGCGGGCGAACTCGATCTGCCGGGAATGGAATACGCCCAGTTGTTCGAGGAACCAGTCGTACAAAGGACGGTGGTTCTCGAATTCCAATGTGCAGATGGAATGGGTGATGCCTTCGATGGAATCGGAAAGGGGATGCGCATAATCGTATGTGGGATAAATGCACCACCGGTCCCCTGTACGATGATGCGACGCATGCAGAATACGATAGATGACAGGATCGCGCAGGTTCAAGTTCGGACTGGCCATGTCGATCTTGGCGCGGAGCACCCGACTGGCCTCCGGGAACTCACCATCCCGCATCCGCCGAAACAGATCCAGGTTCTCCTCGACGGGACGATTGCGGTACGGACTGGGGACACCGGGGGCTGTCAGACTTCCACGACCGCGACGAATCTCCTCGGGAGACAGGTCGCAGACATACGCTTTGCCCGCTTTGATCAGCTGAACGGCAAATTGGTATAACTGCTCGAAATAGTCCGAGGCGTAAAAGAGGCGATCTTCCCAGTCGAACCCGAGCCAATGAATATCCTCCCGAATCGACTCCACGTACTCCACGTCTTCTTTTGTGGGGTTGGTGTCGTCGAAACGGAGATTGCAGAGCCCGTTGAACTCGGCGGCAATCCCGAAATCGATGCAGATGGCCTTGGCATGGCCAATGTGGAGATAGCCGTTGGGCTCGGGGGGAAAACGGGTGTGGACCCGCCCCTCGAATCGACCGGACTGGATATCTTCGATAACCGCGGCGCGCACGAAATCGACGGGATGCGGCCCGGGAGACGTATCCGGCCTGTCTGCTTCTTTCACGAACATGGCCCTCCGAGTTCTGGAGTTCTTGGATTCAGGATTCAGGGCGCACCGGCATGGTCGGCCGATCAGTCGGATCGGTCGGAGATCGAACGCCCCCCCCCAGCGCCGGCGAACCGACAGCCTCCTCGGATTCAACCCGACCATGCTGGAGTGCTCAGTAATATAGCTCGGTTTCGGCCCCGCCGGGCGCCAAAGCGACAGGGGAGCGAGAAGCGCACGTGGGAGGGCAGCGGCAATCTGCGACGCGCCCACACCTCTGCGTCGGCCAAAATGCAGCGTGCTGCCCCGAATTGCGGCGTCCCCGGCAACTGCGGGACCGCGCCGCGCGCCGCCGAAACACAGTCTTGCGGAATATCGCGTGCATCAGCTTGACCTCAAGGCGGTTACAATTATGGGCAAATGCGGTTTGGCAAGGTATAGTACTCTCCGGCTCGAAACAGTTTACCCTGCTTGGTTCATGAACTTCGTCACGTCACGAAAGAACGCAGTTCGTACGGATTCGGGTCATTGCGTCGAACACGGGACGAGGCTGTATTGGAACACCGCCCGGATCGACGGGCTGCGACAATACTTTTAAAATGAGTGAGATGCGTCATCACAGCAGATGGCTCATGGAGTATTCAGGTCGGAGCACAGGCAGGCTTCCAGGCTCAGCAGGGTCGTCTGAATTGTTCCGAGACGCTCCATGAGTCCTGAATGGTCAGGCCTACGGTACAGGAGCGGCGGCCCTGTGTGCTTTTCGCCGGCGCCGTGCGAGAAAGGGACACCATGAAAGAAGACTCGCTGTTCGCTCTCATCAAGCAGGCCCTCGCCCAGGCCCCTGAGGCTGTTTTGGTCAGCGACGTCGAGGGCCGCACCGTGATGCTGAGCCGGGGGTTCACCGAACTGACGGGGTTCACGGTTCACGAACTTCGGGAGCGGTCCGAGTATTTTTTCTGCTGGAAGGCGGAGCGGGATCCGTCGACTGCCATGGGCGAACAAGGGTTGTGCGAGTGTGTGACGCACCTGCCCGCCGAAAAGGCGGGGAGCGCGGCGGTCCGGATTCGTTGTCGTCAGGTGCGTGCGAGCGAAGCTTCGGACGCGCCCGTTCTCGGATACGTGGCGACCTGTGTGCCGGTCGGCGGCGAGGGCGAGCCGAGTGCCTCCGCGACACAACTGAGGACTTACGAGGCGCTGCGTGCCGAGAGCCTGGTCCGTCTTGCCGGGGGGATCGCGCATAATTTCAACAATGCACTGGCGGGGTTGATCGGGGTCGCCTCCCTGGCCAGAGAGATGCACCTGAACGACACCATGTTGGTGCGCGACCTCGACGATATTCTTACCCAGGCCCGACGCATGGGGGCCTGGACCAAGCACATGTTGTCGTATGCCCAGCAGAACGTGCGCAATCCGATCCGGACCTCGATCAACCGGATCGTCGAAAGCGCGGTGGATCTACTGCGCCCCGCCGTGGGTCCGCATTACAAGTTGACCGTCGAGTTGGGCGAGGGGCTCCCCGAAGTCCTGGTCGACCTTTCCGAGATGCAGGAAGTTATCGAGCAGATTACGGTAAACGCGGCCGAGGCTTCGGGGAATCGCGGAGCGTTGCGGATCATCACCGAGTGCGCCAGACCACCTTTTGCCGCGCGGGAAAGCGGCAAGAGTGAGGCCAGCTGGGTGCGCATCAGTTTTCGGGATGACGGTCCCGGCATGACGTCCGAGACACTGTCGAGAGTGTTCGACCCCTTCTTCTCGACTCGCTTCACGGGCAGGGGGCTCGGTTTGGCGGTGGTCAAGGGAATCGTGGAGGCTCACGGTGGACGGGTGATGGTGCAGAGCGGGCCGGAGCGGGGCACGCGCTTCGATGTGCTCCTGCCGCCGGCCCCGGCGGCGCTCGAGCAGAAACCGCGGGGGCGGACCAAGCACCGCCCCCGGGAGCGGAATGAACTGGGAGGGCGCCGGTTGCTCGTGGTCGAAGACGAGGTCCTATTGGCCGGCGTACTGAAAGACTATTTCGAGCGCCTGGGCATGAAGGTCCTGGTGGCCTATACCGGGGCGCGCGCCATCGAACTGCTGAAAGCGACTTCCCCCTCCCCCGACCTTTGCCTCATGGATATCGTCATGCCGGACTGTTTGGGGACGGAACTGTTTTACCGTATGCGTGAGCTGTGCCCCGGCATGGCCGTGTTGCTTTGCACGGCCTACCAGGAGGCCGATCCGGTTCAGGACCTTCTGGACGCCGGGGCCGCCGGCCTGGTGCGCAAGCCGTTCGACGTGTCGGAGCTTGCCGCCAAAGTGGCCGAAGTGCTGACTGCGCCGCCCGCCGCTTCGGAGTGAGTGCACTCGGCCGCGAGCGACGCGTTCGGCCGCGGTCGCGCCGGGGCCGTCGCAAGCGAGGGAATCGGTATGCCCATTTACGAATACCTGTGCCCGACATGCAACCGAGTATTCAGCTTCTTGGCCAAAGTTCCCGGCTCGGATCGCAAACCGACATGTCCGAAGTGCGGCGAACAGGACATGAAGAAAATGCTGTCGCGATTCGCGGTCACCGGCGCGACACGGAAGTCCAACCCCGACGGCGATGAGGCCGCGGCCCCGGGGAAGGATGCGGACGCTCACGACCCGCTCGACGATCCCGGGGTTGATCGCGAGATTATGGAGCTTCTGGACGCGGCCGATGGCATGGATGAAAATGATCCGCGGCAATTGGGTCGCCTCATGCGGCGCATGTCCGAACTCACTGGCGAAGAACTCGATCCGGAGACGGAGGAGGCGGTCCGACGTCTCGAGGCGGGGGAAGATCCGGAGAAGATCCAAGCGGAACTGGACGAGTTGTCCGGCAATGGATCGGACCGGTCCGGCGGCAGCGCCCCCACCTACGACGAGGGCTTGTATCCTCTTTGACGGTGGAGCGCAGCGGCAATCCTCACGCCGCTTCCCGGCCGTCGCCGGCGGCCGCCGGAGCGTTTTTCGTACGATCCCCACTCCCACTCCGGAGGCGTCGCTGCCGGATTCCTTTCCCGATGCGCTTTACCAGGGTCGAAAACACGTACACACTGCCCGCCACCAAGACGATCGTAGCGCCGGGGGGCAGGTCCGGTCCGTACGCCAATCCCAGCCCGGAAAACGTGACCAGCAAGGTAATCGCGCACGCGGCAACCATCATCTGAGCCAGACTGCGCGTCCACTGGCCGGCCACGGCGGCGGGCAGGGTGAGCAGGGCGATAACCAGCACGATCCCCACGACCTGCACCAGGATGACCACCGTCAGGGCGGTCAGGCAGAGCAACAGAAGATAGAACACCTCGACCATGACCCCCTGGAGGCGGGTGAATTCCTCGTCGAACGAAATGGCGAGAAACACCTTGTAGAAGCCGGCCACCACCGCCAGGACGGCCACATCCAACAGCGCCAGGAGGCGGAGATTGGTCGGGGTCACCAGCAGGATATTGCCGAAAAGATAGCTGAGCAGGTTGACTGCATAACCCGGCGTTTTGTAGAGAAAAACGATGCCGACGGCCATGCCGACGGCCCATAGGGCCCCGATCAGAGTATCCTCGTGTTCCCCGGCTCGCAGGCTGACCAAACCGATGATCACTGCGGCGACCAGTGCGGCGATCACCGCACCGTAGAGCGGCCCCCGACCGAAATAATAGGCAATCCCCATCCCGCCGAGAACGGCATGCGAAATACCGCCGCTGATGAAGGTCATCCGCTTGACGACCACGTACGTTCCGATGATCCCGCACGCCAAGCTGGCCAAGGCCGCGGTCAGCACGGCGTTCTGGAGGAATTCGTTGGCCCGAACGGCCTGGATGAATTCGATCATTCCCGACTCCCGTCAGAACTCCGTCCCCAGCCGATGACTATGCTCCACGACCCGAACTTTGTCTCCGTACAGCGCGTCGATCATCGCGCCGGTGATTTCTCCGGTCGGATGGCAAACCAGCGTGCGGTTGAGGCAGGCAATTCGATTCATGTGTTCCGAGACGAAGCCCAAATCATGGGTGACCAACACCAGCGTCGTCTCGGCATTCAGCCGGTGAAGCAGCTCGTAAATGTCTTCCTCGACCGCGATGTCCACATTCGACGTGGGTTCATCGAGCAGCAGCAGTTTCGGTTTGTTCACAAGGGCGCGAGCCATCAAAACGCGCTGCCGCTGCCCGCCGGAAAGGCTCCCGAGTCGCCGGCGCCGCAGGTCTGCCACCGAAACCATCTCCAGCGCTTCTTCGGCGGCTTTCCGGTCAATCCGGCGATAAGCCCCAAGGCGCGGGGCCTTGCTCAGACGCCCCATCAGCACCACCTCGAGTACGCTGATGGGGAAGTCCGTGTCGAAACTGACGAATTGCGGAACATAACCGATGAAAGGACGGGCCTTGACCGGGGGTTGCCCGAGGACGCGAATCCCGCCCGCAGTCGGCGAGAGCAGACCGAGGACAAGGCGCAACAGAGTGGTCTTGCCGCTCCCGTTCGGGCCGATGATTCCCAGAAAATCGCCCTCGGCAACGGTCAAATTCACGTGTTCGAGGACGAGATTTCCCGTGTAGCCGAAGGACAGGTCGCTGATGGTAAGAATGGGGTTGCCTTCCGGCGTCATCCGTGCCACTCCATGCCGTTGCGGACGCCAAACAGTGCGGCGCACCGATGCGGCTCAGATCCAAACCTGAGCATGAGGTGGAAAAGTCCGCAGAGGGATTGACTCGTACCCCGGTGCGGTTGATGTCGGCCGCCGCGCCGAGGTGATCGGTACGCTGTGATGAAGACCGCCGACACCGATACACGGTGTGCTCCTCGCCCGACCGTTGCGCATGAAGTCCGGTCCGGGAGTGGATCGAGTGGTGCGCCGGCCCCGGTGGCGGCGTAGGCACCGGGGTTCCCGGTTGCTGCGGCCCCGGTACAATAGGCGGTATTTCGCCAAAAGCGAAGACCGGATCGCCAGACGGTCGTGGGGCGCGCCAAGGCCCGGCGCTTTGGGCGGTCTTTTGTGGCGGGGCCGGCGTTCAGCCCGGATCGCCACCGGTTGCAGACCGTCTCTCGAGATTGTCCGAACGGCCCGTAGGGACTGTCGGTTCGCTTTTGCCGGCGCCGGTTCGTTGCGTCTTGGCCGTTTTCCCGTGCGAGACTTTCCCCGGATGAGTTCGTGCTGTATGGTTACCGCAGCGCACTGCGACCTTATCTTTCCCCCTCGAGTCGTGCGAGGGGCCGACGGCACGCGCCGGGAGGAACGTGGCATGATCCGGTCTCTCAGCATTCGGTTTTCCGACGGTGAGACTCTGACTTGGGTCCCGGGGTTTTCCCAGCAGGGAACGCTGCAGTGGTCCCGGTTGTCGCTGAAAGAACCGCCGGACTGGGTAAGGCTGGAAACATTCAAGTGTCCGGCGTGCACGCTCTCCCAGATCGACAATCCGATTTGCCCGGTTGCAGCCGTATTGGCCGAATTCGGCCACGAGTTGGCCAATCGAGACTCGTTCGAGAACGTGCGTGTCGTGGTCGAGGAAGACGACGGTCGCGAGCAGGTCTTTCGCGAAGTCCCTCTGCAGCAGGTTGCCAGCGAACTCGTCCGTCTGGCGGTCTTTCAATCCGGCTGCCCCGTGGGACGCAGAATCAAGCTGGCCATGGTGCGGCTTCGTCCCTTTCCGCAACGCGACGAAATCCTCAAGGCACTGGCAATCTTCTTTGCGCTCCGGCAGCAGTCCGGGGGGGGCGGTGGAGAACAGCAGAAGGGCGTCATGGCGGCGCTCCACGAGGTCTTCGGTTGTCTCGCAAAGCGATTGGAGCACGCCGGCGGCAGGGGAGACGCCTACCTGAACGGTCTGGTCATTGTGGACTCGCTGTCGCTCCTGTTCGGACTTACCGCGCCGGAATTGATACAGAAGACCATCGACGAGTGTCGCTTCTGGTGATGGGGGGGCTGAGGCCGGGGCACGCACGCCGTTTTCCCCGTGCGCGGCCCGTCGCGATTCCGAAAACGCATTCCCCAATTGTCCGGTTCCACTTGCTCCCACAGGCTGCGGATGAGATGCGACGAACCTGTGCCGCGTGTCGTTCGGGGCAACTACTGGTCTATCCACGGCAATCCGCCAAGAGCCGAGCGTGGCGAGACGGCCGCCCCCAAGGCCGCAGTGCTGTGTCAATTCCCATGGAGCCGTACGGTATCGCAACACACGGCTCATGCACGATTCCGTCCGGGTCAAAGCTTGGCGTAAAAGGGATATCTTCTGCGCAGTTCGGGGGGAGCATCGTCCGGGACGTACCGCCAGCGTTCATAATTCCACACATACTGGTCGGGATGGCGGCGAATGAGTTCCTCGTTCAGCCGCAGAAGTGCCGCAGTCAATTCGATATCGTCCCGGTAGTCCGCCGGGGGACGTTCGAGTTCGGCCAGATCGAGTTGAAACCCGTTTTCGGACCGGACCAAGGCAGCACACAAGACATCGGTCTTGAGCCGTCGAGCCAGGGCGGCCGGGGCCCGCGTGGTGGGTACCGGGAGGCCAAAAAAATCCACGAAGACTCCGCCGCGCCGCGGGCGGGTGTTTTGGTCGATGAGCATGCCGAGTGCATTCCCATCGCGCAAAGCACGCAAGGCGCGGCGGCTCGCCCCTCGGGACGGAATGATCTCCATCCCGTGCTGCCGTCTGGCGCGCTCCACGAGAGCGGCCAGCCATCGGTTTCGGACCGGCCGCGCCACTGCGCAGAGTCGCCCGCCTGCGGCGGCAAAGCCTTGAGCAATCAACTCCCAATTGCCCAAATGCGGCGTTAGAAGAATGGTCGGCCCCCGTGCGCCTTTGGCCAGGATTGCTTCCCCAACGGACGTATCGAACCGGACGAACCGCGAGAGTTCTTCGCCATGCCGGACGAACCAGAAAACCTCGAGAGCAGTGAGCATAATGTTCCGCCAAGCCCGTACGGCGATTTCCTCAACCTGTTGCGGCGACCAGTCGGGGAACGCCACGCGCAGGTTGGCACGCACGAGCCGCCGCCGGCTCGGGACCATGTCGGCCAGCCGGCCCAAACGCGCCGCCCAAAACCCCAAGGCACGGTAGGGAAGGAAAGCGGTCAGTCCGGCGGCGACGCGGACCGGGAAGTACTCGAACGGGGACCTTGCTTTGCGCCACAGCGCTTTACCGGTCATTTGCGGCTGTCTCTGGGTCGCGCAAACAGCGCGAGGAGGGTTTCACCTATGCGCACCGTACCGACAACGTCGAAGCCGGCGGCCCAACGCGCCTCAAAAAGGGCCGAAACCCCGAGGACCGATTCGTCGTCGACAGACACGAAGATGTACGTCTCCGGCACCTGTTCCGGCCCCAGCGGCAGGAGAACGAAGAACACGCTGTCGCCCACCCGGCACAGACTCCGAACCCAGTAGAGTCCGGTACGGCCCGTGCAGGCGTGGTTGAGCGCCTCGGCCACGCCCTCCGGGTCGAGCGCCAGATCATCCGTGTCGAAGCGAATGATCTTCTGCATCATTCGTACGCCTTCGCTTCGCCCGGTCTGGGCGGGGTGATCCGCGCCGCATTCGCCTTGACGTCCTCGGGATCGAGATACCGCCTCGGGGACAGTTCGACCAAGCAAGCCGGACGGCCGTCCGATTCTCTGGGGACCTGGATCCCCGCAGCCTCGAGCCAACGTGCCGCTCGCTCCACCATCAGGGCTCGACACGAAACGACGGAATCCACGCCGTCCGGGTTCTTTACGGGGCCGAACTGCTCCCCACGCGCCATTTCCAACACAATCGGCGCCCGGGCCTCGGGCAAGGCATCGAAAATGAACATTTCGAGTTTCACCGCATTGGGCGCGACCGGCTGGACCGTATTCCCATCGGCGTCCACACAGCTCACCTTCTTTTCCGCCCGATGCAGGGGCAGGCGGACCTCTCCCTCGGTCATGTGCTCGACAAAGCTGCGCCGCAGGATGTGAATGGCCGGACTGCCGGCACGGAAACGGAGTCGGCCATCCGGTCCGACCGCCGTCGCAAGGTCCTTGGGCATGTCGCTGTATTCTATGATTTGCAGGGTTCCGGAACTGACGCAAAAATTCCCGAGTTTTTCGAAGGGACCGGTTTTGATCAACGCACGACTGCTCATATCGGATCCCAGCAAATCATGAAGTCCCAAGAACAGCGGATCAAAGGTCCGAACCAACGGGTTGTCCACCTGCCAGTAGGAAATATGGTCCACCCCCCGCGCCCGCATCTCTTCGAGTGCGCCCGAGTCCCGCAACGCGGCCAGACTCCCCCCGTGTCCGTTGGGCGAAAGAGCCATACTGTCTCGACGCGCCAGCAACAGCTTGCCGTCAAAGCCCACCGCCGGCAGTGTCCCTTGGGGAAAAAAACGAACATCCGTTTCCGGAAGTCCGAAGTAGCCGGCCGCTTGAAAAAAGGCGCGGGTGGCCGCATCGTTTATGGGACTGGTCATCACGTACCATGGAATGGGGGCGCCGTACTTCTCCCGTGCACGAAGGATGCCTTCCGCAAAGAGTTGGAAAAGGCTCTTGCCCGTAACGGGGGCGATCCGAAAAGTGCCTTTCGGAGCATCGAACCCGAGGCGCGTCCCCTGCCCCCCGGCGACAGTGAACCCGGCGACACGTCCTGCGGAAAGCAATGCCGCCCCGTGCTTCCGGGCACGGGCATACAGTTCCCGTTGGCGACCGTCCTCGGGCTCCAGCGGGTAGTACGGCGCGGGCTCGAGGTCCGGTGGCAGGGAAACCTCCGGTTTCTGCAACACATACCGCCGAATCCAACGGTCCATCTGCGCCCAATCGACCGCCTGGATCTGCCCAGCCAGACGCATCCGTTCGCCTGCCGAGAGCCCATCCCAGAAGCGCAGCAGGTGCTCCTGCCCCCAGGGACGCAGCCGAGCGACCAATTCGGCTTTATTGATATGCGGTTCCGTCATTTCACACAACACCATATCTTCCGGCATGGGAACGTCCGCCTGCACGGGACATCGGGGACCGCCGCACTCTTCCGGCGCGGCCGAGGCGCCTGCTCCCCCCGCCCGAATCCGCACCGGGCGGGCCCGGTCTCGGGTTCCGTACCTAACGTGCGCCCGAGCAGAATCCAAAACAACGACACGGGACGTACCGGCCTTGGACAAAAGCCGGAACTGCCTCCCGTCAAGGCCGTCGGGCCGACTGAGCCGCAGGCATCTTCCGGCTGTCGAATCAGCCAAACGAATCCGCCGATCCTCCAGATTCTGTCCATCGAAGCGATAAGTAACATATCCGCACGAATGGGAAAAACGAGCCCCGTGCCCGAACTCATCACACAAGCCGTGACGGCGGCGGGCAAAAAACAGTCGTGCGCCGTGCAATCCGCACGGCTCAGCATATCTTACCGGTTTTACCGATTCATTCGCCAAAGGGCAACGACCCGATGAGCGCCGCTTCGACACCGGGCGAACCGGGTAGTGTCAAGTTCAGAATGAAAAAAGCCGGAGGCCGACGGTCGGGCAGCCGGAGTTACCCACAGTCGGCAACTCGGCTCCGACGAGTGACTTACGACCCATTCTCGCCTTCGCCGCCCGCCGCCGCCTATGGATAACCCCGGCGACGGGGGGGGAGAGGTCAACTCGGCGTGTAACGCGCTTTTACAGTGAGTGTTACGGCGAAATGTCGTGGTGAAAATTGACAGAACCGCGAACCGCAGACGGAGAAGTTCCATGAAGCTGGTGGATAACGCGGGACAGGGAAAGTTCACGGTTGTGGTCGAGTTCACTCCCCACAGTCGGAAAGACGTCGAGTCCATTGCCGGCATCGGGCAAGGCTTGGTCGAACTCAACCGGAAATTTGCTTCGGACAACATCGAATTCGCCGGTGTGTCCCTGACGCAGAACCCGGGGGGCAATCTCTCCTACGACCATCAGGCATCCCTGGCCATCCTCCGGGAAAACGGGTTTCCCGCGTCGATCGAGATCATACCGCACATCACGGGCAAAGACATGAATGCGGACGCGGTCCGTTCCCTTTTGACCTCACTTGCAGAGGCCGGGATAGAAACGATCCTCGCCCTGACCGGCGACGCGCCGCTTGCGGCGCGGGGCGTGTTCGAACTGGATTCCCTGTGCATCCTCCAGTTGTTGCGGGAGATCAACGCAGACCGTCTGCGCAAGAGCAAGACCCTCGATCAATTCAGTGCGATCCCTCTGCTTGGCGCCGGGGCCGCGGTGTCGCCGTTCAAATACACCGAGTCTTCCCTGGCGATGCAGTACATCAAGGCCGGCAAAAAGGTTCGCGAAGGAGCATCGTTTCTTGTCTGCCAAGCAGGTTGGGACGCGGACCGTTCCGAGCGCCTCATGCAGGCACTGGGCCCGGACGGGGAGATGGGCGGTCCGTCCGTCCCGATCTTGGGCAACGCTCTCGTGACAAATGAAACCGCCGCAAAATTCATGCAGGAATTACCGGGCTGCGTGGTCACCGACGCCTTCTTGCACCGCCTGCACGAGGAACCCAAGAACGGCCCCGTGATCCGTGCCGCGCAACAGGTGGCCATGTTTCGCGCTTTGGGCTACAGCGGCGTAGACCTTGGAAAGCCGGGCGATTTCCGCAGCATCGAGGAGATCGAAGAGATTCTGGAGAGAGCCCTGGCCATTCGCGACTGGCGCGAATTCAAAGAGAATATCACCTTCGCACCTTCCGAGGCCCCGCCGCCCCGAGTCAAGCCGGGGGCCGGGGTCTCGAAGACAGTCCATAATTTGACCTTTGAAAAAGACGGCCTGCTCCACCAACCGACCAAGGCATTGCTCTCGGTCTTCGACAAGTCTGCTCAGCACCGGGGACCGCTCTATCGCTTCTTCAAGGCCGCCGAAGGCGCCGCAAAAGAATTCTTGTACGAATGCGACCGCTGTGGGGACTGCTACTTGCCCGAAAATCAGTATGTCTGCACCATGGGAGGCTGTGAAAAAGGCCTGTCCAACCCGCCCTGTGGAGACACGGAACCCGACGGCGCCTGCGGGAACAACCCAGATCGAGTCTGCGTCGGGGAACAGCTCTATTCCCGTCTGCAGCACTACGGCGCCCTGGATGAGTTCCGACAAACCGCTTTCCCGCCCCGGGATCCGAAACTTCGCGACACGGCTTCGGTGCTGAATTTCTTCTTCGAACGGGATCACACCGCCCGAACAAGCCTGCTGGATGAAAGCGGTCTCACCCAAGTGGCAGAACTCGTGCACGCCTCAATCCCATTTCCGGGTGCGGCCATGCGGTTCTTGCAGAGGATGGGCGCCGACGCTTTCGACAGACCGAACCGCGGCCTCGACGCGATAGGCTGGCTCATCTCGACGCAAGCCGCCCAGGGGGCCCACTTCATCGACCTGAACATCGATGAACTCGGCGACCCGGACGCCCCCGAACTCATGCGCCGATTCGTCCGACTCGTGCGCCGGTTTGGACGCGGCATCCCCCCCTGCATCGACAGTTCCGATGTCAACGTTCTCGTTGCCGGTCTGCGAGAGTGGTTCGACGGGGGGACGGCGCCCCCCCCCCCTATGCTCAACTCGATCCCCTATAACGAGGCCGACCGGCGAGGCCCGGTCTTCGAACTGCGCCGGAACCATCCTTTCAACGTGGTCTGCCTGCTGGTCGGTCCCGAGGGCCCACTGGACTCGTCCGACAAGATGGTCGAGGCTGCCAGAGAATTGTTCGACCGCTGCCGGACGGCCGGATTCCGCTCCGAGGAGATCTACTTCGACACCGTGACCCTCGGGATCGCCACCGACGGCTGCATCGACCCCATGGGTGGTATCAAGCCGTCGCACACGCACAACTCGTTTCACGCCATTCAGCGCATCCGCCAGGATCCGGAGATGAAAGGCGTTCACGCTATTCTCGGGGTGTCGAACTGGGTCTATGGCGCGAAAAAGCGCCGCGTCGGACACGTCCGCGCCTTCACCGCCGTCGCCCAAAAGCACGGACTCGATGCCGTCATCTGCGATGTGGAAAAATGTTTTGGCTTGCGCAAACCTGCACCGGAACTTGTCGAATTCGTCGAAATGTTCGTCTCGCTCGACGGCAGTGAAGACTCCATGATGCGCTACGTGGAGAAGCTGCAAGAAATGCGCGAGAAACAATGGGTGTAAACGACGCGACACGTCCCGGGAGCCAAGTGTCTCAAGAGCCTTTGGAAATCCTTGCCGACAGACCGCCACCGGCCGCGGCGCCCTGTGGTCGCTGCCGTTGTACAATCGTCCTGCCGGGGGTCGGCCCCTTGCGCGGTTAATTGCGGCAAGCCTCCCCCTCGCCTGAGCCCGTTGTCTCTGCGGACACACGCGCCGCCGCCGGACCAATCACACCTGCACAACGCTGTTGTACCCGCCGAACCCGTTGGGGGCCAAACCTTCGGCTCCCGGGTCCGCGGTCCACTTCCCATCCACGACGAACTTGTACTCGTATCGTCCGGGAGCAAGGCGCATTCGTGCTCGGAACGAGCCGTCTTTCACACGGACCATGCGACGCGCGGCGGGTGCCCATTCGTTGAAGTCACCGGCCAAAAACACTTTGCGCGCGCCCGGACAAGCCGGATAAACGAATGTGATCTCACCGGTCTTGTTGCGAATGATGCTCATTTCTTGGGGCCCTCCAAAAAGGCGGCACAATTCTGCGGAGGCGTATCGGCGTCGGCGCGGCAAGCGGGGCGCAGTTCTTCCGGTGCGACGAGATCGTCCCGTCCCATGCCTCCCGGAAATGCCCGAGCGATATTGCAGAGACTGCGAGTTCGCCTGCGCCCAGGTTGTCTCGAGACGATCGGCAACGTCCTCCCGTTCTCTTGCCCCGGGTTCAACGACGGTCCGGAATCGGTTCCCCAAAAGGACTCGATCAAACGCCGCCTGCCGGCAGCTCCGACACTTCTTTGACCCCGGCCCATGCCGGGAAGTTGCAATCCCCCGCCCCATTGCAATGGGAGAAACCGGGCTCCTTGCGAAACCGACGCGAGGCGAATGGAACGTTCGCCCCGCCCTGACGATGAAAGAACCGTTATCGACGTGAAAAGGGCCGCAGCAGAGTGCTGCGGCCCTTTTCATGTTTGGGTCTTTAAGACCTGATCATCAGAGCGTGTGGCCGGTGATGTTGCAGGCCGGATCGGTCCCGACGTTGCCGATGGTGTAGGCGCCGCCGGCAGGGCAGGTCGGGGTCTTCTTGATGTAGGTGGTCACGAGGTTTGCGAACGTCACGGCGTCGCCGTCGTTCTTGTTGGCCGCGAGAGCATACTGCTCTTTGCCCGCATCGATCTGCTTCAGGTTGGCGATGCACGCATTCTGACGACTCGTGTTTCTGGCCTGAATGAAGCTCGGAATGGCGATTGCCGCGAGCAGGCCGATGATGGCGACCACGATCATGATCTCAACCAGGGTGAAATGCTGCTTTTTCATGGTGTCCTCTTCTCCTGTTTTCCAAGTTGGACCGGCACGCGACTCGATGTGCCGGTCTGTTCCGCTTGCGGACGCTCCAGCAGCGCCCGCTGTTTCCAGCCGGAATCTACGACCGAGTGCACCTCCTTTCGTTCTGTCTCTGTTTCTTGGGTTTTACACACCAGTCCGTTTATCGGAGTTCCGCACTTGACGAACTCGGATCACCATTTAAGCAACGAACGTGCCAATTCCGCAAATTCTCGGGCCAACAGCGGATTCCACGCTGGAAAGCGGCTCACATCCGTCCGGGACCGCTCTTCAAACGTCTCAGAAGCCGGACCGCGACGGCTCGGCATGTCTCAGTAATGGGACACCCTGATCAAAACTGTTCGACAATTGTGACACATCCCTCACGATGGTCGGGCGAAGGAGATCACGCCTTTCCCGTAACCTGATACTCCCAGCCCGTCCCCGGGCGGAACCGGCGCAGGACCCGTTTTCCGCCAAACCCCCGGTCGTTGCACGCATAGCGCGAGAGTAACGCCTCGATTTCTTCGACGTCCCCCGATTCAAAGCCCGCGGCCGCGGCCATGCCCCGGGCCGTTCCCTGCCATCCACAGGGACACTTTCCCGCAATCCAATCCACCAGACGTCCGTGTAAATCCGCGACAGTGCCCGCAGCCAACTTATACGCTTGAACCCCGGGTTGGTGGAAGGCATTGATATGAATCAGTTCCGCATAAGCCGCCACCGCCCGCTCATAGAGGGCGATCAACATGCCGAGCATGTAAGGCGAGAGTTCGGGAATCACCACGTCGATCACCTTGCGCCCCTTACCCCGCAGGGCCCGTTTGAGCCCCTGCTTGAACGCGTGCAGGTAGTCGCCCATATTCATCCCGTCCCCGACGGGCAAGTCCGCGGCATCGCGCAATACTTCGACGAACGTAGCGAAAAAGTCATTGCGCCCATCATTCAATTGTTGAATATAGGCGTGGGCGTCGGTGCCCCCTTTATTCCCATACACGGTCAGGCCCTGGTGCACCACCATCCCATCCAAGTCCCGTTCCTTGCCGAGACTCTCCATCACAAGCTGTTGAAGATATCGGGAAAAAAGAAGCAGACGGTCGGAATACGGCACGACGACCATGTTCCGGTCGCCTCGCCCGTTGCCGGCAATGTACCAGGCGGCGGCCAGCAGGTACGCCGGATTCCGCGACAACGCCGGTTCACGGGTCAGCCCGTCCATGTGCAAAGCCCCCGCGATGAAGTCCGGAAAATCGATCCCCGCGAGCGCGGCGGGAACGTGACCGACGATGTTGGTTTCACTGGTCCGCCCCCCAATGGATTCCGCCATGGGGAACCGAGCAACCCACTTTTGCTCCCGGGCATACTCATCCAGCTTGCTCCCAGGCATGGTCACGGCCGCGGCATGCGGCGCGAAATCGATCTTCGTTTCCCGAAAAGCGGCTTCGAGCGCGCGCAGATTGTTGAGGGTCTCTTGCGTCCCGCCCGATTTCGAGACCGTCACCACCAGGCACGTCCGCAGATCCACGGCGGCCCGAATGTCTCGAACGCCGGCCGGATCGGTGTTGTCGAGAAAGTAAACTCGAGGGAACCCGCGGCGGGCCGCATCGGACAACTCGTTCCAATACGGTCCGTTCACGGCCCACTGCAACAACTGCGGCCCGAGGGCCGAACCCCCAATGCCATTGACAATGACCGAATGATAGGCGCCGGGATGTCCGTCGCGGGGGCCGTGCGTCGCCACAAAGTCCAGGACTTGCCGACAGGCGGCGGACTGAAGGTAGGTTCGACGGTCGGTGAAATGCGTTACCTTGCGCCCCTCATCGGGGTTCTTGATTTCCCCCGCCTCGATCCGCTGCATTTCGGCGTGGACCCGCCCCATGGGCGAAGGTTTCCCCCGGGGAGCGGCGGCGGTCAGCAGCGCCACCTCGCGACGGGGTAGATCCATGCCGGAAATGTCGAGAAAAAAACCCGATTCAGGGTCGATAAACCTGAGAACTTCTCCGGGCAACACCGAATCCATCATCGTTTTCCACGTCCTTTTGATTTCGTCACCAACCTGAACGATGCCTGTGTCATCTGCTGCGACGACGCATCTCGACCGCCGCCGGAACGGCGCCGCAGACCGCGGTCCCAGGCGGCACACAGCCTCGTCCGGCGTTCGAGACAATGACCTGAATCCGTCCAGACCGCGCGCGCTCGCGGCGTTCCGGAATCACCGATCACCTCGAAATGATCTGGAATGTACGCCAACCCGCCGGCTCCGCCGCATTTCCCGGCCGTTCCGAGACGCTTTGCAACCAGGCTGACCACGGAGGTAAGTCACGCACCGGAATAAACAGCCAAACGGCGAATGATGGGCATGGCGGTCGCGCAAGAGACCGAGAGTCGTACCCTGGAAACGACTGCCGGCTCGACCCTCTGAATCCTCTTATGTCCCACCGAGGCGCCCGTGCAGAGTTCTCGCCACTCCCCGTCCGTTGTCATTCCGTCGACCCGATAGCGGCGAATTCGTTCGCCGCGGACAATGTCTTCCATGATCACCACATGATCGACCTTCTTGACTCCCCCCAGGTTCAGGTCAAGTTCATTCCCTTCGCCCCGGATCTCGCCCACCGGCCGGCCGAACAGGCGCCGCACCCGCCGGCCGAAATCCTCGAGCCGTCGAATGTCCGATTCCGGAATGGTCCCGTCGGGTTTCACCACGGCGCCGATCACCAGATTGCAATTCCGCCCAACAGACGTGTAATAGAGGTCGATGAGTTCATCGCCGGTATAGGCGCCATGATCCTGCCCGGGACGCCAGAACCAATTGTGCACGCCTCGCGCCCCCCGCAAGGGCACGTCCACCATCCCCGGCGACCAATATGTTCCATCCGGATCGCCGTGCTCGAGCAGTTCCACCGGCCATCGATTGTGGCTCACGCCCACGCCGTGATCGGGCATCGTAGCCCAGCATGGATATCCCGCATACCCTTTTTCGTTGCCGATCCAGCGGATGTCGGCACGGGCGCTGCTACTGTAAAACAAACTGTTCGGCTGGTACTTTTCGAAAATTGGCAGAACGTCGGGGCCGCCCTCGTCGGGGGTTTTCACCCCGGCATCGAACCAAATCTCCAGTAGCTCACCGTACCGACTGCACAATTCTTCGGTCATCTTTTCGGCAATCCGATTGAACGCCCGTTGCTTGGCGGTCCCTTTGCCTTTGCCCCAGTCCACGTAATGTCCCCAAACGGTCTGGTAAACATTGCGATGGGTACTCAGGTACAGGCCCGGCCGAAGGCCCGCAGCCCGGCACGATGCGACAAAATCCCCCACGATGTCCCCCTTGCCGTCGCGCCATGCGGCCTGTTTCAGTCCATACGGATACAGGTCGCTCTGCCATTGCAGAAACCCATTGAAATGCGTGGCGGTGAAGATCGCGTATCGGGCCCCGGCGCCCCGGGCCGCCGCAGCCCACTGGTCGGTGTCCAGACGAGACGGATCGTAGAGGCGCGGATCAAACACCTTCTGAACCGCATTGTTCGGAGCAAGGTCGCCAGCCACCACGGGCATGTCCAAGTGGAAAATCACCCCGATTTCACAGTCTTGCCATTCAACCTGGGCCCGGGACGGCCTTCCGGACGTCCCCACTTTTCCACTCACGGCCCCCAGCCCCAACACCGGCCAACTTCCCGCGGCCAAGGCGCCACCGCTCTGAAGAAACAGGCGTCTTGTCATCATTGGACATCCCGTTTTTTCTCGGAGATGATCGGCGGCTGTTGGCAGAGCTTCCGGACCTGCCACGCCAACGCGCCGGTCGGACATTGCCCGACGCAACGCCGGGCCGTATCGAGCGAAAGGGCGTCGGCCCACGGCAAGCGGAAAGGAGGCGCGACGCGGGCTTGGAAACCTCGGCGCACAACGGCCAGCCCCGGCCGTTCCCCGGCCTTTTCCGCGATCGCGGTACAACGTCCGCAAAGAATGCACTTCCCCGATTCCCAGACAATTTCAGGATGCGACAAGTCGCGAACCATTGCCCGACGCTCACCCCGAAAAGCCCCGGCATGGACGGCGTATTCTGCCGCCAGATCACGCAGGTCGCAGTTCCGTCGTTTCCCACAGGCGCATTGCAGGCAACGCGCCGCCTCTCGAACGGCGTGGTCGCTGGAAAGCGTGGGCTGAGTCTCCGCGAACGGTGCCTCCGACAACCGAGGCCGGTCTTCCAGGCGGACCCGCCCGTACTCGGCGGCGCCGAGCCGAAGTTGGGCTCGCTCATCGTCCGTCAGGCGACCGAGGCGGTGCTGATAGCGCTGCACACGGCCTGTGACCGGCTTGCCTCGCACAAACTGATCGACGGCAACCGCCACCGCACTGCCGGAAGCCACGGCACGCACCGCCGCGCCTGGGCCCTCCACCATTTCGCCGGCGACGAACACGCCCGGCACTCGGGTCTCGCCGGTGTCCGCATTCACTTGGACCCGACCGTCTCGCAACGGCAACCCCAACTGCCGCAAGGGTGCGGCCTCGACGCGGCGCTCGGGCGCAAGCAGGACGCGGTGGACCGTCCAATCCACCGTGTCCCCCTCAGCGGTCGACACACTCACGCGAAATGTGCCCCCACCCGTCGACTCCACGCCGCGAACCACGGCCCCGGCCGACAATTCCACTCCCTCTTTCAGGGCACTCTCCACCTGCTCGGGGAACGCCGTCATGCGTCTCCGCGGCTTGTCGGAAATCAAGTGCACAAGCCCGACCCCCAACCGCACCAGACACCGCGCGGCACTCACCGCCGCGCTTCCGGCTCCAACGACCGCGGCGCTGGTCCCTGTCTCCGCGCCCACCGCCCCCACCCGCCCCTCCGAAAGCTTCCGTAAGAAAGTCCATGCGGATTCCGCAGGGGCCTCACCGCCGTCCTTTCGCTCGAGCGCCGCTCCCGCAGTTGCAGTCGGAACGGGGACCGCCCCCAAAGCAAGCACAACTGCGTCGTGGCTACGGCGGAGTTCGTTCAGTTCTGTGCCCGTCTCAATACGCCGGCCAAAACAAAACTTCACTCCGATTTGCGCGAGACGAGCTGTCTCCACATCGAGTGCCGACCGAGGCAAACGAAAACGAGGCAGTGCGAACCGCAGCAGGCCGCCCGGCGCCGTCTCCGCTTCGAAAACCGTGCACGCGTGCCCCGCCCGACGCAAGAACCAAGCCGCGGTCAGACCGGCAGGTCCGGCACCCACGATTGCCACGCGACAACCCGAGTCGGGGACGCGACAACCCGAAACGGACGCCGACTGTCCACCCACCCACCGTTCGATGTCCCGAATCGCCACGGCAGCATCTGCGCTCCGACGGCGACAGGCCCGCTCGCAATACCGCGGGCAGATTCGACCCAAAACGCCGACCAACGGAAACGCCGACCAAACCGTCTGCAGGGCATCTCCAACCGCCCCCCTCTGGATCGCCGCCAACACGTTCGGCACGTCCAGTCCCGCGGGACATGCCGACGCACAAGGCGCCTCACACTCGCCGACGTGGTCCGAAAGCAACAATTCCAGAGCTGTTCGGCGTGCAGCGTGCACCTCGTCCGAATCGCTTTCGATCTCCATGCCTTCCTCGACACGGGCGGCGCAGGCCGGCAAGAAACCGCGACGGCCCCGGATGCGGACCACACACACAAAACAGCTCGTCAGCGGCGCAAACCCGGCCATCCGGCACAGTGCCGGGATGCGAATCCCGGCCCGTTGCGCCGCGTCTATAACCGTGAAACCACGCGGCGCCGCCACGCGGCGCCCGTCGATGACAACATTCACATGTTCGTCGGTCGTCATACGAATCGTTTTACAGCACTGTTGAAGAACGGACTGTCCCCGATCCACGCCGAAGATGGATGAGAACCGGACGCACAAAGCGGAGCCCCGGGCCCAAGTCGGAACGCCGCACCCCTACCATGATCGTCGTTTCGACGATTTCCACCGTGCCCCGTGTCTTTCCGATGCCGGCGTCCCCCGGTTGGTTTTCTTGTGTGCGGAACGCCGGCGGAGCAGTCGACCATGGCGCCCCGGCCCCAAGCCGCCGCAGGACGGCCCCCGTGCCCGAATGTCGTGCGAAATCCGCAACGGAAGCCCGGTTGCCGCCTGCCACTCACGTCGGTTCAGGATGATCGACAAGCACGAGCGCCGCCCGGTCGCCACCGGTCAGTCTTGCGGGGCAAACGGCCGAGACGACCGCCTCCAGGCGCGTCCCTAATGCACCGGCGGCGCTCTCTGGTGCCGGAGGTCCCCGCCGCAAGCAACCCGTTGCCCTTGATCGCCGGATTGTCCTGCGGAAACCGCGAAGAGACCGTATATTCCCATTGGAAAAACAGGTCCTGTCGTATGACGAGTTGCTTGAGGATCTGGAGACTTCCGAGCAGGAAGCCCTCCCAATAAACTTGCCCGAGATTGGAGGCCAAGATGAGTTTCATACGAATGGGTTGCGGTCTCGGCGTCGCGCTTTTCACGACCGTCCTGTCGGCGGGGGAGAACGCTCCCGGCGCGTCGCCGCATGTTTTCCGGGCCATGGATCCTGTCGCCCCGGACGACACCGTCCTCGTTGCCGGGGCCGGCTTCGGCAACGGCCCCACGGTGGAACTCGCTCACTTGGAACGCACTGACGCAGGTGATCCGCCGGGCCGCTTGGTCTGGCCGACCCGGTCCCGAACAGTTCGCCCTGCCGTGGTTCAACCGTCGGACGAGTCCCTCAAATTCGTGGTGCCCGCGAGCTTCCCGCCGGGTGCGTGGGTATTCCGTGTCCGCCGGGAATCCGGCGAAACGTCCGCCCTGGTCCGTCTCAACTGCCCGACCGTATATTGGAGTCAGGGCGACATCGGCAAAAGCGCCGCCTCGCCCGGAGGTTGGCTGCGGGTTTTCGGACGTTGCGTGGCGCGTCCCCCGGCCAACCCGGTGCTCTTCTTGCGGCAGGCCTCGGGGACGCGAACGCTACGGTTGATCGCCGAGGGCCCGGACCGCTGGTCGCTCCGGGCCGAACTCCCTGCCGACATTGCGCCGGGCCGGTGGCGTGTTTGGGTTCACAACGGCAGCGGCGGTCCCGCAGGTTGGACCGATGCGGGAGTAATCCAAATCTCTTTGCAAAAGAAGTGGCCGGACAAGGTATTCAATGTCCGAGACTTCGGCGCGGCAGGACGGGGCGAAGTGGGGGATGCCGTCGCGGTCCTGTCCGCCATCGAGGCGGCGGGAGCAAACGGCGGCGGCATCGTGTATTTCCCGCGCGGCCAGTATGCGATGCAGGATACGGTCAGTCTCCCGCCGAAAGTCGTTCTGCGCGGCGAAAAGCAGGCATGGGTCTCCCTGTTCTGGCCGGACACGAACGATCCTTACACCCTGGTGGAAGGCACAGGGCGCTTCGGCCTTGAAGAACTCACGTTGTACGCCAGCAACTACGTCCACGCCATCAAGGGCGCCACGGGACCGCCGGACTGGGGTCACGTGTTCCTGCGGCGGGTCCGCTTTCGAGGGGACCTTTACCGGGGACACCTCAAACCGGAACAGGTCGACGAACGTTTCCGGCGGTCGCTGCGTCTTTCCTCCGGCGGCGGCGACACTGTCCGGCTTGGCGGTCCGGGCATCGTGATCACCGACTGCGACCTGTACGGCAGCGGACGCAGCCTCTTTCTGCTACACCCCCAAGGCGCTTATGTGGCACGGAACACGTTTTACAACGGACGGTGGGGCTGGTACTCCATCAGCGGGAGCGACGGGGTAATCTTCGAGGACAACCAAATCGTCGGTGCGGACCTGATGTCCACCGGCGGCGGCCTCAACTGTCTATATGGCTGCACGTTCTCCCGGGACGTCTACTACGCCCGAAACCGCGTGCGCCTCTGCCACGGCTGGGATCGGGAGGCCATGACGACGGACGCCGGCGGCGCGGCGTACTACGGAAACGTCACGCGCGCAGACGGCAAACGCGTGATCCTGGCCGCTCCCGGCAAGTTCAGTATCCACGGCAACTGGGAAGGGGCCGGGGTGTTCATCCTGGGAGGAACGGGAATGGGCCAATACCGCGAAGTCCGCAGCGTCGACAAAAGCGGCACGACCGTGACGGTCGACCGCCCCTGGGACGTGCCGCCGGACGCCTCCTCAGTCATCACCGTGACCATGATGCATCGCAACTACCTCTTCATCGGCAATCGGTTCGAGGACTCAGGCATCGCGCTTCAATACTACGGCACCAGTATCGGACACGTGGCCGAGGGCAACACTTCGGAACGCGCGGGCGGCTTTTACAATTCAGGACGCTGGTACCACGGATTTCAGCCGAGTTGGTACTGCCAGTTTCTGGACAACCGGATTATCGAGGGCAACGGGTATCGATTCGGCCCGAACAACGCCACGGCGGCCGGCGACTCTTTTCTCGGGACCCTGGGAGCCCAACGCTTCGAGAATAAGTACCCGCTTGCCTACTGCACCGTTCATCGCGGAAATCACCTGGAGAACAACGCCCTGATTCGAATCCGCGGCATCAAACCCGATGCGCCCGGGGTGCGAGACGTCATCATCGAGCACAACACTGTCGAGAATGCCGACACCGGGCTGTACGTCGACAAAGGATGCGTCGGTGTATGGGTCCGAAAAAACACTTTTCGCAACGTGACACACCCGCGCTTCGACGCGGCGGCCCAGGAAAAACAGGCCGCCGCACGCCGGGCTGCAATCTTGGAAAAACGGGGGCCGGCGGCACGGTACACATTCGACCGATTACTGGGACGCCTGGTCCCGGACGAGTCCGGAAACGGCTTCTCCGGATACGCGGGGCGCAATGTCCGATTCACGCAGGGCGTGCGGGGGCAGGCCCTCGATCTGGACGGGCGCGGTTTCGTCACAGTGAACGATGACGCCGTGTTGCGCTTTCCGCAACTGACCATTACCGCCTGGGTCCTCCCAACCGAGTCCGCGGGACGTTGGGGGATCGTGGCCAAACGCACCAGTGGGACGATCTGCCCGTACGTACTTGCCATTCGCGACAACCGCCCGACGTTCGAAGCCACCGACACGGACGGCAAATGGAGTTACAACCTGATTGGACCGCCCGTCGTTCGTCCCAACCAATGGAATTTCATCGCGGTGACCGTAGTGGAAGGAAAAAGCGTGCAGCTTTACTGCAACGGCAAGCCGGCAGGGAGCAAGGCGGTGGATAAGCCGATCGTGACCACGAATCAACCGCTGACCATCGGCTACGAAGCCTGGGGCGGCAAGCCGGCGAATCCGAAGCACAGCGGGAACTTTCGGGGGCGAATCGATGAGGTCGCCATCTGGCCCCGGGCCCTCTCCCCCGCAGAAATTGCTGCGGAGTTCGGCAAGCTGGCCGGCGCGGCCCGGGAGGCCAATGCCCGGATCACGGCCGAAGCGAAGGCACGGGCGGAACGGCTCAAACAGCTCGGACACCGGGTCGAACATTCGCTTGGCATTTCCTGGAAACCGGTCGCGATCGAAACCTTCGACAAGATCACGGCGCTTGGTCCCGACTGGCTCACTTTGCGGGGAAAATGGACCGTCGCCAACGGCAGACTGCACTGCGACAACACGAGTTTCCTGGCTCTTGCCAAACCGATTCGCCTCCCCGTCCGCATCGAGTTCGACTGCCGTTCGGAGCGCCCGGGAGATATGACCGCGTTTTGGGGGACCCGCAAAGACGCCTACAAAGGCGGGTATTTCGTGGGGTTTGCCTCAAACGGCAATACCGCCAACAAACTGCTTCGACTGGGCAAAGAAGTGAAGCGGACAACGCAACCGCTGGCGAAACCTGGAAAGTGGGCCCATGTCATTGTCCACATTCTTGATGACGGCCGCATCCAGTTGTTGGTGAACGGCAAGCCTGCGCTCGAGTGGCGCGATCCAAACCCGGTGCTCACCGGCGACACCGCCGGTGTCCTGGCATGGTCCGAAGCGGACTTCGACAATCTGGTTGTTTTCACCGCCGCCCAATGAGCCGACGCGCCCGAACGCGCAACCGGGATCGGCGGGTCGCACGGAATTCCGTCCTCCGATCGATGCCGGGGCCCGCCGAAGGCGCTTCCAGCCCGACGCGTCCCGCAGGCAGCGCGGTCGCCGTGTTCCGATGGACACCGGCGCACGTCGTGGTTCGCCATCTCCAAATCGCGTGCGCCAAGCACTTCCACCGCGTGGGAGCTGGGCGGCGAACGTGTTTTGAAAAGGCCCGTTCAATCCTGGCCCGAATCGAACCAGAGCGCGAAGCACCGCGGACGGGGCGCCGCCATGGAATTCCGTATGCGATGTGATGCACCATTGTTGATTCATCAAGCGACCGGGGGACGGGAGGTCGTGCGGCGGGAAATTACAGCCGCCTACGGCGCCGGAGTCTCGGGACTGGATCTGGCCACCCGTCTGACAAACCTGACAGACGCGATGGTGCGCCGCATCGCCGAGGCCGTATTCGCAGAAAAACGGGACAGTCCGGCCATCGTAGCGGTCGGTGGGTACGGACGCCGCCACTTGGCTCCGGAATCGGACCTCGACCTCCTTTGCTTCATGACGCATCCGCCCGGAGAGGAAACCGCCCGACGGCTGGCGCTTTTCGAGCGAACCCTGTGGGATGTTGGCCTGCGTCCGAGCATGATCTGTCGAACTCCGGACGATCTGCTTGACGTCTTTGCCGCCGACCTCGAGTCGGCGACGGCTCTCATCGATTCCCGACTCCTCCACGGTCCCCCGGCGGTGTTCGAGCGCTATCGTGCTATGACCGAGCAGGGACGTCTGGCGCAAGGCCGACGCTTGGCCGCGCGCCTGCTCCAGGGCATGGATCTCGACGTGCTGGCGGCGCTACGCGAACTCCACACACTCGAACCGAATGTCAAGACATCGCCGTTTCTGCTCCGGGACCTTCAGCGATTGCGTTGGGTGTCCGTTTTGGCGACCCAATCGGAGACAGGCCCGGATCGCCCGCCGGTTTTCTCGGAACAAGATCTGCCTGAGGCGCTTCGGAACGCCACAGCGTTTTTTCTCCGCATCCGGTTCGGACTGCATTTGGCGGCAAAACGTGCGGACGACGTCTTACGCCAACCTGCCCAAGTGCGCCTGGCCCGCGAATTCGGTTACTCGGGCCAGGAAGATGCAACCCGTGTCGAAGCGTTTCTCCGCGATCTTTACCGGCACGAACGAAATGTCTACCTGGCCGTTGCCGCCATGGGAGAACGCTTTCACGACCTTGTCCACCGGGGCCGAGTGCCGAAGCGCACCCGTCACACCCGCTCACTTCTTTCTCCGCGCCTCGTTCGCATCGGCGGCGAACTTCATTTCACGGGGGCGTGCGCGAAACACTGGGGCGTTTCTCCCGGAATTCGCGAATTGCTCGAACCGTTCGAGTGGGCTGCCCGGCTTTCCCTGGAGCTTCCTTTCGCCGTGCGCGATACCGTACGGCAACATGCCCGCACCGCGCCCACGCCTGCCCCGGACGATTTCCGCGAAGCCGGCGCCGTCCTGCGCCATATACTCGGCCTGCATCGTCCCGTCGGCCGAACAATCGTCTGCTTGCACTTCACCGGACTTCTCGAACGACTCGTCCCGGAATTCGGGGCCCTGAATTGCCTGCCCGAATTCGGGGCCTATCATCGATACACGGTCGATGCTCACTCGATCCTTACAACCGCCGAGTTCGACGCACTGACCGGCGGAAACACGCCCCGCGAACTCGAACGCTACCGGCTCTTGATCGCCGGGCGCCCGATCGAAGAGCTGCGCTTCGCAGCTCTGCTGCACGACGCCGGAAAGGCACTCGGCCCGAACCATGCCGAGCACGGCGCGCGACTGGTGACCGAAGCAGGCGCCCGTTTGGGTTTTTCACCGCAGTCCCGCCGGGAAATGGCGTTCCTGGTGCGACATCATCTCCTCTTGAGCCATGCAACCCAGTTCCGTGATATCGATGCCCCTGAACTGGCGCAGCGCATTGCGGAGACCGTCGGGGAAAGATCGCGACTCACCGGACTCATGCTCTTGACATTCGCCGACATGCGTTGCGCCGGGCGGGGCGCATGGTCCGGCTGGAAGGAGGAGCAACTGTGGTCACTCTTCCAACGCGTGATGGAACAAGTCGAGCCGGGGCAGGCCCCCCAACGAGCCTTCCGGCAACAGCTCGCCCTGTACCGGGCGCCCGCCGAAGGCGGCGTCACGGCAGCCCAGATCGAGGAACACGTTCAGTCGGTCGACTGGTTGCCGTACCGGGATCAAACGCCTTTCCGCTTGATCCGGGAACATGCCCGACTGGCACTGGACCACCGGAGAGGCAGCATTGGAATCACCGTCGTCCCCGAACGGCACACCGCCAGAATCACCGTCGTCTGCGACGACTCGCCCGGACTGTTCTCCAAATTGGCCGGCGGTCTCACCTCTGCCGGTCTGACCATCTTGGCCGGAACGTGCTGCACGCGCCGGGACGGAATTGCCATCGACGAATTCACCGTGCAAGACTCCCGCAGCGGCGGCCCGCCCAACCCCGACCAGGTCGCCCGGGCACGTGCCGCAGTCCAGGCCGTACTCCGGCGACAGCAAAAGGTCGAGTCCCTGCTCGCGCATCGGCGCCGCACGTTTCCGGACGCCCCCGTACATCCCGGGGCCGTTCTGAAGGTCGCCGCAGACGCCGGCGCCTCCCAGCATTGCACCGTGATCGAAGTGCGGGCTCCGGACCGAACCGGTCTGCTCTTTGAACTCGGGCGCGTCATGGAGAAGGACGGACTCAACATCCGCTTCGTCAAGATCGCCACAGTGGGCGGCCAGGCCATGGACACATTCTACGTTGTGGACGCACAGGGGCGCAAACTCTTGCCCAAGGAGCAGGCCCGAGTGGTTCGGGATATCGAACGGGTCGCCCGCGCCGGGACGTAATGGATCGGTTCGGGGGAAAATCAACTCGAAATCGGGATCGAAATCGACCGCAACCATGACGACGATACCGGTATACCGACTCAGTCCCCGCACGAACCCGAGGGGTTGCGTCGGGACGCACTGAGGCCCGTTGCCGGGTCTGCGGCCGAGGCGTATAGTACATCGGCTGCCGGAGACCCCGTCGCTCCGCATTCCGGTTTCAGACGGATGACCCCGCTTTTGCGCCCGCAAGACCACGGTACAAAGGCGGGACAACGTGTTCTAGGATCCCTTCCAGGAAACAGTCGATGCCCCAGATTTTCTTCGACCCGTTCACGGGCGCGGCCGGAAACATGATCCTTGCGGCCCTGTTCGACCTCGGAGCGCCTCCCGCCGCCGTCGAGGCGGCCGTTCGGTCCACGGGCCTGACCGGGTTCTCCGTCGTGTTCGAACGCAATCGTGATCGACACGGCTTGGTGTCCGGCGTTTGCGAAGTCCGCATCGAGGGCGGACCGCGCCCCCACAGACATTTGTCGGACATCCTGGAATGCATCGAAAAAGCAACCGTTTCGGAGCGGGTTCGACAGCAGGCCCGCGCTGTTTTCACACGCTTGGCGGAAGCAGAGGCGACGGTCCACAGGGTGTCCGTGGATCACGTGCACTTTCACGAGGTCGGCGCCGTGGATGCGATAGTGGACGTGCTTGGGACGTGCGTCGCGCTGGAAGAACTTGACGTGGACCGGGTTTATTGCGGGCCGTTCAAGGTCGGCCGCGGGACGACCGAGTGCGCGCATGGGATCTTGCCCGTACCCGCCCCCGCGACGGCCAGCCTGCTCGAAGGCGAGATGTTCGAGCGCCTGAATATCGAGGCCGAACTCACCACTCCGACGGGCGCTGCCTTACTGACCACCCTGAGTCAAGGCGACTGGGGCGGTATCGCCGCCCGCTGCCTCCGGTGCGGGACCGGACGGGGCAGCCGTTCCTTCCCGGGCAGACCGAACATTTTGCGAGCCTTTCTGGTGGAGGTGAGTCGACCGCTCGAAGCCGTCGAAGTCCTCGAAACCGACGTCGATGACGAATCCCCGGAAATCATGGCGGCGCTGACCGAACGCCTGCGGCGGGCCGGTGCACTGGATGCGACTTTGACCCCCCTGATCATGAAAAAAGGGCGGACAGGAACGCGCCTGACGGTGATTTCGCGCCCGGGGGACAGTCCGCGCTTGGCGGACCTCGTTTTTCGTGAGTCGAGCACCATTGGGATTCGTGTGACTCGGGCGTCGCGGTACGTGCTTCCACGCAGTGAAACCACCGTGGAGACCCCGTGGGGCCCGGTCCGGGCCAAACGCCTCGAACGCCCGCACGGCGTCGAGATCGCCCCGGAATTCGAGGCGGCTCGCGACCTGGCCCGCACCGCCGGGGTCCCGGTGCGGGACGTAATGCACGCCGTCCGCAAGACTATCCCAACCGAGGACAACGGGGCAAAATGACCGAACCCGCCCACGAATCTCCCCACATCGTGCCGGATCTGGACCGAGAAAAACGGACCGGTTTTCCGGAAGTCATCTACTGCCCGGGCAAGACCGATCAACAGCTACGGGCCGCGGCCCGCGCCCTTTTCGCCGCCCATCCCAACGTGTTGGCGACCCGGGCCGTCCCCGAACAGGCGGCCCTGCTTCGGGAACTGTCCGACGAACTGCACTACAACGAACTGGGACGCGTTGCTTATGTCCGACGCGACACCCGTATTCGAGGGCAAGGCGCGATCGCCGTGGTTACAGCCGGCACGTGCGACATCCCGGTAGCGGAAGAAGCCGCCTGTTGCGCCGAAGTCATGGGAAACGATGTACTGCGTATCTTCGACGTGGGTGTAGCCGGTCTCCATCGGGTCTTGAAGCACCGTGAAACACTCGAATCCGCCGCCGTGGTCATCGTGGCGGCGGGCATGGAAGGGGCCTTGCCTTCGGTGATCGGCGGCCTGGTGTCGCGTCCGGTCATTGCCGTTCCCACGTCCATCGGGTACGGGACATCGTTTCAGGGAATTACGCCTTTGCTGAGCATGCTCAATTCCTGCGCCCCCGGAGTGGTCGTGGTCAACATCGACAACGGGTTCGGAGCGGCCTTCGCCGCCACCCGTATCAATCGCCGGAGAGTCTGAGGCGGACGCCCCGGAAGTGCAACGGAGACGCAGCGCGTGAAGGTGCTTGCAATCACTGTTGGCGGGATCGAGGACGGCAGTACGAAATTCCGCCTGGGACAATACCTGCCTCTACTGAAGGAGCGGGGCGTCGACGTCGAGTTGATTCATCGCGACCGGGTGAGCGCCGACACGGTTGCCGCGGCGCGTACGGCGGACGCCGTTCTGATTCAAAAAAGCCTGTTCCGAGTGGGACTGGAACGCCGCATCCGCAGCGCCGCAAAGCCTGTGGTCTTCGATTTCGACGATGCCGTCTGGACGCGCCCCGGCCGCCCTTATTCCCTTCTCACGCGGTTGCGACTTCACCGACGCCTGCACTACTGGCTTCGCTCCGCCGACCTTGTACTCGCCGCCAATAAAGTCTTGTCAGGTTATGCCCGACGCTTCTCGTCGAAGGTCCGGACCCTGCCCATGGGGATCGACACGAATGCTTGGTGCCCGGACCCGCGTGCGAACCGAGTTTCGGAACGTTTCACCGTGGGCTGGGCGGGGTCCCCGGGAAACCTCCGCTACCTGGCGGACGTGGCGCCCCACCTCGCCGAGCTTGCCGCGGGCGCCGATCCGATTCGAGTTCGGATCTATTGCGGCAAAAGACCGAACTTCGACTTCCCGTTCGACTATGTTCCGTACACACCGGGAACGGAAGCGGCTTTCGTTCGTACCCTCGATTTGGGCCTGCTGCCGCTGCCGGATACGGAACACGCGCGCGGCAAGTCCCCCATCAAATCGCTTCAGTACCTGGCGTGCGGCGTCCCGGTGATGGGCAACTTTGTGGGGGCCGCTCGAGAGATCTGCCGTCCCGAGTTCGCCGTGCCCGTGCCTTCATCCGCCCTGTGGGGGGGGTGCATCCGCGCGTGGGCCCGGCGTCGAGAAACTTTGCGAGAAATGGGGGCTGCCGGACGGCGTTTCGTCGAGAAACATCACGCCCTGACCGAGTGCGGAATGCGCCTCGCCGATATGCTGAAGGAACTCTGCGCCGACAGGGAGCGGACCGCATGACCGAAATGCTGCCTTGCGATATTTGCGGCGGGCTCGATGCCTGCTCCGTGCTCCAGAAAGACGGCGGAACTTACGTCCGCTGTGCCGGGTGCGGGTTTGTCTACGCTTGGCCGCGGCCCGATTCCGTGGAAGACGTGAACGAGGAATACTTCGCGCAGACGCTCGAGGAATACGTGCGGGCTTCGTTTTCGAAAAAGCGACAACGCCGTTATCGGCGCGCCCTGCGTCGATTCGCCGCATTCAGGGGCAGCGGCCGCCTGCTGGAGGTGGGCTGCAATGTCGGCGGTTTTCTAAAAGCGGCCCGCGATCTCGGCTGGGACCCCGTAGGCGTGGAACCAGTCGCCCCGTGCGCCCGGTATGGACGCCAAGAATTCGGACTCGAAATCATCCCGGCAACACTCGATCGGGCGGAACTGGAGGCCGAGATTTTCGATTTTGCCTATTCCAACGCCGTCTTCGAACACCTCCCCAGTCCGTGTTCGGTCATGGCGGAAATCGCTCGAGTGCTGAAACCCGGCGGTGTCGTCTACACCAAAACGGTCAATTTCGACAGTTATACCCGAGAGCAACTGGGTGCAACCTGGAAACTGCTGGCGCCGTCCGGGCATTTGTGCCTGTTCAATGCGGAGACGCTATCGGCCGTTTGCCGAAAAGCGGGGCTCGAAGTCTTTCGGGTGGAATCCAACGGAGTCCGAGTGCGGAAGGGGCCGTTCGAATCTCTTCGAAAGGGGGCTTACAGTACCCTGTCGCGCTTCACACTGCGCGGCGACCGAATCATCGTCTGGGCTCGAAAACCGGACCGGTTCCCGGCAACGCACGCACTTTGCGGCGGTCGAGAAAGATGTCGCGAGACGCCAGCGGGCACGAAACGAGGGACGAAGCCGATCGTATCGCGAACTCGCCGCATCTCAACCGTGATCTCCCGAGACGACCGCCGGCAACGGATGGGGGATCGCCCGCCTCTCCGAACAGAAAAATGTCGGGCTTGAAAAACTCGGCCGCAGCAATATATCCAAAGCGGGAAAGGCTGTCTGGTCCGGTGCGCCGCGATTCGTCCACCGGGCCCGGGCGTATGTCTCCCATGCCCGGCATACGCCGGCTGGGAAAGCACGCTCGGGAGGGGCCGATTCACCGCTTTCCATGAATTCAAACCCCCGAGGCATATGGCCCGCACTCGCAGCTCGGGCCGCGAGTTGCTTTCCGAGAAGCTCCGCGCCCCAGACCGCGGGGGCAACGGCCACCATCCGTGGAACAGGAGACTATGCGACCAATGAAAGTCGTCATTCTGTGCGGCGGACTGGGGACACGGCTCCGCGAAGAAACCGAATATCGCCCCAAACCGATGGTGCCCATCGGCAGCCGTCCCGTGCTCTGGCACATCATGAAAATTTACGCCCACTACGGGCATACCGAGTTCATACTGTGTCTGGGGTACAAGGGAGAGGTCATCAAGGATTATTTCCGAAACTACGACTGGAATGTCAGTGACGTCACGATTCGTTTGGGGAGTCCGCCGTCCGTGAAATTTCACCGACGGGAAACACTGGAAAACTGGACCATCACCATGGTGGACACCGGCCGGGAAACACAGACCGGTGGACGCCTGAAAAGGATCCTCCCGTTCATCGACGACGACACCTTCCTTTTCACTTACGGCGACGGCTTGGCGAACTGCGACATCAATGCCGCCGTTGCCTTCCACCGACAACATGGGAAAACGGTAACCGTGACCGCGGTGGCCCCTCATGGACGTTTTGGCGAGCTGGACCTCGATGGCAACACGGTCAAAGGTTTTCGCGAAAAACCCGAAACGGAGAGGGAATTCATCAACGGCGGTTTTTTCGTGATGCAGAAAAGCATCGATGCCTACCTGACCGGCGACGACTGCGTGCTGGAACGCGACCCCATGCAACAGCTTGCGACGGACGGACAACTCATGGCATTCCGGCACCGCGGCTTCTGGCAGTGCATGGACACCTACCGAGAGTACACGTACCTGAATCGTTTGTGGAACGACGGTCGCGCCGAGTGGAAGGTCTGGTAGGATACGATACGTCGCAGGACCGCGGGCCCTGAGGTTTCCCTCGCGCTCTGACCTGAAAAGGCATGAACCGTCTGCTACGATGACGCATCTCACACATCTTCAAAACATTGCTGACACTCACCGACCGAGGCGGTGTTTCAACACAGCCCGGCCCGGCGCTCAACGCAATGACCTGAATTCGTGTATAAGCTCCGCCCTCGCACGACGGAGCCCTTGAATTAACCGGGCCAAGTCATTTCGAGGCGAGGAACATGTTTGCCGATCAATACCGCAACCGCCGCGTCCTGGTCACGGGTCATACCGGTTTCAAGGGGGCTTGGCTTTCACTTTGGCTCAAGGAAGAACTCGAGGCCGAGGTCATCGGCTTTTCCCTCGCGCCTCCCACGGAACCAAATCTGTTCTCGCTGATCTCCGGAAACACGTTCGTTCGCGAATATCGCGCCGATGTCCGGTCGCTCGACGCACTGACCACGGCACTCCGGCAGAGTGCGCCGGAAATCATCTTTCACATGGCTGCACAAGCTTTGGTCCGCCGCTCTTATCAGGACCCCATGGAGACGTTTACAACCAATGCCCTGGGAACGGCCAACCTCCTCGAGGCAGTTCGAACTCTGCAACTGCCGGCCACGGTAATCGTGGTCACCAGCGACAAGTGTTACGAAAACCAGGAATGGTTCCATGGGTACCGCGAAACCGATCCGTTGGGCGGTCGCGACGTCTATTCGATGAGCAAGGCAGCGGCAGAACTCGTGGCAAGCGCCTGGGCTCGTTCCTTCTTCGCCCGCAACCCCCAGCTCGGACACGTGGCCACAGCAAGGGCCGGAAACGTGCTCGGCGGAGGGGATTTCGCCGAAGACCGGATCCTACCCGACTGTTATCGCGCCTTGGCCGCAGGACGCCCCATCGAGATTCGATGCCCCGACTCGGTGCGACCGTGGCAGCATGTTCTCGACTGTCTGAGCGGCTATCTCTGGTTGGGCGCCCGACTTGCAATGGAGCCCTCCCTTGCCCCGGGGGCCGCCGCGTTCAATTTCGGCCCTTCCGGGCACTCCCACCGCTCTGTCCGCGAACTGGTGGAAGCCGTTCTGAAACAATGGCCCGGCACATTGAAAATCGCCGGCGCGGGCGAGGAGACCCCCGAAGCGGGCCTCTTGAGTTTGGATACCGGCAAAGCCGCCGCCCTACTCGGCTGGCAACCGACCTGGGATTTCGAGCAAACAGTTCGCTACACCGTGGATTGGTACCGCCGCTATCACGCAGCCCCCTCCGCGTCGACGGTGCGCGACTTGTGTATCGAACAAATCGCGACATTCCAAGAGAACGGTCGCCGTTGCAGGGCGGCATGGAGTTCATGAATATGTCTTCACGGCCCGTTCGCTGCAGATCCTGCGGTTCGACTGAGTGCCGGCTGATCGTCGACCTGGGCGATCAGCCGCTGGCCAACAACCTGCTCCGAACCGTCGACCTCGACCGACCGGAGCCCTGTTTTCCCTTGCGGTTGCTCTTGTGTACCGATTGCTGGCTCCTGCAACTCGCCCACACCGTCCCCCCGGTCGAACTTTTCAGCGAATACGTTTACTATTCCTCCTTCTCCGAAACCATGTTGGCCCATGCCAAGTCCGCGGTGGAAGAGTATCGCACCAGGTTCCAATTGAACGGAGAATCGTTCGTGGTGGAAATCGCCAGCAATGACGGCTATCTCCTGCAGTATGTTCGAGCGTACGGTATTCCTTACCTCGGCGTCGAGCCTGCCGCGAACATTGCCGAAGCGGCACGCGGCAAGGGCATTGAGACCGAGACAGCCTTTTTCTCGGAGGCGTTTGCCCGAAAACTGGCCGCATCCCGCGGCCGCGCCGATCTGATCCTGGCCAACAACGTGTTCGCACACGTGCCGGACATCAACGGATTTGTGCGCGGGCTCGAGATTCTACTCGCCCCGCACGGGCGGGTCGTCCTCGAATTCCCGTACGCACTCGATTGTGTGCGGAACTGTGAATTCGATACGATTTACCATGAGCATGTGTTCTATTTTCTCCTGACACCGCTCCTCCCGCTTTTCGAGCGACACAACTTGACCGTGTACGACGTGAAAAAGCTGGACATCCACGGGGGATCGCTGCGAATCTTCGTCGGTCGCCCTGGACACGTCGAACCAACGCCGGCTTGCGCCGAACTCCAGAACGACGAGCAGCGCCTCGGCGCCGATTCCCTCGGTTTCTACCTGGGATTCTCGGAACGAATACGAGAGCTGCGGGCCGAACTCCTCCATTTGCTGAACGCACTGCAAGACGACGGGAAACGCCTCGCGGCTTACGGCGCATCCGCAAAAGGCAGCACATTGCTGAATTACATGCAGATCGGTCCCTCAGTCATCCCGTATATTGTCGACCGCAGTCCGCACAAACAGAACATGTTCAGTCCCGGCATGCACATACCGATCCGGGCACCGGAATGCCTCCTCGAGGACCAGCCCGATTACACCCTGCTTCTGACGTGGAATTTCGCGGACGAAATCCTCGAGCAACAAACGGAGTACCGGCGGCGGGGGGGGAAATTCATTATCCCCATCCCGTGTATCGAAATCGTATGAAACCCGGACCGCCGCCCCGGAAAAACCGCAAATCACGGCAACATTCGGCGCCTACCCGAAGGCGCGCCGTGTCGGAACGACCAACAATGAAGTTCACACCGACAGCGCTCGCGGGCGCTTGGTTGATTGAGCCGGAACCGCTCCGCGATGAACGCGGTTTCTTCGCCCGCTGTTACTGCGAAGGCGAGTTCCTGCGCCGGGGGCTCAACTGCCGTTGGGTGCAGTGGAGCATCTCGCACAATGTCCGGGCAGCTACGTTGCGCGGACTCCACCGGCAGGTCGCGCCTCACGAAGAAACCAAGCTTGTCCGCTGTACGACCGGCAGTGCGTGGGACGTTTTGCTGGACCTCAGGCCGGAATCCGACACGCACTTGCAGACCACGGGTGTCCTGATTTCCGCCGCCAACCGGGTCATGGTGTATATTCCCCCCGGAATCGCGCATGGATTCCTCACCCTCGAAGACAACACGGAATTGCTGTACCACATCAGCGAGTTTTACCACCCGGAGAGCGCCCGTGGATACCGGTGGGACGACCCCGCATTCAATATCACGTGGCCGATCCAACCGAGAGTGATTTCGCCCAAGGACGCCGGCTATCCGGATTACAGGGCGGACGGCCCACGGCAACAATCCTGAACTGATCGCCCGAGCTGCAACGCCCCGATCCACGCCCCCCTCGAGCGCCGGAAAAACTCGAGCAGAATTCGAAAGATTTTCCCATGGATGCCGATTTCGAACGCGAACGCCGACAGAACTTGGCGGGTCTGGCCCGCAACACGGAACTCCAGACGACTTCCCGCGCATTCATGGTGCAATCCGCGGCGGCCCGATACTCTTACAACTTCGACTGGCTGGGGGTCCCCATCATCCAGTACCCCCAAGATCTGATCATGATGCAAGAATTGATCTGGCGAATTCGCCCCGAGGTCATCGTCGAGACCGGCGTGGCGCGGGGCGGGTCTGTTGTTTTCTATGCTTCCATGCTGACCCTTTTGGACGGAAACGGTTTTGTCGTCGGGATCGACATCGATATTCGCGCGCACAACCGAACAGCCATCGAAGCCCATCCCATGACCCGGCGAATCCGGCTGGTCGAAGGATCGTCTGTGTCGGAAGGGGTCGTATCACGAGTGAAAGAGTTGGTCGGAGACCGAAGTCCCGTTTTGGTCGTGCTGGACTCGAACCACACGCATGAGCACGTTCTCCAGGAACTGGAGATGTATTCGCCCCTGGTTGGAAGAGGCTCTTACCTTGTGGTGTTCGATACCATCGTGGACGCAATGCCGACGGATTCGTATCCCGACCGTCCCTGGGGGCCCGGCAACAACCCCATGACCGCTGTGCGAGAATTCCTGCGGCACAACGACCGATTCCAGGTGGACCAAACGATCGACGCGAAACTGCAAATCTCCGTCGCGCCCGGCGGCTATCTCAAATGCATCCGGGATGGCTGACCGTGTCGAAAACGATCCGAAGCGGAGGCGAACTCGCTTGTCCAATCCATGTTTCGCCGAGGGGGGCGCGAATCGATCGATCGCCTTCCCGATTTCCGCCCGGCAATCTTGTGTCGGATTCTGGAGGCGAAGGCCCCTCAACATGGTTCGATCCGTTCTGAGACGCGCAACGTGGATATGAGTATGAACGTACTGGTAACGGGTGCAAGCGGCTACTTGGGAAAACACGTGGTGCCGGCCCTGCTCGATGCCGGACACCGAGTCGCGGTGGTATCCCGAAACGCGGCCAAAATCACCGTGCTGCCATGGGCCGAACGCGTCGAATGTCTGGAATTGGATTTGGACGACCGGGCCTCGGTGGAGCGGCAACCGTTTGCCGGAATCGAAGTCGTGGTGCACTTGGCCTGGGAGGGACTGCCGAATTACAACGGTGCGTTTCATTACGAACAGAACTTATGGACGAGCTATCGCTTTTTGAAGCACGTCGCCCGCAAAGGAGTGCGCCGATTCGTGGTTGCCGGGACATGCCTCGAGTACGGCCTGCAGGAGGGGGCCCTGCGCGAAAACCTCGACACGAGGCCGATTACCGCCTATGGTCTGGCAAAGGACACATTGCGCAAGTTTCTGGAACAATTGAAGCGGGAAACGGACTTGGAACTCACGTGGGTTCGATTCTTCTACCTGTTCGGCGGCGACGAAAGACCCCACTCGCTGCTGGCGCAACTCGAACGCGCCGTCCGAAACGGCGAATCGACGTTCAACATGTCCGGCGGCGAACAATTGCGAGACTATCTTCCCGTCGAGACGGCCGCGGCACGCTTGGCCCGGTTGGCCGCACTTGATCATGGCTGCGGCCCCGTCAACTGCTGCAGCGGAAACCCGATCTCGGTCCGCCGACTTGTGGAAGAACGGCTGCGTCGCTTGGGCAAGCACATTCGCCTCAACCTCGGCCACTACCCGTATCCGGAATACGAACCCATGGCCTTTTGGGGAAACCCGGAAAAACTGCGGGGCATATTGGGAGACGGCGAATGAGATGTCACCTATGCGGTGCAGACGCTCTGAGCGTAGCCCATCGGATCGAAGGAACGCCGGTTTTTCAGAACAAGGTCCATTCAACCGCTGATACGGCCCGGAACACCCCCCCGCGGGGAGACGTGAATTCAGCCATGGAAGCAAAACGTCCGGCGCCGTGGTTTGGTTTGGTTATGTCGACGCTGAGGCCATCATCAATCATGCGAGGTCGTGGTCCCGCCAGTGGAACGCGAGGAATGCCATGACGTTCCCCTTTTTCAGCATCCTGCTCCCGACCAAGAATCGAGCCGCGCTTGTTCCCACTGCGATCCAAAGCGTACTGCGCCAGACATTCCCGGATTTCGAGTTGATCGTCGCCGACAATGACGACACCGAAGCCACTGCCCGAACTCTCGGCGCCTTCCACGATCCGCGCCTGATTCACTTGCGCACGGGGAAACTTTCCATGGCGGACAACTGGGAAATGGCCGCAGCACGAGCGCGGGGACGGTATTCTTGTTTCTTGGAAGACAAGCAGGCATACAAACGCGACACGCTCGAACGCTTGTATACCATGCTGGAAGAGGAACGCGTCCATTCGGTTCGCTGGCAGTCCGACGCTCTCTGTTCCTACGGGAATCTCCACCGCCTCCGCCATGCACGCACCGGGCCGTCCCCGCGCCGAGTGACAGCCGAAGAGGTCCTGCGGTGCTTCACCGGCGCCTCTTACAGTCGGGCGAAACGCTATCTGCCGCTGGGACACTTCAGTGCGGTCCATTGTGACTTGGTTCAACGTATTCGTGACGGTGCGGCGGGCCGGCTCTGCCTGCCGATGTCGCCTGATTACACCATGGCGTTCAGCCAATTGGCAGTGACAGACACCGTGTTGGTGCTTTCAGATGCACTGGTCGTGTTCGCAACGGTAACCCTCAGCAACGGAATGAACATACGGCGCAAGTCCGGCGGCGTTGCCGCGCTCGCACGCGAACTGGGCCGGGAACAGGAAGGGTTCTATGATTGCGTCCCGATCAAAACACTCACCGTTGCCAATACGATTTTCAACGACTACCTTCATCTTCGGAAGTTGTGGGGCGGGCGGCTTGCCGAGCATCCCTTGGACTGGCCCAATTACTTTCGGGAATGCATGGAAAGCATCGGAGAATCCGCCCAACTGGGGCTAAACGTGGATGATGAACTGACACAGTGGGAAAACGCGTTTTCCCAAGCTGATCCCAGTGTTCGCCGAGCCCTGGAATCGGAACTCGGCAGCACAATGAAAGCGCGCCGGGCAAGACTGCTCGCCCGGTTTCGTCCACGCTCTCCGCTTTCCGATGCCATACGCCAAATGAAATACCGAATCCGAAAATCACTGCTGCGCGACCCCGACTGGCAATTCGAATCTGTCGACGCCTATCTCGAAAAAGAGTACAATGACCGAGTCGGTCCGCCCCCACAACGCAAATCCGCCGTCGCGGAATGAGAGGACGCTCGTGGCCAAATTAGTCAAGAGTCTGGTGCGACGCACGCTCCTGGCAAAGTACGACAACCTGGTCGCACTCGATGACGTGTACTTCACCTTGGGCCGCCTGCTCGCCGGGACCCGGGTCACCGGCGTCCTCGATGCCGGGGCCAGCAACGGTCGCGTCTCCCGTAAACTGCTGCGGATCTTCCCCCAAGCCGCCGTGTATGCTTTCGAACCCAACCCGCTCTATCGACCGGACTGGGAACACCTGACCGCACAGACCCCGGCTTTGAAAATTTCCCATGCCGCGTTGTCCGACGAAAACGGACAGATGACGCTCCACATCACAAGGTCCGCCGGCCCCAGCTCGTTCTTCCGTCCCAATCGCCGCTTCCGGGAAAACTATCCCGAGGAATCCGAACCGGAACGCGACGAAACCGTGCAGGTCGTCCGCTTGGACGATTGGTGCGCCCAAAACGGTTCGCCGGAAATCCAACTGATGAAATTCGATATCCAGGCGGCGGAACTCAGGGCGCTGCGCGGTGCGGTCGACACCCTTCGGACGACGCTCGTGGTCTATACCGAAATCTTCTTCAACCCCATGTACGAGGGCGGCGCACTCTACAGTGAAATCGACCTGTTCCTGCGGGAGAACGGCTTCAGTTTGTTCAACATCTACAAACCTCGCGCCGACGCGAATGGCATGCTCGATCAAGCCAACGCCATTTTCGTTAAACCCGAACCACTCGGGCTTGCATAATCGGACGCCGCCCTCGCGACCTCGCTCTCAATCAAGCGACTCCCGGGGCGCCAGGCAAGAGTACAACGGTTGGGCATGAGCACCGACAGGACTTTCCCGAAGTGAGTGTTTCGCCTCCGGCGCATCCCAAAACCATCCCCGGAAATCGACGGCAATCGCAGCGCCCCGCACGCGACAATCGACCCCGCCCTCTCCCCATGACGCGACAGGAAATGGCCGAGCGCGGCTGGGAGGAACTGGACGTACTGCTGATCGGCGGCGACGCCTACGTCGACCACCCGTCGTTCGGGATCGCATTGATCGGCCGAGTGCTGGAGGCCGAAGGCTGCCGGGTCGGCGTCATCACGCAACCGGACTGGCGTGACCCCGCCTCGGTCGCGAGGCTGGGGCGCCCCCGCCTCTTCTGCGGCGTCACCGCCGGCAACCTGGATTCAATGCTTGCCAACTACACGGTCGCCCGCCGCAAACGCCGGAAAGACGACTACTCCGAAGGGGGGCGTCCCGGCCGAAGACCCAACTACGCCTGCGTGGTCTACACTCAACTGGTCCGCCGGGCTTTCCCGGGTCTCCCGGTGCTGCTCGGCGGCATCGAGGCCAGCCTGCGCCGGGTCGCCCATTACGACTACTGGCAGGATCGGATTCGCGCCTCGATCCTGGCAGACGCCAAAGCCGACCTGCTCGTCTACGGCATGGGCGAACGTGCCGTGCGGGAAGTCCTTCGCCGGGCCATTGCCCGAGACTTCGACTGGAACGGCATTCCCGGTACGGCCCGCCTGCTCAAAGCCCGGGAAACAGAGGCTGCGGACTTCGCAAACGCAGTTGAACTGCCCTCTGTCGCCGACTGCCGCCAGGATCCGGTCGAGCTGCTGCACCTGACCAAAGCAGTCGAGGCGGAGCAAAACCCGTGGTGCGGACGGCGCTTGGTCCAGATGCACGGCAACCGGGCGCTCGTACTCGAACCCCCCGCCCGTCCGCTCAGCACTCCCGAGTTGGACCAACTCTACGCCCTCCCCTTTTCGCGACGCCCTCACCCCCTTTACACGGAACCGATCCCCGCGTGGGCCATGATAAGAGACTCGATCACCGCAGTGCGCGGCTGCTCCGGCGGCTGCACCTTCTGCGGGCTCGGCCTGCACCAGGGCCGCTTCATCACCAGCCGCAGCCGGCAGTCCGTGCTCGCCGAAATCGAATCTCTTGCGGACTCCGCAGACTTTCGCGGGACGGTGTCGGATGTCGGCGGACCGACTGCCAATCTCTACGGTTGCCGGAACGGCACGACCCCGGCCTGCCGCCGCTGCCGGCGGCCCAGTTGCCTGCATCCGCGCATCTGCCCGCACTTCGAAATCGACGAACGTTCCGCCATCGAGTTGCTCGGTGCGGCGCGCCGCGTGCCGGGGGTGCGCCATGTATTCATCAACTCCGGCATCCGTCTGGATGTCATTCTGCGGACTCCGCACTTGCTGCGCGCCCTTGTCCGGCATCACGTTTCCGGCCACCTCAAAGTCGCACCGGAACACCTGCACCCGAACGTGCTGCGCCGTATGCGCAAAAGTTCGGCGCGAGATTTTCACCTTTTCCGGGAACGCTTCGAAGCCGAAAGTCGAGCCGCCGGCAAAGAGCAGTACCTTGTTCCGTACTTCATTTCGAACTTTCCCGGCTGCACGGACCGGGAAATGGACGCGGTCGGAGAGTTCCTGCGCTCCCAGGGCTGGCGCCTCCAGCAAGTCCAGGATTTCATACCGCTGCCCATGACTCCGGCGGCCGCCATGTACTACGCCGGAAGGGACTATGACACCGAGCGCCCCATTCCCGTCGCTCGTGGTTTGGCCGAGCGGCGACGGCAAATGCGCATTCTGGGACGGAAGTTCCGCGAGCGCGGCCCGCGAAATGCCCGCTGAGGCGCCGGAGCGAGTGCAGCGGACAGGCCGCTTCCTCCTGCGTCATTCCGGGGCCGGCGGTACACGTCCGCTTGGCCGCCACTTGCAGGCACAATTCGCGATGCACCCCGAAAGGAACGACTCGACCGGTTGGCGGGCGGCAATGAAACCGCGGCGGTCCGCCCCCGGAGGCCACGACCCGCGCCGCGGCCGCAGACCGGGGCAGGTGAGTTGCCTCGGGTGAAAACGTAAGGACACGTCACCGCCGGTCGGGAAGAGGCGAACGAAACACCTTTCCCAAAGCTTCGCCCGCCGGTTTCGGACGCCCCCGAACGTCGATCACGGCCGTGTTGACCGGACACGGAAAACAATCGTGCCCCATCCAGAAAAGGACCCCGCCCATGGCGGGAAAGCGCTCTTTGCACCTGCGGGCCACGTACGCCAACGCCTCGGACTGTCGCGCCTGACTCCAAGTCACATAGGCGTCGAGACTGTCGGGGTCCCCGCCCGCCTCGAGGTACTCTTCCCATTGGTCCCACCAGCCGCCGCAGAGGCCGTACCAGGGATTGACTCGTCTGTCCGCGGGCCAGGCCATGTCCTGTCCGAACTCCCGGATGAGGTCGGCGGCGGCGGCCCCCGGCATGCCGACTTCGGATCGGAACAGGGCGTCGTCGCGGTCCCAGTAATCCCGCCACGTCTCCAACGGCCCCCGATGGTTCCACGGGCCGTGCACGTCCCAGTGCAACCCTTTGCCGAACTCCGCGGGGTCCCCGGTGAATCGAGGTCCGCTCGACGAGGTCGCCAAGAAACGCCGCCCGGGGTCCAAGCGCGCCACCACGCGGCTCATCGACGAAATCATGGGATGCATCGCATCGACCGGTTTGCCGCCGCCCTGTTTACTACCATCCAGGCCGCCTTGCAATTCGTTCCCCCCACACCAGACAATCAAAGAGGGATGATGCTGCCGCCGGCGGATATACGACTCGACGACGCACTCCATCTCCTCCACAATCTCCGGCGCCTCCGGCGGCCAGTTATCGATCCCGGATGACGATAGCGGGAATTCTTGCCAAACCATGATCCCGAACTCATCGCACAGACGATAGAAACATTCCTTTTCCAAGACGGCGCCACCCCAAACCCGAAGCAGGTTCGTGCCGAGATTGCGGTAGACCTCAAGCAGACGGCGGTAGTCCGCCTCGGTCACATCCGCGAAAAACGGGCGGATCGGCGCCCAATTGAATCCCTGGAGAAACGTGGGACGGCCATTGACCGTGCAGATCCATGGGGTGGCCTCGGGCGGCGCACCGTTGCAGGCCCCCCACTCCACTTGCCGGAAACCGACACGCCGTTCCACCCCATCGAGGACCTTTTCCGCCCGGTCCAACAGTCGGAACCGCACGTCGTATAGAGGCTGTGCTCCGCATCCGTTCGGCTGCCACAGGTCAACCGGAAACGGACCGATACGCGTCGCAACAGTCGGCTGAACCGGCACCCGAACTTGGTGCACGATCTCTCCCGACTCCCCTGTCACCGTCACCTCGACATGTTCGCCGACCGCCAGAGACAACCCCGCTTCGAATGTGACGACACCGACCCCCGCCCCCGCGTCTGTCTCGGTGTAGAGCGACATAGCATCGAAGGAATCGCCCCGCCGTAGGACCAGCCGGATCTCGTCCCAGATGCCGACTTGCACCAAACGCGGCACCCAATCCCAGCCGTAATTGAACCGTTCCTTCCAATCGGCAATGCGAGAGGTCCATCCGATCTGACCCAGGAACTCCGGGACCCCCGTGAAAACGATGCTGAGCCGGTTTGCATCCGGTTGGAGGAAGTCGGTCACGTCAAACACGTGCGGGATAAAAGTGTTGCAGAAGGCACCGACCTCGCGGCCGTTCACCAGCACCGCGCCGCGATAGTCCAACCCGCTGCATTCGAGGACATGTCGGCCCGGACCACGGGTCCACTCTCCGGGCAATGTGGTCTCGAACACCCAGTGCCGGTTTTCGACCCACTCGCAGATTCGGGAGTCGAGTTTCACGTTCCAGTCGCGCAGAATACCGGCCTCCCGCAACGCCTGCTGCACGGAACCGGGAACCCGCGCCGGAATCGGTCCGACATCCGGCGCCAACCGCATGCCGCTCTCGACGGAAACCGTGCCCCGCCAATAATGGGGATGCCAACCGCTCAGCCGCCATTCCAGTCCGGACAAGTCGTGGATCGTTCGCATTTTTCCTCCTGCCTCAGAACTCATAGATGTCCAACGCTCGCTCGAACACGGCCTCGAACGTGTAATCGTCCACACGGTTTGACCGGCGTGGCCGAAAGGCGTCTGCCCGAGATTTGTCGGGAAAACGTAGTCGGCCCCGGATCGGCAATTCCAAGCTGAAAGGCCGGCGTTCCGGCAAACAGTGCACGGCCCGAGCGGCCCCGGCACGCAGCCGCGCGTGCGCTTCCTGGGGCGCAAGCAGAAACCCGAATTGTTCGCCCAATGCTTCTTTCACGCTGACCGTCACCACGTCCCCCAAGAACCGCCGTGTCTCGCGCGCGGTGGCGTCGTCGCCGCTGACCATGATCACCGGAATGCCGAAGTGCCCGAACACCAGCGCAGACTGGACAATCTCACCGCTTTCGACCTCGTTGTACCAATAGCGGTTGCCGCCAAGCGAACTCTGGGTATGAGCCAAGAAAGCGTTGGGGGTCCCGGCCATGGCGTGGAACCCCAAGAGGATGGCGGCATCGAATCCCGGGTAAAGGTCTTCGCGGCGACTGAAGGCCGGGCGCGCCCGGCCGGTCAGGTACCGGGCGCCGGGCGCCATGAGTTCGGGTACAAAGTTGAACCCGCCGCCATGCCCGTCGCACACCACGATGTCGGCGTCAGCGGCGGCTTCCCGGCACCCCTTCACCACTGCGGCGGCGTCCGCCATGAGCAGGCGGCGTGCCTCCTGATACATCGCACCCGTCGGCTCGCGCGTCTGTTCCCATACGCAAACCCCGCTGACGCCTTCGAGGTCCGTGGAAATCAAAATACGCATGTTCCGCTCCTGCTTGCACTGCCGTTCCCGCCGCCGAATCGGGCAGCCAACCGCACTTCATCGAAATGTAGCACGAACCGTGCGGTTTGTTCCCGAGGACGGATTCGTGAAAAGTCCTTTTTTCCCGAAATCCACGTAGCCATCGGACCTGCGGGTGCGTACATTGCGGACATGCCAAAATCCGCTCGCACCTCCACCAAGAGCCCTTTTCGGATTTTCGCCGCCGCCTGCCTCCTGGGAGCGCCGGCGTCCCTGCGGTCGTTGGCGGCGGGCAAGGAGGCCCGTGCCGTGCAGTTCCAGCCCGAAAACGTCTACCTCGGCGAACTCATGAAGTTCCCCGGGCCCTGGGGGTTCCGCATCGGGCGGGCCGGCATCATTCTGGTCACAGACCGAGAACTCGACACACTGGCCTCGACCCCGGACCGGAAGATCGACCTGTCGCTCACGTACCGGAAACGCCTGGAGAGCCTTCGGACTGTCTGCGAACGCGCCCAAGCCGCCGGACAGCGCACGCTCCTGCTTTCTTTCGACCATTTCTTCAAACAGTACCGTCCGGGAACGGACAAGCCGCGCCGACTGCTCCCGGATATGGACGAATACATCGGGCGAATCGCGAGCATTGCGAAGTTTGCGGCTGGGTATGGCCTGGCCATGGAACTCAGCTTGCTGAGTCCGCTCGAGATCGGCCCCGGTTACCGCCGCCGGACGGGCGAGTCCGGAGTCTGGATGCACTACCGGAAAGGGGTGCGCGACCCCGAAACCGGTGTGTTCAGCGTGCAGTTGTGGCGGCAGGAACAATGGGTCAACAATAAGGGCCCGGTCGCCATCGAGCCCGGCCCCCTCCGAGTGTTCGCGTTCAAGGAGTCCAGGATCCAAGGCACTCCGTACCTGTCGGTTCGACCTCGAGACATCGTCGACATCAGCGACCATGCAAGTGTGGAAGAATGGGAGGGGGCCGAAATCGACCGCGGCGGCTACCGGGCCCGCCGAATCCGCGTGCACGGACGCGGCAACGCGGACGTCGCGGGGTTGGATCGTGTCCTGGTGGTGCAGGAATACCGTACACCGGAAATGGACTACTTCAGCGAGAAAGCCCTCCCCTTTCTCAACGACCTCGTAGACCGCTACCTGGACGCCGGTATCCGCTTCAACGGTCTGTACTCCGACGAGATGCATATCCAGCAGGATTGGGGCTATTTCAACCACCACGACAACGGGGAATTCGCCCTTCGCTATGTCAGCAACGGCTTCCGCGACCGATTCGCCCAGGCCTACGGCAAGGAGTATGCGGACTTCGCAAAATACCTGGTGTACTTTTGTCACGGCCAAGAAGACGGGCGCAACGACCTCGACGCCAAAGCCCGCCTGATGCACGTTTTCGGCCCCACGCCGGAAGACATACGCCGGACGGCGCTGTTCCGGACGCGCTATTACAAGATGCTGCAAGACGGGGTGGTCGACCTATTCGTGGCCGCGCGGCGCTATCTCGAAAAGAAACAGGGGCATCGCGTGATGACCCGGGCCCACGCCACTTGGGCCGAGAGCCCCACCATCGACCGCTGGGACGTGGGTCGGGACCACCCCCCGCGCAACCAGTACGAGTATACGTCGAACTTCATCTGGTCCTGCACGGTCCAACAGGCTGCGGCCGCCTGTCACGATTATTTCAAATGGGGCGAATACCTCACCGGCAACGGCAACGACCACGCCGAAGGCGGCTGGCTCGACCGCGATTATTTCGGGCTTGCCCTGGCGTGCTCGACCGGGATTGTCAACGAAATCCCCTACTCCTACGCGGCGCACTGGGGCAGTCCGAGGGAAATCGCCAACCGACGCGGCTGGCTGCAAACCGCGTACGGGGCCGCCGGCGATCCCGGTCACGGAGCTGTCCAAGGAATGGTGCACCGGGACACCCAGGTGCTGATGCTATACCCGCTCGACTTGGTGAGCGTCGACGAGCGATTCGGGTCGTGGATGGTCCAGTTCGGGTACACCAACTACTTGACGACCGCAAAACTGCTGCAACTCGGGCGGGTCCGCCACGGCGCTGTCGAGATTTGCGGACGCCGCTTCACCACGCTCGTCGCACTTTTCGAGCCTCACCCACCCCGTGCCTTTCCGAATGATGCGTGAACTGGCCGACCAAGGGGGCCGCGTGATCTGGTCGGCCGTGCCGCCCCTGCTCGACCTCGAAGGCCGAAACTGCCGTGCGGACTGGGAGGATCTGTTTGCCGTAGACTGGACCCCCCAGCCGAATCTGGGCTGGATCGTTCCCGGCAAGCAGGTCGAATTCGAAGGAGACCTCGAGGGCATTCCACCCCAACCGATTCTCACCCATTTCTTGGTGGACCGGGTGTACACCGTCCGCCCGCGCAACGGTGCGGCGGTTGTGGCGCGGGTGATGAACAAAGCCGTGGGCGTCACCCATCGCACGGCAGCCGGCGGGAGCCTGACCTACCTCGGCTTCCGACCGCGCGACGACCAATCTCGAAGCCTCGGGTACGACGCCCGATGGTGGTTCGACATCCTCGACCGCCTCGGCGCCTACCCGGCCACCGGCGCGTTCAACGGCATCAATGACAATACGGAAACCTTGTCGCGGACCGGTCCGTTCCTGTGCTGCCGTTTCCCCAACGGCGCCGTCTCGGTGGCGCCCCATCTGCGAACCTACGAAGAAAACTGGCCCGGCGGCTTCGGGCGAAAACGCGACCGGGATGCGGAAGTCATGCGCGAACACCCACCGCCCTCCCCTGAAATCCGACTGGATGGTTTCCACGTCAACGGACATACGGTCACCTATTTCGGCCACGGTCCGGTCACATTCCGAGTGGACGACGCCGGCAGCCTCGTGGGATTCGCCGGACACCAGTGCCGGGAAATCACCGTGGACAACCGCACGTGGGTCATGGCCGACCGCCGGCTGAATACGCTGGTCTGGGCGCCGCTCCCGGCGGAATGCCGAGTCGAGCACGGTGCGGTCATGTTGCTGCAAATGCACGCCCCCGGGAATTGCGAACTCCGCATCCCGGACGTCGGCCTCCCGCCGAAGGTTGCCGTCTTTGCCCAGGGGCGTAAGCCCGGCAGCCGCGGCCCCCGGCTCGATTCCGAACGGCGAGACGGTGCTCTGGTCATACGAACACCCCCCGCAGGGACCCGGGGTATCGTGTTCGTCGTTCCAGAATGAAATCCCCTCGCAACCATCTCATGCCAACAACCGTCCGCACGCTTTCCGGCACGGCAGCGTTTGGAGAGCCGGGACCACCAGTTGCGAACACGGTTCGCCATTCCGTCTCGGTGTGTTGCTTCATCCGATGACGCCGGATCGAAACCGGCAAAGGAACCGAGCCCATGAAAGTCCACATCATCACCGACCTCGAAGGTCCCGCCATGATCAACCGGTTCGATCAGACTCGGGACGTCACCCCGGAAGAAAAGAAGCGCTCAGAGTACTTTCTTACCGGGGAAGTCAACGCCTGCGTGGACGGGATCCTGGATGCGTTCCCGGACGCGGAAGTCATTGTCTGGGACGGACACGGCAGCGGCGGCATCGACGAAATGCGCTTCCATGAGAAGGCACGACTTATCGCCCGCGGCCCTATCCGCGCCCCCTATTTCCTCGACGACAGCTTCGACGCGCTCATGTTCGTCGGCCAGCATGCCCGCAAAGGGTCCGGTGGAGTGCTGTGCCACACCTATTCATCGAAAACTGTCGAGTACTTCAAGATCAACGGGGTCGAGATGGGTGAGTTCGGCTGTCGTGCGCTGATGGCCGGCACGCTCGGGGTGCCGGCCGTGCTGATCGCCGGCGATGACGTGGCGGTTGCCGAGGCCCGCGAGCTGGTCCCGGACATTTTCGGGGTCGCCGTAAAAGAAGCCCTGGGAGTGGAACTGGCGCTCCACCTGAGTCACGGCGAGGCCTGCCGCCGTATCCGAGGAATCGCCGCGGAAGCCGCACGAAATGCGGCTTCGATCGATCCCTACTTCCTGCCCCCGCCGTACGAACAAGAAATCCGTGTACTCGAGGGCGTCAGCATCATGGGCTACCTCAACCGGGGCTATGAAGCGATCGACCCACGCACCGTCCGAAAGCGAAGCGACAACCTTCTGGATCTCCATGTCTGAGTGCGGCGCGAGCGCAACCCCGGGCAGGCTGCGCGGGTCTAACCCGATGAATTCATGAACTTCGTCGCGAGAAGGCACAGCTTACACGCGCCCATGTCATTGCGTCGAAGATCGGACGAGGCCGTACTGAAACACCGCCTCGGTCGATGGGCGGTGGCAATGTTTCGAAGGCGTGTAAAATGCGCCAGCGCAGATGATGGATCAGGCATTTTTCGGACTGGTCCGTGGAGCTGAACGAAATCGCCGTGCAACCTGCGTCCCGGGCCAAGGCGCTCGGCCCCGAGGCACTCGGGAACAGGTTGCCGCGCCAGGTTTCGCAGCGGTTTAAATCGTAAATGCAGGATTTGGAGGGTCGATAACCATGCCGTTCTTTGCGATGTTCGATCCAGTATACTACCTGTTTCTCATCCCCGGTCTGCTGCTCTCGCTTTGGGCGGTGGGCAAGACCAAGGCTACGTTCGCCAAGTACTCCAGAGTGCCGGCTTCGAACGGCCTGACCGGGGCCGAAGCGGCATACCACATGCTGCGCGCCGCCGGTGTGACCGGGGTCCGGATCGAGCCGACGCGAGGAATGCTCACCGACCATTACGATCCGCGGGACCGGACGCTACGCCTCTCCGAGCAGGTGTACGCCGGGCGGTCGTTGGCGGCCATGGGCATCGCTTGCCACGAGGCGGGACACGCCCTGCAGCACGCCCAGGGGTATGCCATGCTGGGACTGCGGACCGCCCTGGTGCCAATCGTCAGTTTCGGCAGCACGCTTTACATGTGGATCTTTATCGGGGGAATGCTCTTCAGACTCCCGGGGCTGATCCAGGTCGCCGTCATCCTGTTCTCTTTGACCGTATTGTTCTCGATCGTGACGCTGCCGGTCGAGTGGAACGCCAGTGCGCGCGCCAAGCGGGCTTTGGTTGCGGCGGGGATCGTTTCCGGGGCGGAAGCCCGGCAGGCGGGTCAAGTCCTGAATGCCGCCTTCATGACCTACGTCGCATCGGCCGTGACTGCGGTCCTCACACTTCTATACTACCTTTTCCGCTCAGGCCTGTTGGGCGGCGGCGACGATTGACCGGCACGGGGCGTGTCCCGTCCTCTGGCGTCCTCTGGGGTCGACGGGCGCCGCCGGACCGCAATTGCGCTCCGCGGCATCGCAGCGAAAGGTTGTCGCCGGGGCGGGGGACACACATTCCCGAGACGTCACGCCCTTACCGACGACGCGGTCTCCGGGGCAGACCCGTCCCGGGTCGGATCGCCGCGCTCGGTGAGTCCATGAGTCTTCATGAAACTCTTGAGTAATTCGAAGACTTCACCCGCCGTAGACTTGCCCCGGGCGAGATCGAGCAGGTCCCGACATTCCTCGAGCCTGAGCTTGGAGATCACTTCGCGGACTCGCGGGATCTGCCAGGGATTCATACTCAGGTATCGGATGCCGGCGCCGACGAGCAGAGGCGCGGCCAGGGCGCTGCCGGCAAGTTCGCCGCAGAGGGAAACGGGCTTGGGCGGAGCCGCGGCAGCAGCGAGTTCGCAAGTATGTTTCAGGATGCGCAGAACCACCGGGTGCAGGGGGCGGAACCAGCGAGAAACACGTTCATTGCCGCGATCCACGGCAAACACGTATTGGGTGAGATCGTTGGTCCCGATGCTGACAAAATCCACATGGGGCAGGATTTCGGGCAGCCCCCATACCGCCGACGGCACCTCGAGCATGATGCCCAACCGGTAATCCTCGTCGAATGCCACCCCATCACGGCGTAGCCCCGCCTCGACGCGAGTCATCACCGCCTTGACTTCGAGCAACTCGGCCACGTCCGCCACCATCGGGATCAGGATGCTCACCTTGCCGTGAACCGTGGCCCGCAGGATCGCACGCAGGTGCGGCTCGAAGTACTGGGGACAATCCAGCAGGAAGCGCATGCCGCGCCAGCCGAGAAAGGGGTTGGCTTCTGATCCGAAGTCGGTATACGGCAAAGGCTTGTCGCCTCCAACGTCCAGGATTCGCAAAGTGACCGAGGCCGCCGGCGAGCCCTCAACGATACGCTGAAACACCTTGTACTGGCTGTCCTCCGACGGAAAATCGGGCCGGATCATGAAAAGAAACTCGCTCCGGTACAACCCGATCCCCATCGCGCCGTAACGTTCGAGTAGCGGCAACTCGCTGATCAGGGAAATATTGCCCCCGAGACGTACGGGGACGCCATCGGCCGTGGCACAAAGTCGGCAGGTTGCACCAGAAGGGAGCGCCCGCCGCCGCGTTTTGGTCTTGTGAAATCGTAAAGCCGGTCGAAACTTCCGGACGATTTCGGGGCCCGGGCGGACATGACACAGGCCGGTGGCGCAATCCACAATGAGCGGATCGCCGGGGCGGATGTGAGCAAGAGCGCCGGAAACTCCGACCAGCATGGGAAGCCGCAGGGCTTTACTCAGAATCGCCACGTGGGTTGTGGCGCCCCCCTGCTCGCACACCACGCCGGCCAGCTCCCCCAGCGGCAGCCGGATCAACTGCGATGGGAGCAGCTCGCGGGCCACGGCCACGGGATTCGCGGGAATGTCCTGGGCAATGGACTTGCGGCGCGCCGTCTCCGGCGCCTCGCACCGGTCGGCAGCTTCGACAATGCGAAGAATGACGTCCTTCAAATCGGCGACGCGCTCCCGCACCATCGGATTATCGGCGGCCCGGAACTCTTCCTCGAGTTGCTCGGCTGCGAGCCGCAGGGCGAAGCGGAGGGCAAAGCCGTTCCGGATCGCATCCACCACGCGCTGCCGGAGCGTCGGATCGTCGAGCAGCAGGAGGTGGGTAAGAAAAATGGCGGCGTCGGCCTCAGGCAACAAGCGAGCCGCCTGCTCCTGTGTCTCGGTCGCGTCGGCGCGAGCGGCCTGGACGACCTTCTCGAAAAAGGCGATCTCCTTTTCCGGATCGTCGATGTTCTGCAGAGGGATCCGCTCAAGCTTTTCGGCGCCGGCCACCAAATAGGCGCGCCCACTGATCACTCCCCCCGAAATCGGCGTGCCTTCCAGGACTGGGGAAACCGCTCCGGCGGCCCGGGGCCTCCGGCCGCCGGATGTCGAGGCGGAGGAAGCGAACTGCTTTTCCGCGCGTGCGGTCAGGACAGACATGGCCAGCGGCAAAGCAACCGCCTGTGCCAGGGCCACGGTCCGATCATCGAATTGCCACGATTCCCGGGTGGCGATTACCATGACGCCGATCGTCTGTCCGGCAGCGGCCAGGGGCAACGCCAGACAGGATTCGTACGCCCGGTTCCAGACCTCCTCGCTGTCGGAATACTCCGGGTGATCGGTGATTGAGGGAGCGTGTACCGGCTGCCGAGTCCGAAACGCCAAACCCGTGATGCCCTTGGTCGGCGAAATGCGGACTGGAACGGTCGGCGCGTCCGGCCCGGACCATGCGGCCAGGATCAACTCGTCGGTGACTTCATCGTAGACCAGAATGCTGCAGGCATCCGCACCCAACTTGCGGGCAAGAAGGGCCGTACTCCGGTTCAGACCTTCCTGGTAGTCCGGAGTTTCGGCGAGGACATCGCTGATCTCGCGAATGATTCTGAGTTCAGTGGTCGGCATGATGTGGGAGTCGGCCTGGCCGCAACGGACGACTGCGAGTTCGTCCGTGGTGAATGGGACTGCACGCCGGTACGATCCGGAAAAATCGGCGCCCGACAGACGTAAGCCGGATTCTGTTTGCGACGGCCATTCATCTGCGCGACCGATACCCGAGACTTAGCCCGGCCAAAACCGGGCGCGGCGCGGACCACGCCATTGTCTCCTATTTGGTCTTGCTCCGGGAGGGGTTTGCCCTGCCCCCTCGATCTCTCTCGGGGCGGTGGGCTCTTACTCCACCTTTTCACCCTTATCCGCCGACTGACGGACGGTATGTTTTCTGTGGCACTTTCCTTTCCGCGGCGTTTGGTCCGCGGCATCCTGTCTTTCGACAGGACTCCCTGTCCTGTGGAGTCCGGACTTTCCTCTCTCCGCATGAGGAGAGCGGCCGTCCTCTGTCGGGAACCGATTCATACTATACCGCACCTCTCGGAATTGTCCGGGCGGACCAGCGGGGTCCGGGGGCACGACCGCACTCCGTCCCCCAACGGAATCCGGACCCCAGAATCCGCGGCGTCACCGTGGAGAACGCTCCGGCGCCGCTGCGAGTTCAGGCCAGCGATTACGCCATAACGTGATGCGGCCCAAGCGGTCGTACGGAGGATAGACGTGCATTCCACCGGTCACCACGTCCGTCCACCCGTCGCCGTCCACATCACCAACGGCGAGGGCGATCAGGTGGGTCGGACTCCGGGCCAGATTCCGGCGCACAAACTGCATTTGTCCGTCGTTCTGGAACCAGACCAGACTCTGTGCATCCGGCCGCTCCCAAAAGTTGTAGGCACTGCACACCACAATGTCCAAGTCCCCATCGTGATCGAAGTCGGCGGCCCGGGCCACCGACGCGCCGGCGAAGTCCCCGATCCGGCGGAACGCGAACCGGAGGTCCCCCTCGTTTTCGAGCCATTGGAGTCCGTGCCACGGCCGGGGTCGAGGCGGAATGTAGTCGAAGGCGTCGCCGTTGGTGTAGAGCACATCCAGGTCGCCGTCGCGGTCCAGGTCGACCAGATCGATGCCGCTGCTGCCGAAGTCCTCGTTCGTACTGCCGTAGATCAGATGGGTCCGAAACCCTCCTTTGCCGTCGTTCTCGAAAAGATAGATTTCCTCCCATTCCTGACTGACCAAAGCGACAAAATCGAGGTCGCCATCGCCGTCCACGTCCGCCACAGGAGTATGAATCGTCCCGGACAAGCGCAACAGGATGTGACTGCGGAACTTCCAGTCCCCCAGGTTTTCCATCCAACGAATCTCACCGTCGTCGTATCCGAATTGCCCGACCACAAAGTCGACGTCCCCGTCCCCGTCGAAATCGGCGCCCCGCACATCGGTAACCCGGGCGATACGGTCGACCACCACGCGTCGCGAAAAATGCCCGTTGCCGTCGTTTTGCAGCACGATGACCGCCCCGATCCGGTCGTTGCTCGGGAACAGGATCCCCATGGAAGCCACCAGCAGATCCAAGTCGCCGTCACCGTCGACGTCGCACGCTTGCACGTGGGCAGGGGCGGCGACTTCGGACCCGACGAACGTGTCCGTGAACTTTCCGTCCGCCCCTTGCCGCACCCAGCCGATCCGGTTTGCCAGATCGTCGCAATACAGGATGTCCAGGCGGCCGTCCCGATCCAGATCGCAAAATGTGACATAGGCAATTCGAGGCGGATCTTCGGCAGGCCGTCCCACGGGCTTCACTTCCAGAAAAGGAATGGCCGGCGCCGACCGCGCCGATCCGCCGGGGCCAACACCGGGCCCGGCGCCCGACACGCCCGAGGTCCGTTCCCAGCGCCGGGCAATCTGCCGCCATTGCTCCGACACCGACAACCCCGAATGGCGCGCCTGAATGATGAAGACCAACACCGGAACGCCCACCACGACCGCAATCCCGAACACCCAGCCCCATGAAATCGGAAGGAATCGTTTCACGCCCTGTCTCCAGTTCCGACACTCGACCGGCAATAAATACATGTTCTGCCGGGCACGGAGTGCGCCGTCCGCATGTTCGTCCGGGGCGCAACGGCGCGCTCCGAGATCGTCCCGGCGACACTGACGCACCTCGCCCGATTCGCAGCCGCGATCCATTCCGGGATACGGCCGCCACACCCTACAACCCCGCCGGAGAATCCGCAAAAAACACCACCAGCCAAGCCCCTAATCCCACCAGAAAAACGGCGGCAGGACCAAAACCCGCAACCGCCCGACGCGGCTCGCCCATCGCCGCCAACCAGCCGCGCCAACCGCTGCGCAGACCGTAACCCACACCTGCGAGTATCGCCGTTGTCTGAATCCATGGCAACCCCGAGGGCCAAACCTGGCGCCAGGCCATGTTGGCGGTCCCGAGCAAGTCCCAATTCCAGCCGAAAGGATCGGACAAAGCCGAAACCGCAAAAGTCAGGTTCGTTACGGCAGGCGCCACGGCAAAAGCCACCCATACCATCAGCCCCATCGGCACGAGCGCCGCGCAGTTCGCCAGGAACAGACGCCTCAGGGATACCCCGGAATGAACCAGGCAGCGGCCCAAGGCGGCCAAAACCGCCAGGAGCAGGGGGAGACCCAGCAAAGCCACGCCCCAAAGAACGCTCCAGTATCCCAGGAAAAGGTCCCAGCGTTTGCGGTCCACCAAGTCCACCCAATCCCGACACACGGGCCAGGGCCCGAGGTGAGTGATGCAGTAAGCGACAGCCAGCACGAGCATGACGACCGCCTGCCAACCCTCGCCGAGCGTCGCCGGCGCCCGCCCCGCCCCAAAGGGACGCACCCAGAGCCCTACGTTGTCCGACGCACAGGTCAAGACGCATTCGCCGCAGAGCCCGCAATCGCTGTTCCGGCGCACATCGCCCAGCCGCAACCCATATGGACACGGATAGTTGTCGCCGGCGCCCCGCAGGCAGGTGCTGACCTTGCATCGTGCGCAAACCCCGGCGTCGCGAGGGCGCATGGCGAGCTTGCCGGTCGTGGCGTACAGCCCGACGAACGTGTTGATGGGGCAAACATACCGGCAGAACGCCCGAAGTTCGAAAACCGTGGCGAGAAGGAACGCCGCGGCGGTCGTTCCCAGCAATACCCAGGCCGTGGCACGAGGAGACGTGGCCAGCAATGTGCTGAACGTCCCCATCCCCAGGAACAGAAAAGTCCGCAGCCAAGCCCCGCTGAGAAACCCGGGCCACGGACGCGCGAATCCCGCAAATCTTTTGGCGTTTCCCGGTCGCGGGGCGTGCGCCCGACGCTGCAACAGGTCCCCGAAAAACGGCAACGGACATACGTAACACCAAAGCCGGCCGCCCAGCGGCGTCACGAGAACTGTGACCAGGAAGAGCCAAACCACCCAAACCGCCATGACCGCCAGATTTCGCCCCGGCATCTTGGTCCCGAGAAGCCCGGCCAAAACGACGATATACAGTCCCGCCGTCATGAGCCCGGCCAGCCAGTCACGGACCCTCCGATTGGGATAAAGAGCCTTCAAACGTGGGAAACGGGCAAACAGGTCGTACTTCAGCACCTCTCCGCCGGCGCCGCTCACCTTTGGACTCGAATCCCGGCCGCCGCTGCCCAAGACGATCCGCAGCACGCCCAGCACGGGAAGAAGCACCAGCACCGTCAAGGCGCCAAGCAGGAGCCAATTCGGCCAGAGAACGAAATCGCCATGCTCGAACCCGTGCATCGGACCGCAGTATACGTGACACCGAAATCGGGCTTTGCTGCAAAGTCGGCCCCACCACCCCGAACGCCCGGCGCGGAAGACGACTTGCCGGACACGCTCAGGCAAGACCTCGGGGCGACTCGGATGAAAAACCTCGACCAGATTTGTGCCGGGAGTGACCTTGGCGTCGAGGTCGTACTCCTGCAGAAAGAAGCTGTGACCGGTGTCTCGGGAGTGCATATCGAGCACAATCTCGTCCCCGCGCCGCGCCCGGATCACGTATGGATCGGTTCCGTAGCGAAAGAACTCCATGCGAATTCGCCGCACCTGCGGCAGCCCATGATCAAGCATCGCTGCGGTCGCACACACCGCGGCCACGGCGCCAAGCATGATCGCCGCCGGTCCGACTCGACCGGTCAAGAAACTCCGCAAGCTCTTTCGATGCGAGCGCTGCAAAACAACCTCCTGAATTCACACCTGCTGCGGCATCCCGTTCGACCGAGAACGCCCCGGCCGGCGAAGACCACCGGGCGTAACGCCACGAAGTCGTGCGTGCACGGAATCCGACCCCGGCCGGTCGATGGTGCGGGCTGCAGCCCGCTTACGGCGCAGAGGCACATCCCCACATCGACGCCCAGAGGGGCGGGACCGCCCGAAACTCCGACTGCGCTCCGGTTGGTTGACGCAAAACAGCCCGGCAAATCGCGACGCCGACAATCGGGGTGCGAGCGGGCGGATTGACTTCCTGCGAAAAGAGGCATACCATAGGCCAAGGTTGGACACCGGTCGAGCGTCCGCCGGACAAATCCCGGCCGGATCACCGCGGCGCGCGGTTCCCGAATGGGCGACCGATTCTCGAGTCCACAGGACCGGACCCGGACTCCAGGCTGATTCTGCCGAGTCTCGAAGTATTCCGGACTTTCCGGGAAGTACTGCAGCAAAGAGACCGAAAATGGACATTACCGCTTTGACGCTGGTCGCCAGTCTGGCGGCCGCCACGTCCGCGAAACCGGCATACGAGGCCGGTTTCGCCGACGTGCCCGCCTACACCGTCGAATCCGACCGCTTGACGGCCACCGTTCGCTACCGTACTCCGAGCACCGGGGACACGGTTCGTCTTCACTGCGAAATGAAATCCGGCACGGGCGCTTACCTCGCAGGCCGCGAAAAACGTGTCCGCGGTACGGGCACGGTCCGGTTCGTTTTTGCCGTACCGACCTCCGCCATGGCCGCCCGTGTCCGTCTCGTGGTTTGGATGGGCGAACGCTGGGATCGGTCGCTGTGCCCGCTCGTCCGCTCGCCCCTGATCGAAATCTACTCGAAGCATCGCGCCAACCGCCTGCGCCGGATGAAACAGGATGCGCCGGTTTTGCTCAAGAGAATTCGCCGACTGAACCGGACCGGCGCGCGTGCAGTGGGAGTCTACCAGGCCGGCGCCTCGAAATGGCCGCCGTCGATTGCGACGAACCTGGTCCGCGACTTGCGCGCTGCGAGGATGCCCGCCATGATGATGCCGCCGTCCGCGTTGGCCAACCCATTTGTCCTGCGACGGAATGTGTTCGCCGCCATCGTCCTTGTGGATTCCGGCGTGCTTCCCGCCGAGGCCGGAAGGTCCTTGTCGGGTTATCTGCGGGAAGGCGGCGCACTTGTAAGCCTCGGCGGCCCCGCATTCCAGACCGCGCTTTGGCGCCACGGCACGGTATGGCTCACCAGGGACGAATACCGACGTGTGGTTACAGCCGGACTGCCCGTGCGGATCGTCCGCCGTTTCGAACGTGGCGCAGGGGGAGAATGGGAGCGGTCTTCCAACAACCTTACCGCCAAGTCACGGGTGATTTGGACGCCGGACGGGGCGCCCGCCGACTCCGGCGGCGCCGTCCGAATCGAGATTCGCGACCTCAACGGTTGGGACACATTCACGATGCCCCCTGTCGAACGCTTTCCGTTCAGTGAGAAGGCCGCCTGGACTTCATTCTGGGCAAAGGGGGACCGTCGCACGTCGGAGCTGGCCGTGGAATGGCGGGAAAAAGACGGATCCCGCTGGATTGCAACGACCCCGATCACAACCGACTGGCGGCAGTACGTGCTCCCTCCCGGAGCATTTCGATCCTGGCAGAATACGGCCAAGGGCCGCGGAGGCCCCGGAGACGCCTTTCACCCTCAAAACGCCGAGACACTGATATTCGGACTGGCTTTCACACACACACGTACCGTGGGACAGGGGGACCACACGGTCTGGCTCGACGCCATCGGGGTCGCCGAAGCCCCCGGACCGGACATCGACCCCGAAGCATTGCGAGGCGAACCGCTCACCGCCCCAACGATGGAAGGGATCTCACCGCCTTGGAAACTCTACCCGGTGACAAATGCGGCCGCGTTCCGTCCGACCCCCGGTCAAACTTGGTTCGACGGCCTCCTGCCAAAGCTGGGCAAGACCTTGTACTCACCTTATGCGCGCCCCGCGGGGACCGGCATCCACAAATCGAGGCCGTGGCGGTTCCAATCCGTAATCGAATACCGAGATCGCGATGGCCGGTTCTGCGGTTCCGCGGCGGCTGTCCTGCTGCACGCACCGTCCACCGGAAAGCTCCCTGCAGCCGCCACCGTTCCGGTCGCAGATCCCGCCTTTTTCAACGCATCCCCCGGGCGCGACCTGGTCGTCTCCCTGATTCGACGCCTCCTCGACGGGGTATTCCTGTATGAAGGCGGTGCCGCATGGTATGCCTCGTTCGGCAAGGAGCGCATCCCCATCGGCGCCCAAGTGATCAACCGCGGCCGCCAAACGACCGCTGTCGAGGTGCTGTTGCGTGTGACGGCCCCCGACGCAACTGTGGCGTGGGAACGAAGCCGCAAACTGACGGTCGCGCCCGGGGCCGTACTCCGAGTCGAGGACGCGTGGGACGCCCCGGCCCCCGGCGGGCGCGGCGCCAAGTACTCGGTAACCTGCGAACTCCGCAGCGGCGGGAGAACCATCGACCGCCTTGAACACCAACTCCGGCTGGTGGCGCCGCCCGCACGCCCCGCTTATGTCGTTCGCACGAACGGCGGGTTCCGCCTGAACGAACGCCCGTGGTTCGTGCACGGAGTCAATTACATGCCATCGTCGGGGATCGCGCTCGATTTGACCGACAACTTTGAATTCTGGCTCGATCCGGCGCCGTATGACCCGGAAATCATCCAACGCGACTTGGACGACATCAAACGTATCGGCTTCAACTCGGTCAGCGTCTTTCAATACTATCGTTCCATGAGATCGCGCAATCTCCTCGACTTGCTGGAACGCTGTCGTGAGCATGGACTGAAGGTCAACCTTTCCCTGCGCCCCGGGACGCCGCTGGATTTTCATTGGGCTGAAGTCCGGGAAATGATAACAACGGCAAGACTGGCCGGAAACGACACGGTATTCGCCTATGACCTGGCCTGGGAACCGTCGTGGGGAAATCACGACCGACGCAAACGCTGGGATCGGGAGTGGGAAAAGTGGATCATCGACCGGTACGGGTCGTTCGACGCCGCGGAAAAGACCTGGGGCAACCCCGTCCCGCGCGACGGCCAGGGACGGGTGACCAACCCCAGCGACAAAGAGGTCGCACACGATGGCCCGTGGCGCTCGATGGCCGTCGCCTACCGCGAGTTTTTGAACAGCCTGCTCCATAAGTACTACGGCAAGGCGCGGCAACTTGTGCGAAGCGTCGACCCCCACCACTTGGTGAGCTTCCGGATGAGCATTGCGGGCGACCCCACCGTGGGACAGGGCGGCATGCCCTATGATTTTGCCGGGTTGGCCCATGCCGTCGACATCTTGGAACCTGAAGGATACGGCCGGATTGGAGATTGGGACCGCGTGAAGCCCGGATGGTTCACCGCAGCATACGCCCGGTGCGTGGCCCCGGACCTTCCCGTGATGTGGGCAGAGTTCGGTTGCTCGATCTGGGACCGGGGCCGGATGAGACCCAATCCGGATGCACTCCGATTTCAGGGCCGTTTCCTGGACGATTTCTATCGGATGGTGTACCTTTCCGGGGCGGACGGAAGCGTCGTCTGGTGGTTCCCCGGGGGATACCGGTGGAACGAGCGGAGCGACTACGGTATCCTCAACCCTGACCGTACCTGGAGACCCGCCACGCGGACCATCGCGCGCTGGGCCCCAAAACTTCTCGCCCCCCGAAAGCGTCCCGAACCGAACGCTTGGCTGGAATTCGACCGACGCGACTACGCCGATGGCATTCGGGGCATCTATCGGGACCTGGAAAAACAGTTTTTTGGCATGATTGATGCACACCGGTTTCCCGGGCTGCGCGAGCGCCGCCGGTGAATACCAGAAACTCCGCCTCGGCCTTCTCCCCGCCGTTCTCCGGGACGGGAAGAGCGGCGGAGCATACGGGACCATGGAAAACGTGAGGTCCGATGGCAGGGCTCGACGGACGGCCCGCCCAACCGACAGTTGGAACCGCGGAGGAAGGTCGTCAAATGTATCCCAGCGGGACCATCCCGAGATCCGGAACGCCTGCGGCGCCGACACGCCGGACCGCAACGGTGCTTTTTCTCTGCTGTCTCGCGGTGTTTGCAGCCCCCAAGGCACCGCCCGAGGCAGCCGCCGAACCCGAAGAACTGCGCTTCGCCTACGCTGAATACCCTCCCTTCGAATTCACGAACGACCGGGGCCAACCGGACGGGATGGTCATCGAGCTGGTCCGCTGGATAGGTGCGGTGCAGGGCTTCCACCCGCGTTTCCTGGCCGTGCCCGTACAGGCCGTGCCGACGGCGGTCCGGTCCGGGCGGGCGGATGTGGCGACTTCCATTTTTTACACCCCGGAGCGGGAAGCACAGTACGAATTCACACGCACCGTCTACAAAACCCCGGTCTCTATTCTCGTCCGCCAAGAGGAAACGGCGGTCCGCTCCCTCGCAGATTTGCGACACCGGCGCGTCGTAATTGAAAAAGGCGACATTGCGGCAGAAATCCTCCGCAGCCGGGACATTCAGGCCGAGCCCGTGGCGACCGAAACTTTCGCGGACGCGCTTCGAATGCTGGCGAACGGTGAAGCGGATGCCGCGGTGGGGATGGAGGCAACGGCCGCCTATCTGATGAACAAGGGATTGGTGGACGGCATCAAGCGCGTGAGCAAGCCTGTGTACGCGGTGCAAGTCAGACTGGCGGTTCGCAAGGAACGCACGGACTTGCGCCGACGCCTCGATCAGGGGGTCCGGAAAGCCCGGAACGCCGGTGTACTGGACGAAATCGAGAGCAAGTGGCTCGGGGCGATCACCACCGGCACCGGTCGGCGGCTGGAACAACACATCCGCTATCTGTTCGGCGTGCTGATCGGGGTGCTGGTACTGGTTTTCATCGTTTGGGCCTGGAATGTCCGACTGCGCAACTTGGTAAAACAACGCACCCGGGAGTTGAGCAACAGCGAACTGTGGTTCCGGACCATCGCCGAGTACACCCTGGACTGGGAAAGCTGGCTGGGACCCGACGGACACCCCATCTGGGTGAGCGCCGCAGTCAAGAAAACGACCGGTTACATGCCCGACGAATGCCGAAACATGGTGGACTACCCGACCCGCCTCGTGCATCCGGATGATCGGGACCGTGTACTGGCCGCCTTGCGCGGGGAGGCCGGCGCATCGAGTACGGGCAACGGCGGGCTGCTCTTTTCCTTCCTCCATAAAGACGGGTCCGTCCGCCGGGGCGAGATGCACTGGCGACGGGTCCGCGCCGAGGACGGCAAACACCTGGGCGTCCGTTTCGGGGTCCGGGACGTCACCGACCGCTGGGTGGCCGAGGAACAGTTGCGCGATTCCGAGAAGAAGTACCGCGAACTGGTCAAGAACCTGCGGGACGGCTTTCTGGTCATGGACCTGGATGGTCGTATCCTGGAGTGGAACCCCGAATTCCAACGCCTGCTCGGCTATTCCGAAGCCGAGCTTGCCCGCATGAAATTGTCGGACCTTGTTACCGAAAACGGTTTGGCCCAGGATAGGAGGGTGCTCGCCGAACAGGTACTGCCGCGGGGCTATTCCGACCTGTACGAGCGCGAACTCTTGGGCCGGAAGGGCATGCGTATCCCCGTCGAAGTCCGAACCCACCTGCTCCGCAACGACAAGGGAGGGCCGGCCGGTTACTGGGCAATCGTGCGCGATATCCGAGAACGGAAAAAATATGAAAGCGAACACCGGCAGATCGAAGAACGAGTCCGGGAGGTGCAGCGCCTGCAGAGCCTGGCCGTGCTGGCCGGCGGGGTCGCGCATGACTTCAACAATCTGCTCATGGGCGTGCTCGGCAACGCGGACCTGGCCGCCGAAGACCTGCCGCCCGATTCGCCGCTCCGGGAAAACCTCGAGGAAATCCGGGCCGCGGCACTGCAGGGCGCCGACCTGTGTCGACAGATGCTCGCGTATGCCGGAAAAGGGCGGTTCGTCATCAGACGGCTGTCGCTCAACAGGCTCATCCGCGAGAATCAACGCTTGTTCAAGGCCGCCGTCCCCGCTTCTATTCGGGTCAACTATCACCTGGCGCCGGTGCTTCCGAAGGTCGAAGGGGACGCAACCCAACTCAGGCAGATGTTGGCGAATCTCCTCACAAACGCGGTCGAGGCAATCGGCACGACCCAGGGAATCATCACCATTCGAACCGGAGCACGGGAATGCGATGCGGCCGATCTCGCCGCCACTCGAATCGGCGCGGATTTGGAACCCGGCCACTATGTCTACGTGGAAATAAGCGATTCGGGCTGCGGCATGGACACTGAAACCGCCACGGGCATTTTCGACCCATTCTTCACCACGAAATTCACCGGTCGAGGCCTGGGCCTTCCCGCCGTCCTCGGGATCGTGCGCAGTCATCATGGAACAATCGAGGTCGAAACCAAGCTCGGAAAAGGAAGTCGCTTCACGGTCTTGCTGCCCGCGGCGGAGGAAGACGTGCCCCAGACTGCCGCCCTCGAGGAGGCCGCGCCAAACACGGCACGCGGGGGAATCATCCTCGTGGTCGACGATCAGGACACCGTTCGAACCGTGGCACGCAGGATGCTCGAACGGGCCGGGTACACCGTGTTGACCGCTGTCGACGGCACGGATGGCGTCCGTCAATTCGAAGAACACGCCGATGAAATCGGTTGCGTCCTTCTTGATCTGACCATGCCGCGCCTCGATGGTGTCACGGCACTTCGCCGCATGCATCGCATCCGCAAAGACGTCCCGGTGATCCTTTCGAGCGGCTACAGCAAACAGGAGGTCACGGCTCGTTTCCCCACGGACAATTTCGCTGCTTTCATCCAAAAACCTTATGAGGCGCCAGCGCTGATCCAGCTCCTGAAAAAAGTCATGTCCGCCTGATTCCGGGAACGGTCTCCGGCCGTCCCGCGCCGATGCCCTCCTGCAGCCCAACAGAACCGCGGCGCCGCACGCCTGTCGCGGGGCCCTCTCGGGCGCCGTTCCAGTCGCGGCCGACCGTCCCCCCCTTCCGGCGCCAACGACCTCCGCTGCCCTTGATAATTCCGTTCGCCGCGGCATGTTGGCACCGGGACCGCCGCCTTGCGCCATGGGAGCGCACCGCGGCGGTCCCGGCTGTCCCCTGACGAAGCAACCGCGTGCATGACTATGTCGTCATCCTCTTCGAATCCTGAAAACCCCATGGATGCCGTACGCCCCCCGGCACGCCGCGCCCGGGCGGCCAAACGCCGTGGACCGTCCAGGCTGGGAACCACCCTGGGCGCCCTGGCCATGCTGGCCGTCGGCGCCCGGACCCAGGCCATCGGACGGTTTCCGCCACCCGATTTCGACAGCGGTTACGCTCTGCCGCGCACGCAATGGCCAGCGCCCAGGGCCGAGTGGCTCGGGGTCTTGGACGTGACCGTGTTGGCCGTCGGTTTATGCCTGGCGGTCTACCTGGCCCTGGTTCGACGCAGTCGACGCGGCATCTTATGGCTCTCCATCGCCTGCTTGGCCTACCTGGGATTCTACCGCAAGGGATGCGTGTGTCCGATCGGCGCAATCCAGAATGCCGCCCTGGCGTTCGCCGACCCAACTTACGCGATTTCGACGGGCATCATCCTTTTCCTGGTTCTCCCTCTGCTCTTCGCCCTCTGGGCCGGAAGGGTGTTCTGCGGCGGCGTCTGCCCCCTCGGGGCCATTCAGGATGTAGTCCTCGTACGCCCCGTCCGCGTCCCTGTCCCCCTGGCTGCCGCCCTGACTTTTCTGCCGTGGGCCTATCTCGGCCTCGCCGTGACGGCTGTGGTGACCCGCGGGGACTTCCTCATCTGCCGGTACGACCCGTTCGTGGCGTTCTTCCGCAGGTCCGGTTCCGCGACCATGCTGGGCGCCGGCGGCGCACTGTTGTTGCTGGCCGTCGTCGTGGGTAGACCCTACTGTCGTTTTCTCTGTCCGTACGGAATCCTCCTGGGACTCTTCTCCAGAGCCTCCCGGCACAGGATCTCCGTAACGCCCGACGTCTGCATTCGCTGTGGCTTGTGCCATGACGCCTGTCCGTTCGACGCCATTCGGCCCCCGGAAACACGGGAAAAAAAACAGCGCGGTCGGTCCGGTTCCGTCCGTTTCTTCACCCTGGCGCTCCCCGTGCTCGCCGCTGCGGCTGGGTTCGGTCTGGGACCGCTGCTGGCTCCCCGCGGAACGTTCCCGGGAGCGGTTGCCGCCTTGGGGGCCGGGCTGGGGAAATCGGGGACGTTTCGGACGGCAGGGGCGCTTCTGGGACTCTTCCTCGGAGGCGTGCTGCTGACCAAAATCCTCTGTCGACTTCGACCCGAAAACCGAGAAGATTACGAAGCCGTGCCCTCCGAGTGCGTCGCCTGTGGGCGCTGTTTCGCTGTCTGTCCGCGCGAACGTTTCCGGCGCGGAGAAGTCGGCATGCCCGACGACGCCGGCGACGGACCGACTTCCATTGCGCCCGCGGTGGTGGAACAACCCCGAGATACCGGGAACGACTGTCCCAACCTGATGAATTCATGAACCTTGTCGCGAGCGAACGCAGCTTATACGGGGTCAGGTCATCGCGTCGAACGCCGGGCGAGGCCGTGTTGAAACAGCGCCTCGGTGGGTGAGCGGCGGCAATGTTCTGAAAATGCGCGAGATGCGTCATCGCAGCAGAGGGCTCATGCATTTTTCAGGCTAACCGATCCACGGACGATTCATAGTGAAAAACGCCCCACGACAACTGAGAATCAGTGCCGCCCGCGCTCTTGCCGTGGGCGGCCCGGTGTTCTGCCTCGGTGTCGCGACGTTGCTGCTCTTTTTCACGCTGCGGGAAGGCAACGACCGTTGGCTCGAATCCACGGATTTGACAAGCTTGCGGACCCAACTCGAAAACGATCCCGAAAATCTAGCGATCAAAGAAAAACTGCATCGACTCGATCAACAATTGCGGCAGGAATTCTTCCTGCAGCGCCGGCGCCGCCGGATCGGCGGCTGGCTCCTCTTGGCCGGTGCGGTCGTCGCATTGTGGGGCATCCACTGGAACAGCGCGCTGCAACCGGAAAAGTTGCCGAGCCTGCCGCCGCCGCCGGAAGAACAGGCGCGCGCCATCGCTCGCAGGCGGTCCTTGGAAACCCGTGTCCTGAACGGCGTGGCCGCGGTCATGGTTCTGTTGGGGGTGGCCGCCGGCTTGGCCGGACTGCTGTCCACATTCCTGACCGGCCCACAGCACGCCGCAACGGCAAAGACCGGGCCGCCCCGCTCGCTTTACGGCTCCGAAGCTTGGCGCGGCAACTGGCCGCAATTCCGAGGGCCGACCGGGATGGGGCTGGCCGCAGGAAGCGGTTGGCCCACCGAATGGGACGTACCGAGCGGCCGCAACGTGGCCTGGAAAGTCCCCCTGCCCGGCCCCACGGGAAACAGCTCGCCTCTCGTCTGGGGCAAGCGGGTTTTTCTGACCGCCGCCTCCCGGGAAAACGAATACCTCCACTGCATCTCCACCACCGACGGGGCCCTCATCCGCACCACCGAAATCCATGTCCGACGCTCGAACCCGACGGCCTTCGACAAACTCGAGGTCATGGAGGAAACCGGGTACGCCGCCCCAACACCCGCCACGGACGGACACCGTGTTTTCGTGACTTTCGCCACAGCAGACATTGCGGCGGTCGATTTCGACGGCAACCAAATCTGGGCCTGGAACCCGGGACCGCCGGACAGTGCATACGGCCTCGCCTCATCCCTGATGATTTACGGAGATTTGGTGCTGTGGCAGCTCGATCAGGGATCGGAGGCGGACGAGGGAAAATCCCGACTTTTCGCCTTTGACGGGCGAACCGGCGTCCCGGCCTGGCAAGCGCCGCGCCCCGTTGTCAACAGTTGGACCACCCCTGTGGTCGTGCCAACACGTTCGTCTTTTCAAATCGTGACGTCGGGAAGCCCCTTCGTCATCGCGTACGATCCCGCCGACGGACACGAAATCTGGCGCGCCGAACTGCTCGGGGGCGACATCGCCCCCTCCCCTGTCGCGTCCGGCAACACCGTCTTTGTCACCGCCGCCGGAGCGGTGGCCGCCGCAATCCGAACCGACGGACGTGGAGATGTGACCAAAACACACGTGCTGTGGAAGGGGTATGACGGGCTGCCCGACACCGCCAGTCCGCTCACCGACGGCCGCTACTTCCTCCAAGCCGGGAGCGACGGAGAGGTCTCTTGTTATGACGCACAGAGCGGAAAACTCCTATGGGACGAGGTGTTCGACTGCGGCTTCCAGGCGTCCCCCGTCCTGGCCGGAGAACTGGTCTACCTTTTCGGCGACGACGGCACGGTCTTCCTCTTTCCCCTCGAGGCGAAGTTCACATTGACGGCGAAGCTGTCCGTGGGCGAGCCGGTTCGCGCCACCCCGGCCTTCAAGGGGGGACGGATCTATGTCCGTGGCGAAAAAAACCTGATCTGCATCGGAACCGACGCAACTCCCGCTGGTTCGAGCGGCGGGGAATCGAACAATGACCAGTGAACATCACAATTCGACCCGTGCGGACTTCGCCCTCGATGAAATCCGGGATTGCGTGGACCGGATCGTTGCCGAAATCGGCGGTTCGCGGGAAAGCATCCTGCTGCTGTTGCAACGTCTCCAAGACCACTACCACTACATCCCGGAACCGGCCCTGCGCTACCTTACCGAAAAAACGGAAATCACCCCCGCCCAGGCCGCTGGTGTGGTCACCTTTTACAACCGGTTCCGCCTGACTCCGGTCGGGGAACATCTCATCAAAGTCTGCCACGGCACCGCCTGCCACGTGGCCGGCGCACCGGAAATCACCAAGGCTGTGCGGGGCGTCCTGGGCTTGCCCGAAGACGAGGATACTTCCGCAGACGGGGTGTTCACCGTGACCAAAGTGGCCTGCCTCGGCTGCTGCTCCCTGGCGCCCGTCATGCAGATCGACGAAGTCACATACGGTCGCCTCACCCCGGGCACCGTGAAGGACGCCCTGAATGAATTCCTCGAACGGCAAGCGCAGACAGACGTGGCTGACGGCGCGTCCCCGTCCAAACCCGCCGGTCCACCCGTGATCTTTCGGGTGGGGATCGGATCCTGCTGCGTGGCCAGCGGCAGCGCCGGAGTGCGTGAAATCATGGAACGCGAAGTCCGCCGCACCGGCGCCGCGGCCGAAGTCCGTCCCGGCGGCTGCATCGGAATGTGCCATCGCGTCCCCATGGTCGAAGTCGTCCATCCCGACGGCCGAACCGTTTATTACGGGAACGTCGACCCGGCTCGGGCGCGAAGAATCGTCCGCCGCCACATCCGCCCCAGGGGACTGGCCGGCCGCTTGGCGGCCGGGATCGCGGACGCCGTCGATCTGATCGCCGGTCCCGAAGTGACAGTCCCCGACGAACAAACACGCTTGGACCTCCGGCGGGGCGATGCACGGCTTTTCCTGGAAAAACAACGTCACGTGGTGCTCGAAAACGCCGGACAACTCGATCCGATCGATCTCCAGGAATACACCGACGCCGGAGGGTTCGAAGCGGCGCGAAGCGCTTTCACTGAACTGACCCCCGAAGAAATCATCGCCCAAGTCCGACAGTCCGGCTTGCGCGGACGTGGCGGGGCCGGGTTCCCCACCGCCGAAAAGTGGCAGGCCGCAAGGCAAACCCCGGCGCCCCGGCGATACGTGGTCTGCAACGGAGATGAGGGAGATCCCGGCGCCTTCATGGACCGAATGATTCTCGAGTCGTACCCGTTCCGGGTGATCGAAGGAATGCTCATCGCCGCACGCGCCGTCGGGGCGACCCAGGGCTTCCTTTACGTCCGTTCCGAGTATCCGCTGGCCGTCCGGCATTTCACCCGGGCCATCGAGGCGACACGGGCGGCAGGATACCTCGGACAGAGTCCGTTCGGAATCGCTTTCCGGTTCGATATCGAGGTGCGCCGCGGGGCCGGGGCCTTTGTCTCCGGCGAGGAAACCGCCTTGATCGCCGCGATCGAGGGGCGCCGCGGCGTGCCCCGATTCCGCCCGCCCTACCCGGCGGAAAAAGGACTCCACGCCGCTCCAACCGTCATCAACAACGTGGAAACCTATGCCTGCCTTCCCTGGATACTCCGCCGCGGACCCGACGCGTTCGCCGCCATGGGCACGGTCGCCAGCCGCGGCACAAAGGTCTTCGCCCTGGCCGGACGCGTCCGCCGCGGCGGCTTGATCGAAGTCCCCATGGGCATTACAATCGGCGAAATCGTGCAGGAAATCGGCGGCGGGGTCCGCGATGGACGCCAATTCAAGGCCGTCCAGGTCGGAGGCCCTTCGGGTGGATGCATCCCCGCCAGACTCGCCGACACGCCGATCGATTACGAGGCGCTCCTGGACGCCGGCGCCATCATGGGCTCCGGGGGATTGGTCGTCCTGGACGACCGTACCTGCATGGTCGACCTCGCCAGGTTCTTCCTCCGATTCACCCAGGACGAATCCTGCGGGCAGTGCACTTTCTGCAGAATCGGGACGAAACGAATGCTCGAAATCCTCGAACGACTATGCAACGGCGAAGGAAAACGCGACGACATCGAACACCTGGAAGACCTGGCCCGAAAAGTCCGGGACGGCAGCCTCTGCGGCTTGGGAAAAACCGCCCCGAACCCGGTACTGACCACCCTGCGCTATTTCCGCGGCGAGTACGAGGCCCATATCAACGGGACATGCCCCGCAGGCGTCTGCCAGGCCCTGATCGCTTTTCGCATCACCGATCAGTGCATCGGCTGCACGATCTGCGCCCAAAACTGTCCCACGGACGCCATTGCTCCGCTCCCGTACCAAACACACGAAATCGACCAGGAACGGTGCGTGCGCTGCGGCACCTGCCGCCGCGTCTGTCCTGAGGATGCCGTGAGCGTGGAATGAGCCCGGCGGCCCCCCCTCTCCCCCCGGCTCGGGGCCCCGCAAACCCGCGTTCGAAACGCACGGAAATGACCCGGCGCGCCCCGCCATGCAGTGTCCCCTCCGCTTAACCCGACACCCCCACCAGCACGAGTCCCGCTGTAATCAGCGCTGCCGCGAAGGCACGAACGCGAACGCTGGGCTCGCGGTACAAAACAAACGCCGCCACGACCCCGATGACGATGCTGAATTGCCGAAAGGCAACAATGTAACTGGCGCGCCGACAAAGCTGGTACGCCCACAGAATGAGCCAATACGCCCCAAAATTCAACGCCGCGCCCAGTAACACCCAACGCCACTTGCCGTTCCGAACCGGCGCACGCTCACCGCCGAGCCGCCAAACCCGACACGCCGCGGCATACACCGCCCACGAGACCGTAAAGAAGACATACCCGTACAGCGCAGCGGCGGACGCGCCCGCCGCCACCAGCCGTTCCGCAGCAATCTTGTCCACGAGCGTGTACCCCACCGTGCCGAAGGCCGTGCAGACCATGAAGACAACCGCCTGACCGCGATAGGCGCGCCACGACATTCCCCGCAGAGCTGCCTGGGGCGCGAGTACACACCCCGCCGTGACCAAAGCCATGCCGCACCAGCCCCCCGTCGAGGGCGGACGCCGGCGCAAGACGTCAGCCAATCCAAGGAGCAACACGGGCAGGGCTCGGGCGACCGGGTAGACCACAGAGAAGTCCGAAACAGAATACCCGAGCATCAGAAAAAGGTAGTAGAAACCGCAGAAAACACCGCTCAACACCGCACAGCCAAACGTCATCCATCCCAATTGCGAACTCCGCAACTGCCACAAAAGGGCCGGCAGGGCCCCGGCAATCGCGATGGTGCGGATCATGCGATTGAAGAAGACGGCTTTGCGCGGTTGTCCCTTGGCCAACAGGTTCCAGCCGGCGTGCGCCACCGTCGAGATCAAGACCAGGAATGCAGGGAAAGGCGTCATGAGAATAGAATAGCGGACAGACTGCAACCGAGACATGACGGACGCACCGGACCCCGACGGGAGGTCAGATCCAACGATTCAACAGGGACTTGACCCGGGTTCGGGCCTTGACCATGACGACCGCCGAATCGATCTGCTCGGCCAGCATCTCCGGCAGGGCGCCGCTGGCCAGGCGGCGCCAGTTGCCGCCCCCGCCGGCGCCGATCACCACCAGATCGTAGCCGGCAGCCTCGTCGCGGAGGGCGCCCAAAAGGTCCGACGAAACGCTGTACTTCGGCGTGAACCGACCCGGCCCCACGAGAAGTCGATCCCGGTGACGCTCGAGGAATTCGCTGACGTCGACGGTCCGGCGACCCGGCGCAGTGACATGGAACGGCACGATCACGCCGTCGTCCGCAGCCAGCATGGCCGCCGTGTTCAGGGCCAGAATACTGTGCGGCCCTCCGGCGAAGGGCGCCAGCACACGCCGGTAACTGCGTTTCGTACAATTCTTGAGGACGATGACATTGCAGGGGTTCCGTTCGAGCACGGGATCCACCGTACTGCCGAAGAAGAAGTCCCGCCGCGCGGACCGGCCCCGCCATCCCATGATGATGAAGTCCGCCCGGTGCTCGCGAGCCGCGGACAGGATGCCCCGCGCACTGTTGCGGCAATACCGGACAGTGTGACTGATCGGAAATCGGTTGCCCAGGTAGAGCATGGCCTCGACAATGGCCTCCTCGCCGGCGCCCATGAACTGGCCCGCATCCGACAGCGGTATTTGCTCGGGTATGGGCACCAAATGCAAAAGCTCGACCTGGGCGTCCTGTTTCTCCGCGATCCGCAGAATCGGCAACAGCATTCTGAGGGCATTGTCCGGATTGGCCACCGGAGCAAGGATGCGGCATGGGCGGGTCGAGGGAGGGGGCGTCTCACGGAAGACCACGATCTCGTCCCGAGTCTGCGTCACGTGGCTGCGTCCGTACAGCCAGTAGACGGCCAGACCGAGCCCCAGCCAGGAGGGCGCAACGATCCATGCCACCCAGCTCATGTGGCGCAGTTCCATAGCCAAAAACACCTGCGCAGCAATCCCGATCAGAGGCGGCAAGGGGAAAAACGGCATGAGGTAGCCGTACTGCATCTCGTCACCCATGTGGCGACGAATACGAATGGCGCACAGATTGACCAGCAGAAACAGAAACAGGAACATGATACTGGCAAAGGACATGACGTGCTTGGTGGGCGTGAAAACGGCGATGCTGACCGCCACGGCCGCAGTCACGACAAGCGCCACGACGGGCGTCTTGGTCTTCGGGGAAACGTGCGCAATGGCGGGGGGTAAGAAATGGTCCCGGCCCAGGGCATAGACCGCACGGGTGGCCGAGTAAATGGTGGCATTGAGGGCCGAAGTGGACGAAAATATAACCGCCAGGGCCACAAGCAGACTCCCGAACCCGCTCGACAACAGCAACTGCACCGATTTGGCGAACCCTACCGTTCCGTAGAACCGGAACCAGCCGGAAATCGAAACCACACCTTCGAGTCCCGCAATATCGGCACGGCTGACCGCCACGATCGCGGCAAAGGTCACCGCAACGTAGGTCACGGCCACGATCACGACCGACAGAAGCATGGCTTTGGGCAGATTGCGCCGAGGCTCGATAGTTTCATCCCCTGCCTGGGCAATGACCTCGAATCCCTCGAATGCCACGTACGTGAATCCCATCGTCGCCAGAATGCGCAGCCAGCCATTGGGTAGGAACGGCCGAAAATTCTGGATCCGGCCCGGATCGCGGATCACCACCCAAAGCCCCACACCGCCGATCAAAGCCAGAGTTATCGTCTGCCCCAACGCAAAAAGCGCACCGGCCTTGCCCGTTTCCGAGGCTCCCCGGTAGTTGATGTACACGAATATCAGGGCCACGATCACGGCAAGGACCTTGACCGAAAAATGGGTGTCGAAATGCTCCCACCACAACAGGCCAAGACCGTCCAGGTAATTCAATACGTAAATGGCGAAAACCAGCGAATACATGCTGCCCGCCACTGTCGAAGCGAACCACTCCATCCACCCGGCAAAAAAACTCGTGCCGCGCCCGAAACCGATCCGGGCAAAATTGTACGCACCTCCCGCCCGGGGCACCGCGGAGCACAACTCCGCGTACGACATGGCGGAACACATGGCGATCACGCCGTTCAGAGCGAAGGTCAACAGCGCCCCGCCCGGACCGACCACGCCCACACACTCGGCGATCCCGAGGAACACACCCGCGCCGATCATCATCCCCACGCCCATCATAGTAACGTGGAAAAGATTCAGATCGCGCGACAGCTCCGTGGCGATCTGCGGACCGCCGGCCTGCCCTGCGTCACTCCCCATGGCGCAGAATCCTCCGGATTTCGCGCAACGAATGCAGACGGCGGCGGCGAATCAGCTCAATGGTGGCGGAACTGCGCCGATAAAGCCAGACAACCGAAAACACCGCGGCAAACACGACGGCGCAACCCAGGATCGTATCCAGGTCCATCCTCGATGCCCTTTTCATCTCTGCGGGATTTCGCAACGGCGCACAACGTACCGTATCGGGACCGTCGCCGCCAGCCCAGGCGAACAACTCCCGCTCTCCCCATTCGCACGGACTCGAGGAGACCGACTCGGAGGTGTCCGTATCGAAATCGTCTGGCGAGAGCACGGACGAAACAGACGGACGGACCGACAAACCGTCCGACAACCCGCGCGCCCGGTGGACTGCGGCGCAATAGTGCCGTGGACCCCGGTCAGCGACCCGTCCGACCCCTCCGAAGCCCTCATGAAACAGCCCGGAGCGAAGCCCACGGGCACTCGCAAGAGTATGCGGGCACGGTATGTTACCGTTCCCGAATCCCAATACGCCTCAAAACAGTCCGGACGCTATCGCAGGAATTCCGTTCGTCTCGTTCGGGACACGTCCAATAACACGACCCGCAGGCCTGGGATGGCCCACAATCCCGCGGCGTGGGACGGCCGGAGTCGGTCCCCGCCGGGGCATTGCCCTCACCGGACGCTGTCGACGACTGCAGACCGGCGACGGCGTTCGGACAACACCCGAACGAATTTTCCCCAACAAAGGACATTACCCCGTGACCAAGTACGGCTTCATCGCGGACCTCGAGACATTCCTGGCCCATGAATTCGAGGCCGAGCGTCCCCGAGTCACCCCGGAACGATGCCCCGCCGAGTTCAGCGGCGACCTGACGGTCAACTGCTTCCGACTGGCCCGGTCTTTGCGGAACAATCCGATGAAGATCGCAACTCGGACCGCGGAATTCCTGACCCAACACCCCGACATCGTCGGCGCGGAGACGGTCAAGGCCTTCGTAAACGTCACGCTCCGTCCGGAAGCACTATTCCGGGACGCGGTCGGCGACGAAGCCGCCCTGCTCGAAGCGGCCCGTTTGCCGGGGCCGGACCGACGCCGGGTACTCATCGAGTTCTCGGCCCCTAATACCAACAAACCCCAACACCTCGGGCATGTGCGCAACAATGCCCTTGGTTCCGCCATGGCATCCATACTCCGGCGCGTCGGTCACACCGTCACGAGTGTGAACCTGATCAACGACCGCGGCATTCATATCTGCAAGTCCATGGTGGCGTACCAGCGCTGGGGAGAGGGGCGCACGCCTGCTTCCGAAGGAATCAAGGGCGATCATTTCGTGGGGGACTTCTACGTCCTGTTCGAGAAGGAATTCCAGCGCCAGGTGGCCTGCATTCGGGCCGACCGTCCCGAATGGCGCGAGCGCCCGGCCGAGCAACTCTTCCTCGAAACCGAGATCGGACGCACGGCCCAGGCCATGCTCCTGGCATGGGAAAACGGTGATCCCGAGGTGCGCCGACTTTGGGAAACCATGAACGCATGGGTGATCGAGGGGTTCGCAGAAACCTATCGGCGCATGGGCGTCGTGTTCGACAAAGTCTACCGCGAAAGTGAAACGTACACCCTCGGCCGCAACGTCATCCTCGAGGGGCTCGAACGCGGCGTCTTTCATCGCACCGACGACGGTGCGGTGGTTATCGATCTCGATGCTGAAAAACTGGGAACCAAGGTCGTGTTGCGCCGGGACGGCACGAGCGTGTATGTCACCCAGGACATCGGCGCCACCCTCTTGAAACAGGAAGAGTTTCAGCCAGATTTACAAATCTGGGTGGTGGGCGACGAACAGGTTTACCATTTCCGCGTTCTGTTCGCCATCATGCGCCGTTTGGGACACGCCTGGGCGGAGAGACTTCACCACATGGCCTACGGCATGGTCAACCTGCCCTCGGGCAAAATGAAGAGCCGGGAAGGTACGGTCGTGGACGCCGACGATCTTTTCGATGAAATGACCCGACTCGCCCGTGACGCCACCCTGGCCCGGGCCGGAGCACAAGCCCCCGCGGACCTCGACCGTCGGGCCGACGCGATCGGCATGGCGGCACTCAAGTTCATGCTGCTCAAAGTCAATCCGCGAAGCGCCATCGCCTTCGACCCCCGGGCCTCAATTAAATTCGAGGGGGACACCGGACCCTATGTGATGTACGCCTACGCACGCATTGCTTCCATGTTCCGCAAGGCCCCATCCGACCTCCTGGAGCAACCCGTGAACTGGGGCGTACTCGGCACATCCGAAGAACGGGAACTCGCACTGCGTTGCGCGGAATACCCCGGCGCGCTCCAACGGGCGGCCGCCGAGCTGGATGCGTCATGCCTGGCCGGCTACCTTCTTGACCTGGCCAAAGCTTTCAGTCGCTTTTACCGGACGTGCCCGATCCTTTCCGCGCCGACGCCCCCCCTCCGCCGGGCGCGAATCGAGCTGAGCGCCCGGGTCCGAAACATCTTGCGCGACGGTCTCCGTACACTCACCATGGACGTACTCGAAAGCATGTGACCGGGATTCGCCGAGTACGGGTGAGCCAACCGAACCGGACTTTGACGGTCGACTCCCCCCGGTCGCGCCGCAGGCGAACGGGCGGAAGCCGGCTCCCAGTTCCGGACGCTCCAGGAAAGGACACCCCATGACGACGCCGTTCCAATGGCCGAACAAATGCACTGGGGCCGTGAGTCTCTCGTTTGACGATGGGCGCCTCTCGCATCTCAAGACGGCGATCCCACTGCTGAACGAACGCGACCTGCTGGGAACTTTCTATCTCTGCCCCGGTCGGGAGACAGTGGTCGAGCATCTCGAAGCTTGGCGGCAGGTCCATACGGACGGCCACGAAATCGGCAATCACTCGGTCCGGCACACGTGCTCCGAAGCACTTTGGGGACGGCCGAGCCCACGCAAGCTCGAAACACTCACACTCGCCGACGTCGAGTCCGACATCACGGAGGCCTGCAAACGCTTGGGCGACCTCTTCCCGGAGCGAACAGATTGGACCTTTGCCTATCCCTGCTACCAAACCGAGGTCGGAGTGGGCGCAAAACGACAAAGCTACGTGCCGGTCATTGCCCGGCACTTTCTCGCGGCCCGGGCCGGGACCCCGAACTACGGCTTTTTCAATGCGCCGGGCTTCGTGGACCTGCACGCCTTGGCGTCCCAGCCGTGCGAACAGATGCGGGCCGCCGAACTGGTCGGACTCGCCGAACGCGCGGCGCGCCGGGGACATTGGGCCATCTTGACCTTTCACGAAATCGACCGTGGCGGCCTCGGCGTTTTTAAACCTGATTTCATCGAACTGCTGGATCACTTGGCGGCCAACCGCGACCGCATCTGGACTGCCCCGGTCGCGGAAATCGCACGCTGCTTGAAAGATGCCGGCGCAACGTATTGAGCGCCGCCAGGGGAAGCATTGTCGGACACGGGTCGGCTCGCAAGCATCGGTTCGCATGGCCGGACCGGTCAGCCTCTGGCCACGGGCCTCCCCGTTCCGGTCTATCCTTCGTGATCTTCGTGTCTTCGCGAGAGCCAATTCCCCTGCGTCCGAACAGAGTATCCCACTCTTGACAGCCAGCGAGAGCCGACATCCCTGCATTCCGAGTGGACGCCCCCCGCAAAAGCTTCCCCGACGGCGTGCCGAACCCACTGCGGAACCAGCATGGAATCCCCTCCCCCGCAAAGAGGATACGGACCGCCTTTAGAATAGTCCGGCCAGTTCAGCAGAGACAGCGACTTCGCCTGCAGTACAAATTGTTTCGAGACGACAAACAGCCTCCGGCAAACAACCGCAACCGGTCAAAAAAGGCGCGGCTGCGGACCGGCCCCGGATCCCCCGCCGCCTAGCTCGATGCCGAATCGCTTGGCGGCTTTGGCCGTGGCCACACGGCCCTGCGGAGTTCGCATCAGGTAGCCTTCCTGAATCAGAAAGGGCTCGTAGACATCTTCAATGGTGTCCATCTCTTCCCCTACGGCCACCGACAGGGTCTTGAGCCCCACCGGACCGCCGCCGAATTTGTACAGGATGGCTTCGAGCACGCGATTGTCCATCTCGTCGAGGCCGTCCTCGTCGATATCGAGCATCTCGAGCGCCCGGATGGCGATGGGACCGGTGATGGCGCTGGGCCCCTTGACCTGGGCGTAGTCCCGAACCCAGCGGAGCAGGTTGTTGGCGATTCGAGGCGTACCTCGACTGCGCCGGGCGATCTCGTAAATCCCCGCGTCGTCAGCCTCAACCTTCAGGATCCCTCTCGAACGGTGGAGAATGCGCTCGAGGTCGTCGACCCGGTAGTAGTCCAGGCGACAAGCCATGCTGAATCGCGAACGAAGCGGCGCGGATATTTTTCCCTGGCGAGTGGTGGCCCCGATGAGGGTGAAGTGGGGCAGGTTCAGCCGCACCGAGCGCGCACCCGCGCCTTGGTCCAGCATGATATCGATGACAAAATCCTCCATGGCGCTGTACAGGTATTCCTCAATGGCGATGGGCAGTCGGTGGATCTCGTCGATGAACAGGATATCGCTCTCCTCCAGGCCGGTGAGCAATCCCGCCAAGTCGCCCGGCTTTTCGATCACGGGCGCACTGGTGGCCTTGATGTTGGTTCCCCGTGCCACCGCCATAATGTGAGCAAGCGTGGTCTTTCCCAAGCCGGGGGGGCCGCTGAAAAGCAGGTGCCCGAGAGCTTCGTTCCGCTCGCTCGCGGCCTGGACAATGATCTTGAGCCGTTCCTTGATACGGTCCTGCCCCGGGAATTCGTCGAAAGTGCGCGGGCGCAGCGTGGCCTCGAAACTCTCTTCCCGTCGGTTCAACTGGGACGTAATGAATCGTTCTTCGGCCATGATGATTCCCAGCACGTATCAGGAATTGAGAATCCGAAGTGAATGCCGTATCAGGACCTCGGCGGACCGCTCGCCCTCGGGCAGGTCCGCCATTGCCTTGCGCACCGTCCGACGGGCTTGGTCCCCTTTGAAACCAAGGGTTTCCAAGGCGGCCACCGCGTCCTGGGCAACGTCGCTCAGTGGCCCCTCCCCCGCCGCCGCGGGAAATGCGGCCGCGGGTTCGATCCCCTCGACGCGCTCCCGAAGCTCCACCACCAAGCGTTCGGCGGAGCGCTTCCCCACTCCGCTGATCCGAGACAGGGCTTTGATGTCGGCCCCCAGGATGTTCCGGCAGAACTCCGTCACCGACATGCAGCTCAGGACATTCAAAGCCAAACGCGTGCCGATACCCGACACGGTAATCAGCAACCGGAACAACTCCCGCTCCTGGACCGTCGCGAACCCGTACAGCGTCAGGGCGTCCTCCCGCACCTGAAGGTGCGTGTACAAGTTCACCGCAGAACCCGGTACGGGAAGATTGTCGTACGTGCTCATGGGAACGACCACGGCGAGCCCGATCCCACCGACGTCGACGACAATCTCCGTCAGATCTCTCTGAATCAAGGTACCGCTGAGTCTGGCAATCACGGACCGTCCTCTCCACTTACCGCCGCTTCGAAACAACGCTGCACTGCGCGGGCGAACTCCCACCCCTCGCAACACCGCCCGGAGATTTCGGAAACACCCGGGAAGGGAGGAACAGGTCTCACGGTCGCCCCGGAGGTGCAGACAAGGCGCGTTCCGGGCAAAGACAATATACGGGGACTGAGGGCAAATGGCCAGAACCACGCCACCCGAGAGGCAGCCGGTCACCCTTGCGGCGGGGGAAAACGGCCGGTACGGCCGCCCCCAAGCACATTGTTCTGCACCAACGGCGTTCCCTGGAGCCGGAAGTCCCCGCCAAAATTGACCCGTGCTCCCGAAAAACACGGCGCCTGCCCCCGCCACACGATCCGACCACGTCGCGAGACGCTCTTGCCGGGCCGCCGTGCAGCCATTGCCGATGCCGGAACGGAAACCACAAGCGCCGCCGGCATTCGAACCGGGAAATACGGTGTGGGCCGCGCCCACGCCGCCTGTACGGACCGTCTCAGAATAGTCTGGCCAGTTCAACAGTAGCAGCGAGTTCGCCTGCGCTCCGGATTGTTTCGAGGCGGTGAATCATCCGAACCAGACACTCAATAAGTGCGGTGCAGGGCGATGACGACGCCTTGAATGGCGATCTTGTCCAGCGGATAAAACTGGGACTCGAAGGCCGGATTGGCCGGACGAAGTTCCACCATGTTGTCTTTGATGTAGAGGGACTTCACCGTCGTCTCATTCTCGATCAGGGCGACCACGATGTCTCCCAACGCGGCCGAACTCTGTTGCTTGGCAATGACGATGTCCCCGTCCAGGATGCCCAAATCCCGCATGCTCTCACCAAAGACGCGCAGCCCGAAAATGGGGTGGCCGCCGGCCCCTTTGGGCAACAGCTTGGGATCGAACTGCAGGGTACTCTCCACGTGCTCCTCGGCCAACAACGGCGCCCCGGCGCTGATACGACCGAGAATGGGAATGGACAGGGTCAGCGAAAGATGGCGCGGACTTTCGGACCGCAGCAATGTCAAGCTCCGTGCTTTGGACGTGCGTTTGATGTAGCCTTTGCGCTGCAGGGCCCGCACATGGGCGAACGCCGTGGCCGATTTCACATTGAAACGCTCGGCAATCTCGTAGACCGTGGGCGCCATGCCCTCCGTTCGGAGGAATTCCTCGATAAAATCGAGTGTCTCCTGCTGCCGCTGGGTCAGTCCTTTCATGGCATCGGTCTCCTTCTGCATGGATTCGGCGGGAAAAACCAAGGGCCGCACCTGCAAGAACAAATAGCTTGTTTTCAGGAGATGTCAAGTATGCATTAGTTTTTTTTTACCGGTTCCCCGGCGGGGAAGGCGAAACCCCATTGTCGGCTACTGCGGCGGGGAATCCCGGAATCGCGCAGGCACAATTCCCCGGACGCCCATCGGAATCCGACATCCCCTCCAGGCGGCAGGCGGTGTTCCACGGGGGAGACTTCATGTCGCAAAGCCCCCCGGGGTTTGGCGAATGCTTCGGCCCAGCCGCAGAACGCACAGTACGCCTTTTGTTCGCAATACGGCGAGGAAACATCCAACTGTGGACTCCGGTCCCTCGGAAGCTGTTACAACACTCGGGGCTTTGAAAATGGGGCGCTCGAATATCCACGCCAAAGCACGGACGGCATCCTGCAAACGGTCATCATCGGCAACCGATGCTTCATGTCCTCGTAAAGATTGAGAATCGCTTGACCTTCCACCGAGTTGTCCTGTGCCTGCTTCCGGACGGCTACACGGAAGAAACGGCGCCACCCGGTCCAGTCGTTATCTCGCGAGACAGCACGCAGGTGTTCGTAGTAGGCGTCACGCTACGCCTCGAAGTAGGCACTGATGTGGAATCGAGGGCACCTGATACGTCCGCACTGCCAAAGAAAAAGCGGCACAAACATGCGCCCGAGGCGACGGTTGCCGTCGATCGAGTCGAACTCGCTGTCCTTTGCTCGAACACTCCTGGTTCTTGAACCATCCGTAAAAGCACCAGGTTGTCCTGCTCGATGCCCTCGGAATCCTCGCCGCCGGGGCGGTTGCGCGCACCGATTTTGCGGCTACGTTCTCCTTGCCGGGGCAGGTGGATCGCTGCCGGGGCGCTTCGTCACCTTTCAACTTCGCCATGAATTGATTAAAGGAAGAACATGCCATGAACAGACTGTCGGTTTTCAAGGTATTTGCCGCTCTTGCGGTCACGATCGCCGCAGGCGCGGGTGCGCAATCCGCCGCTCCTCTACCTCTTCACCCATTTCGGTATCGCGAAGGGTTCGAAGGCGCACCGCCGAAAGTCAGCCTGTGGGCGACCAACGGCAAGGCAACGGTGCGTTTTCTCGGTCCCGCCACGGACCGTGCGGCCGAGGGTACGCGCGCCCTCAAACTGGACGTACGCCTCGACAGCGGTTCCTACTGGTACTGGGGCGCCTCGGTCCCGGTCCCGTGCACGGGGCGGCTGCGGATCTCGGCCAAACTCTACGTGGACCCGAGCACCACTGCGCGGGTGGCGTTTGGAACGAATCGCCTCTATCCACCGACCCGTCACTCCGGTTGCGGCCCCATTCGAACCGTTTCCACACCGGCTGAACGTGGACGCTGGCAGAGCATCTCGGCCGATTTGGTGACCTCGGGCGAGCAGGGCAAGCGGAGCGTGCTCTCCCGCTGGACCGCCGGTTTTCCGCCGGACGCCGCCGGCTGTATGCTCGACCGCTGGGCGATTTTCATTTACGGCAAGCCCGGGGATCGCGCCGTGCTCTGGCTCGACGACGTCCGGATCGAGGGCGACGTCCCCGACACAACCGCCTACCTCGACTCCCTGAAAAACCGCTTCAACGAAGCCACGGCGGCCTTTCGCAAGCGCGTTGCACAATGGCGTGCGGAGTTCGCAACGGGCGCAAAAGGCCTGGACGCCGCCCTGACCGGCGTCCCCGCGGTTCTGGCCGGACCGGCCGAACAGATTCGGAAGAGCCGCGACAAGGCGGAAAAGCTCCTCGCGGCGTTCGCGAAAGCGGGCTATGCGACCCCATGGGAGGTCGGGGCGCTCGAACAGAGCTTGAAGACGCTCCGGCACGGCCCCGAGGCTTTGGTCTTCTTGCGTCGGGCCGTTGCGAAAGACGCGCCGGTGGTCTGTCTGGCAAACAACCGACCCGTGGAGGATGTCCGGTTTGCGCCGGACTCGTTCCCGTTGTCCGTGCCCCCCCGGCGCGGCCTGGAATGCAGCGGCTGTCGCGGCGAGTTCGAGCCGGTCAGTCTCCTGGTTTTCGCTGTGCGCGACGCTCCCGGACTCGTACTGACTGCGACCGACCTCACCGGCCCGGAGGGCGCCGTGATTCCGGCCTCGGCCGTGGACATCCGGGTCGTCAAATGGTGGTACCAGGGAGCCGGTCGAAACATCGGCTACAATCCCAAGAAAGAACTCAAGGCGGAACTGCTCCTGTACGACGACGCCCTGGTTCGCGTGGACCGCACCAAGCAAGAGAACTACCTGCGAAGCACGGCGCCTGACGGGACGGAAAAGTGGCTGCTGTGCAGCGGGAAATCGAGCAAGAACCTCGCTGCGGTCCGTCCTCGGGACGCCACCTCGTTGAAACCGCTGGCCGTGAAAGCCGGAACACTTCGCGAATTCTGGATCACGGTGCGCATTCCGGACAACGCGTCTTCCGGCGCGTATCGAGGCGCGGTCGTCTGGCGCACGAGCGACGGACGGTCGGGACAGGCGCCGCTTCGGGTCACCGTGCATCCGTTCGACCTGGCCCCTTCTCCCCTGATCTACTCCATTTACTATCGGGCGAAACTGTCGAAGGACGGCAAACCCACCATCGGTTCCGAGACCAAGTCCGAACAGCAGTATCGTGCCGAAGTCCGGAACATGCGCGACCATGGGGTGTTGTACCCGTCCAATTACCAGGGCTGGGACGAAGCGCGCCTCCCCCGCGTACTCGAGGTCCGTCGCGAGCTGGGCCTGCCGACCGACGCCTTTTTCAATCTCGGCCGCTCGACCGGCAACCCGGACACCCCTGAAAAACTCGCCGAACTCGGTCGAAGCGTCAAGAAATGGCTCGACCTGTGCAGGGAATACGGGTATCGAGACGTGTATTTCTACGGGATCGACGAGGCGAAGGGCAAACGCCTTCTCTCGCAGCAGGCCGCCTGGAGGACGGTGCAGGAGGCTGGCGGCAAGACCTTCGTCGCTTGTTATCTCAACACCTTCGAGAACATGGGGCGGTTGTTGAACTGCGCCGTGCTGGCCGGTCCGCCCCAAACCGATGAAGCCCGCAAATGGCACAGCGTCGGCGCGCTCATTTTCTGCTACGCCAATCCTCAAGTCGGGGTCGAGGATCCCGAGATTTACCGGCGGAACTTCGGGCTTCGTCTGTGGAAAGCCGACTACGACGGGGCCATGGATTATGCCTACCAGCACGGGTTCCATCACGTATGGAACGACTTCGACGATGTCCGGTATCGGGACCACAACTTCACCTATCCGACGATGGACGGTGTGGTGGACACCATTGAATGGGAGGGATTCCGCGAAGCCGTGGACGATGTGCGTTATGTGGCCACCCTGGAACGCGCCGCCCGCGACGCCGCAGACGCCGCCCCTGCTCTTGCGGAGTCCGCGCGCAAATGGCTGGACGGCCTGGATCCGGCCGTCGCCAATCTCTACGAGGTGCGCGCCAAGGCGGTCGAGTGGATCACGCGACTGCGGAAGCGGTAATCCACTGCGGCGCCTCCCGTCAAACAGCGGTTTCCGCCGTGTCGGGCGACCGACTCGCGGCGGCGGTCCCGCTCGGGGCCCTGTTGATTTCCCGACACGCGCGCAGTATAGTTCAACGGTATCCAATGCGAATGGGGATGGAGTCCCCCGAGAAACGCCGACTCCGCAACTTATGGCTGATGACTCCTGTCGTACGTGGAACACCCCTTCTCCTGCTTCGCAAAGGAGGCAGGGGCCAAGTCCACGCGGCAGGTTTTTTCTTTCTCTGCAAGAGAGGCCGTTTCATGCCGGAATCAGCGCGCATTGCCATGAACCCGAACCACCGGCGCGGTGTCGGCGCCACCCTCCGCCTGCTGGACGAAATGCTTTGCCGGTTCGAGGAATGGGGAGAGGGTCGGGAGAAAACGTCGATCCTGTATCGGGAGAAAAACAACCTGAGTCCGATGCAGCGCGCCGGAATCCTGGCCGCGGTCGGCGAACTCCGCGACCGCTTGGAAGCATTCCGCCGGGACTTGGGACTGCGGCCGACCGTTCAGACCGCCGAGTCGGACATTTGGGGAGGCTGTTCCGGAGTGTGGGAGAACTTGGTGGAACTGGAAAGTTCGTACCTGCGGCGGTACGGCAAGGTCTCGCCGGAACTCGCGACGTACATGGATGCCCACGTCCCGGCACTCATCGAAGGCATCGAGATGATTCTGGCGACGGTCACCGCCCGCCCCCCGGACCGTGAGGAGGCCCGAGGCCAAGGCGACGCTTCCGGGGGGCTCGAATGAAGCGGCCGCCCGACAAGCACCTGTCTTACTTCACGGTCCTGGAAGCTTTGCGGGAAGCAACGGCATGTCCGTTCTGCCACATCGAGAAAACCGGGGTGGACCGTTACCTTTCCGGGGTCCTGGACGAACACGTAAACGATCCGGGCGTCCGCCGGGATCTGGCCAGAGCCCGGGGGTATTGCCCGCGCCATGCTCACCGCCTTCTCCGGTTCGGGGGCGCCCTCGGGACGGCAATTCTCTACGGAGACCAAGTGCGAAACCTCCGGGAAGAACTGCAGGCGCTGGCCACGGGCCGCGCGGCGGAGACCGCAGTCCGGCGGACCGCGGCCCGCTGGACTCTGCACGAGGATTGCCCGGCCTGCCGGCACCAGGCCGAGGAACGGAAGCGGGCCGTGTCCGTCCTGCTCGAGTTTCTCGCCGAATCCGAACTGCGCACCGCATTCAAAGCCGCCCCCCTTCCCTGCCTGCCCCATTTTTTCGTTCTGACGGAAAACGCCGGCACTTCGACGCTTCGTCGTTTCCTGGTCCGGGAACAGTTGCGAAAACTGGATGAACTGGCATACGACTTGGAAGAATTCTGCCGAAAACAGGACTACCGTTTCCGCCATGAACCCATGACTCGGGAACGGGATGCCTGGTTGCGGGCGGCAGCAGTGATGACCGGTGAGGCGGGAGTGTTCTGATACCCTTTGGACAGGATGGAACACCGGACCACCGAATCCCTGCCGCGACAACCACGAGACCTCACAGTTTACCATCGGATGCGGGCGTGTTTTGGGCCCGGTCGCACGAACCATCGGGGGCCGGCGCGATACGCCTGCCGGCCGCATCGCGCCGACCGAAGAGAGGAAAGCGGGGAGGGAGTTACAGGCTGTCGTGGTCGAGTACGGACCGGTTTTGGACGCTTTCGTCCTCGGGCATCGCCAGCGCCTTCTCGAGGAACCCCACCAATTGCCATGCATAGCGGTATTCCAGCAATGACGCGATGGCACGAGCACTACCGAGGCCGTTTTCGCCGGGGATCCTGGGTTCCGGCTGGATCAGAGAGAAATAGGTCGTAAGCCAGCGGCTGCGCGCCAAACGTCCCCCGGAACGGCGTTCTTTCTTCTCCAATTCCACCGCCCCGGTGCCGAGTGCATCGAACAGCATGCTACCCAATCGAAAGAAGTACTCCAACGGCTGCTCGCGCAAAAGCCCGGCAGCGAGTTCCTCGTCGTCCCGGGCCAAGAACTCGAGCCCAAGATTGGTCCACCGCCTCACTTTATCGAGCGCCTCGCGGCGCCGCGTCAGATCGCCGATGTCCAGATTGTCCGCAATGATCACTTTGTTGGCGATATCCAGCAGTTGCGATTCCATGCGCACCCGGTAAAACTCGTCGAACCGGACCTCCCGCCTGATTGCGCGCCCCAGCAGCAGCGCCTCGCGCCTGGGCAGGGCTGGCGTCAGGCATTCCGACGCATCCTCCGCATCAAGCGTCTCCCGCCTCCACCGTTCCAGTTCCCCCGAGATATCCACGGGCACCGGGTAATAAATGCTGATGGCCAAAGTGGGCGGCGGGATACCCCGTCCCAGCAGACGCGCATCCCGCCCGGCCACGGCATCGGCCTCCATGGTCCCTCGGCTGTGCATCCGCACCCATCCCAGCAGGCGAACCCAGAGATTGGGGTCCATGGCGTAGAGGCGCTCGAGGAATTCTCGGACCACCGTGTTCCGCGCCGTGATCCAGCCGGGGTCGCAGTAATAATCGTCGTTGATCATGACGTCGTGATTGAATCGGACCTGTCTCTTGAGGTAATAGGCGAGCAGGTCCACATTGATAGCCGTGAGCAGGCGAAACACCTGGCCGTCGTCGCATTCCATCAGCAGCCGGAGCCAGTCGGTAAACTTGCGGGTATCCAGCTTTTCCCCTTTCCAGCAGTCGTGATCGAGCATGAAGTTCAGCTGCGTTTCCGAAACATGCTCGACAACCTCCTGGGACTCCCATTTACCCATGTGCTGCACGGCCTCGTACAGTTCGCGTGCGGGCAATTTGGGAACGATCTCCTCCGGACTCTCCGCCAAGAGGATCAGGTCGATGCGATCCTCGGCCGGGGCCGCGCAGACCACGGCGGTCTTCTCCTCTGTGGAAAGGCAGGCAAAACGGTGTTCGGCTTCGGCACGATCACGGCCGGCCAAGGCCACGAGTTCTTCCGCTTCGCGCCGGGCCGCGACGCCTGCCTCGCCCCGACCGAAATCATGTCCCACAGACGTTGTTTCGTTGACTTCCATCGAATAGCACACCCATTACCTGTCTTGCCAACCGTCTCGCCCGGCCCGAAAGCCCAAGCCCTGCGAGTCCCTCCGGACACTCCCGGGAGGCGCTGTTGCAAAATAACTCGGAATCATCCAGGCTATATTGCAAAGGTCGCCAGTTCGTCAGCACTCCCGATTATTTCGAGCGAATCAGTATCTGCACGGTCGGACCGCAACGCACCACCGCACGTGACCGGTTCTTACTCCCGACGCATCAAACTGCATTTTCGGACAAGTACGTCGCCGGCCAGCGTCCCTCGAACGGCGAGGCGCACCGGGCCGCCGGTTCGCAGGCCGCCCTGACGGCGGTCCATCGTGGCCGAGGCCAGGACCCAACGCCCCGCTTTGGCCGGGTCCGGTTCGGTCCGAACCAGCACGCGGGCGCTCGCCCCCTCGCCTTGCAGCAGGCAGAGCTCGAGGTAGCCCTGGAACGGTTCTTGCCAGCGCACCTGCGCCCGGGCGGTAAACCGCATTCCGGCGCTGGCCGATACTGGTTGCGAAACCAGGGCAAACGCCGCCGGGGCCCGACATGTAACCCGGAAAACCGGGAAGCCGTCTCCCTCTTCGACCGCCACCCGCTGAATCTCCGGACGCGCCAAGCGGACCGTCCAGCGTCCCGGCGGATTCTCTCTGCCCACCACCCCCCTGGTCGGCTCCGGCAGGGGCAGATCGGCCCGAGGACCCGGGGCGACAGCCGGTGCGATGGCGTGGACAGGAGCGAAAACCGTTTCGTCCCCGGCGGCGCGGATGCGTCGGAGAACAAACGGCGCCAAGCCCACGGCCGTCAGGCACAGCAACGCCAGGATCAGCGCCGCCAGCCGCCAACGGCGCACGGCGCTCTCGAGGTTCTGCACGCCATGCCCGGCTGCGGGCGCATCTTCGCGGACCGGAGGATGAAAATCCAGGGTCTCCCGCACCGGCCGCCCGGCCAGGGCCTGGGAAACCTGAATGAAGCTTCCCCCGGCCGCAGGCAGTCCGGCCGCATCGAGTTCTCGGCGATAAGCGTCCACGTCGAACGGCACCCGCCGGAAAACCACGGTCCGTGCCACATCGTCCAGAAGGCAGTAGCCGGCGCGGGGATCGCCGTCCCGCGGCTGGCCGACCGAACCCACATTTACGACGTACCGCAGCTCCGGGGCAAGAGTGAAATCGACGCCAGGACCGGCCGTCACACCGCCCCCCGGGGCCGCGACAAACACCCCGGGAACATGGGTGTGCCCAACGAAAACCACCGGTTCGCGACAGGCGCCCAACACCGATGCCGCTTCGCCCGAGCCGAACACATAGCCGAAGCGCAGCGGGTTGGCCAGCTCTGCATGGACACACCGGAAATCGCTGCCGTGAATCACCAGCGGCAACTTCCTGAAAAAACGCGCCGCTTTCGCGTCCAGCCGCGACGCCGTCCACCGAATGATACGGCGCGCGGCGTCGTTGAACGTTCCGGGGTCGAGTTTCCCGCAGATCACGGCATCGTGGTTGCCGAGTAGGATATGATGGACGCGAGTGTAGACCTGCTCGAGCACCTCGGCCGGGGCCGGTCCGTAGCCGACGATGTCACCGAGGCAGATGATGCGGTCCGCGCCGGCAATGCGAATATCGGTGATAACCGCATTCCAGGCCTGGCGGTTGGCGTGGACATCGGAAATGATCGCGTAGCGCACCTTGTCGTCCTCGTGCGGAACGGCGCCGTCGTGCATTTCGAAAACGCACGGTTCAAGGCGCGAAACCCGTTAGTGTACCGTGTTTCGACAAAGAAGCAAGAAAGCGGAGATGCGCCAAGCGGTCGGGGGAGCGGTCTTCGCATGCCGGACCAGCGGCTCACCGGCCGTGCGGCGGCCGGGTCCCCGAGCGCAAGAAGGCGGTGATATCTTCGGCCAAGCGGTCTGGTTGGAGGCCGTAGCGGCGCCGAATCCCGGCCACAGTCCCCCACAGGACCACCCGAGGGGGCCAGCCGCGACGGAGCAAGTTGAGCGGGAAACTGCCGGCGGCGGCCTCGGCAAGCGCCGTGCCCAGGCCGCCCCGAACACAATGGTCTTCGAGGGTCACCACGGGACCGGCCCGGGCACAGTTCTCGAGCAGGTCCACGTCCAGGGGATCGATGAATCGCGCATTCACCACCCGCGCCTTCACCCCGACCGCCTCGAGTCGGTCGGCCACCTCGAGCGCCGAGACGCTCTCGCGCCCCAGCGCCCAAATCGAAACATCCGTCCCCTCGCGGAGCACTTCGGCACGGCCCCATTCCAGGGGTGCTCGACGAGGCACGGCAAGAGGCGTCGCGGACGCTTTTGGATAACGCAGAATCGCGGGAGCGCCGCGGTCGAGAAGCAGGTTCAACATCTGCTTCAATTCCGGCCCGTCCGCCGGCTGAAGGACAGCCAGGTTGGGCAGACTGCGCCACATGCCGATGTCCTGAATGCCGTGGTGCGTCGGTCCGTCCGGGACGATCCCCGCACGATCCAGACAAAAAACCACCGGCAGTTCCTGCAAGCAGACATCGTGAAAAACGTAATCCACCGCCCGCTGCATAAACGTCGCGTAAATGGCCACGACGGGCAGAAAACCGGCCGCGGCAAGCCCGGCCGCAAAGACGGCGGCGTGTTCCTCGGCGATCCCCACGTCGAACAGTCGCTCCGGCCGTTGCTGCCGGATGCCGCGCAGCCCGGTCCCGGAGCACATGCCCGCCGTAATGGCCAGGACTTTTGCGTCCCGCGCCATCCGGCGTGCCAGCGCCTCTCCGAAAGCCTCGGAGAATGTGCCCATCGGCGCGGCCCCGTTCTCGTCCCCGGGCGCGCGTGTCGCCTTTCCCACCACACACGTTCCCGCACTGATCCCGTGATAGTCTTCCGGAGACGCCTCCGCCGGGGGGTACCCCTGCCCTTTTCGCGTGATGACATGGATGACGAGAGGTTGCCGCAATTCGTGGACAGCCTCGAAGGTATGAATCAGGGAAGCCAAATCGTGTCCATCGAGTGGTCCGATATACCGGAGGCCCAGTTTCTCGAACAGCGTCGGGGGCAGCAGCAGTCCTTTGACCACTTCCTCGACCCGGTGGATGACCCGTCGCAGCGACGGTCCCACGCGGGGAATCCGCAGCACAAAACTCCGCAGCTTGCGTTTGAAACGGTTGTACAGACCACCGGAAATAATCCGGGTCAGGTATTTGGAAAGGGCCCCGACGTTGGGAGCGATGGACATCCGGTTGTCGTTCAGGATCAGAATGAAGTCGGCGGTGGTTTCGATAATGCTGTTCAGCCCCTCGAAAGCAACCCCGCAGCCGGCGGCGCCGTCGCCGACCACCGCCACGACTTTCCGGTCGGGCTCATCCCGCCGGTCCCGGGCGGCGGCGAACCCGAGAGCCGCGGAGATCGCCGTTCCGGCATGTCCGGCCCCGAACGCATCGTACGGACTCTCCCGGCGATGGAGGAAACCGCAGCAACCGTCGTCGCAGCGCAGAGATTCCATAAGCTGCCGGCGACCGGTCAGCAGCTTGTACACGTACCCCTGGTGCCCCGTGTCCAAAATGATCGTGTCAGTGGGCGGGTCGAAGACGCGCAGCAGGGCGATGGTCAATTCCACCACCCCCAGGTTGGGCGCAAGGTGACCGCCGTGCCGTCCCACCAGTCGCAGGAGTTCCGCACGAATCTCACTCGCCAAATCGCCGAGTTCATCCAGGGACATCCCCCGCAAATCCGCGGGAGACCGCACTCGATCCAAAAGAGGCGTGTTGCTCATTCGGTTGCATTCGTCAGGTGAATGCGCCGGCGGTCCCATTCCCGTCTCCGTTCGCCGGCGTTTTCGAGATACGATTTCAGGTCTTCCCAGCGTTCGTCCCGAACCATGGCCTTCAAAGCCGCAATCTCGCGCTCGGTCCGGTCAAAGGCCTCGATGATGTTCCGGCCGTTCTGCCGGGCGATCTGCGTCCACATGTCGGGAGAACTCGACGCGACCCGGGTCATGTCCCGAAACGCCCCGGCTGCAGCCAGGGACGCCGGCGGCTGCGGATCGAGCAGGGCCCGCACCAAGCCGGCCGCGAGCAAATGCAGGACGTGGCTGGTCCGTGCCGTGAGGGCATCGTGCCGGTCCGGCTCGATCCTGAACGGGCGGGCGCCCAGCGCCTGCCAGAAGTCGGCCACCGTCGTCACCGTCTCCGGTGCGTCTTCCGGGGTGGGTGTCAGGAAAACCGTGGCCCCGGCAAACAGTTCCGGATCGGCGTGCGCGATCCCCGTGCGCTCGGAGCCCGCCATCGGATGGCTGCCCACAAAAGCCACACTCCGGGCCGCCAGTACCGGCCGCACGCCGCGAACGATTTCCGCCTTGACACTGCCCACATCCGTAACCAGGCTCCCGGTACGCCAAAGAACGGCGTTCCGTGTGACGAACTCGATGGTCGGCACAGGCGGAATGCACAGGACGGTCAAGTCCGCCTCCGGGAGCACTCGAGCCGGGTCGGTGCTGCCGAAATCGATCCAGCCCCGCTCCGAGGCCTCGGCAAGGCTCGCGGCACGGCGCGCCCAAGCCACCACGCGCGAACCGCCCGAAACGCCGCGCTTCAAGGCGGCGGCCAGCGAGCCGCCCAGCAGCCCCAACCCAACAATGGCAATCGTTCTATCCGCCAACGTTGTCAAAGCCCGTGTCCTCTCGAATCCACAATCGCATTTCCGGCCTTGGCTCGTGTCGTTCGGCAGTCGCCTTCTCGCGATTCCGTCCGCACCCGATAAGATACCGTTTCCAGGGTGACCTGCCATGCCGCTTTCGGCACCTCCCATTGCCAGAACTCCTCAGACCTCGGCAGGCGAGACGTCCTTGACCTGCCGCCGCCTGCGCAGTAGGTTGATTCTCCCCCGATATCACACTCGCCCGACGACCCCGAGAAAACCGCGAACAAGCACAACCTCGGGCGTGGTTTCACCGCTCGCTCGGTTCCGCGGCTCGAAACCGCACCCAGCGACCCGACACCAAGAGATACGATTTGACGGCCGCTTCAGACACAGACCCGGTGACTCGATTCTCGGTCGGAGTGGCCGGCTGGAGCTACCCGGACTGGCGGGACACAGTCTACCGCCTGCCCGCGCCGTGGACCCAGCCGGACCTGTTCGGCAGGCCGTCCCCGCCCCCGGCCCGGTACGCGGAGGACGACTTGGCGTATCTTTCCGGGTTCGTGGACATGATCGAGATCAACAGCACATTCTACCGGATCCCGACGCCGCGCACGGCTGCATCCTGGGTCCGACGTGCGAACGGCGGGCCGGGGTTCTTCTTCACCGTCAAGCTGAACCGGGAATTCACCCACGAATTCCGCCGGGACCGTTCCCTGGCCGAGACGTTTCGGACCGCGCTCCGCCCGCTGTCCGATGCCGGCCTCCTGCGGGGCGTCCTGGTGCAGTTCCGATACGACTTCGAGTCCACGCCGGCCGGGCGCCGCCATCTCGATTGGCTACACGGACAGTTTGCGGAGTTCGCACCGTTGATTGTGGAGGTGCGCCATCGCTCGTGGGCGACGCCCGATTCCCTGGATTTCTTCCGAAAGCGGGGCGTGACCGTCGCCAACCTCGACTATCCGACCGGACGCGACTCTTTCAATCTCGCGGTATGCGTGACGGCTCCTGTGGGGTACCTGCGACTGCACGGGCGGAACCGCGAGGCCTGGTACTCGAAGACTTCGTCGCCGGCGGAGCCGTATAACTACGATTATTCCGACGCGGAGATCGCGGAACTGGCCGAGCGCGCCCGACGCATTGCGGGCGAGGTTCGACATCTGATCATTGTGGCGAACAATCATTTTCGCGGCAAGGGGCTGTCGACCGCCCTCCGTCTGAAAGCCGTCCTGAGCCGTCGAAAAGTGCCCGTGCCCCCGGCGCTGGCGGCCGCCTACCCCGCGGTGGCCCGCATCGCCGCGACCGGGGGAACGATTCCGGCGGAAGGGGCATGAGCGAGAGATGGATGCCGCCATCGAACAGTCGAACGCGCCGAGCGCCCCGGTCTGGGCGGAGGAACTGCTGGGTTGGTTCCAAACCGAGCAGCGGCCGTTTCCCTGGCGCAGGCGCCCGCAAACGCCGTTTCGCACATGGGTAAGCGAGGTCATGCTTCAACAGACCCGGGCGGAAACGGCCGCGACCTATTTCGAGCGTTTTCTGGCGTGTTTTCCTGATGTGTCGGCCCTGGCCGCAGCGTCGCAGGAAGAAGTCCTGCGTGTCTGGGAAGGGCTCGGGTATTATGCCCGGGCCCGAAACCTGCACGCCGCCGCCCGCCTGGTCGTGGAGCGGTACGGCGGCCGGCTGCCCAGAACCGAGTGCGAACTCCGCAAACTGCCGGGCCTGGGACCCTACACGGCCGCCGCCGTTGCAAGCCTGGCGTTCGGGGAGCCGGTCCCGGCGATGGACGGCAATGTGCTCCGGGTGATGGCCCGCTTTCTTGCCCTCGATCATTCGGTGCGCGAGGCCGGAGTCCGGGAATACATCCGCTCGGTCCTGGCTCCGGTGCTGCGAAACGTGACCCCGGGACCGTTCAACGAAGCCCTGATGGAACTGGGCGCCCTGGTGTGCACGCCCCGAGGCCCCCGGTGCGGCGACTGTCCGCTGCGCACGGCCTGTCGGGCCCATGCGGAAGGACGGGCCGCGGAGTTGCCCGTGCGCCCCCCACGCCGTCGCATCCCGCACTATGCCGTTGCCGTGGGCATCGTCTGGAAAGAGGGCAAGGTCTTGATCGGTCGCCGCCGGACAGACCGGATGCTGGGCGGGCTTTGGGAATTCCCCGGGGGCAAGGTCGAACCGGGGGAATCTCCGGTCGAGGCCGTGGTCCGCGAAATCCGGGAAGAAACCGGCATCGAGGTGGCGGTCGTCGACCGACTCTGTACGGTCAAACACGCGTACACCCACTTCCGAGTGACGCTGACGGCGTTCGAATGCCGATGGGAGGCGGGGCAGGCCGTTGCGAACTCCGCAGATTGCGTCCGTTGGGTGAACCCGGACGACTTGGCGGATTACCCTTTTCCCGTGGCGAACCGCCGCATCATCCATGCTTTGGCGTTGCGGGGGGGGCGTCAGGCTGACGGCGCCGGCACGTGCCAAAACTCATCTATGGGCGCCTGGTAGGCCCTCGCCTGCCCTTCGAGCACATCCCGATAGCGGACCACCCGCCCGGAATCGGCCGATTCGTAGCAGGCCTCGCACAAAGCTTTGGCCCGCAGCCCCGCTTCCCCGTCCATTTCCGGGGTGCGACCGGTGCGCACGGCGTCGATGAAATCCCAAACCTCGATCGCGAAGCCCTGAGTGCAACCGTAGGGGAAAAGCTGCTGTTCGCGCTCCGGGGAGAGGGTCGCCCGATACTGGGCGATCACGTCCTGATTCGAGACCGTCGTACCGTCGGCGAGATGGGCCTCCCCGCCGCCCTGGAAGGGATGGAAGGCAAAACCGTGAGCGAGGACGGCGCCGTTCTCGCCGTAGTAAACCGCATTGCTCAGGTTGTGTCCGGCCAGGGCATTTGCATAGGTCCAGACGACCTCGGGACCTTTCCGGAAGCGGATTTCGGCGTGCCAGGCGTCCTCGACGTCTGCGTCGCGGTCGCCCACGACGGGTGCGTCCCGGACAAGACGTCGGTCGAAAGTATCCATCCAGCAGCGCACTTCGTCGGGTTCTCCGAACAAGACTTGGATCATGTCGGCAAAATGGGCGCCGCTGTCCATGATCATGCCGCCGCCGGCCAGTTCCTTGATGGCACGCCACTTGAACTGAGACGCGTCGAAATCCCTGAGGCCGAACGCGACCGACTGGATGACGACCATGTGCACGCGCCCGATCAGCCGGCGTTCTCGAATCGCCCAAGTCCAGGCCCGCGGCGCCAGGTCGCGCCGGACGTTTTCGGCCGTAGCCAGGATGCACCCTGCTTTCCGGGCGGCCTCGATCATCAGTTTCGTCGCCTGTACGGTAATGCCCACCGGTTTCTCCACCTGCACGTGGAGGCCGGCCTCGAGCAACCGAATCGCCACCGAGTGATGGCAATAGTGTGGGAGGCACAGGTCGGCGGCGTCTGCGATTCCGGCCCGGATCACGTCCCCGGTTTCGGTGTAGATTTCGGGCTTTCGGTCTTGGAATTGCGCAATGGCCCGAGCCCGTTCTTCGGCACGCTGCCGAATTGGGTCGCAACAGGCTGTGACCCGGAATTCGCGGCAGCCGTTTTCATACAGACTCCGGTATCCGGCCACGTGGCTCCCGGAAATACCGCCGCAACCGACGAGTGCAAGTCGGACTGGATCGGACATGGTCATACTCCTTATCGTTGCACGTCAAGGACCGCCCGGGCGTGGCGGCGCTGCGCGCGAACCGCGCCCCGCGGAGCGGGCCCCGGGCAGCGTGTCGAAGTTACCGACTGCTTTCCGACCAGGCCCGTCGGACGACCTCCACGCATTGTTTGATGGCCGGGGCCGGGTCTTCCACGTCGCCCTCGTACTCGAGAATGCCGGCCCCTTCGAAGTCGTGCTTCCGCAGCACCTCGAGCAGAGCCGGGAGGTCGAGGATGCCCGTACCGATCACCACGTCGCGGTGCCGGCGAAACTGATCGTAAAGAAAGTCTTTGAAATGCAGCGCGACCAGCCGCGTCGCGAACCGGTCGGCCATCTTCACCGGATCTTCCCCCGCGTCGATGGCCCAGGCCGTATCGAGGCAGAGGCCGATGCGCTCGGTCGTCGTGTTGAAGACATGCCCCAGCATCTGGACCGAACCGAGCCAGTGATGGCCGCCGTGGTTGTGAATGCCGAGGCGGATGTCGTATTCGGCGGCGAGTTCCTCGGCGACCCGATAGGCTTGGGGCGCTTTGTCGACGGCAAAGGCGACGCTCATGCATTTGGCGCCGGCGATCCGGACGCACTCGAAATACTTGCGCTCGACCCGCTCGTTTCCTGCCAGGGTCTGGACGCCGATCGAGACGATCCGGATGCCGTTTTCGCGGTAGAGCGCCGCGACTTCCGCAAAAGCGTCCGGATCGGCGAAGTCCGCATGGACGCCGCAGAGTTCGACGGCGGAAAGCCCGCATTCCCGGACCAGCCCGATGACCTCGCGGTTGTCCTTGAAGTTTCGGAAACAATAACTTTGGACGGCAAGCTCGGCATTCATGTCAGTCATTTCAACACTCCTTCTTCCGAACAACTCACTTCCACTCTTCGGTTCGAGTTCACCTGTCTCGAGGGGGCCAATGGACCGGGTTCAAGATTTCCTCCGGCAACAGAGGGACGGTTCGGTCGATGCGCTCCAGCAATTCGTCGCTTAACGGCCCCTTGGCCGCAATCGCGAGGTTTTCCTGCATCTGTCCGCAGTTGTCCACCCCCACGAGGACGCTGGTGACTTCCGGACTGCTCAGGGCGAAGCGGAGCGCCAGTTCCGCCATGGACATGCCCGCTTCACGCGCCAGGGCTTCGAGCGCCCGACGGACGGGCAGGACGCGGTCAAGGGCCGACGGCACGTTGGCTTCCGGCATGAGCACGAGTCCCTGGAGGAATACACTGCGGGTAAACAAGGCCGTCTTCCGACGGCGGGCGGCGTCGAAACCGCCGGCGACGCCGAAGCGCTTGTCGATGATGTTGAACGGGACTTGGACCGCATCGACCCCGTCGATATCCATGATTCCCGGTCCGTTCTCCGGCAGGACCGTCGACGCCCCCACGTGTCGAACCAGCCCTTTCTCTTTCAGACGCAACAACGCCTCGAACTGGACCGGGGTCGCCTCATGATGGAAGAGGCACACCGGCAGGACGTCCAACCGGAGTCGACGCAACGAACTCCGCACGGAATTCTCCACGAATTCCTCGAAGGCTTTGATGGAAGCGAACCGGCGATCCTCGAAATGCCGCACTTTCGTGACCACTGTCACCCGGTCTTTCATGCCCAGGTCGGTCAGCGTCCTGCCGAGGACCGTTTCGCTGTCGCCGTAGGCCGCGGCCGTGTCCAGACAGTTCACGCCCCCCTCGAAAGCGCAGGTCAGGATATCGCAGACCTGTTGGTGGGAAGGACGCCCGGTCTCATTGGCAATGCCGTAGTCCAAGCCGAACTGGACCGTCCCGAGGGTGAGTTTCGAGATGGTTCGGGCGAGGCTGTGGACGGTATCCAACGTGCGGTCTTCGCAAATCATCAGGCGCCTCGTACGCCGGGGCCGCGCGGCTCGGCGGGCCGTGTCCGGCGGGGTCAGAGCAGGTTGTCGCGGGCAAACGCCACAGCATTCCGGAACACGCGCAGCCCCAGGCCCTCCGGCGGGAGAACGCCGTTGAGTTTCTGGCGCGTCCAATGCGGGTGGTTGAAGGGGGAAAGATACGCCTCAGGATGGGGCATAAGCCCAAACACTCGTCCGCTGAGGTCGCAGACGCCTGCAATGGCGTCGACGGACCCGTTGGGATTGTGTGGATACTCGTCGGTCGGCGCCCCGCTTTCCGGGTCCACGTAGCGGACCGGCGCGAGGTGGGCGGTGCGGATGGACTGGAGGACGTCTCTGTCCCGGGGGACGAACCGTCCCTCCCCATGCCGGATCGGCAGGGGCAACAAGTCGATGCCGCGCGTAAAAACGCACGGGGAGGCCGGGTCGGCCCGGAGCATCACCCACGCATCCCGAAAGACCCCATGGGAATTGGGGGCAAGGGCGATCTGCGGCTCGAACCGCGAGCCCTCCAGCGCCGGAACAAGCCCGAGCCGGGCAATGGTCTGAAAGCCGTTGCAGATGCCGATGATCAGGCGTCCGTCGGCCACGAACTGTTCGAGTTCCCGGCGCAGCCGATACTTGAGTCGGTTGGCGAAAACGGTGGCCGCGCCGAGGTGGTCGCCGAAGGCAAAGCCGCCGATGAAGGCCAGGATATGAAACTCCCCGAGGGAGCGGTCGCCCGCGAGGATGTCACTCAGGTGCACCTGGGCCGGTTCCGCGCCGGCAAGCTGAAATGCGTAGGCGGTCTCGCGCTCGCAATTGAGGCCAAACCCCGTGATCACCAGGGCCTTGACGGTTTTGTTGATGGTCTGTGCCATGCGTGCCCCGTTTTCCGTCTTCCGTTTACCGCTTGCAGTTCGGCCCACGGACGTTTCCGAGTCTCATTCCCAATCCAACGTCCCGGTGTAAGCCGCCAGCAGGTCGGCCACCGAGACTCGGCAGAGCGGCGTGCCGCCCCAGCGAACGACCAGGACCGGATCGAGCGTCACGCGTCCGATGCGTGCAAAGGGCGCGCCGTCGAACAGCTCCTCGAATTGACGGCTTCGATTCTCCGGGACCGTTGCCAGGAACCGGGCGTTGCTCTCCGAAAACAGGATCTCGACCGGAGTCATCCCGACCATGACTGTCGGGACGCATGCGAGGTCGACTTCGAGCCCAAGCCGTCCCCCCATGGCCTTGCGGGCGAGGGCGGCCCCGAGACCGCCGAGGGCCGGCGTATGCAGGGAATGACAGAGCCCCCGGTCAGTGGCCCGAGCCACGCGTTCATACAAATCTTTTGCGGCATCCGCATCCACCCGGGGCACGGTGTTCCCCACTGCATCGAGCATGGCGAAGAACTCGCTGCCGCCGAGTTCGCGGCCGGTGGTTCCGAGCACGTAGAGGAAGTCGCCGTACCGTTTCACATCGAGCGTGACCGCCTTGCGGATGTCCGACATTCGAGCAATCGTCGAAAAGAGCACGGTCGGTGGGATCGAAATCTTGCGTCCGCCGACGGTGCTGTCGTTTTTCATGCTGTCCTTGCCGGAAATGCACGGCACGCCAAAAGCGGTCGTGTAATCGTACAGTGCTTGGTTGGCGCGCACGAGTTGAGCCAGTTTGAAAGCGCCCTCGGGGTTTTTCGGTCCGGCCACCGGATCGGGCCAGCAAAAGTTGTCGAGCCCGGCCATATGCCCGAGGCGTCCGCCAACGGCGATGGTGCGCCGGATTGCCAGGTCGATGACCGAAGCCATCATATGGTACGGGTCGATATCGGAATAGCGCGGCGCCACACCGGCGGCAAGGATCACCCCTTCCAGGCTATCCGGGCGCCCCACGGCCAGGACGGCGGCGTCCGAGGCCACGTCGTTCCCGACCCCGACGTAGGGCTTCACCACGCTCAAGCCTTTGACTTCGTGATCGTATTGCCGAGCTTTGGCTTCTCCGGAACAGATATTGAGTCGCCCCATGAGATCGCAGAGGGCACGCCCCAAATCCAGGTTTTCCGGGATTGTCGGCTCCGGGTGGCGGGGGGGGCGCCATTCGGCGTGCAACTGAAGCTGTGGAAGGCCGTCGTGCAAGAAATCCAGGTCGAGCGAAGCCACAATGCGTTCCTGAAAACGAACGGTGAACCGGCCCGAGTCCGTAAAGTTCCCAAGCACAGTGGCTTCGACTTCACGACGCCGGGCGAGCTTCATGAATTCGTCGATGTGTTCGGGGGCTACGGCCAGGCTCATGCGTTCTTGGGCCTCGGACAGGAGGATTTCCCAGGGTTGCAGGCCGGCGTACTTGAGCGGGGCATTGGCCAATTCGATGTCGCACCCGCCGCACTCGCGGCTCATTTCGCCGAGGCTCGATGACAGACCGCCGGCGCCGTTGTCCGTGATGAACCGGTACAGCCCACGGTCCCGGGCTTCGATCAGGAAGTCCGCCATTTTTTTCTGGGTAATCGGATCGCCGATCTGCACGGCCTGCACCGGCGAGTCCCGGTGCAGCTCCTCGCTGGAAAACGTGGCGCCGTGAATTCCATCCTTGCCGATGCGCCCGCCGACCATGACCGCCAAATCGCCGGGGCGGATCGACTTGGTTTCGGCGGGTTCGGCGTTGATCTCACGCGGCAGCAGGCCGACGGTACCGCAGTAAACCAAAGGTTTACCCAGGTAGCGGTGATCGAAGTACTCCCACCCCACGGCGTACGGGATACCGCTTTGATTGCCGCCGTCGATCACGCCTTTGTGGACTTGGTCCCGAAGGCGGCGCGGATGGAACAATCCCTCGGGCACGGCCTCGGCGGGGGTGAAAGGCGATCCGAAGCAATACCCCCAAACATTGATCAGCAGTTCGGCGCCTTTCCCGGTGCCGAGCGGGTCGCGATTCACGCCGACGATCCCCGTAATGGCGCCGCCGTACGGATCCAGGGCGGTTGGACTGTTGTGGGTTTCGACCTTGTACACGAGGTTCAAGCGGTCGTTGAAACGGATGACCCCGGCATTGTCGTGAAAGACCGACAGGAGCCAGTCGACGCGTCGTGAGATTTCGTCCGTACTCCGGCGAATGAACGTCTTGAAGAGCGAGTCGATGGTACGTCTTTCCCCGGTGACGCGATCCAGGTAATCGATCTTGGCGTTGAAGATCTTGTGTTTGCAGTGCTCCGACCAAGTCTGCGCAATGGCTTCGAGTTCCACGTCGGTAGGCCATTCCGGCAGTCCCAACTGACGGCGCGCGGGCGCGGCTTCACGGAAATACTGCTGGATCGCTTTCATTTCATCGAGCGTCAGCGCCAGGACGCCCTCCCGGCTGATCCGCACCAGTTCCTCGTCGGCGACCCCCAGGTCGACGGTTCGGACCTCGGGCGGGGTCGGGTCCGTGACCCGCGGCGCGTTGATCGGGATGCCGTCTTTTTCCCACTGCGCCCGGGACAGGACGAGCGTGGACTGAATGAGTTCGTTGGCCAGGAGCCCGCCGGCAATCTCTTCGGCGCCGGCCCGGTCGAGTTCGGCCCCTTCAATCAGGTATTCGGTGGATGTATAGAGTTCTTCATCGGGAGCCAGAGCGCGCCCGAGAACATCCGCGACGGCCGACCGGGCGCTCCGCGCCACGTTGTCGGTCACCCCGGGACGAAAACCGACCGCAATAAGCCAATGGAACGCGGGCACCGGGGACGACTCCCCGATGGCGGCATCCTGAATGACCGGATTGGCAAAAGCCGCCAGGATTTCCTCGACCCGTTCCCGGGGGGCTTCCAAAAAGAGAGTGTAAACGTCCCGGACGCGGACGCGACAAACCGGCAGTCCGAGAAAATCCAGGATCTGTTTCTTCACCTGCGCACCACGGGGGTCCTCGATGCCGGTCCGTGTCTGAATTTCCAAACGGTAATGCATTCGCGTCGTCTCGTTGGCAAGAGAGGAAACCGCTCTCCGGTCCGCACCGGCATGAGACTCACCGCACGGCGTGCCCGCCGATCGTCTCGGAACAACCCGAGACACCGGCGAGCGCACCGGAACGTTTCATAAGCCGCGGCAGGGAATCGAACCAAGCATCATTCGGCCATTCGGCCTTTCGTCCGAACCCGCGCCGGCGAACGGCCCGGCCCATTCTGAACATAGCAACATCGGCGCAAGCGGCTCACGGGCACGCCCGTCGGGGCGGGCGCGTGCAGAGCAGAAATGAAAGTTGCAGTATATCACCTGAGCGTCCCCAATTGAAACCGGTCTGCGAGAAAAAACAGGGCGCCCGGCCAACTTGACCAAGCCGCGGTATAGTACCTGCCGTATCGTGCTCGGTAACGGCAAAGGCCCCGCCGGGTACACGGACGGTCCTTCCACCGGGCATGCGCATCGGGGCAGCCGGACTTCGCGGTGGACGAAGCGGCCCCTCGGCGACAACTGAACGGGAGTTGCAGTCCGAACCGGTGGGTATGGATCGAGGCGCCCGTGCGAAAGCCCGACCGGGACGGGGCAAGTCGGTTCCCCGTTTCCACCGTCCCAGTTCCGGGCCGAACTGCCGCCCGCCATGCCTGGAAGGGCCAGGGAACAGCGATGAAACATCGTCCGCGCAACAGACTGATCCTGCTGCTTGCATTCGCGCCGATATTCTGGCGGCTCTGCGGGCAGAATGCCCCGGCCCCGGCTGCCGCGGCAGAGACGGCAGCCCCCGAGGCGCCGGACAACCGTACGTCCGCCCCCGCCGCCGCGGCCGTGGAGGGGCCTCCCCCGGTGGTGCCCAAGGTCTACGAAACGCGCGAAAAAGGGCTCCATGCGCTTTCGGACGGCATCTACGAAGCCGCCATCCGGTTCTTTGCCCAATACCGGGAAGCCACGGAGCACCACGAGCCCGATTTTGCCGACGCCACGGCGCTGCTGGTGCAGGCCTGCCTGCGCGCCGGATTGCCTGAGCGCGCCGCCGAAGCACTGGCGTTCCACCGACAGAACACCCCGGGCGTGAAAGACCCCTACTATCGGGACGACCTGACCTATTGGCAAGGACGCGTGGAACTGGAGAGCGGCCGGACCGAAGCGGCCGTCAAGATCGCGCAACCTTTGGTCGCCCCCTCCAGGACCCCGGTTTTTCGAGAGCTGGCTTTTGAACTCTTGGGAGAGGCGTTTGCGCGTCTCGAGAATTGGAGCGAAGCCGAAAAGGCGTTGAGGCGTCTCCTGGCGGATTTTCCGAAAAGCGAGAACGCCCCTCGGGTTCGACTGGCATTGGCCAAAGTGCTTACTGCCGCAGGAAAGACCGACGAAGCGACCCGTGTTCTGGACGCGTACGAGCAGGCCTACCCCGACGCGTCGAAGACGCCGGTGGTGCTCTGCCGGGTCCTGGCGGCTTTGAAGAAGGGCGACCCGACAACCGCGTTGCGCTACTACCGCTCGATCGAGAAAAACCGGCCGGCCACGGCGGACCCCGACTGGTGGTTGGCGACTTCGCAGCTTGCGGACGCCCTGATGGCCAACCGGCAATGGGCGGACGCGCTGGAAATCCTGCCGCACGCGCTGCTGCTCGGGTCAACGGACCGGGACCACCGGCAAACGAGGCTGCGGATTGCGGACTGCCTGATCGCCCTCAATAAGGTGGAGCAGGCCATCGCGGCCCTCGAGACGTTTCGCAAAGACTATCCGGGCGCCCCTGAAGTGCTGCCCGTGCAGTTTCGTTTGGCCGAGTTGCTACGCAAGAGCAAGAGTTTCGTCACGGCGGGCGAGTATTTTGCCGAAGTGATGCGCAGCGAAAAAGCTCCGGCTTCTCTCCGCTACCGTGCGGCCATCTCTCGGGGCTGGTGCCTGAGCGACGCCGGGCAGGACGAGGAAGCCATGCGCGCCTTTGCCGCCGCCGCCGACCTGGGACAAACCGACGCGGAAAAGGCCGAAGCCCTACTCCTGGCCGGAAGTGCGGCGTTCCGCGTCGGAAACTACACCAGCGCCGCGCTTTATTGCCGAACAGTGGCGGATCAGTATCCCAAAACCCGGTTTGCCGAACAGGCCCGGTACAAGCAGGCGCTGGCCCGCTCTCAGGCCAAACTTTTTGCCGACGCCGCGACAATCTACAAACAGTTTCTTCAGGAACACCCCGACAGCAAGTTGGCTCCCAAGGCACGAGTCGAGCGTGGGATCGCTCTCAAGAACGCCGGCGATTTCGCCCAGGCAGTGACCGAGTTGACCGCCTTTGCCCAGGAATTCCCCAAAGACCCGCTTGCCCCGCGCGCCCTGATCGAGGCCGCCCAAGCCGCGCGCAATGACCGCAACATGGACCGGGCCCTGAAACTCTACAGTCAACTGCTCGAGAATTATCCGGATTCGGAGTTCTTCCCCATGGCCCTCTATCAGCGGGCGAACGCCTTTTTCTTCGAAGCCAAATATGCCGACGCGCTCAAGGACAGTCAGGCCTTCCTGGCCAAGTTCGCGGGCCTGCCCATGGCCACCGACATCCTGTTCTGGCTCGGCGACTACTACGCCGCCACGGGGGAGCCGTTGAAATGCGAGGAATATTTTCTGCAATTGGTGACGAGTCATCCCAAATCCCCCGACGCACCGACGGCGCTCTACGAAGCCGCGAAAAGCGCTTTTCACCGTGGGGATTTGGTGCGGGCCTCGCTTCTGGTCCAGCAGTTGGCCCGAGACTACGCGGACGCCCCGGAGCAAGTACGTGCTCAGGCCGAGCTGCTGCACGGCGACATCCTGGCTGAACAGGGCCGTTTCGAAGCAGCCATACCCCATTTCGAAGCCGTGCGCAAGCTGATCCACGGCACGGCGCTGGCCGGGGCCGCCCTCGGACGACTGGGAGAGATGTATTACTCGCTCGGGGCCGACAATCCCGCTTATTATGCCAAGGCAGCGGACGCGTTCAGAGAACTGAAGGAAAGCCCGACGGCAACCCCGGACCAGGTCGAGATGGCCAAGTATCGCCTGGGCAAGACGTACGAAAAGGACGGCAAGCCGGGCGCAGCCATCACTGAATACCTGGATGTAGTCTACCAGTATCGGATCGACCTGCGCGAGCACCGGGTTCGGGACTGGTATTACTTTGCCCGCAGTGGATACGATGCAGCCCGGCTGCTGGTGCTGGAAAAACGTTTTCGGGAAGCCGCGCGCCTCTACGAGCGCCTGGCCGGCGCCGGCATCCCGACTGCAGCCGACGCACGGGAGCGGGCGCGCGAAATCCGCAAAGCCCACAATCTCGAAGATTGACTGCCCGGTCTTCGCAAGCGGAGTTGGAAAGGGCCTGACGCCGCCGGACGACAACAATCGTCCCGGAATATCGGAAGAAAAAACGCTCGTGCCAACTTCACCTCACGCGCGCTTGGCGTCCGGCGGTCACAAGCGTCATTCGGCGGAATCACCCCAAACGATTGTCTGAATCGAATGAAAGTACTCCATCTCTACAGCGACTGGAAGTGGACAGGGCCGGCCGAGCCCGTGCTACAGGCATGCCGCAGCCTGCAGGATCGCGGGCATTCCGTACTGGTCGCTTTTCTCAAACCACGGCATCCGGTCGACGAGAGCATCGAGCAGAAGGTTGCCGAGTGGGGTTTGGACGGGACCACTCAATTCTGTCTGGATCGACACGTTCCGCCAGTGGGGACGTTCCGGGACCTGGTCACTCTGCCGCGCTTCATTCGCAGAGAAGGTTTTGATATCGTCCACGTGCACTTGTGTCACGATCATGCCATCGGCGGGCTTTGCGTCCGCCTGCTGGGCCGGCGGCGGCCGCGGATCGTCCGTTCTCTGCACCGGCGCGATGTCCTGCCCCCGACCCTCGCGTACCGATTTCAGCTTCGGAAACTCACGGACGCCTGGCTGACCTTCACCCCAAGTTTTCGCGACGCGTACATCGAGCGTTTCGGACTGCCGGCCGAGCGCGTCGGGGTCTTGCCTCTCACGATCGAACTCAACCGCTTCCGTCCCGGGGTGACGGTCAAAGACATGCGTGCCGAGTACGGCATACCGCCCGACAAACCGTTGATCGGCATCGTGGGACGATTCCAGCGGTATCGGCGTATGGAGATTTTTCTCGAGGCGGCAAGGCGCGTGCTCGATCAGGAGCCCGAGACGTATTTCCTGGTCATCGGCCGGTCGAGCCAAATTCAAAAGACCGTAGTCCAGCCGGTCCGGGAGCTGGGCATTGGCGACCGGGTCGTTCTCACCGGATATCGAATCGACGACTATGTGGACACGCTCGCGGCATTGGACGTTTTCTCGCTGCTCATGCCCGGCTCGGACGGCACGGCCCGGGCCGTCCGTGAGGCCTTGGCCCTGGGAAAACCGTGCGTTGTCTCCGACTTCGGCATGTTGCCGGAAATCGTCATGGACGAACAGACCGGCTTGGTGACGCCTCAAGACGCGGCGGCTTTGGCCGAGGCGTGGCTGCGCCTGGTGCGATCACCGGAATTGCGACAACGGATGGGGGCAGCGGCCCGGGCATACGCCGAAGACCACTTCGCCATCTCCGCTGTCGGTCCTTTCCTCGAAGACTTCTACGCGCGCGTTCTCACTTGAACACAACGCGGTCCGGCGGGAGGACGGCGGACCGCACTGCGACCATGGGGGCGACCGCCGCCAGAAACGACCAGGACGAGAATCTCCCAATGAACGAATTCAGGCTCGAACTCGGCCTCAAGACGGACCCCATCGAGTACCGGTATTCGCTCCCATGGCTCTTTCGGCTGCTGCAGGAAATCGGGGTTCGACGCGTTCAGCTCGGGACGTTCTTCGAGCTGTATCACCTCCCGGACGAGTGGTTTATCCAGCTCCGCAACACCGCGGCGGACTTCGGGCTCGACATCGCCAGTTTGTTCACTGCTCACCGGGAGCTGGGCGGACTCCTGCGACCGAACCCCGCTTGGCACGCGGTCGCGCGGAGCAATCTCCGGCGCTTGGTCGAGGTCGGCGCGCTTTTGGGCTGCGAATGCGTCGGACACAACGCAGGGGCAGTGATGCGCGACGAAATGGGCCGCAAGGCGGACGGACTTCGTCGGCACGTCGATTTCATGAAGGAACTGCTGGACTACGCGGGCACGCTCGGGGTCGAGTGTCTCACCCTCGAACCCATGTCGTGCCCGGCCGAACCCCCGGCCACCCCGGAGGAAATCCGCCGGATCGGGGAGGAACTGGGGAGTTGGGCCGCAGCCCATCCGACGGCAAGTGCCTTCGGGTATTGTGCGGACGTTTCGCACGGGGTCATCGATGCCGATGGGACCTTGCTGCACCCACCGCTCGAAGCGCTCGAAGCCGCCCTGCCTTGGCTGCGTGAACTGCACTTGAAAAACACCGACGCACGCTTGGAGCACACTTTCGGTTTCGCGCCCGAGGAGATCGATAGGGGCATCGTGAACCCCGAGGGCATCCGCGACTTTCTCTTCGAACACGCCGGGCGCCTTCCCGTGACGCGTCTGACCGGGTACCTCGAAATCGGCGGGCCCAAGCTCGGTCGTGACCACAGCGACCCCGAACTCGAGCGCGAGCTTCGGGAATCGCTCCATTTCCTCCGTCGCACTTTTTCGGCCGCCCGCTCCCCGGCCCCCGAGCCCGACCACCGCATGGCCGCACCGACCGACGGCGCTCCAGTCCCGGTCTCCCACGACCGGGATGGACCGCTGCAGGGGGCCCCGGCAGCCCGGGTACAGACCGCACCTTCGGTCATGTGCTGCGACCTGCGTCGGACCGGCGAGGAAATCCGACGCCTCGAGGCCTTGGGGGTGGATTGGCTCCATTTCGATATCATGGACGCGCACTTCACGCCGAACATGCCGCTCGGGCTCGAGATCATCCGTCAACTTCGGGAAATCACCCGGCTGCCGTTCGACATTCACCTGATGGTGGATCGGGTGGAGTTTTTCGTGGACCAGTGCCTCGAACTCGGTGCGAACAGGATCTCAGTCCACGTCGAGGCGACCCCCCACCTGGACCGAGTGCTCGGTCGAATTCGAGACGCTCAGGTCGAGGCCGGGGTGGCCCTGAACCCGGCGACGCCGCTGACCGTGCTGGAATGGTGTCTCGAGCGTCTCGATTTTGTGCTGTTGATGACCGTGAACCCGGGATTCGCAGGGCAGAAACTGGCGCCGGGGGCCGTGCGCAAAATCGGCGAGTGTCGCCGGCGTTTGGCGGAGCGGGGCGCGGAACGCATTCGAATCCAAGTGGACGGGAATGTAAGCATCGCCAATATTCCGAGAATGGTACAGGCAGGGGCGACGGACCTTGTCCTGGGTACAAGCAGCCTGTTCCGGCACACCGGTTCCTTGGAAGACAACTGGGCCCAAACCCGCGCGGCGATCGGTCGTGGATTGCAACCCGACTGAGGGGAACCGGGCCATGAGCAAGGGGACCGCCATGCAACAAGCCGCACAGCACGCCCCCGGCAAGAGGAGAGGCGGCATGGAGGCGCTGGTTCTCCACGAGGTGGGGGACGTCCGTCTCGAACGGGTACCGTGCCCCAGACCGGGTCCGGGGGAGGCGCTTGTCCGGACCGCTTGGTGCGGCATGTGCGGGTCCGACTTTCCCCGGATGTTCACCTGCGGGGCGCACCGGCACCCGCTGATCTGCGGTCATGAACTTTCCGGAACGGTCGTGGAGTGCGGACCGGGCGCCGTCCGGGTCCGGCCGGGCGATCGCGTCGTGGTTTTCCCCCTGCTGTGGTGCGGGCGTTGCCCGGCCTGCGAGCAGGGACGTTACGCCCGTTGCCGGGACTACGACTACCTCGGCTCGCGCCGGAACGGGGGGCTCGCCGAGTACGTGACCGCCCCCGAACGCAACCTGTTGCCGGTGCCGGACGACGTCCCGCTCGACGTCGCAGCCCTGACCGAGCCGGCCGCGGTGGCGCTTCACGCACTACGGCGCGGCGGCGGCACGGGCGCCGGCGAAACCGTCGTGGTCCTGGGCGGAGGGGCGGTCGGTCTGTTGGTCGCGCTGTGGGCGCGCCGACACGGCGCCGAACGGACCTTGATCTTCGACGTGGATCCGCAGAAGCTCGAGCTGGCGCGGCGCCTGGGGTTCCATCACGCGTTCGACGCCCGCGAGACGCCCCCCCCGGAGATGGTTCAAGCCCAGACAAAAGGCCGGGGGGCCCACTTGGTCGTGGAAGCCGCAGGCGTACCGGCGACCTTGCTCCAGGCAATCGAGGCCGCCGACGTCGGCGGGCGGGTGGTCCTGCTCGGGAATCCGTCGGCCCCCGTCACTCTTCCGCCGGAACTCATCTCCCGGATTCTGCGCCGGGAACTGGCCGTTTTCGGCACGTGGAACTCGACGTACACTCCCCTGGGGATGGATGACGATTGGCACGCCGTGGTCCAGGCCATGGCACAGGCCGACTTCGATCCGAATCCACTCATTACGCACCGAGTCTCCTTCGAGCAGGCACTGCCGCTGCTGGATCGGGTCCGGAAGCGCAAGGCGTTCGCGGCCCGCATTCTCATCGGCACAGGAGCTTGACGGCGTGCGGCTGGCAGAAAAGGGGCGTGGTTTTCTCAGTCCCCAGCAAGATGTGGCCGGCGTTCTGGCGGCGGTCGGACCGGGCGCACGGTCCCGGTTATGCGCATCGGTTTTCCGTACACGTCGCTCCGGCCGGGGCACTGTTCTCGGCCACGAGCAATTCGGGGGCCGTACGGCGGAGCAGGTCGCGACAAAGTTCGGTGACTTCCCGGGCCGTGCCCTGCCGAAGCGCTTCGGCGGCCAGGGCTTCGACTTCATACATATTGAGGCGCCGCACCAAAGTCTTGATCGGACCGAGAGCGACCGGGCTCATGCTCAATTCGTGGATGCCGAGCCCGAGAACGAGCGGCGTCAACAGTGGGTCGCCCGCCATTTCCCCGCACATACTCACCCATTTTCCGTGAGCCCAGGCTGCCTCGAGGACTTCCCGAATCAACCGCAGGATGGAGGGGTGGCCCGGCTGGTACAGGTATGCCGTGTCCGGGTTGGACCGGTCGGCGGCCAAGGCATATTGCACCAAATCGTTCGTCCCGATGCTGAAAAAGTCGACGTAGGGTGCGAGACGGTGGGCGATCAGGGCCGCGGAGGGCACCTCGATCATAATGCCGATGTCCAGGTGGGAATTGTACGGTTCGCCGCGTTCGTCCAGCTCCTGCATGGCCTGTTTCAAAAGAGCGAGGGTTTGGGCCAGTTCCTCTTGGGTTGCAATCATGGGGAACATGACGCGGACCTTGCCGAACGCGCTGGCCCGCAGGATGGCCCGGAGTTGACAGCGAAAGACCTCGGGCTGGGACAGGCAAAACCGGACCGCCCGCATTCCCAGGAAAGGGTTCAATTCCTGGGGTACGGCAATATCCGAAAAAAACTTGTCGCCGCCGATATCCAGAGAGCGGATGATTACAGACTGCGGGAACACCTCCTCGGCCGTCTTTCGGTAGGCTTCGAACTGATCTTCTTCGGACGGCAGGGTGGCGCGGTTGATGAACAGGTATTCGGTTCGAAACAGACCGACTCCCACTCCGTAAGTGCTGCGGACCGCGTCGATCTCCTCGGGGAGTTCCACGTTGGCGGCGAGTTGCACGCGGAAGCCGTCCCGGGTCTGGGCCGGCAATGACAGCTCCTGCTCGACCTTGCGGAACCACTCTTTGCGTTCTTCGATCAGGGCCTCGTAACGGCGGAGGGTGGCCGGCTCGGGCCGGAGGATCACCAAACCGCGCGTCCCGTCCACGATGACGGTGTCTCCCGCCCGGAGTTGGTCCATCAGCCCGGGGATGCCCACTACGGCAGGAATCTCGAAGGCGCGCGCCATGATGGTGGTATGCGAGGTGCGACTGCCCAGGCACGTGGCAAAAGCAAGGACGTTATGCCGATCCATGCCGGCCGTCTGCGACGCGGAAAAATCGTGGGCGGCCAGGATGCACGGCCCGGGGAGAGAGCTGAGGTCCACATCCGAAATCCCCAGCAGATTGTCGACGACCCGGTCCACGACATCGTGGAGGTCGGTCTGCCGCTCGCGAAGGTAGGCGTCCTCCACGTTCTTGAAGGCGTCCATATACCGACCGACAGCTTCGAGGAAGACGATCTCCGCATTGCGGCGCCGGGCGGAAATGCGGGCGATGACTTCCTCGATAAGGAAATCGTCCCCCACGATCATGAGGTGGGCATCGAAGATGCGGGCTTCTTTTTCACCGAGTGCCTGGGCCGTGTGGTCGCGGACCCGCTGGAGTTCGCGCCGTGTTGCGTCGACGGCCTGGCGAAAGCGGACGATTTCGGGTTCGATCTCTTCAGGCAAGAGTTCTTTCTCGACCACCTGCCGCTCCCGGCGTCCCACGGGGAGCAGAGGACCGATGGCAATGCCGTCGGAAACGCCGATGCCCCGGAGCGTCACGGGCCTCTCCGGAGCGACCGGTTCATTCTTCGTGGAATCTTTCGGCGAACAGTCTGTCGAGGGCATTCAATGCCTCCGCGGCGTCCTCGCCCGTCGCTTCAACCGTGAGGGACACTCCCTGGCCCGCGCCCAGCGTCATCAGGCCCAGGATACTCTTTCCGTCCACGACTCGATCGCCCCTGCGAACAGAGATTTCGGACCTGAATTTGCCGGCGAGCTGGGCGAGCAGAGAGGCCGGACGAGCATGCAGGCCGAGTTTATTCAGGAGCGTGAACGTTCGACTGAGCGTCTCCCGCTTCCGCATGCGTTTCTCCTCGACGTATCCATTCGGTCCTGCAGCCCCTGCCCGTTGCGCCGGTAATGGCGGAAAAAGCGGCTATAATATGGTTTGCGTCTCTCTGTTTTCAATCCCGCCACATGGAACCACGCCAACGCGGTTCGGCGCTTCACGGGCTTTTTTTGCCGAGTTTCACTTCACGACCGGGGGTTTTCAGAAAATGGCATTCCCGCACGCCCCGTCCGGACCTGCCGAAGCCGACTTCGCCAAACATCGTGCCGAGAATGCAGCCAAGATGCTGAATCTGGCGTCGGCCCTCACAGCGGTGACGGACCCGGCCGAACTGCTCCGCATCATTTTGGATGCCGCCGAAAACGTCATGGACGCCGAGGCGGCATCGCTGCTGCTGCTGGACAAGACCACACGGCGCTTGAGTTTCGTAGCGGCCACCGGTCCTGCCGGGGAGAGTATTCGGGACAAGACCATTGCCCCCGGCCAGGGGATCGCCGGGTGGGTGGCCCGAACCGGGACCTATCTGATCTCGAACGACCCGTACAACGACCCGCGCTTCGATCCGTCGTTCGATCGGGCCACCGGTTTCAAGACCTGCTCGTATCTGTGTATGCCCCTGCGGGCGCCGGAAGGGGGGCGCACCGTGGGTGTCTTTCTGATCCTCAACAAGCGAACCGGACCGTTCAACGAATGGGACGTACAGGTCTTCTCCGCCCTCTGCAATCTGGTGACCGTGGCTCTGCGCAACATTCCACTCAAGCGTCTGACGGATGCCGGGCGCGATATCGCTCGGGCGAACGGGGACCGCGGGGCCGGAGAGCAATTCTCCCACTATTTCAGCGAGGCCCTGCACCCGCCGCTGCCCACCGATACGGGTCCGTATCTCTTCTCTCTCGCCTGTCGGCCCGCGGCGGCGGGTCCCGGGGAACTCTTTTACGACGCCGGCGTGCTGTCGGACGGGCGTGCCATGGCTTATGTCGGACGATTCCGGCAGACGCGCCCTCACTCCGCCGCAATCCTGGACCGACTCGCCACCCACGTTCACGCGCTTATCGAGGGCACCTTCGACACCAGTCAAGCCCTGGGCCGGCTCAATCGCTATTTGTTCAACCGGTGGAAAGGGAGCCTGGCCATCGCTTTTCAGGGAGCGGTGTTCGGTAAGAACGGCACCGACTGCACCCTCCTCGGGGCCGGCGGCGAGACTCCGATGGTGTTGACGTCGAAGGGAGTCGAACGCATTGCACCGGAGCCAACCGTTCCTTTGGGGGCCGCGCCGGCGGGGCGATGGGCCGTGCATTCCAGGGAAATCGAACCCGGGATCGGCAGCGTGCTGCTCGCCTGCGGAAGCGGGACAACCGGCGGCTTACCCGAAGGCATCGCGGAGTCGGCGACAGCCTCCCCGGATCCCGAATGCGACATGTTCGACGCTTGGCAATTGTCCGCCGGCGAAACGCATGGCGAACTACTCTTGCTGAGCGTCCGAAATCGGGGCGCCAAAGGCGGACTTCACGCGGTCACCGAAAAGTTCTTCCTTCCGGCCCGGTCCGAGGCGGAAAGCCTCAAACAGGCGGCTGTGGAGATTTGCGCGGAAACAGGCCTCGAAGAACGGGACCGACTGGTCTGGGCCGCGGCAGTGGTGAGGGCGTTTCTGGAGTTGATCGCGACCGAGGCCGAGGCGGAAGAAACCGAATCGTCCGGACTCAAAGTGCGGCTGCGCCGTTCTCCGCGGCATGTCTGCGCCACCCTGTACGGCCCGCCCACCTCGGAAGCAGACGTAGAGACAACGGACGCCGCAGACACACTCCGCAACGCCCTCGCCGCGCTCCGGTCCCACGTGGATGGAGCGGAACTCCTGCCGTGTGCGGGCACGGTGAAGGTCCGCTTGATCAAGCGGACGCCGGACCGGATGGACCCGTCATCCTCATAGCGCGACCCTTGGGAAACTGTCCGTGTCGTTTCCCCCTGGATTCCGGGATTCGAACCATGCAACTCTCCTCCGCCGCACGGGACCGACTTCGGGGCCTGCTCGAGGCTGCGGGAAACGGAACGCGGGGGTTCCGGGTTCGCAGCCTCCTCGGGACTTGCTCCGGCAGCACTCCCCTGATCGCACCCGCCGCGGGACCGCAGGTCGGAGAAACCGTCGTCGAGGCAGGCGGCATTTGTTTTTTCGTACCGGGACAATACGTTCAGCTCCTGGAGTCCGCGACCCTGGACTTCGACCGTTCCTTTCTTGGCCGGGGACTCACCCTCACGTGGCCGCACCGTCCCGGGTGTGCATGCACCGGTCTGCGGGGGTCGGCGGAGCGGCCCGGCGTACCGGCCCGGTCCGACACCGGCGAGCCACGAGAACGCACCGGGTAGCCGGCCCCCTTCACCGCCGGGACATCGGGAAACACGGTGGCCGGCCCGAATGCCGCGGCAGGGTCCGGTCCGACCGCTATAGACAGTGAGAGGAAGCGCCGATGGGTGCAGCACCGTCGACCGCCTTCGTCAAAGTCCGTCCCCGCAGGCGGCGGTTCCTGCGCCAGCGCCTCATGGATAACGTATTGCTGGCCTTGCTCCCCGTTCTGGTGGGCGGGGTTTACTTCTTCGGCTGGCGTGTCCTCGCCATGGTGCTCTGGGTGACCCTCGTCGGGTGCGGCGTCGAGTATCGCATGGCCGGCAACCGGGGAGACCCACTCACTGAAGCGTGCTTGGTGACCTGCGCGCTCTTCGCCCTCTCGCTCCCCCCCACACTTCCTTTTTGGATGGCGGCGGTCGGCATCGTCGTGGCCATCGGTTTCGGCAAAGAAGTCTTCGGGGGATTCGGTCGCAATGTATTCAACCCCGCCGTGGTGGGCCGCGGGTTCCTCTTCGTCTGTTTTCCCGTCGCCATGACGGGCCGTTTCGCCCCGGTCTGGCACGGCGGTGCGGCCGGACTCGTGCATTGGGGGCCGCGACGCATGATCGAGGGAGTGAACGCCGTCAGTGCCGCGACCCCCATGTGGGCGCGACGCGATTTCGGCTGGAGCGTGGGATTGTCCCGGCTGGTCACGGGCGACATCGGACAACTTTTTGCCGGGAACGACGGCGTGCGGCGAGCCTTGGCGGCGGGTTCGGTCGGTGAGGTGTCGGCACTGCTTGTTCTGGCGGGGGGCCTCTTCCTGCTCGTGAAAAAAACCGCCAATTGGCGCCTGGTTGCAAGCAGTCTGGGGGGGGCGGTGGCGGCCACCGTGTTGTTCCGGAACGTCTTGGGAATCTCCGCCGTCCCGCCGCTGCTTTGGACACTTTGCTCGGGAGCACTGTTATATGCCTGTTTCTTCATGGTCACGGATCCGGTGAGCGCTCCGAAGCACCGTCCGGCCCAATACCTGTACGGCGCCTTCATCGGCGCCATGATCATCCTCTTGCGCTGGAAGGCGGTCTTTGCCGGCGGCGTTGCATTCGCCATTCTGCTCGGCAACACGGTCGGCCCAACCCTCGAGCTTTTCACGCGCGCCCACGCCCGTCGGCGTGAAGCCCGCAAAATGGCCGTCACAAGCGGACCCGGCCCATGAAATCAGGTGCACATCCAATTTTTGCCGTAGTATTTATGATGGGAATTGCCGCGTTATTCGGCGCGGCGGTGACCGGTGTTCATCTCGCGACGGCCCGACTCGTGGAGCGAAACACCGAACTCCTCTACCAGAATGCTCTGGTCCAGGTCTTCGACCTGAAAAACGGCGAGCGCGAAACAAACCGCACCAACGCCGCGCGTCTAACCGCAGCCCGCATCGATTCGAAGGAGGTCTGTCGCGACCCGGAAACGGGTTGGACCTTCCAATTGATCAAGGCCTATGCCGACGATTCCCGAACCCGAATCAAGGCGTACGGGTTCCGCTTTCGCGGGCTTGGGTTCTGGGCCCCGATCGAAGGTATTCTGGCCCTGTCTCCGGACCTGAAACGCACCGTAGGGCTGGTGATTCTGCGCCAAACCGAAACACCGGGGCTGGGCGGGCGTGTAGCCGAACCGGTCTTCACCCGCCAGTTTGCGAAAGGACTCGCCGTCGAACCGCCGCTCCGGGACGGGAAGCGATTGGTTGTCAGCGGTACGGCCCCCACTCCGGGCTCGATGGCAGGTGCGCACCACGTCCAGGCCATTACGGGCGCCACCCAGACGTCGATGGCCATGGATCGGGTCTTGAACGACTACCTGGCTCGTTTTTTCCGCGCCATGGCCGCCCGGGAGGAGTGACTACCCCCCCGGGAGCCGGTCGCGTTCGTGCCTCCGCCGTTCGCAAGTGCGCATGGCGCGGATTGTACGGAGCGAACCCATACGCTACGCTTGGCCCAAGTCCAAGGCCGCGCGGCTCTGGTGGATCCGCCCCGTCTACGGGCCGTTTGACCCTTTACTGCGGAGGCGCCGACCCAGTGACCCGCCTGGCGTTCGCCCGGATCGGAGAACTGACCCAATTCATTCGCGCAAACAGTTGAACCGCGGACCGGGGGAATCGCCCTCGATCTCAAACCAACCGGAGAGCCCCATCATGCTTTCCACGTTCGTCTCGCTCCCCTTGCTCGCACTTGCCGCAGCGAACGCGGGCCCCGCCCCGGGCCCCGGGCGTTTCTTTGTGGCGACAAACGGCAGGGACGACTGGTCGGGACGCCGTCCCGCCGTCAATGCCGCCCGAACGGACGGCCCGTTCGCCACTCTCGGGCGGGCCGTGCGCGCCATCCGCGATCTCCGCGGGCGAGAGCACTTTCGCGGCCGAATCGAAATCGTGGTGCGGGGCGGGGTGTATTACCTCGATGCCCCGCTCGATCTCGGTCCGGAGTGCTCAGGCACTGCCGCCGGACCGGTCGTGTTCTCGGCGTGGCCGGGCGAAGAAGTCACCGTATCGGGCGGACGGCGGATCGCCGGATGGAAACGGGGCCGGGACAATCTGTGGTTTGCGGATATCGCAACACCGGCCGGCGCCACGCCCGAATTCCGCCAGTTCTTTGTGGACGGCAACCGGGAAATCCGAGCACGGACGCCCAATTTCGATCCGACCCGTCCATATACCGGGGGCTGGGCATTCGTGGCCCCCCGACAGAAGCCGCTGCCGATCAAACCGGGCTTCGGCGCCACGTTGGTCCGCATCCACACGCCCGGCGACACGTTCGTGTGGGACATTGCGGTCCCACAGGGAGGGCGCTATTCCGTGTGGACGCGGTACGGGGCGCTGAACAAGGCCTTCGGCCGGACCGACATGGCGGACCGCACCTGCCTACAGGTGGACGACGGTCCGAAAGTGTGGTTGAAGGACCTTCCGGACACGGGCGCCTGGAACAAGTTCGAGTGGCGCCGAACAGCCGCACTCGAACTCACGCCCGGGAAACACCGGCTTCGCTGGACGAACGTCAAAGGGGGCGGACTCAATTTGGACGCGTTTGTCTTGACCGACGATCCGGATTGGACCCCGAAAGGGACGCGACTGCCCGCAGTCGCCCCGACCCGGGTCCGAATCACCGTCCAGGCTGAGGCGTTTATCGAGGGCAAGGCCAAGGAGTACGGGGTATCGCAGAGCCCCGGCTCCCGCTCGAAATGGCATCGGGATCGCTTCTTCTTCCGCACGGGAGACATCCGGCCGTGGCCGCGGTCGCCCGCACCGGAGATTCACATTTTCCCGGCGTGGGGGTGGGTGAATGCAATCCTTTCCGTGGACCACGTGGACTTCTCGACAAACACGGTTTACGTGAAAGGCCGCAACTGTACTCAAGATCTTCGCCCAGGGAACCGATACTATGTCGAAAACGTATTCGAGGCATTGGATTCACCGGGCGAATGGTACCTGGATCAAGAAAAAGGACGACTGTACTACCGGCCCCGGACGCCCGATTTCAAAGGACGTCGCGACGCGGTCGCCCCAGCCCTGTTTTCGCTGATCCGGATTCACGGCGACGACGACATTGCGGCGGCAGCCCGTGCCGGGCACATCGAGTTTCACGGATTCACGTTTCGGCATACGCGGTATTCGCTCGAGATGGACTCCGTGTATACCCCCGACGACGCCGCGATCCAGATCGAAAACGCTGATCACTGCAGGATCGAGGACTGCCGTTTCGTCGGCCTTGGAGGATACGCCGTGCGGCTGCGCGGGAATTCGTCCCACAACCGAATCTGCGCCAACACGATCATCGATGGGGGCCAGGGAGGCGTCCTTCTGGAGGGCGCCGAGTCGTCGGTCCAGCCCCGATCCAACGAGATCGCCGGAAACCGAATCGAACGGTGCGGGCGAATCTGGAAACATGTGGCGGGCGTCTACGTGACGACCGGAAGCGACAACCGCATTGCCCACAACACCATCCGTGAAATGCCGAGATACGGCATCTCCCTCAAATCGTTTTCCGGGGGTCGCGCCTCGCACGGAAACGTGGTCGAATACAACCGCATTGAGCGGTCGAACCTCGAAACGAACGACACCGGCGCCATCGAAACGCTTGGGCGAGACAGGGCGGACTCCGGCAACATCATCCGTTTCAATCTCATCCTCGATGTCGTCGGGCTGAAGACGACGGAAACCGGCGAATTCCTCTCTCCCCACTACACTTGGGGCATTTACCTGGACGATTACTCCAGCGGGACGATGGTATACGGCAATATCGTGGCCCGGACAGTCCGCGGCGCCCTGCATATTCACATCGGCCGGAACAATGTTGTCGAGAATAACGTGTTTGTGGACGGGACGGATCAACAGATCGAATGCAACGGTAATCGGTTCATGCGGAACAATCAATTCCGGCGCAATATCGTGTTTGCGGCTCGCGGTCGAATGATTCGCATCAACCGCTGGGTCCCGGGGGTGCTCTCCGAGTGCGATTGGAATCTATATTGGCAGCCGGACGGTGAATTGGCTTCCCGCAAGGACGCCTTTCCGACTGGAGACTTCGCGGCTTGGCAAGCTGCGGGGTTGGACCGAAACTCGCGGATCGCGGACCCGCGTTTTGCGGACGCCGCACACGACGACTA